>JBQNAO010000062.1:0-2575 GCA_052170415.1 Ottowia sp. | reverse complement strand
CCGGCCAGCAGCAGCGCCACGGCGGCCAGACGGGCCAGACGGGCCAGACGGGCCATCCAAGCCAGATTGGGGCCGCCAGTGCAAGGCGCAGCGGCTGGCAAGCGAGGTTCAGAAATCATGGCATTTCTTTCATCAAAAAAAGGAGCGAATTCAAGGGGTATGAAAAGGCTGTTTGCGCAGTTTCCACTAGGACATCACGCTATTGATCAAGGAGCTGAATCAGCGCTCTTTCATGCCTGCCAGCTTCGCGCGCCTTCGCTTGCCGCCGCGCGCTCATGCCTTGAGGTGCAGGGGCAGCCCGGCGGCCATGAAGGTCACGCGCTCGCAGCAGGCGGCGGCCTGCTGGTTGAGCCAGCCCAGGGCGTCGGCAAACGCGCGCGTTTCGCGCCCCAGGGGGATGACGCCCAGCCCGATTTCATTGCTCACCAGCACCAGCGGGCCGGGGCAGGCCCGCGCGGCGTCCAGCAGCCAGGCAGCCTGCGCCTGCCAGGCCGGGGCGGCGGGCGCGGCCAGAAAGGCGTCAGGCGGCTGCCGCAAGGCGGGCATGCCCGGCGGCGGCAGCATGATTTGCGTGAGCCAGAGCGTGAGGCAGTCCACCACGCGCAGGGTTCGCTCGCCGCCCGCGCCGGCAATGGCGGCGGGCAGATCGCGCCAGGCTTCTTGCGTGCGCATGCCCGGCGCCCGCCCGGCGCGCTCGCGCTGGTGGCGGGCGATGCGCTCGCGCATTTCCGGCCCGTGCGGCCAGGCGGTGGCCAGCAGCACGGCTTCATGGGCGGGGTCTGCCGCCAGCCAGCGGGCCGCCGCCTCTTCGGCCCAGCGGGATTTGCCGCTTTTCTGGCCGCCCAGCACCAGATGGGCGCGCGCGAAAACATCTGAAAGGCGAGGCGAAGAAGGCGATGGGGAAGATGACATTATGCGTTCGGGCGGATATACGGCTCAAGATGCGGCTGCGCTCTACACCGCGTTGGGCAGTGCAGGCCGCCACTATTATCTGTTTCCACAACTTTTCCTTGATTCGCTCTATACGCTCTGCTGAGTTTTTTGGGTGCTTTGCTTCCTTTGACCCCGTTTTGCTTTTTCCTTTTGGAAAATGGGGTTGATGCGGGCTTGTTCTTCAATGAATTGTTTTATAGCCATATCAGCACCTTTTTTGCGCTTGACGTGATAGTGTCCGTGCTGGTTTTTATTGCCTTCGTGGTTTCAGAATCCTTAAAGGCGGGAAAAGCATGGATGATGTGGTCTGTTTTGTGCTTGTTAATCGGCATCTCTTTCGCGCTCCCGCTGTTTTTACTTTTTCGTGAGATAGCGGCCAATGAAAAAATTGAGTGAGTTGTGGCCGAAGTATTTTTTCAGCCGTGCAGGTCGGGCATTTATAGCCATCCACCGAAAGCTTCATACAGCGTTGCGCCGCTTCGCCGTACAGAACTTTGTGAGTATCGCTACAAGACCCAAGCTGCAAGGCTCTAAACCAAAGGCAGCCTGAAAAACAGGCTCTTCCACCACGCTTAACGGAGAACCACATGAACCTGACCGACAAAAAAATCCTTCTTACCGGCGGCAGCAGCGGCATCGGTGCCGCCCTGGCAGAAGCCCTGCACCGTCGCGGCGCACACGTGCTGACCTGCGCCCGCCACCTGCCGGAACCGCTGCCAGACGGCATTACCTTCCGCCGCTGCGATTTATCCCTGCCTGCCGAACGCGACGCGCTGGCCGCATGGGTGCGCGACGAACATCCCGATACCGCCGTTTTAATCAACAACGCCGCCGTGCAGCACACGCTTGATTTTGTCGGCGGCGAACGCGCAGCCCTGCTGCAAAACCTCGCACAGGAGCTGGCGGTCAACCTTGAAGCCCCCGTTGCCCTGACCGCCGCGCTGCTGCCCGTGCTGGCAAGCCAGCCGCAGGCCGCCGTGGTCAACATCACCACCGGTCTTGCCCTCGCGCCGAAAAAAAGCGCCCCTGTTTACTGCGCTGCCAAGGCAGGACTGCACAACTTCACCCGCGCCCTGCGCTACCAAACGGAAGCCGCCGCGCCACACATCCGCGTACAGGAAATCGTGCCGCCCCTGGTTGACACCCGCATGACCGCCGGACGCGGCAGCGGCAAGCTCAGTCCCGAAGCGGTCGCTGATGCAGTCGTCCGCGCCATTGAAAGCGGTCGCGCCGAGACCTGCATCGGCAAAATACACCTGCTCAAATGGCTGCTGCGCCTCGCCCCATCCGCCGCCTACCGCATTTTGCGCAACGAATAACCCCGTTCATTCGCACGGCAGCCTGAAAACGGATTTCCCTCCTTTCAGGCTGCCTTTAAACCAAACAGCACTCATCTTTGCCCACACAAACGCTCCACCACGCCAAAGGCAGCCTGAAAGCGCGTCCATACGCTTTTGCAAAGCGAATTATAGTCAGTTTGCATGGTCAATAAAAAACATGCACCCCTACCCTACGCCTGCCAAAGCTTATTGTTTTGATGTCGGCCCGTATCGGAATCTGTTTGTCCGTTATCTGCAAATAATAGTCGAAGGCCGTCTGAAAGATATGTTTCAGACGGCCTTCTTATATCAAACAGGTTATC
>JBQNAO010000061.1:0-3812 GCA_052170415.1 Ottowia sp. | reverse complement strand
CTGCCCAATGCCATGCCGTTGATTCGGTTGGCTCAAAGTTCATAACACGCTCTAGCACGCGCACGCAGGCAAACCCGCCTGTGCGAACCCCTATTGACAAGGCTGCGGCTTTGCCGGATGGCGCGCCCGCAAGACCCCAGGCGGCGCGGGGGGCAGGTCAATAATTCGCGGCATGAGCCAGCTCAGCGACATTCGCCGCCACATCGAAAGCACTGTGAAAACGCGGCAAATCACCGATGCGATGGGGCGCATTGCCTTTATCAAGATGGGGGCGGCGCGCAAGCGGGCCGAGGCGCTGCGCCCCTACCGCAACGACATGCTGCGCGTGATCGCCCGCTTTCGCGCCACCGACCGCGAGCGCCTGCCGGCCCTGCTGGGCCAGCGCGAGCAAGGCCGGCGCGTGGCGCTGATCGTGGTGTGCACCGACCGCGGCCTGTGCGGGCCGCTGAATCTGCGCCTGCTGCAAATATGCATACGCCAGTTGCACAAGTGGCAGCAGGCCGGGTGCGAGGTAAGCGTGACAGCCATAGGCAGTCGCAGCCTGGGGCCGCTGCGCCGGGCGGGGGCAAACATCATTTCGCAGGCCACGCAAATTGGCGACGCCACCGAGCCGGATGACGCGCTGATCGGCGCCATCGCCGTGCCGCTGCACCAATACGTGCAGGGCGAGATGGATCACATCTGGCTGGCCAGCAACCGCTTTGTCAACACGCTGACGTATGAGCCCCAACTGCGGCGCGTGCTGCCGCTGCCACCGGATTTGTTCGACGCGGCGCAACTGCCGGATGCGCCGGGCGCGGAATACGAGTTCGAACCGGCCTCGGGCGAGGCCGTGGTGCGGCTGCTGGTGACGCGCTACACCGAGACGCTGATTTACAGCGCCATCGCCGAAAACGTGGCCTGCGAGTACTGCGCCCGCATGGTGGCCATGAAGGCGGCCAGCGACAACGCCTCGCGCCTGATCGACGAGCTGCGGCTGCAATTTCACAAAACCCGGCAGGAAGCCATCACGCAAGAGCTGATCGAGCTGACCACCGGCGCGGATGCGCTGCGCCGCATCTGAAAGGCATACGCGCCCTGCCCTGTTTCTTTTCCGCTGTTTCGCTGCCATGCCCTTTTCCGAGCCGCCTTCTTCGCCCGCCGCCACGGCCGGTTTTCATCTGCGCGTATCCACCCTCAACCAGTTGCTGTTTGAAGGAACGGTGCGCGAAGTCAACATTCCCGGCGTGGAAGGCCGCCTGGGCGTGCGCAAGGGACACGCGCCACTGCTCACCGCCCTGGCCCCCGGCGCGCTGACGCTGCACCCCACCGACGGCCCGGCGCAAACGCTGGCCGTGGCCGGCGGCATTGTGGAAATCGGCCCCTGGGGCGTGACTGTGCTGGCCGACTTTGCCGGGCGCGACGCCGAGGCCGAGGCGCGCCGCATGAAAGAAGCACGCCAGCGCGCCAGCGTGCACGTGCCCTACGCCCAGCGCCCCATAGGCGCGCAAGCCGTGCGCGAGGAGCTGGACGCCGAGCTGCTGCGCTTTTTCAGCGTGGCCATGCGCAAAAAACCGCCGCGCTGAACGCCCCCAATCCCCTCAATCCCCCAAAAACCAGGGCAGCGCCCGCCAGGCGCGCACCCAGCCGGCCAGCGCATCGGCCACTTGCGTTGCCTGCGTGGCGGGCAGCCCCAGCGCCCGGGCGGCGGCATTGAGCGCGGCCAGCGCCTGGGCCGGCGTATCCAGCGCCAGCGCGGTGGCGCCGTTTTGCTTGCTCAACTTCTCGCCGCCCGGCCCCAGCACCAGGGGCGTGTGCAGATAAAGCGGCGTGGGCAGCCCCAGCGCGGCTTGCAGCAGGATTTGGCGCGGGGTGTTGTCCGCCAAATCCTGCCCGCGCACCACATGGGTGACGCCCTGCTCGGCGTCATCGACCACCACGGCCAGTTGATAGGCCCACAGCCCGTCGGCGCGGCGCAGCACGAAATCGCCCACCTCGCCAGCCACATCCTGCTGCTGCCAGCCCAGGCGGCGGTCATGCCAGCGCAGGGGCGCGGTCCCTTCTTTTGCTACAGGTTTTGTAGCTGCCGGCGCAGTATCCACGGGCCTTTCGGGCCATTCGGCCCTTTTTGCATCCGGCAGCGCGGCGCAGCGCCCCACATGCAAGCGCCAGGCGCGCGCGCCCTGCCCGCGCAGGCCGCCGCGCTCGGGCCGGCACAGGCCCGGATACACCGCCGCCGCCCCGCGCACCGGGGCGCTGCCATGCGCCGCGTGCCAATCGGCAATGGCGCGGCGCGTGCAGGCGCAGGGGTATGCCAGCGCGGCTTCCTGCAACCGCTGCAAGGCCCGCTCATACAAATGCTGGCGCTGCGACTGCCACTGCGGCGGCTCATCGGGCCGCAGACCGCAGGCGGCCAGTTGCGCCACGATGGCCCGATCCGCCCCGGGCACGCAGCGCGGCCCGTCCACATCCTCGATACGCAGCAGCCAGCGCCCGCCGTGCGCGCGCGCATCCAGCCAACTGGCCAGCGCCGCCACCAGCGAGCCCGCATGCAGCAAGCCCGTGGGCGACGGCGCAAACCGCCCCGTGTAGGCGGCGCTGCTGGCGTGATTGGCGTTGTTGGCGCTGTCTTGATTCATAAAATGCGACTTCCACTTACATTTTCAGGGAGCTGCCCATCATGTCCATCACCCTCATCGTTTTCCTGGCCCTGCTGGCCCTGCTGGCGCTGCTGGTGATATGGGGCGTGCGCATCTACAACCGCCTGGTGGCGCTGCGCAACCTCATCGCCAATGCCTTCGGGCAAATCGACGTGCAGCTCAAACGCCGCCACGACCTGATCCCCAACCTGGTGGAAGTCGCCAGGAAATACATGGAACACGAGCAGGCCACGCTCACCGCCGTCATCCAGGCGCGCAATACGGCGCAAGGCGCAGTGCAGGCCGCGCGCAGCCAGCCCGCCAGCGGCGCCGCCATCACCGCCCTGGCCGTGGCCGAGCAAACGCTGATGGGCCAGGTGGGCCGCCTGCTGGCCGTCTCGGAAAACTATCCCGACCTCAAGGCCGACCAAACCATGCGCGAACTCAGCGAGGAAATCACCAGCTCGGAAAACCGCGTGAGCTTCGCCCGCCAGGCCTATAACGACGCTGTGCTGGACTTCAACAACGCAGCCCAGGCCTTCCCCGACCTCATCGTGGCCCGCCTGACAGGCATCACCCTCTCCGAGCCTCTGCAAGTCACAAGCAGCGAGGCCGAACGCGCCGCGCCCAGCGTGCGCTTTGACTGAACACGCCCGCCAGACCAGACAAAAGGCACAAAAAAAAGCCGCCCGATTCGGGGCGGCTTTTTTATTGGGGGCTTTTTGAAGGTTTTGGAGGCGCGATCCGGAGTCGAACCGGACTAGACGGATTTGCAATCCGTTGCATAACCGCTTTGCTATCGCGCCGGGTATCTGCATTCGCTGGAAAGCCTGAAAATCCGATGGGGTCTCAAGCAACAGCGAAGCCGCGCATTGTAGCCGGATTTCAAGCGATTTCCGACAAATAAATCGGATCGCCGGCATGACACCTCGCCGAAGCGCGCCACTCCAGATCGGCCCATCGCACCCAAACCGCGCCGCCCTGCACGCAAGCCATCGCCCCTTGAGCGTCAAAGCCATGCGCCACACCCGCCCGCAGCCGTTTTTCGGAATCAGGCAATAAAAAATCCCGTGGCGGGCGGCAACGGGATTCGGCGGCAATAAAAAAAGGAGCCTTACGGCTCCTTTTTCATGAAGATTTGGAGCGGGAAACGAGGCTCGAACTCGCGACCTCAACCTTGGCAAGGTTGCGCTC
>JBQNAO010000060.1:0-4082 GCA_052170415.1 Ottowia sp. | reverse complement strand
GGGCAGGCTGCCGCACAAGGCGGCCAGCAGCGTCAGGCAAAGAAGGCATTTTTTTGCTCTTGAATCCATAGCATGATGTCCTGGTGGAATGTGCGCAAGCGCCGTTTTCAGGCCCACGGATTCGCTCCTGTTTTCGATGCTCCCGGGCGCGCTCCAAGGCCCGGCCGCAAGGGGAGAGCGCAAGGCGGGCTTTCGGAACCAGCGCTCAAAACTCGCGGCTGACGCTCACCGTCACGCTGCGGCCGCTGCCGGGAAAGAGGTTGATGTTGGGATTGGCGCGGTCGGCCACGACGAAGGTGCTGACGTAGCGCCTGCCCGTGAGGTTTTCGCCGCGCACCTGCACGCGCCAGGGGCCGCGCCGGTATTCGGCGCGCAGGCCCAGCAGGGCGTAGCGCCTTTGCGCGTAGCCGGGGGTGTTGGCGTGATCGACGTATTCATTCAGCGGCTGCCACAGCAGCGTCGGCCCCGCGCGCCAGCCGCCCGCGCGCCACAGCAGCTCGGCCTGGATGAAGTGCCGGGGCGCGCCCGCGATGCGCTTGCCCGCAAGCGGGCCGCCGCGAAAGCGGTAGTCGCTCCACGTCCATGCGGCGCGCCAGTCGAAAGCGCCGCCCGGCCAGCCTTCGGGCAGACCGTGCAGGCGCAAGCGGCCTTCCATGCCCGCTTCCAGGCCCTGGTGGCGCGTGCCGCCCGCGTAGTTGCGGGTGCTGGCCTGCAAGCCGCTTGCATCCGCCGTGCGCAGCAGCTCGCCCCGGATGGCGCTGCGGTAGAGCGCAAGCTGCCAGCGCGCATCCCAGGCCTGGCCGGGGCCGCCCAGGCGGCCTTCGGCGCCCGCTTCCACGGTGGTGGCGCGCTGCATGCCCAGCCGCGCCAGCGCCGTGGCGGCGCGCGCGGGGTTGTTTGCCGCCACGGAGCCGGTCACCAGGTCGGTGAAGGTGGGCGCTTCGTGGCTGCGGCTGAGGTTGGCGAACAGGCGCAGGTCTGCCCGGGGCCGCCAGATCAGGCCCGCCTTGGGCGTGGCGTAGCGCCAGCTTTGCCGCTGCGCGGCGGCGCTGGTGCGGCTTTGCGCGTTGCGGCGGCTGCGGGTGATGCGCAAATCGGCCGTGAGCGTCCAGCCAGGGGCCACGTCCACGTCCAGCCCGGCGCTGGCGCGCGCGTTTTCGGCCATCAAGTCAAAGCTGCTAAAGCGTTGCAGCAGCGCGCCCGTGCGCGGCTGGATGGAATGGAAGTCGCGCCCGGTGCCGCTGCGCTCCCACGCGGCGGCCAGCCGCCAGCGCCAGGCCGCCGAGGGCGTGAAAAAGCTCTGCCACTGCACGCCGCGCGTGCGGGCGCTCCAGAGGGCGGCGCGCACCATGTTTTGCTCTTGCACGTCGGTGTGCTGCCACCACAGGCCCAGCTCGTGGCGCAGGCGCTCGCCGCCCCAGCTGGTGCGGCTGGCGGCGCGCCACTGCCGCGCGTTGCGGTGAGGGTTGCGCTGGTAGAGGTTGAGCAGCCGGTCGCGCGGCGTGTTGCCGTCGCCCAGCACCTGGCTGGGGTCGCCATAGGCGCGGCCAGGCGGCAGCGGGCCGGCGATGTGGTAGCCCAGGTCCGTCCAGCCCAGCCACAGGCGGCTTTCCAGGCCGCCAGCGCCGCGCCAGCCCGCATTGGCCTGCACGCTTTTGCGCTGGCCATCAGAGTGATGGCGAAAGCCCCGGTAGCGCTCGCCGCTGAAGCTCACGCGCGCATCCAGCCCGCTTTCGGCGCTGGCCGCGCCCAGGGCCGCCTGCCAGGCGCGCCGCCCGAAGCTGCCGGCCTGAAGCCGCGCCAGGCCGCGCCCGTCGTAGCCCGTGAGCGACTGAAAGTCCATCTCGCCGCCCAGCGACTCGCCAGCAGGCGAGCGCGCGTTCGCGCCCCGGCGGATGCTGATTTGCGCCGTGTTGCGCGGATCGGCCAGGCCGCTGACGTAAGTGCCGTCGGCGTCATTGAGCGGCAGGCCGTCGAGCAGCAGCGTCACGCCGCGATTGACCGGGTGGCTTTGCAGGCCGGAGCCGCGCACGTTCAGGCGCGGCGCGTCAAAGCCGCCGAACAGGTCTTGCACGATCACGCCCGGCTGCACGCCCAGCGCGTCGCGCAGGCCCGTCAGGCGCCCTTCGTCTTGCGGCAGCGCCAGCGCCGTGCCGCCCGCAATGCGCGCCAGCCGCCGCCGCTCGCGCGGCGCGGAAGGCGCCAGGGGCGAATCGCCGCTGGCCGCGCCCGCCGTGGCGCGCACCGTCACGCCCGGCAGTGCGCCGCCATCTGCGGCCTGCTGCGCTGCGGCCACGGGCAGCAGCGCCGCCAGCGCCGCGCCCCGCCAAAGGCGCGAAAAATGCCCATGCCCCGCCAGAGGCGCTCTCTTCTGCCAGCCTTTCATGTGAACCTGCCTTTACTCCATCTGCGTGCTTGTCACAAATGAAGGATTCGCGCTGCCAAAACAAGCGAATCATTCGCATCGCGCAAATGCTAGGAAGGCAAGGGCATGAAAGCAATTTGCATTTTCTGAAAGCGGCATTCAGAAAATCCGAGGCAGGCCGCGCTGCGGAAAAAAAGCGAATCTGCCCGCCCAAGAAGTGCCTTTTGCGCCCATCCGGCGGGGAGTCCGTGCCATGAATCAAGGAGCTGAAAACCGCGCGCTTTCGCAAAGGCTGAGGGCCGCCCCCGGCAGATTTGAATGGACGCGCCGCGCCCAGCCCGGCATAGTGCGGCGGCATGAACACGCCTGACTTGAATGACGCTTTCACGCTCCGCCCCATAGGCCGCGTGCGCACGCCCTGGCGGCAGTTGCAGGACTGCCCGCGCGGCGTGCGCGGCCTGGGCGAGCCGGCCTGGCTGGAAATTGACCCGGCTTTTGAAGACGCGCTGCTGGGCATCGAACAGGCCTCGCACCTGCACGTGCTGTACTGGCTGCACCAGGCGCCGCGCCAGACGCTGCGCAGGCCCACGCCGCATGACGGCGTGCTGCGCGGCGTGTTCGCCACGCGCTCGCCCCAGCGGCCCAACCCCATCGGCATGGCCGTCGCGCAGCGGCTGCGGCGCGAGGGCACAAGGCTGCTCGTCAGCGGGCTGGACTGCCTGGACGGCACGCCGCTCATCGACATCAAGCCCTATCTGCCCCAGGCCGATTGCGTGCCCGGCGCCACGCTGGCGTGGCAGCCCGCCCCCGTCCCAGTCCCAGCCCCCGCGCCGTAAACCGCGCGCAAGCGCCCAGGCGAAAGCCGCAAACCACACGCCGCGAACACCGGCCACAGGCTCATGGAAATCTATCAACTGCGCACCCTTTTGACCGTGGCGCGCGAAGGCAGCATCACGCGCGCCTCCGAGCGGCTGTTTCTCAGCCAGCCCGCCATCAGCGCCCACATCAAGGCCATGGAAGACGAGCTGGGCATCGCCCTGTTCGAGCGCACGCCGCGCGGCATGAGCCTGACGGCCAATGGCGCGCAGCTGCTGGAGCGGGCCGGGCGCATCATGGCCCTGCACCGCGAGTTCATCGAAGAGGCGCGGCGCATCAAAGGCCGCATCAGCGGCCGCGTGCGCCTGGGCGCCATCCGCAACCCCAGCGCCCGCGTTCTGGGGCGGCTGCTGGCCCGGCTCTCGCACGCCTGCCCTGACATCGAAGTGGCCCTCACGCACGGCACATCTGGCGAAATCGCGCGCGCCATACGCGGCGGCAGCCTGGACGCAGGCTTTTACGCCGAAGCGGGCGCGCCCGATGACAGCCTGCACGCCATCGAAGCCGGACGCTTTGCCGTGCGCCTGGCCGCGCCGCCGGGCTGGGCGGCCAACGCGGCCAGCCCCGACTGGCGCGCCCTGGCGGGCAGACCCTGGATCTGCCCGCAGCCAGGCACCTGCTGCGGCCAGGTGCTGGACGAGTGGTTCGACAGCCAGGGCTTTCGCCCCGCCCGCATGGTGAGCATTGACCAGGAAAGCGTGACCGCCACACTGATCGCCGGCGGCGTAGGCATCGGCCTGCTGCACGCCGAAACCGCCCAGCGCGCACAAGCCAGGGGCGAAGCCGAACTGCTGGGCGGCCCCGTGCGCGAAGTCGCCCTGCTGTTCGCCTGCCTGCGCGA
>JBQNAO010000059.1:0-6115 GCA_052170415.1 Ottowia sp. | reverse complement strand
CCAGGCAAGGGCCGCGCAAATGGTTCACGGCATCTTGCTGGGCGAGGTTCAGGCCGTCTGACATGGCGAAAGCGAAGGAAAAAAGGCGGGCGATGATAGTGACCGGCCTGCGCGGCGGCCCGCCCACAATGCGCCCGTTGCAATGCCTCCTGGAACCTGTTCGGCATCCCATCCTGGCGTGAATTTGCTACTGATTCGATAGCACGACACGCTCTCATTCAAAGGGATTGTTGCTATTGAACTTGTAGCAAGTCCTTTGAAATCAACAAGTTGCGAGATGCCGTTTCTTGCGCTCGCGATCAGATGCTGAACAGGCTCCAATCGGAATCTGCTCATGAACCTCAATCCCCTGTTCATCGGCCTGGCCTGCGCGGTGGCGCTGTTCTGGGCCATCGGCGCCTATGGCCGCCTCATGCGCCTGCGCGGCAAAGTCAAAAAAAGCTTTGCCGCGCTGGATGCCGTCATGCTGAGCGAGCTGACGTGGATGCAGGCGCGCCTGCCGCCCGACTTGCGCGGCGAAAACCGCCCTGCGCCCGCCGCCACGCTGGGTGACGAAAGCCGCGCGGCGCTGACGCGCCTGTGGTCGGCCTGCGAGCAACTGGCCGCCGTGCTGGCGCGAGCGCGGCAAGACCCCTGCCAGCCGCCCGCCCTGGAAAGCCTGGCCACCGCGCACGACACGCTGGGCGCTGCCTGGCAACGCGCCATCGACCACCTGGCCGCCGCGCCCGAAGCCGCCGCCGCGCCTGATTTGCCTGATGCGCCCGAAGCCGCCCCCGGCGCGGACAGCGCCCGCACGGACAGCGCCCAATTGGCCGCCCACCGCATGCACCTGCTGCACCAAAGCCTGCCTCTGCGCGAAGCCTTCAACGCCGCCGTGCTCGCCTACAACCGCGCCATTGCCCAATTCCCCGCCAGCCTGCTGGCCCGCGCCTGCCGCCTGCGCGCGGCGGGCACCTTGCGGGCGCTTTCGCTGCCGTTGTGAGTTTGCTACCTTTTCGATAGCACGATGCGCTTTCGTTCAAAGGGATTGTTGCTATCGAATTGGTAGAGGCCCCCTTGCAAATCAACAGCTTGCGAGATGCCGGGCGGGCGCTCAAGGCAGCCACTGTTTCAGCATCTGCGGTTCGGGGGCGCCGATGCCGCGTTGGGTGGCGCCGGTTTTGTCGATCAGCACGATGTAGGGCGTGACGTTGGGCCATTGGGGGTCGATGTGCTGGCGGATGGCTGGCTCGAAGCCGTCGAAGATGTAAAGGCGCGTCAGGCCGGGGTAGTGGCGGGCGTGGCGGCGGGCTTCGTGGGCATCGGCGTTCATGAGGATGAGGGCCAGTTCGGTGCCTGCCGAGGCGTGGGCCTGCGCGTGGGCTTTCAGTTGGGCGAAGGCGGCGGGGCAGGTGGTGCAGTAGGTGGTGGTGAACAGGTAGGCAGCGGGGCGGGGGGCTTGGGCGAGCAGGTGCTGCCAGGTGTTTTCGTCGAAGGGCAGGGCGGCGGGGATGGACGATGCGGCGGGCGCAGTGGATGCGGCAGGCGCGACAGATGCGGCGGCGGGTGTGTCGGATGCGGCGCGGGCGGCGGGCGCGAGCGCGAGCGCGGCGCAGGCGGCTGCGGCGGCGAGCCAGTGGCGGCGGTCAGAAATCGAGGTCATGAACTTGTATCTCCTTGGAAGTGCGCCAGACGACGCTCATGCGGGGGCCTTGCTGCACCAGCCGGGGCTGGTCGTTTTCGCCTTCGGCTTGCGCCAGCGCGCGCTCGGCAAAGTGCTGGCCGCCGTCGGTGGATAGCCAGGCTTTGAGCGTGGTGGTCATGCCGTTGGTGCTGCGCCAGGCGATGGCCACGCGCTTGCCGTGGGCCAGCAGGTCGGCGTGTTCGGCGCGGTCGTCGGGCAGGCGCTGCACGGTGGCGGGGTCGGGTTGGCCGTCGGGGCGCAGGCGGGCGTAGCGCACGCCGGGCACGGTTTGGCCGTTTTCTTCACGCAGGCCGAACCACACGGTGTGAAAGCCTTGCGCGTCGTCGGCGGCCAGGGATGGGCCGTGGTGGGGGCAGCCGTCCACGCGCCAGCCGTCGTAGGTGGCGCGGGTGTAGGCGTTGGCGGGTTTGCCGTCGGCGATGAGGGCGAAGGCGTGATCGCGCACATTGGGCGGGAAGACGTGCCGCCACAGGGCGCGCAGGCGGCCATCGCTGCCCTTGGCCAGAGCGATGCGGCAGCACTCGCAGGCGTGGTCGGCCACTTTGGCATCGGGGCTGAAGGTGGCGCCGCCGTCGCGCGAGACGTTGCGGTAGATGGCGGCGCCTCGGTAGGCGGGCGGGCGGTCGGGGTCGTCCGTGCCGTTCGCGCCGCCTTGCGCCTGCTGGGCCTGTTGCGCCGCTTCAAGGTCGCGCTTGTCGATCCACACGGCGTGCAACGCGCCTTGTTCGTCGAAGGCCAGGGATTCGAAGCGGTGGGAGATGATTTGCCGGTCGGCGTGCACGGTGCGGGGGGCGGCGAAGTGTTGGCCGCCGTCGGTGGAGCGCAGCAGGCGCACGTAGCCGGTGAAGGGCTGATCGAGTGGCCGGGTGTAGGCCACCAGCACCAGGCCCTTGGGGCCGAACAGCAGCTTGGGGCGGTTTTCGCCATCGGCGGCCACGGGGTCGCCGTCGGTGTCCAGCAGGCGGGGGGCGCTCCATTGCCAGTTGGCGCGCTTGCCGCTGCCCTGGCGGCGGGCGGTTTGCAGGTAGAGGCGGCCTTGCTTGTCCAGCGCGGCAATCCACAGGCTGCCATCGGGGGCAAAGGCGGCGCCGGTGCCCATTTGCGGGCGGGGCTTGAACGATGTGGGCATGCCGGGCAGGGGCGCTTGTGGCTGCGCTTGCGCGGTCGCCGGGCCGGGCCATGCCAAGGAAAGGGCGATGGCGCAGGCGGCAGCGCGCAGGGCAGGGCGCGGCGAGGGGAAGGGCAGGGGCATGGGGGTTTCCCTGTCGGGTGGTTGGAATCGGTTCGGTTTCCGGGCGTTTTTCGGGGTCTGGTCGTGCGCCATGAAATCAGGAGCGAAAAAGGGGGTCAAAACGGCCTTTGCGCAAGCCTTTCGCTACAAGTTCGATAGCACAACACGCTTTTAAATAAAGGGATTGCGGGCGATGGGGTGCCCAAAATGGGCTGAAAAAACACCCCCATCGGCCTGCAAGCACCGAAAACAAAGCGCATGCAGCTATCAAACTTGCAGCGAAGGCCGTTTTTTCGCCCGCTTCAAAACGCTGAACAGCCTCTCACTGCATCGCAAACCGCAATTCGGTCTGAATGGAGCGCTGCGGGAAGGGGTGGTACTGCCAGGCCTTGTCGTTGTTCACGTTGTTCACGCCCAGCGACCATTCCCAGTGCTTGGCAAGGCGCCAGACGGCTTTCAGATCCAGCTGGTTCACGCGCGAGGCGCCGCCGTAAACGTCGGGGTTGGTGTCCAGATTCATTTCCGAGATGAACATGCGCCCGTGCCAGCGCCAGACGGCGCCCAGCAGCCATTGCTCATTGAGGCGATAGCCAGCCTCCAGCGTGTAGCGCTGCCGGGGAATGCGCACCCACTTCTTGCCCACCAGCGCCGGGTTGGCGGTGTTGGCCTTGACTTCGGCATCGGCCCAGATGGCGCTGCCGCCAACGTCCAGCCCCTTGATGCCCAAATCGCGCAACTGCCAGGCCAGCTCCAGCCCGTTGGTGACGACGCGATCAATGTTGCTCACGCGCGTGACGGTGGGCGTGACGGTGAAATCCGTCTGCCGCAGGATGGTGTCTTTCACATCATCGCGAAACAGGCTGGCGCGCAGCCAGTGCTGGCCCCAGTATTTTTCGGCGGTCAGCTCGAAGGCGCGCGAGACTTCCGGGCGCAAATGGGGGTCGCTGGTGATGATGCTGCTGCCCGTTTTGGTGCCGTTGAAAAGCTCGTCCACGCTGGGAAAGCGCGTGCCGCGCCCGAAGCTGGCGCGCAGCAGCAAATCGTCGGTCGCCGTCCAGGCCAGCGAGAGCTTGGGGCTGATGGCGTTCAGGCTGCGGCTGGCAAAAACCTGTTGCGCGGCGGGCGGCCCGGCAAAGTATTGGAAGCCGTTGCTGGCGCGAAACGTTTCCAGCCGCAGGCCGGCCGTCAGCAGCCAGTCGGGCGCCATGCGCCAGGCATCCTGGCCGTAGATGGCGGTAATGGCGGTTTTGCCCGCGTAGCGCTGGTTCAGCCCGGTTTCGGTGTGGCGCCAGTCGCTGGCGCTGTTGACGATGTTTTCCAGCTTGTAGCCGTTGCGGTGCAGGCCGAACACGAGGGCATGGCGGCCGCCGCCGAAGTCGCCCGGCACGGGGGTGTAGGTGGCCTGCACTTCCAGCGTGTTCCAGCCGGTGCCGTTGCGCCGCGTCACGGTGCCCGCGCCGCCCGCATCGGCCAGCGGCTGCGACTGGTTGGCGCGGCGGCTCAGGTCTTTCAGCATTTCGTAGTGCGTGAACACGACGGAACCGTTCCAGCCGGTCGCATGGCGGGTTTTCCAGGTCAGGCCCAGTTGGCGGTGCAGGTCTTCGCCCTGGCTGGGCGTGAAGGTGTTGTCGTTCAGGTTGAAGCCGTAGGTGCCGTCGTGCACGCGCCCGCGCCACACGGGGCGGCCCGCCGCATCGCGCAAGTAGGTTTCGTTGCGCACGTGGCTGTCATGCCGCCAGAAGGAAAGGCGGCCCTCGACTTCCTGCGTGGCCGAGATGTCGTAGCCCAGGCGCAGGTTCAGGGTGTCTTGCACGGTGTGATCGATGCTGGTGGCGCCGAAAATGGCGCGCGGGCGGCGCTGCTCGTCCACGTCATACAGGATGCCGTTCACGCGCGTGCCCGTGCCGGGGGCAGCAAAAGCGCCGCCGGTAATGCCGCGCGTGGCGCTGGCCTGCATTTGCGGGTGGCCCCGGCTGTCTTGCCGCTGCAAGGCCAGGGCATACCACAGGCCGCTATCCAGCCGCGAGGCCACGCGGGCGGAAAGCTGCTTGCTGCCGTAATGGGCATTGGTGGCATACAGCCGGTAATGCTGGCGGTTGTATTTGAGGCTGGCCGAGGCTTCGAAGCCCTTGGGCTTGCGCTCGGTAATGACGATGGTGGTGCCCATCGAATTGCCGGGGTAGATGGCCGAAAACGGGCCATAAAGCGCATCGACACGCTCGATGGCTTCCACATTCACCATGTTCCAGCGCGGCGCGTCAAAGCGCCCCAGGAAGTTGGAAATCAGATAGCCATCCAGATAAACCAGACTGCGCCCCGGCTGCAAAGTGCCGTGGCTGCGGCCGCCCACGGTGGCGTTGCGATCGCCGACGTAGCGCTTGCGCACCGTCACGCCGGGCAGCCGCGCGGCCACGTCTTCCGGATTGAAGACGTTTTGCTTGCGCAACTGCTCGCGCGTTTTGCTGGCGGTGGTGCTGGGCAGGGTGGGGTCGAGCTGCTCGCGCGCGTCATTGACTTCGACGGGCTGCAACTGGTTGTCGGTGGCCACGCCCTGTGCCAGGGCGGCAGCGGGAATCAGCGCCAGACAGGCTGGCAACAGGCGCAAACGCAATGCGCCGGAAGAAAAACGGGACATGAAAAAACTCCAAATGAATGCATGACAAGACCGCCCCGCAAGCAGGTTGCATGCGGGACGGTATTCGGGTGAAGCGCATTCAAATGGAAGGCGGCCCCGTGGCCTGCGGCAACCAGGCCACCGCCGTGCCCGGCACCGCCTGCGCGGGCGGTACGGCCACGGGCAAAGGCGGCAAGGCAAAGCCGGGCAAATGAGCCGATGCAGGCAGCGCCCAATGCGTCACCAGATGGCAGCAAAAACAGCCGGGACAGCACCCATCGTGCTCCGCCTGCCCGTCGCTCGTGTCGGCTACATCCAGCCCGCAAATCACCACACCGGCAGGCCAATCCGCCGCCTGCGCCACGTGACGCAGCCGCACAGGCGCCTGCGCGCCCCACGCCACCATCGCCAGCAACAGCACCGCCCCCAGCCATAGGCGCAGGGCAGGATTGCGGAAGGACACACGCAGGAAGCGCACGGCAAGACAAACGAAGGCGAAAGCGGGCGATACTACCGCCGCCAAGAGGGTTTTTCGCGCCCATTTGCGCCGCCGCGCAAGCGCCGTGGGGGCGCAAGGCGTTTGCCG
>JBQNAO010000058.1:0-6563 GCA_052170415.1 Ottowia sp. | reverse complement strand
TTGCTGAATTTGCTGAATTTGCTGAATTTGCTGAATTTGCTGAATTTGCTGAATTTGCTGAATTGGCTGAATTGGCTGAATTGGCTGAATTGGCTGAATTGGCTGAATTGGCTGAATCGGCTGAATCAGGCGAATCAGCCAGAACGCTCAAGTGCCAGGCCATTTCTGCGGGGCTGTGGCGGGTGAAGTAGGCGCTGTCCAGGCTGGCCCACAGGGCGGCGGCGCGCGCGCGGGCGCTGGCGGGCAGCAGGGCCAGGGCCTGGCGCTGGCCGCTGGCGGCCAGGGTGCGGGCGCTGGGGGCGTGGCCGCGCAGCGCGCGGGTGCAGGCGTGGTAGAGCTGCTGCAAGAGCTGGTCTTTCCAGCCGTTCCACACGCGCGGGCCGGTGGCGCGGATGTCGGCCACGGTGAGCAGATACAGGCCGTCGAGCTGGCGCTGGCTGCGCACGCGCTGGGCAAAGCGGGCGATGACGGCCGGATCGCCAAGGTCTTGTTTTTGCGCGGTTTGGCTCATGAGCAGGTGCTCGCGCACGAGAAATTCGATCAGGCGCGCGTCGTCTGCGCCGATGGCGCGCTGGCGGCAAAAGCGGCGCACTTCGCGCGCGCCCAGTTCGCTGTGATCGCCCCCTCGGCCTTTGGCGATGTCGTGAAACAGCGCCGCTGCCAGCAGCAGCCAGGGCTTGCGCCAGCGCCGCGCCACTTGCGAGCACAGGGGGTATTCGTGGGCGAATTCGGGGATGAAAAAGCGCCGCACGTTGCCCAGCGTGATGAGGCTGTGCTGATCGACGGTGTAGGCGTGAAACAAGTCGTGCTGCATCTGCCCGACGATGCGGCGAAACACCCACAAATAGCGCCCCAGCACGCTGGTGTGGTTCATCAGCCGCAGGGTGTGGGTCTGCCCGGCGGGCGCTTTGAGGATGCGCATGAACAGGGCGTGATTGGCCGCGTCGGCGCGAAAGCGCCCGTCCATCACGCTGCGGGCGTGGTAGAGCGCGCGCAGGGTGCGCACGCCCAGCTGGCGCACTTCGGGGCGGCTTTGATACAGCCAGAAGGTTTGCAAGATGGCGCGCGGGTGGCGCTCATACAGGTCGTCGCGGCAAATTTCCAGCGCGCCATCGACTTCGCTGAACCAGGCGTTGATGCGGCGCGCCGGCGGGAGCGTTTCGCGCGCGGCGCGCAGGCGCTGCTCCACGACTTGCAGCAGGATTTCGCCCAGTTGCGTCACGGCCTTGGCGCACCAGTAATAGCGGCGCATGAGCTGCTCGCTGGCGCGCAGGGCCAGGCGGCCATCGGCGCCGTGGCGCGGGCGATAGCCAAAGGCTTGCGCCAGCGCCGCCTGGCGGTCGAACACCAGGCGGTCTTCGCTGCGCCCGGCCAGCAGGTGCAGCCGGGCGCGAATCAGGCTCAAAAACTGCTCGTTGCGCGCAAGCTGGCGCACCTCGCGCGCCGTGGCCACGCCCGCGTGCGCCAGCGCCGCCCAGCTTGCGCCCAGGCCGGCGGCGCGCGCCGCCCAGCGCAGCATGTGCAAATCGCGCAGCCCGCCGGGCGACTCCTTGCAATTGGGCTCCAGCGCGTAGGGCGTGTTTTGCTGGCGCGCGTGGCGCTGGCGCTGCTCCAGGCGCTTGGCCTTCACGAAAGCCAGCGCATCCAGCTGCGCGGCAAAAGCCTGCTCAAAGCGGGCGCAAAACGCCGCATCGCCCGCCACAAATCGCGCCTCCAGCAGCGCCGTGCACAGGCTCAAATCTTCCCGCGCCGCCGCCAGCGCCTGATCCGGCGTGCGCACGCTGGAGCTGATGGGCAGCCCCACATCCCAGCACGCCGCCACAAAAGCGCGCACGGCCTCATCTGCCGCCGCGCCCGCCTGCGGCGCGCACAGCACCAGCACATCCACATCCGAAAACGGAAACAGCCGCCCCCGCCCGAACCCCCCCACGGCCAGCAGCGCCAGCCCCGCGCGCCCCTGCAAACCGGCCAGCCGCCACACCGCCCGCAGCGCCAGCGCCGCCTGCTGCGCCAGCCCTGCCAGCGCCCGCCCCAACTCCCGCGCCGGCCGATCAGGCCAGGCCGCCGCATCCACCGCCGCCAGCGCCTGCTGCCGCCGCGCCTGCCACACCTGGCGCAAGGCGGGCAGGCTCTGGCAGCGCGCATACGCATCAGCGCCCGGCCCCCCATCCCCGCCCGCCGCCACGGCGCAAGCCGTCATTGCCAGAGTCGGTTGGACAGCGGGCAAAGCAGCGTCGGAAGCAGGAGCAGAAGCAGAAACAGCGGCCGGTTTTTTCATGCCCGCGATGGTGCCCCAAGCGCCCCGCGCGCGGCCGCGCCGGGGTGGCTTAAAGCGCCTGGGCAGAATTTGCTCATCAAACAGGCAAACCGCCCGCAGCGCCCGTGGTTGCTGCGAAGCGCGCTATCAATTCAGGAAAAATCTGTGGATAACCCGGTCTGAAAACGAGGCGTCTGGAGGCAATCCGGGGCAAATCGGAAATCAGCCCGGGCAGTGCCGCTGGAACAAGCCAGGCCATCGAACGCAGCGCGTCGGCAAGGACTGGCGAGAACCAGTGCAATTGCCCGCGCCCGGTCAATTCCAGCGCCCGCCGCCGAAAACATTCCGGCGCGCCGCCGCTGCGCGCATCTGGTTTGACTGAAATTCAGGCAAACCGCCCGCAGCGCCCGTGGTTGCTGCGAAGCGCGCTATCAATTCAGGAAAAATCTGTGGATAACTTGCCTGTTTCCGGCGCTTTGCCGCCCCTTTGCCTTTGGGGCGGCGGGGGGTGCGTCAGGCGGGCGCTGCGGACGGCGTTGCGCCTTGCGCTCGCAGCCGGGCGGCCACGCGCTGGCCCAGGGCTTCGGCTTCGGTCAGGGTGGCGATGGGGGCGGTTTCTTCGGCGGTGATGAGGGGCGCTTGCGGGGCGGCTTCGTCGCCCCAGGCCGCTTGCAGGCGTAAAAGTTCGGGGGCGGGTTCGGGCGCGGGCGCTTCGGCCCAGCGGGCGTGGGCGGCCAGCGGCATGGAGCAGCTGCCGCCCAGGGCGCGGCTGACGGCGCGCTCGGCGGCCACGGCCAGCCAGGTGGGCAGGTGCGCCAGGGGGGCCAGGGCGGCTTGCAGGTCGGCGCGGGCGGCGCAGATTTCGATGCCCAGCGCGCCCTGGCCGGCGGCCGGCAGCATTTCTTCGGGGGAAAAAATGTGGCGGATGCGCCCGGCCAGGCCCAGGCGCTTGAGGCCGGCGGCGGCCAGCACGATGGCGGCGAAGTGGCCTTCGTCGAGCTTGCGCAGGCGGGTGTCGAGGTTGCCGCGCAGGGGGGCGATGCGTACGTCTTGGCGGCCCAGCGCGGCCAGGCGGGCGTGCAGCAGGGCCACGCGGCGCAGGCTGGAGGTGCCGATGACGGCACCTTCGGGCAGGTCGGCCAGGCCGGCGCAGGCGGGCGAGACCCAGGCATCGCGCGGGTCTTCGCGCTCGAGCACGCAGGCCAGCGCCAGCTCGGGCGGCAGCTGCATGGGCACGTCTTTGAGCGAGTGCACGGCCAGGTCGGCGCGGCCATCGAGCAGGGCGGTTTCCAGCTCTTTCACGAACAGGCCCTTGCCGCCGACTTTGCTCAGGGTGACATCCAGAATTTGATCGCCGCGCGTGGTCATGCCCAGCAGGCGTGCGCCGTGGCCGCGCGCAGCCAGCAGGGTTTGAACGTGTCGGGCCTGCCACAAGGCCAGGCGGCTTTCACGGGTGGCGATGGTCAGTTGCATGGGGAAAAAAGGGCGAATGGGGGTGAAAAAAGGCGAAACCAAGGCGCGGATTATCGGAAAGCGGACCGCCCGGCGGCCGAACAGGCCCGTTTTTGCGCCCCGCGCGGGGAAGTTATCCACAATTTGCTTGAAAAAGCATAGCGTCCAGCGCAGCATAGGCGGGCGCTGCGGGCGGCTTGCCCGATTTTTCAGCAAAATCTTGTATCCAAATACGAACGGCTGGGGCAAGGCCGCCGGGGGCGGGCGGATGGGGGCGGCGCGGTGTTTTTGATGGATGGATTCGGGGTGTTGGGTATTTAAATCACTGATTTGTCATTTGCCCGTTTATCCGGTTTATTCAAATCATCATGCGTTCGATTTTTTCAAAGCCGCTGCATTAAATCATAAAATCACCGAATCCAATAATCGCCATTCGGCAATTTCCCCTGATTCACCGCCCATTCACCCGCCGCCATGTCCGCCTTTTCATCCGCCTTTTCATCCGCCTTTTCATCCGCCTTTTCATCCGCCTTTTCATCCGCCCCTTCACCCGCCCCTTCACCCGCCCAGGCTGCCGGGTCTGGTTTGTCTGTTGCCGCTTCCGAGCTGCTGCTGGGCGGGCAAAAAAGCGGCAAGTCGCGCCGGGCCGAGGCGCTGGCCGCTGCCTGGCTGGCCGCCGCGCCGGGGCGCGAGGCGCTGCTGCTGGCCACGGCCTGGCCGCACGGCGAGGGCGCGGGCGGCGACGAGATGCGCCAGCGCATCGCCCGCCATCAGCGCGATCGCGCCTTGCGCGCGCCCGGCCTGCGCACGCAAGAAGCCTGGGCCGATCTGCCCGCCGCGCTGGCCGCCAGCGATGCGCCCCAGCGCCTGCGCGTGGTCGATTGCCTGAGCGTGTGGCTGGCCCAGCTCATGCTGCCGCCGCCCGGTTTTGCGCTGCCGCAGCCGTCCGACTGGCCCGGCCAGGTTCGCGCCCTGCTGGCCGCGCTGGCCGCCAGCGCCGGGCCGGTGGTGCTGGTGAGCCAGGAAATCGGCCTGGGCGTGATCCCCCTGGGGCGCGAAACCCGCGCTTTCGTCGATGCCCTGGGCGGGCTGAATCAACAGGTGGCCGCCCACTGCCAGCGCGTGTGCTTCATGGCCGCCGGGCTGCCGCTGGCGCTCAAGGACCTGCCCGCCGCCCCATCCATCACCCCTTCCGCCACGGATTCATCCCCCGCCGCATCATGATTTTTCGACTTGCCCGCACCGCATTGACGGCCCTTGCAGCCCTCACGGCCCTTGCAGCCCTCACGGCCCTGGCGCTGGCCCTGCCCGCCGTGGCCACGGCATCGGCCGAAACGCCCATCGAAACGCCCATCGAAACGCCTGCTGCCCCCGCCAAAGCGCCGGCCGGCCCGCAGCGCATCGTCAGCCTGCTGCCCTCGCTCACCGAAAGCGTGTGCGCGCTGGGCGCGTGCGATCGCCTGGTGGGCATAGACCGCCATGCCAACTGGCCCGCCTCCGTGCAGGCGCTGCCGCGCCTGGGCGGCGTGCAAGACCCTGATATGGAAGGAATTTTGGCCCTGCGGCCCGATCTGGTGCTGCTCGACGAAGGCTCGCGCGCGGCCAGCCGCCTGCAAGCGCTGGGGCTGCGGGTGCAGTCCATCCGCACCCAAACCCAGGACGAAGTGCGCCAGGGCCTGATCCGGCTGGCCCGCATCCTGGCCCTGCCGCCGGCCAGCGCCGAGCGCGCCTGGGCCGCCATCGAGCAGACCATCGAGCAAGCCGCCCGCACCCTGCCCGCCCATGCTCGCGGGGCGCGCGTGTTTTTTGAAATCAGCAGCGGCCCCTGGGCGGCGGGGCCGTCTTCGTTCATAGGCGAATCCATCCGGCGCCTGGGGCTGGGCAACATCGTGCCGGACGAGCTGGGGCCGTTTCCCCGGCTCAACCCCGAATTCGTGCTGGCGCACCCGCCCGAAATCATCATGGCCACCAGCCACAGCCAGCTGGCGCGCGCGCCCTACCCCGGCTGGCAAAACCTGCCCGCCTGGCGCGAGCAGCGCCTGTGCCTGTTCACCCGCGCCGAAACCGACGTGCTGGTGCGCCCCGGCCCCCGCATGGCCGAAGGCGTGCGCCTGATCGCCCGCTGCGTGGCCGACAAACTGCCCGCGCCCGGTGCAAACAAATCGACACACGAAATTGATGAATAAACGGGCAAACGGCCCGCAGCGCCCGTAAATACTGCGAAGGGCGCTATCAAATCAGGAGAAATCTGTGGATAAGTAACCCCCGCTGCCTGCCTCCACACCCCCTGACCGGCCCCACTTCGGGGCCGTTTTCATTTGCCCTGGCTTGCGGGTGAATTCGGCAAATTCCGCAAATTCCGCAAATTCCGCAAATTCCGCAAATTCCGCAAATTCCGCAAATCAGGGAAATCAGGCGAATCAGGCAGCACACGCAATAAAGGCCAAGCGGAAAAGATGCCCCAAACCCAAGCGCCGCTTCTTTGCCCGTCCATCAGGCAAAACGCCCGCAATGCGCGGCGGCCGGGATGAGAGCGATAGCGGGAAATTAAGGAAACTGGGGAAATTCCCGGCGCGGTGCGGGCCGCCTTCTCGCCCGTTGCCATTGCGCTTTGCGCGCCTTGCATTCCGTAACCTGTTTTTGCCTGTCAAACAGGCAAACGGCCCGCAGCGCCCGTGGATGCTGCGCAGCGCGCTATCAAATCAGGAGAAATCTGTGGATAAGTGGCTGGGGTTGATGCCGGTTTTGCGGCTTTTCGGCCTTGATGCGACGGCGGGAAATCGGGAAATCGGGAAATCGGGAAATCGGGAAATCGGGAAATCGGGAAATCGGGAAATCGGGAAATCGGGAAATC
>JBQNAO010000057.1:0-7701 GCA_052170415.1 Ottowia sp. | reverse complement strand
TTGGAGTTGGAGTTGGAGTTGGAGTTGGAGTTGGAGTTGGAGTTGGAGTTGGAGTTGGGATATTCCCCGAATCGCCATCACTGCCTCCGCAGGCGGCCAATGCGGCGGCCAAAGCCAGGGGAACGAGTTTGAAAAGATATTTATTGGCCATAAACCTTGATCTCCATAAAAAACAAGCCGGGGTTTTGATTGGCAGAATGAATGCTGGCTGCCAATTAAAAATAAAAAACCAGATGGAATGAGCGATTCATTCCTCTGGTAATTCGGGCTGTGTTTTGCGTTTCATGAGATGACTCCTTTCAGCAGGTTGGAAAACAAGTGAGGGAAAACATCGCGGGAGAAGGCGGCGTGGCGCGGGCCGCCTGAAAGGGGTATGGGCTGTATCCAGATGTCACTCTAGATATCTTTTTTGTTGCGTCAATTCAGGGTTTTCCCTGAAAGCCCCGGCGCTGGGGGCGGTGGCGTTTAGTCGTGCCGGGGCGGGCGCGGGGGCAGTTGCTCGATTTCTTCGGCGCTGAGGGGGCGGGCTTCGGCTTCGAGGAGGATGGGGATGCCGTCGCGCACGGGGTAGGCCAGGCGGGCGCTGCGGCTGATGAGTTCGTTTTTCTCGCGCAGGAATTCAAGCGGGCCTTTGGTGATGGGGCAAACGAGCAGTTGCAGGAGTTTCGGGTCCATGGGGGAAATCCTTTGGGGATGGGGGAAGAAGGGGCCGAGCTTAGTGGGCGGCGGAGCGCGACAGCAGGTTGAGCACGAGCACGCCGGCCACGATGAGGGCCAGGCCGAGCAGGCCCCAGGCGTCCATGGTTTGGCCGTAGATGACCCAGGCGATGAGGACGATGAGGGCCGTGCCCAGGCCCGACCAGATGGCATAGGCCACGCCCACGGGCAGCACGCGCAGGGTGAGCGCCAGCAGCCAGAAGGCAAGGCCGTAGCCGGCCACGACGATGAGGCTGGGCAGCAGCCGGGTGAAGCCGTGGCTGGCCTTCAGGGCAGTGGTGGCGGTGACTTCGGCGGCGATGGCCGCCAGCAAAAGGAGCCAGGTTTTCATGACACGCAGGCGACAGGGCGGGCAGTGGCGGGGTAGCTGCCGATTTCGATGAGGTTGCCGTCGGGATCGTGGATATAGATGGAGCAGATGGGGCCCTGGGCGCCGGCGCGGGTGACGGGGCCTTCGAGCACGGGCACGCCTTCGGCGGCCAGGTGGGCGAGCAGGCGATCAGGGGGGCAGGCGGTGATCAGGCAAAGATCGCCGCTGCCCCGGCAGGCGTGGTTGCGCAGCTCCTGGCCGGGGGTTTGGAGATTGATTTTTTGCTGGCCGAAGGTCAGGGCGCGGCGGCCTGCGCCAAAGGTGAGCGGCTGCATGTGGAGCACGCACTGATAGAAGGCGATGGCGCGCTCGATGTCGGCAACGGTGAGGACGATGTGGTCAATGTGGCGGATCATGGGCGGCTCATGGGGCAGGGGGTGCAGGGGGCGGGGGCAGAAGGGCTTCCAGCGCGGCAAGAAATGCAGGCGGCAGCTCCATTTCCAGCGGAACGGCCAGCGCGGCGGGGGCGTGCGGCCAGAGCTTGGGCGCGTCTTTTTCGGTGCAGACGATGGGCTGGCCCCCGGCCTGCGCCCGGGTGATGGCGCGGGCCAGGGGCTGGGGCAGGCGGGTGTAGGCGTGGTGATCGGGCAGGGCAAAGCTGTGGGCCAGGGTGAGTCCGGCCGCTTGCAGCATGTTGAAAAACGCCTGGGGCCGGGCGATGCCGGCCACGGCGATGAGGGGCTGGCCGCGCAGGCTGTGCAGGGGCGTGGGCGGGCCGCTTTGGGCCAGGGCGTGCGCGCCGAGCTGCCGCCGGGCCTGATACACGGGCAGCCCGGCCGGGCAGGGTAGGGCGGGCGGGGGCGCTTCGGTGAGCAGGGCCAGATCGGGCCGGCGCTGGCCGGGGGCGGGGGGCCAGGGCTGGCGCAGCGGGCCGGCGGGCAGCAGCCAGCCGTTGCCTATGCCGCGGCCATCGAAAACGCAGATTTCCACATCGCGCGCAAGGGCGCGGTGCTGCAAGCCGTCGTCACAAAGCAAAAGGGTGCAGTCGGGGTGGGCCGCCAGCAGGGCGCGGCCGGCTTGCGCGCGGGCGGGTGCGACGAACACGGGCAGGCCGCTTTTGCGGCGCAGCAGCAGGGGTTCGTCGCCCACTTCGGCCACGGGGCTGTCCGGGTGCACCTCGCGGCAATCGGCGCTGTCGCGACCGTGACCGCGCGAGACGATGCCGGGCCGCCAGCCGCGGGCCTGAAGGTGGCGCGCCAGGGCGAGGGTGACGGGCGTTTTGCCCGCGCCGCCGGCCACGACGTTGCCCACGACGATGACGGGCACGGGCAGGCGCTGGGCGGCGGCGCTGGCGCGGGTTTGCTGGCGGGCGGCCAGCACGCCGTAGAGACTGGCCAGGGGCCGCAGGCTGCAAGCCAGCGGGCCGCGCTGCTGCCAGGCGGCGGTGAGGGTGCGTTCAAGGGCGGCGCGCAGGGGCATGGGGAAAACGCCACGAAAGGGCCATGAAGGGGCCGGAAAAAAAGCCAGCCGGGCGCGGCCCGGTGCGCGGCTGGCCGGGGCGGCAGGCGGGGGGCCGCCGCCCTTGGGCTTACTGGCCCTGATTGCCCGTTTGGGCGGCGAAGGTCAGTTGCGTCAGTCCGTGATTGCGGGCCGCTTCCATCACGGTGATGACCGACTGGTGGCTGGCTTGCGCATCGGCGCTGATGACGATGACGCTGCCCTGGCCGGCCTGGCTGGCCGCGCGCGCCAGGGCGGCGCCCAGGCTGGTGGCGTCGCGCGCGGGCAGCTCTTCGCCGCCGATGGCGTAGCGCCCGTCTGCGGCCACGGAGACGATGACTTCGCGCGGGCGCGTTTGCGAGGCATCGGCGTGGGCCGAGGGCAGGTTCAGTTGCAGCTCGGTGAATTTGCTGTAGGTGGTGCTGAGCATCAGAAAAATCAGGATGACCAGCAGCACGTCGATGAAGGGGATCAGGTTGATCTCCGGCTCGCTGTGGGGGCGGGGGCTGAATTTCATCGGCCGGCGCCTTTGCAAAACGGCTCCAGGTGGCGGGCAAAACGCTCGGCGGCCAGCTCCAGCGCCAGCACGTAGCCATCGACTCGCGCGCGGAAGTAGCGCCAGAAGATTAGCGCCGGAATGGCCACGATCAGCCCGAAGGCCGTGTTGTAAAGAGCCGTGGAAATGCCGTGCGCCAGATGCGCCGGATTGCCGCCCGCAAGAGAGCCGCTGGGCGCTTGCGAGCCGAAGATTTCGATCATCCCGATCACCGTGCCCAGCAGGCCCAGCAGCGGCGCGGCCGAGGCGATGGTGGCCAGCGCGGGCAAAAAGCGCTCCATCTGGTGCGTGGCCTTGCGCCCGGCCGCTTCCAGCGCGGCGCGCATTTCCTCGGGGCTGCAACGCGGATTGGCATTGAGCGCGCGCAGCCCGGCGGCCAGCACTTCGCCCATCACCGAGTGCTCGGCCAGCTGCTGCACCGTATCGGCGTCGGGCGCGCCGCGCTGTGAAGCGCGGATGGCCTCATCGACCAGCGTGGGGGAAAAAATGCGCGAGCTTTTCAGGCTCATGAAACGCTCGATCACCAGAGCCAGCGCAACCACGGACGCCAGGATGAGGGGCCAAATGGGCCAGCCGGCCGCTTGAATGATGGAAAGCAAAACGGTTCTCCGTTGCAAAAATACTGTATGAAAAAACCGGTTCGATGGCTAACCGGCAACAGGTGATACGCGGCAATTATTACCCATGCTGCAACGGCAAAAGGCAAGTCAATCCAATGCCTTGTTGCGCCCCCGACATTCGCGCGCCTGTGGACAACCTTGTTGATAGCCCTGTGAAAAACAGGCAAAACCAGCAGAATGGGTTGGCAGATTCGGGGCCATTCATGCGCTCAACCCTGTGAACAATTCTGTGGAAAACATCGGAATTCCGTTTCGGCAAATGAAATTCAGGCGGCCCGTCATGAAACCGTCAGCCGCCTGAATTCATTTGCCGGAATATTGTCATCAATCGGGCAATCGATTTCTGGCCGGAACCTTTGCCGATTCGACATCGGACACCACGCCTGCCGCCAGCATGGCCAGGCTGCAATCATCGCCCGAATGGCCCTTGCGAAAATCATCGCCATAAAAAGCCACCGTCAATTGCTGGCGCGACAATTTTCCGTCCCGCAATTCCTGCGCCCAGTTTGCCAATCGCTGCGCAACCTTGCTGCCATTTGAAGACACAAAGCGTTCTGCCGCGCCATCGCTCATCGCGAACAATGCAGAAACGCATTGGCCATCCTCCAGACCGTATTGGACATCTTCGGCGCACACCTTTTCATCAATGAATGTGGTTTGATTGGCATATTCGCCCTTGCCCACCAGGCCAAGCGCATGCAGCTGAGCCGAACCGCCTGCCGGCATTTTTTCAATGACCAGCGCGCCATCGCCCACTTTCACCCAAAGGACATGCTTTTTGCCAACCACCGCCGCAAGCAGCGTGCACCTGAAATCACAAACAGGGCGGCGATTTTCAAGCGCCAAATCCGTCAGAATGCCTTTGGCATGCGTCACGATCAGATAAGCCCATTTTCTGGATTCGCGCTCAAGTGCTTCCGTATTTTTTTCAACATCCAGAAATCCGGCAAGCTGATGCTCCAATGTGGCCAGCAGCCTGCGAATACCATGCACAACCGCTTTCGAGCCGATTTCCGACACAGCTGCACTGCCTGCGCCATCGGCAGTAATGATGACGGAACGCGGATTCGTCACGCAAATTGCCGCGTCCTGACATGGCAGCGGCGGATTGACTTTGCGGTGTGCCGTGCCAACCACTGCCTCGAACATGCCTTGCCATTGGCCATTATTGCGTAAATAAACCGTTTCGGCCTTTTTTTCCGCAGGCAGTGGCAACGCTCCGGCATCTTTTTCAGCATTATCTGTTTTCGCTTCAACGGTTGATGCTGTCGCATTCCGTGCCATGCCGGAATCTGCTGTTGTGCTTGTCTTGCTGGTGGCTGTTTGCTTTTCGCCCTGAGCGCCAGCAGTTTTTTTGTTTTTCAGCGTAAGCGTTTCTCTGGCGACCGTTTGCCTGCCATCCTGAATGGGCGATTCCCTGGGTTTATCAACCAACTCCGCCTTGCTGGCGGCTTTTTGCTCGCCACCCTGAGCGCTAATAGCTGCTTCGCCACTCGCAGAAAGCATATTGTCGGAAACTGTTTCCTTGCTTTCCTGAATTGGCGGTTCCTTGGGTTTGGCTAATAGCGCTGCCTTGTTGGCAGCAGTTGGCTCGCTGCCCTTGGTGCCAGCAACCGCCTCGTCACTCACAGGAAGCGTATTTCTGGAAGCCGCTTGCCTGTTTTCCTGAATTTGCGGCGGCTCCTTGGGTTTTCCAACTGGTGTCTTGCTGGCGGCAGTTTGTTCACTGCCTTGCATGCCAACAGCTTCCTCGCCTCTTGCGGAAAGCGCCCTGTCACCAGTTTGCCTGCCACCGTGAACATTCCTTTTTTTGTCTTTGCGTTTTCCCATATACATCCAACCAAATATTAATTCAAACAATTCCATCATGATATTCCTTCCATATATTCAATCATCCGCTTGCACTTTGTCATTGTGATGCTTGCTCTTTTTTGGTTTGGCAGGAACAATTTCTTTGGCATGCCAGCCTTTTTCAATTTCTTTCTTGTATGTCCTGAGTTCGTCCAGCCATTTGTCCAACGCTATTCGCTTGTCTGGATGATCGGCACCCTCGGTAAATGTCTGTATGAACAGGCTCTTTATCTTGTACGGCATATGGCTCCAAATGTTGTACCACGGCCCTTTCGGAATGTCGCGCCCACTTTGACCATAAGGAAAACCACCTTTGCACAGGTTTTTTACCGGATCCTCGCCATCCACGACATCATATGGATGCCGCCCCAGCATCAGTGCCTTGAACAAAATGATTGCAATGGAAAACAGCTCGCTTTCCACATTGCGGACGACATCCTTGAAATTCTTGTTCTGATGTTCTTTCGGAGTCATGTCCGCACTGCCGACCGCACAGGGAAAACGTTCGTTACCCACCCTGATTTGGTAACTGTCGCAATCAATCAACGTTACCTTGCTGCTTTGCGGATCAAGCAGGATATTCTGCAAGTTGTAATCGCCTATGAAAATCTTCTTCTTGTGCAGCTTGCGAACTTCATGCAGGAAACTGATGAGATATTCGACAATGCGCACCCTGTCCAGATTCGGAAAATATTTCTTGTAAAGCATGGCGTGGGCAAGTTTGAACATTTCCACGCCGCTGCCTCTATACATGCAATAACCTATCCAGCGCTTGTTCTGATCGTAGACGCTGAGCAGCGGCCAGCTTAGATTCCTGTTTTTTCTCAGGTCAATCTCGCGCATGGCTTTGATTTTCTTTTCCAAATCCTGTCCGCGTTCTTTCAGCACCGCATCATGGTAGGCCTTGAATAAGACATCAGGGCGATCATGCAGAGGATAGATTTCCGCTTCGCCACCTTTTGCCATCAGTTCCCCCAGGGCTTTCGGGTGGCCATGTACGCTAAAAATCATTCGACTCATTTCATTCCCCTCCAAACAAAATGCCCATATGCGCAAGGCATATGGGCATCAGAAATCGCGCTCAAATGCTAGCCCAGTCGTCCATGGGCGGCAATTTCACGGAATTCGATGTCGAATTGGATGCCGAAACCCTGCTCATGCTGGCAGAAAGCCAGTTGAAGAATTGGGAGAATTTCAATCCGTCCAAGTGCAGCGCGGATCGATTGCTGAATTCGGAAAGCACAGTCATATCCGCGCCTTGCACACCCACGACCAAAGAAACCAGTTTACGCTTTTCCGAAAGGTCTTTTGCCTTGGATGCGGCATTTTGCCAATCATCGGTCGGAGAACCATCGCTGATAATGACCATCCACGGCTGATAATAAGCCACGCCATTTTTGCGATATTCGTTTTTCCGCTCGTCAAGCATTCGCAATCCCTCCTCGACCGCAGTGCCCAAAGGCGTATCCCCGCCTGCCGAAAAAGTGCTTGCGTAATCCAGGCTCATCACCGTGTTGAACGGCATGACGCTTTCCACCCTGCCGCCGGCAACGATGATGGCCACTTCCACCGAACAGGCCGCCACTTCGTCCCTTTGCAGTTCCTGAATGAACTGCCGCACACCCGCATTCAACTGCGCAATTGGCTCGCCTGACATGGAACCGGATGTATCCAGCACCAGCAAGCAGGGGCAGCGGGGGGAGGGGTTGTCGATCAGATCGTCTTTCATACAGTTCCTTTCCTATTCGATACGATACGATACGATACGATACGATACGATCGTAACCTGTTTTGCTCAAGCGAGAATGCTTGTGATTTGTTCGCGTGTGTGGATGCCGAAAACGCGGCATCACGCGAAGCTCTGAATCACAAAAAATCGTTTGAAATCAACATGTTGCCAAATCTCATCGGCATTTCCACGAAAACCTTGGGCGCATGGGCCGAGCGCGCGGCATCTGTGGAAGAAAGGCGTTGCTGATGGCTTTTTCGCCTGCCAATCAGGTCTGGCCCGTCGGCCAGCTTTGCCAGGCCATCGGGCAGGTGCTCGATGCGCGGCTCAATCCCGCCACGGTGCAGGGCGAGATTTCCGGCTTCACGCGCGCGGCCAGCGGGCATTGCTACTTCTCGCTGAAAGATGAAACGGGGCAGCT
>JBQNAO010000056.1:0-7990 GCA_052170415.1 Ottowia sp. | reverse complement strand
AGCAATCAGCAATCAGCAATCAGCAATCAGCAATCAGCAATCAGCAATCAGCAATTTTAATCCATTAAAATCATTCCGCTCAAAATATTTCAATATTTCCCAAAGGCAAATCATCGCGGGAATATTTGCCTTTCTGGCCGTGGGGGTGACGGCCTGCTCTTCTCCGCCCCAATCCATGAAAGCCATAGGCGGCAGCCGCGGCGACGGCATTGTGAAAATGGCCTATCGCTACACGCCACTCAATCGCCCCGAAATCAGTCAATCCGGTTCACTGGCCGAAGCCGCCCGGCGCTGCCGCGCCTGGGGTTATGCCGACGCGCAAGCCTTCAGTGAAAGCGAAGAAACCTGCGTGCGCGGCCCCAGTTTTGCCTGCGACGAATATCAAGTCACGCTCGCTTATCAATGCACGGGCGGGCAGGCCAGCCTTCCAGTAAATCCCCCGACGGCTGCAAGCAGCCACTGAAAAACCGCCCGGCCGCTGCGGCGAGCCGGGGCGGCACGCCCATTTTGAAAAACCTGGGCAGGAAATCAGGGCCTTTATTTCCATTTGCCACCCGGCGGGCCGCAAGCGGGCAGGGCTTTTGCTCTTTTTCCCCTTGCGTTCATCCCCCATCATGAATTCCCTTCAACTCGCCAGTCCGGCTGACGCCGGCCCGGCCGCGCCGCAAAAAACATACACCGTTTCTCAGGAATATCTGGAATATTTCAACCGCCTGCGCGTCAATCAAATCGAGCCGGCGCTGGATTTGGCCTGGCAGCAAAACCTGAAAAACATTTTCGAGCAAATGCCGCTTGCCTGGCAAAAAACCGTGGCGCAGGAAGTGCTGGTGATCAAGCGCATTGATTGGGACGAAAAAACCGGCGATTTCCATTTCCGCCCCGATCCCATGAGTCTGGATGAGTTTTCCCGGATTCACTGCCATCCCAAATTACGGCCGCTGGCCGCCTGGTGCGCCGATGGCGTGCAGCGCCTGCGGAAAATGGATGATTCACTGGAAATTGCCGACTGGCTGGAAAATGTGCTGGGCAAAATCAAAAATGTGAATCTGGAAGATGATGCGCAATTGCTGGCAAGCCGCCGCGCATTGCACGAAAAATTCATTTATGCAGCGGGCGCGGCGATCCGTGAAAAAACGGATTTGAAAATTCCCGAAAACCTGCGCAATTTGAGCGTCGGTGCGGTCAAGTCTTTCATCAACGAAGTATTTTTGAAACATCAATTGCTGGATTACTGGTTTCAGGTGCTGCGCCAGCGGCAATTGGCCCGCCTGTCGCATCCGCTTTTGAATCAGTGGCTCAGCCAGGAGCAGAAAACACGGCGGCTGGAAGTGGTGCAAACCTCGCAATATCTGTTTGCCGTGGCCAACACGCATGAAAGCGATGTAAACCTGTTTTCGATACGGCGCTTTCTGAATGAGGAAAAAATACACCGCGAAACCTATCTGAATGCGGCTTTCATCAAAAACGATCAGTTTGACGATGCGCACAACGTGCGCGCATTCAAAAACCAGGTTTCCTGCATTATCACTATCGAGGGGCGCATCAACAAGGCGATTCTGGATATTTTCGAGAAAATGGAGGATTATTACGATGAATTCATCCGCCCCGCGCTTTTCAGCCGCCTGGAAGCCTACAACGTGAGTCTGGAAACGGCCATCGGGCGGAAACTGCGCGTTCTGGAAGAAGAATTGCAGGCGGAGGTTTTAAAGCCCTTTAAAAAGGGGCTGACGCAGCACGCCATCACCAAGGATGATTTCAGTTATCTGTTCATCAATATCCAGCAGATTTTCAGTGAAATCATTATTGACTTTCGCGAGTTCCAATTGCGCCCGGCCGTGCTGCGCGATGTGCCGACGGAGCGTTTCATGATGCGTTTGCTGGCCTATGTGAAACTGCTCAACAAGCGCCACAGCGCGCTTTTCAATACGCGCGCGCTGGAAAACTGGGAAGAAAACAGGGCGGCGGTGGCGCGTCCGCTGGCGGCGCTGAAAGACATGCTGGAATCGGCATCGAAAAACCAGGCCGGCAAAATCTTTCAGGCTGGCAAACTGGAAGATGCGCTGAATCAGCCTGAAAATTGGCTGGATAAAATCCTTCCCATCAGAAAATGGAAGCGCAAGAAGCTGGAGGCTTTGCAGCTTGAAATCCAGGCGATGACGCGCCAGGTTTATCTGGACGTGATGAACGAAATAGGGAAAAGCAAGAAGAACATGATTTACATGGAGCATGAATCCATGCTGTTTTCCTCGCGCCGGCGCAGTTATGCGCTTTGCGCCGGCAATAACGGGGTGGATGAATTGCCGGCGCTGCTGGTGTTGCCCGAAGGATTGCGCGGTTTTGATCCGCAAGATTGCCTGGATATTCTTTTTCCGAAAAAGATAGTGTGGAACGCCAACGGAACGCCGCAGGAGTGAAGCAGTGAAATGAAAAAACGGGAAAAGCGCCGGAAAACCGGCATTTGGCCGGTTAAAATCGGCTTTTCCTTTTTATCTTTCTGATTTCTTTCTGCCATGAATTACCTCTCGACCCGAGGCGAAAGCGCGCCGCGCCAGTTTTGCGACATCCTGCTGGAAGGGCTGGCGCCCGATGGCGGGCTTTATTTGCCCGAGCGCTATCCGCAATTGAGCGCGGCCGATCTGGCGCGGCTGCGCCAGGTGTGGCGCAGCCAGGGTTATGCGGCGCTGGCCTTTGAAATTCTGAGCCTGTATATCGACGACATTCCGGCCGCGGATTTGCGCGCCATTTGCGACAAAACCTATACGGCGCAGGTGTTTGGCACGCCGCAAATCACCCCGATCAGGCAGCTGGAGAACGGCCTGTATCTGCAAGCGCTTTCCAACGGGCCGACGCTGGCTTTCAAGGACATGGCCATGCAGCTGCTGGGCAACCTGTTCGAGTACGAGCTGGGGCGGCGCGGGCAGCAGATCAACATCCTGGGCGCCACCAGCGGCGACACGGGCAGCGCGGCCGAATACGCCATGCGCGGCAAGCGGGGCATTCGCGTGTTCATGCTCAGCCCGCACGGGCGCATGAGCGCCTTTCAGCAGGCGCAAATGTTCAGCCTGCAAGACGAAAACATTCACAACATCGCCATCGAAGGCGTGTTCGACGACTGCCAGGACATCGTCAAGGCCGTCAGCAACGACCTGGCATTCAAGCGCCGCTACCAGATCGGCGCGGTCAACTCGATCAACTGGGCGCGCCTGCTGGCGCAGACGGTGTATTACTTCGCGGGCTATTTCCAGGCCACGCAGGACGACGCGGAAACGGTGGATTTCACCGTGCCCAGCGGCAATTTCGGCAACGTGTGCGCCGGCCACGTGGCGCGCATGATGGGCCTGCCCATAGGGCAGCTGGTGGTGGCGACCAACGAAAACGACGTGCTCGACGAGTTTTTCCGCACGGGGCGCTATCGCGTGCGCGGCGCGGCCGATACCTTCGAGACGAGCAGCCCCAGCATGGACATCAGCAAGGCCAGCAATTTCGAGCGCTTCGTGGCCGATGTGCTGGGCCGCGACGGCGCGCGGGTGCGGGCGCTGTTTCACGACGCGCTGGAGCAGCAGGGCGAGTTCGATCTGGGCGCGCAGCTGCAAGCCTGGCAGGCGGGCGGGCAGCTTTGGGCCAGCGGCAAAAGCGTGCACGCCGACCGGCTGGCAACGATACGCCAGGTGCACGAGCGCCACGGCCAAATCATCGACACGCACACGGCCGACGGCGTGAAAGTGGCGCGCGAGCGCCTGCGCCCCGGCGTGCCCATGCTGGTGCTGGAGACGGCGCTGCCCGTCAAATTCGCCGCCACGATAGAAGAAGCCCTGGGCTGCCCGCCGCCGCGCCCGCCGCAGTTCGAGGGCCTGGAAAACCTGCCGCGCCGAGTGCGCGTGCTGCCAGCCGACGCGCAGCAGATCAAGGCGCTGATCGAGCAGGTTTGCGAATAAAAAAACCGGCCATTGGCCGGTGAGGATGCAAAAAGGCCGTTTTCGGCCTTTTTTGATTTGATTTTTGGAATTCGGCCTGTTTTTGAATAGGGGCTGCAAATCTTGATAAAAAGGCCGCATTTCCTGCGGCTTTTTTATTGAACTCGATTTTGTGACTCTCAAAACCCCAGCCCCAATTCACTTCAGCCATTCCGGAAAATCATCCCCAAATCAAACCCCGGGGCAGGGCGTTCAGGGAATTCACCGTGTTACATCGTTTCACGTCTGGCTATCATTTGTAGTTTTTTCACACGTTTTTGCCCCGAGAGAGGTTTGCCGATGTCGCCGCGACTTGCCCGTGCCTTGCCCTTTTTGAAATGGCCGCGCCCCGTGGGGGCGCTGTTGCGAGCGGATGCGCGGGCGGGGCTGACGGTGGGGCTGATGATGGTGCCGCAGGCGGTGGCGTATGCGCATCTGGCGGGCATGCCGCCCGTTACCGGCATTTACGTGGCGCTGCTGCCCGCGCTGCTGGCGATCTTGCTGTCTTCGGCGGTGCGGCTGTCGGTGGGGCCTTCGGCGCTGACGGCGCTGCTGGTGGGCGCTTCGCTTACCGGCCTGGCCGAGCCGGGCAGCGCGCAGTGGGTGCAACTGGCGGTGTGGCTGGCGCTGCTGTCGGGCCTGGTGCAAGTGGGGCTGGGGCTGTTTGGTTTTGGCTGGCTGCTCAATCTGGTGAGCGCGCCGGTGCTGATGGCCTTCACCCAGGCGGCGGCGGTGCTCATCATCGGCTCGCAACTGCCGGGGCTACTGGGCTTGCAGGGCTTCAAGTGGGCGATGGCGCTCGATCCGCAGCTTTGGCCGCAGGTGGGCTGGCACGGAGCCTCGGCGCTGTTTGGCCTGGGCAGCCTGGCGCTTTTGATGCTGCTGCGGCGCTGGCGGCCCATGTTTCCCGGCGTGCTGGCGCTGGTGCTGGCCTCGGGGGCAGTCTCGTGGGCGCTGGGTTTTGAGGCCGCAGGCGGCGCCGTCATCGGGCCGCTGCCGCGCGGCCTGCCCGAGCTGGCGCTGCCGGCCTGGCCGGGCTGGGACAAGCTCCAGCAACTGGTCATGCCCACGCTGGTCATCACCCTGGTGAGCTTTCTGGAAACCGCCTCCAGCGCGCGGGTGGAAACCAACCGCCGCGGCGTGCGCTGGGATCAGGATCAGGACCTGCTGGGCCAGGGCGTGGGCAAGCTGGCCTCGGCCTTTACCGGCACTTTTCCGGCCAGCGTGTCGTTCTCGCGCTCGGCGCTGAATCTGTATGCAGGCGCGCAATCGGGCTGGGCGGTGGTGTTTTGCGTGATCGTGGTGTGGCTGATGCTGCTGGCCTTCACGCCGCTGCTGTGGCCGGTGCCGCAGGCGGTGCTCTCGGCCATCGTGGTCGCGGCCGTGCTGGGGCTGATCAAGCCGCGCGAATTCGTGCGCCTGTGGGCCTTGTCGCGCCGCGAAGCCGTCATCGCCGCGCTCACCGCCGCCCTCACGGTAGCCGCCGCCCCGGCGCTGTACTGGGGCGTGCTGGCCGGCGTGCTGATGACCCTGGCCTTTTTTGTCTATGAAAGGCTGCGCCCGCGCATCATCGAAGTGGGCCAGCACCCCGACGGCAGCCTGCGCGATCGCCACCTGTGGAAACTGCCGCCGCTCACCCCCCACACCCTGGCTCTGCGCATGGACGCCGCGCTGGACTTCGCCACCGCCGGCGCGCTGGAGCAGCGCCTGAGCGACGAGCTGACCGAGCGCCCCGACACGCGCCACATCGTGCTGCTGGCGCAAGCCATCAACCGCATGGACGCCACCGGCGCAGAGCTGCTGGCCAAGCTGATACGCCAGGGCCAGGCCAGCGGCCGCGTGTGGCACCTGTGCGGACTGAAGCTGCCCGCCGAGCGCGTGCTGGCCGCCACCGGCGCACTGGAGCCGAGCGAGCGCCTGCACCTGCACCGCACCGAAGCCGACACCGTGGCCGCACTGCTGCGCCTGCAAGAAAAAGATCTGCCCCCCGACATCGCCGCCATGGCGATTTGAACGCGCCCCCGAAAAGCCCCCAAACCGCCAAGAATCGGCCCTGCACGGCATAGTTATCCACAGGTTTTTCCTGATTTGATAGCGCACTGCGCAGTGTTTACGGGCGCTGCGGATGGTTTGCCTATTTGGTAATCAAAATCTTGTATCCAAATTTCACACACGTGGGGCGTTCAGGAAACCGGGCGGGGCGGCGGTGGGGGCGCGTCGTTTGGAAGCCGGAAAGTCGGATGCCGGGAAGCTACGTGGGGCGGCAGTCCGTTTTGTTCGCGGTTCGCCTGATTTTTTGTGGTGGGCTTTGCCATATCCGTGCGGGTTTCATACCGTCCGGTTCGCCGACTTATCCACAAATTTTTCCTGTTTTGATAGCGCGCTTCGCAGTGTTTACGGGCGTTGCGGGCGGTTTGCTGTTTTTTTAATCAAAAAATCAGGTCAGCAGCAGGGCCAGCAGGGTGAGGCTGGCCAGGGCGCTGGCAGCGTAGGCGGTGCGGGCGCAGAGGGCGCAGGCTTGCAGCAGGTCGGCGCGCTGGGGGGGGCGGCCCTGGGGGTGCAGGGTGTAGCTGCCGGGTTTGCCCAGGCGTATGTCGAGCAGCAGGGCGGTGGCGGCCATGGGCCAGCCGCTGTTGGGGGAGGGGGTTTGCGCGGCCTGGGCGGGCAGCTGGCGCAGGGCGCGCTGGCCGTGGGCGCTGGCGCGGCGGGGGGCGGTCAGGCAGAGCAGGGCGGCGCTGATGCGGGCGGGCAGCCAGGAGAGGGCATCGTCGGCGCGGGCGGCCCATTTGCCGGCCCAGGCCCATTGGCGCGGCGCGCCGCCGAGGGGGTGGGGGCCGGGGTAGCCCCACATGGCGTCGGCGGTGTTGGCGTAGCGGTAGAGCGCTGCGCCGGGCAGGCCCAGCAGGGTGAACCACAGCAGGGGGGCGATGAGGGAGTCGTTGAGGTTTTCGGCCAGGGTTTCGATGGCGCTTTCGCGCACCTGGGTGGGGCTGAGGCTGCGGGTGTCGCGGCTGACCAGGCGCGCCAGTTGTTGCCGGGCGGCGGGCAGGCCGCCGGTGTGCAGGGCGGTTTCGGTGGCCAGGACTTCGTCGTGCAGCATGCGCCAGGCCATGAGGGGCTTGAAAAAGAGGCCGAGCGCGGGTGCGGCGAGCCAGGCGGGTTGGGTGAGTAGCCAGGTTTGCAAGGCCCAGGCGGCGCCGGTGAACAGGGCGGCGCCGGCCAGCCAGGCGAGTGCGCCCAGGGCGAAGCGGGGCCAGTCGGGCGGCGGGGTGTCGGGAGTGGTGGCGGGGGCGGCTGCGGAGGCGAGGGGGGCGATGCGCCGCCCGGCCCAGTCGAGCCAGTGGCCCATCCACACGACGGGGTGCCAGCGGGCGGCGGGTTCGCCCAGCAGGCGATCCAGGCAAAGGGCCAGGGCCGGGGCGCAGGCCAGGAGGAGGGCGGGGTGGTGCAGGTCGCTGGCGTGCAGGTTCAGCCAGAGAGGCCAGGCCAGGCCGGGAAGGGGGGCGGGCCAGAGTGGGGCAAGCATGGGGCGGGGCAGGGGGGTTAGCCGCCGCCGCTGCCCTGGCGCAGGGCTTGTTCGCGCTCGCGTATTCGCACGCATTGGGGGTGCGATTTCATGCCGGGCCGGCTGCATTGCTCTTGCATGCAGGCGGCGTAGGCGAGGAAGTTGTGCTTTGCGCACACCTGGGCCGGGGCGCGTGGGGCGGCGGCTGCGGGGGTGGGGGCCGGCGGTGTGGCCGGGATGGGCGTGGGTTCGGGCGCTGGCGTTGGCGCGGCGGCTGCGCGGGGGGCAACGCTGCGCGGGCGGGGGGCGCGGGGGGTGGCTGCCGGGACAGGGATGGCGGTGGGGGCCGGGGGTGTTTCGGCGGGCGGGGTGGCCGGGGCGGGTTCGGCGGGGGCAGGTTCGGCGCTGGGGGCGGGTGGCGCGGCAGGGGCCGGGGGCGCTTCGGCGGCGGGGGGCGGGGTTTGCGGGGCGGGGGTGCGGGCTTGGGCCAGGATCGGATCGGGGGGGCTGTCGTTTTGCTACCGCTGCGCGA
>JBQNAO010000055.1:0-8627 GCA_052170415.1 Ottowia sp. | reverse complement strand
CATCGCATCGCATCGCATCGCATCGCATCGCATCGCATCGCATCGCATCGCATCGCATCAGCCCTCGCCTTGCCTTTTGAATCTGCCCCCGTTTTTCTCGCCATTGCCCTGGCATTAAGCGCCTGCACGGATTCGCGCACCGAGCAAAACCGCGTTTTCCAGCAGGTCATACAAACCCGGCTGGATCAACAACAGGGCCGCGCCCTGTGCGTGCGGGCCGGGCAGGCCGCGCGCCAACCGGGCCACGCCCCGCCGGAGTCCTTCACTATCGAGCAGCACCAGCCCCCTTCCCTGCTGCAACAAGACGCCGACGCCCTGGTCGAAGCCGGCCTGCTTTTCCGGCAAGAACCCTTCCGGCCGGAAACCGGCCCGCGTGAAAGCCCGCCCCATCAATTGGCCCCACAAAATCCCGCCCTGCATTATTCGATTAGCGCCGAAGGCAAAAAATACATGCACTGGCAGCCCGAATTTGCAGATTGGGGCAATATTTATTTCTGCACCGGGAAAATCATCGTCAAAAGCATTATTTCATTCACCTCTCCGGTGGAAGTGAAAGGCTTGTTGCGCTCCGAAGTGAAATATCAGGCCACATTTGATCAAATCGCGCCCTGGGCCGCCCATCCGGCCATTCAGCGCAATTTCCCTCATTTCAAGAAAATCACCGCGCCGGATTTTTCCGAAACCGCATGGCTGGTTTTCTCCGGGCAGGAATGGATTGATTACCAGCAAATCCGGGCGCATTAAGGGCCTGCGCCTGCCCGCCCCGCATCTCCCTTCCCCGCGCTTTTGCAGCCGCCCGCCCGCGCAGGCTCCTTGTCAGCGGTTTTGCTTGCATTCTGTAACCATAATTTGCTTATGAATTAAGCGAAAGGCCCGCAGCGCCCGTAAACACTGCGAAGAGCGCTATGCTTTTGAAAGCAATCTGTGGATAACTTCCCTTGAGGCGCCTGGCGCTTGGGGCATTCGCTGGCGTTTTCCCGGGGCGGGAATCAAAAAATTTCCGGGAAATTGAGGCAGTTTTCACGTTTTTGGCGGCGTATGGGTTGAGAATTCCTCCTGTTTGCAATCTGAAACAGGAGGACTCTTCATGTCACGCACTCGTCATCCCCTCGTTGCCCTTCCCGCTCTGCGCCCGCTGGCGCTGGCTGCCTGCATGGCCGCTGCCGTGCCGCCCGTGCAGTCGGCGCAGGGCCAGTCGCAGCAGGCCGAGGCCACCTTGCCCGCCGTCACCGTGCAGGCGCGGCGCAGCGAGGAAAAGGCCAAGGATTTGCCCTTCACGGTGAACGTGATCGACGATGTGGCGCTGGAGCAGCGCCGCCTGAGCCGCCTGGAAGACGTGATACGCGACACCCCGGGCGTGGAGGTCAACTCGTGGGGCGGCGCGCACAACGCCAATGTGCGTATGCGCGGCGTCGGCTCGCTCTACCAGACCGGCGCGGACGACAACTCGGTATCGGTGAACGTGGACGGCGTGCCCACCAGCGTGGAAAACGTCAGCCTGGGCACGCTGGATGTGCAGCAGGTGGAGGTGCTCAAGGGCCCGCAGGGCACGCTGTTCGGGCGCAACAGCGCCGCCGGCGCGATCAACGTGCGCACCAACAAGCCCGTGCTGGGCCGCTGGGAAGGCAGCGTGCGCGGCGAGGCGGGCAGCAAACATCACCACCTGGCCGAGGGCGTGATCAACGCGCCGCTGGGCCAGACGGTGGCCGCCCGCTTTGCCCTGCGCCACAGCGCGCGCGACTATTGGTACAACAACCTGGCTACCGGCAAGCCCCTGTCGCGCCCCAATGACCTGGCCTGGCGCGCCAGCCTGCTGTGGCAGCCGCAGGCCTCCACGCAAGTGACGCTGCGCGCTTCGCGCCACGACGCGCGCAAATACCAAAGCGGCATGCTGGTGCGCCCCTACACCAACCCGCCCGGACAACTGCTTTTTCCTGACACCACGCTGGCGGGCAACCACCGCGCCATCAACCAATACGCGCTGGAGGTGCAGCACGATTTGCCCTGGGCGCGGCTGACTTCGGTGACGAGCCATGAGCGCGTCGATCAAAAGGAAAAAAACCTGATCGGCCGCGAGCTCAACATCCCGCAGGGCATGGACATGGTCATCGAGCAGCACTTGCCGTTCAAAAGCAAAAACTGGCACGAGGACTTGCGCATCGCCAGCCTGCCGGGCAGCAGCGTTTTCTGGGTCGTGGGGCTGAACGTGTCGCGCAACGACTGGTCGTCGCACTCCATCTTGTTCGGCAAGGCGAAGCTGCACGACCTCACGCACGACACCAACGCCCTGTATGGCGAGGCCACCTGGCCGCTGGGCGGCAGCGGGCTGAAATTCACCACCGGCCTGCGCTACACGAACGAGCGCAAGAGCTACGCGGGGCTGTACGAGCCGGGCGGCGCGCTGGATGCGCAACGCCTGCGCGAAAACCACCTCACGGGCCGCGCCGGGCTGAGCTGGGCGCTCACGCCGCAAACCAGCCTCTACGCCACGCTCTCGCACGGGCGCAAGGCGGGCGGCTTCAACGACAACGCCAACTCGGCCGCCGAAAGCCGGCCCTACCGCCCGGGCAAGGTCGCCAGCCTGGAGGCCGGCGCCAAGCACGAATCGGCCGATGGCCGCCTGCGGCTGGATGCGGCGCTGTTTTTCAACCGTGTGAAAGACGACCACCTGCAATCCTTTGACCCAGCCACCTACGCCAACTGGCTGGTGAACGTGGATACGCGCAGCAAGGGGCTGGAGCTGAACGCCCACTGGCGCGCCGGCGGCGGTTTCACGCTCAGCGGCGGGCTGGCGTGGGTCGATGGCTCCATCCGCAGCCACGCCGTCACCAACTCGCCAGCGGGCGACGTGAACGTGGGCAACCGCCTGCCGGACGTGCCGCGCTTCTCGGCCCTGCTGGCCGTGCAATACCAGCGCGCGCTGCCCGCCTTCTGGGGCCTGCGCTCGCCCGCGCTGAACGCGCGCCTGTCGCTGCGCCACATGGGCAAGCGCGCCAACGACCCGCAAAACAGCTTCAATCTGGACGCCTACAACAAGCTCGATCTGCGCGTGGGCGTGGCCAGCGGCAACACCGAGATCTACCTGTGGGCCGACAACCTCACCAACAGGAAGTACGAGCTGTACGGCTACTACATGGGCGGCGGCGCTTCGGTGGGCCTGCCCGCGCCCGGGCGCACCTTCGGCCTTGGGCTGGTGCATCAGTTCTGAAAAAGCGTGCGCAGACGAATGGCTACCGCCTCGCCCGAAAAACAGTTGTTTGAAAGCTTCGTGCGGCATGCGACGTGGTGTTCGCAAGAAGCTCTCGCGCCCGCTGCGCTGCGGCTGGACACGCACGCCTGGCACCTGGGCCTGCACTGCGACGACGCGGCCATCGGCAGCAGCAGCGTGGTGGGGCAGGGCTTTGCCAGCGGCTTGCTGGCCAGTTGCATGACGGGGCGCTTGCGCCAGCCCGTCACATGGCTGAACGAGTGCGACGATGGCTTTGCGCCGTGTCTGGCGCTGCACACACAAATGGCGGGGCGCTTTTACTGGACGGACGGACGCGGGCGGCGGCATGAGCACGGCGCCCGCGCCGGCGAGGTCTGGGGCCAGCGCGGGCGCGTGGACTGGCGGCAAAGCACGCTGCTGCCCGGGCGCATCTCGCAAAGTCATGTGGCCGTGTGCGCCAGCCTGCTGGGGCGCTGGCTGCGCGACATGCCGCGAGGAGAGCCGCGCAGGCGCATCGAGCAGTGCCTGGGGAAAAACGGCGCACGCAGCGAGGGCGATCAGGAAAGTAGCCGCACGCGCAGTCTGCCGGCCGAAATGGCCGCCACGGCCGCACGCCTGCAAGCGCTGCTGCTGGACGGCCGCCAGCCGCCCACGCTGGCGCGACGCCTGCAAATCGAGGGCCAATCGCTCGCTCTGCTGGGCGCGTGGCTGGAAATGCCGGCGGACGCGGCCCACACCCTCCAAAGCCGCTGCCGCCGCGCCGCACAAGACGCCATCGACATCATCCGCGCCGAATACGCCGCCGACCTGTCCATCAGCGAACTGGCGCGGCGCGTGGGGCTGAACGAGTGTTACCTCAAACACGCCTTTCGCGAGCTCACCGGCATGGGCATCGCCGCCTTCGTGCGCCGCCAGCGCATGCAAACGGCGCTGGCCATGCTGGAAGAAGGCCGCCACACCGTGCTCGAAGTCGCCCGCCACGTGGGCTACAGCAACCCGGGGCACTTCGCGCGCGTCTTCCGCAACCAGCACGGCTGCCTGCCTTCAGACGTGCGCAGGTAAAAAACACTGGCCCTGCAGGCGGCGGCAATAGCCAACAGGCCGCACGAGAACAAAACCGTTGGGCACAAAACCGTTATTGGCGACACGGCAATCTGCCAGGCTTCCCTTGCCTTATTTTTATAGGTGTTTATGCTGCAAATGAATCTGTAGCTTGGATAGACAATTTTTCATGACATGAGATAGCCAATAGGTTGGCCTGATGCCCCCATTTTTAATAAACGGTTATAGGGTTAATTCTTGTTGCCAATAGTCTTTAGCATGAGAAACTGGCGCAATATGAATTGTCACTGTGTTTGCCGGCCTAAAATGGATGACAGGAGTGTAAAAACAAAAGTTTCATGCTTGAATCAATAAAGTATGCTCTGGCTGTGAAATGGAAAATTCAGAAAGCAGATGAGGTGATCAGATGAAAAAGATGACGGTTTTCAAGGGAACGCTGATTTCGTGCAGTGTGGTGGCCATTAGTTTTGCGTTGTGTGTTTATTTTATGGTGGGAGATTATTCAAAATCCATGACGATAGATATGATCCGGGTATTTTGGGTGCTGGAAGGCGGTGGCATGTTTGCGAGCGGGGTCATGCCACTTCTTTTCAGGGGAAAATGGCGTTGGCACTGGCCTATGCTCATCATAGCCATTCCGGTTCAGATCGTTTTTACAATATTGATTATTGTTGTTGTATTCTTAATTCAGGTGATTGATCGAAAAATAGTGTATTCGTTTGCGATGCGGCCAGAATAAACAGAACCTGAAAGAAACGACGTGAAAAACATGACAGTTTTTAAAGGGACACTTGTTTCATGCAGCATTATAGCGACCGCCTTTTCACTACTTGTGTTTTTTACAGTGGGCAGCTATACAGAACAAATGATTTCGGACACGAGCAAATTGTTTTTCGTTATGGAAGGAGGTGCCATATTGGCAAGCCTGATGATGCCTCTTCTATTCAAGGAAAAATGGCACTGGCACTGGCCTATGCTCATTATTGCTGTTCCTGTTCATGTTGTTTTTGCAATATTGATTATTGTTGTTATATTTTAATTTGCACTATGGTAATATTGTAAGCGATAGGCTAAATCTATATTGTTTGGAATCAATAAAACATGATGCTGAAAAATGAATGACATGACTGTTTTCAGGATGATGGTTACCATATGTCATTAGTTCGTCATTTCTGAAACATTGTTGGCATCGATCTGCATTGATTATATCATTTTAATTTGTGCGGCGTTATTAATTTATGAAATGGAAAATTTGGAAAACAAATGAGGTGATCAGATGAAAAAGATGACGGTTTTTAAGGGAACGCTGATTTCATGCAGTGTGGTGGCTATTGCTTTTTCACTTTTTATATACGGTGTGCTGGGGCATTTTTCACACTATTGGATAGAGGATGCATTAAACGTATTATATGTTACGTTAGGAGGCGCTATATTTACAAGCTTCACCATGCCGCTAATTTTTAAAAAGAGTTGGCACTGGCCCATGCTGATCGTTGCCATTCCAATTCAGGTGATTTTTTCTATATTGATTATTATTGTTGTTTTTGTTGGACCTGAAAATGTCTAGAGATTCTTGCAAATGGAACGATATATATTTTTAGAGAGTCAAAGGAAATTCATTTGATTGGAGGTGTCTGGAAATTATTGCAAAGGTTTTCTTATGTTGAGATGAATGTGGCGCTGGTCTGCATGGGCATCGCCGCCTTCGTGCGGCGTCATGAGAGAAAAAACGCTGCCGCAGCCGGGGGCAGGAAACAAAAAATTCCCGTCTGGAACGGTTTTTTCCCGTTTTTGCCAGAGGGCAGGGACAAGAATTCCTCGCGTTTTCAACCAGACACAAAAGGATGCACACATGCCACACGTCCGGCCGTTCACCGCTTCACTTGCCGCCAGGCGCAACGCGGTCTTTTTGCCCTGGGCGCGGCTGACTTCGGTGACGAGCCACGGGCGCGTCGATCAGAAGGGGAAAAACCTGATCGGCCGCGAACTCGATATCCCGATGGACATGGCCATCGGGCAGCATCCATTCTGAAAACCGAAAGGCAAATCTGAATGAGCGAAATGCAGCCTGCCGCCGCCTTGCCTGATGCGTCGTCTGCCGACGACCGCCCGCCGCTGTCGCGGCAGGAATGGGCGCTGCTGTGCAGCGCCTATCTGAGCCAGTTCGTGGCGTCGGGCTTTTTCTTCATGGCGATGACGGCCATCCTGCGCGAGCGGGGCGCGAATCTGGAGCAGATCGGCTGGGTCTATCTGCTGGGCATCGTGCCGGGGCTGAAGTTCGTGTGGGCGCCGCTCATGGATCGCTATGGCTTCGGCCCGCGCGGGCACTACAGCGCGTGGCTGGCGCTCATGCAGGCGCTGCTGATGGCCACGCTGCTGTGGCTGGCCACGCTGCCCATGACGGCCGATCAGCCCCTGCCGCTGGCGGCGCTGCTGGCGGGCTGCACGCTGGTGTCGCTGCTCACGGCCTGCCAGGACATCGCGGCCGACGGCCTTTCGTGCCGCCTGCTCGGCCCCACGCAGCGCGGGCTGGGCAACGCCATGCAACTGGCCTGCGGCATGCTGGGCTGGGCCGTGGGCGGCGGCGGCGTGCTCATCATGTACGGGCAGTGGGGCTGGCAGCCGGCCATATTGAGTCTGACGGCGCTCAACGCCATCACGCTGGCGCTGGCGCTGCTGTACCGCGAGCCGCCCTACGCGCGCCCCGTCGCGCCGGCGGGCGGCCATGCGAGCCTGGTCGCCTACGCCCGGCGGCTGTGGGGCTTCTGGCAGCAGCCGGGCACGGGCTGGCGCTGGTTCGTGCTGATTGCCACGGTCAATTGCGGCATGTGCATGGCCTACAGCCTGATGACGCCCATGCTGGTGGATGCGGGCTGGAGCATGGAAAAGATCGGCCTGATGACCAACGTCTATGGCGTGGCGCTGGGCACGACAGCCATGCTGGCGCTGGGGCTGGCCATCAAACGCTGGTCGGCCGCGCGCGCGCTGCCGTGGGTCATGGCCGCGCAGGCGCTGGCCGTGGTCGCACTCATGGGCCTGCTGCTGGCGTGGTCGGACGGCTGGGCGCTGTTTTTCCTGGCCGCCTTCATGATGCTGTGCGCGCCGCTGGAGGTGCTGCTGTCCACGCTGATGATGGCGCGCGCCAGCGCGGGCACGCCCGCCACCGATTTTTCGATGCAGCACGGCATCTACACCGTTGCGGGCATGGTTGTCGGCAGCGCCCTGTCGCTGCAACTGGCGAGCTGGCTGGGCTACGGCCCGACGCTGGCGCTGGCGCTGGCCGCCAGCCTGATCGTGTGCGTGACCGTGCCGCGCCTGTGGCACGCCGCCGACGAACGCGCGCGCCAGGCAGGCGTGCAGTACTGAACTACCAGGCACAAGGAGCGAAGTCATGAGTGATCTGCAAGCTGCCGACCCCACCCCCAACCTGACCGGCGTGCCCGAAACCACGCTGTGGACGCTGCACAACCGCGCCAGCGAGGCGGCCCGCCCTGACGGCTGCCTGCGCGACCCCAAGTGTCTGGAGATCTACCGCGCGCTCGACTACGACTACGTGCGCAGCTTCGGCCGCGCCGAGCCGTCGCACGCCGTGCGCTCGCAGCTTTTCGACGAGCGCATCCGCTCCTTTCTGGCCGAGCATCCCGACGGCGTCATCGTCAACCTGGGCGAGGGGCTGGAGACCGAACGCTTTCGCTTCGAGCAGCCGCAACACGCGCAGTCGCTGTGGCTGTCGGTGGACTTGCCGGAGGCCATCGCCATGCGCGAACGCTTCATCCAGCCCGATGAGCGCCACCTGCATGTGGCGTGCAGCGCGCTGGACAGCGCCTGGTTCGACGCCGTGCCGCCCGGGCGCGCCGTGTTCATCGCCGCGCAGGGGCTGTTCATGTACTTCACCGAGGACGAAATGAAAACACTGACGCAGGCGATGGCGGCGCGCTTTCCGGGCGCCATCCTGATGTTCGACTACCTCAACGTCGCGCTCTCGCGCCGCACCATGAGCGCGCGCGGCTGGATGAAAACGCCGCACTACCGCACGCCGCCCATGCCCTGGGGGCTGGATCGCGACCAGGTGCAGCCCACCCTCTCGCGCTGGCTGGGCCGGCCGGTGCAGGTGCACAACGTGACGTTTCTCTTTCCGCGCGGGTTCTTCCGCTGGTTCATGCCCTTTTGCGAGCAGCGCATGCCCGCCCTCGCCAACAAGGCGCCGGGCCTGTGCTGGCTGCGCCTGCCGGAGGACAAGCAATGAGCGCGGCCAACGAAACCCGGCGCGACCCCTGGCGCATCATGGATCCGGTGCGCGGGCGCATCCGCTTTGCGATGGGGCTGGCTTGCGCCTCGGCGGCGCTGTCGGTGCTGT
>JBQNAO010000054.1:0-9803 GCA_052170415.1 Ottowia sp. | reverse complement strand
CACTGTATCCAAGCTCAGCACCACCTCTCGGAAAAGTGCATAACACGCTCTAGAAAAGCTGGCTGTTGTTTTTGGCCGTTAAGCGTTGAAAACACACGCAAAAAACCGTATTCGCGGTATCCGCGCGCCAGCGCGCCCGACACACATTCACAAGAAAGGAGACAACCACCATGTTTGGAACGATAGCGATCATCTTGTCGCTGCTGCTGCTGATGCTGCTGGCCTATCGCGGCATCACCGTGCTGCTGCTGGCGCCGCTGATGGCGGCGCTGGCGGTGCTTTTGTCGGGGCAGATGGGCGACTTTCTGGCCATCTTCAGCGGCACTTACATGCCGGCGCTGGCCAATTTCGTGCTTCAGTTTCTGCCCATCTTCATGCTGGGCGCGCTGTTCGGGCGGCTGATGGCCGACTCGGGCGCGGCCATGACGCTGTCGAGCTGGATCATGCGGCGGCTGGGCGCGCGCCACGCCATCCTCACCGTGGCGCTGGCCACGGGGCTGCTCACCTATGGCGGCGTGTCGGTTTTCGTGGTGGCCTTTGCCATCTATCCCATCGCCCGCAGTCTGTTTCAGGAGGCGGACATCCCCAAGCGCCTGCTGCCTGCTGCCATCGCCCTGGGCGGCTTCACCTTCACCATGACAGCCATGCCCGGCACCCCGTCCGTGCACAACGCCATTCCCATTGCCTACTTCGGCACCAACGTGTTTGCCGCTCCGGGGCTGGGGCTGATCGCCTCGGCCGTGATGTTTTTTGGCGGCCTGCTGTGGCTGCACAGCCGCAGCGCGCGCGCCCGCGCTGCCGGTGAGGGCTACGGCCAGCACGTGGAAGCGCAGGAGGCGGCCCACGACGACACCGGCCGCTACAGCCACATGCCCGTGTTGCTGGCGCTGCTGCCGCTGGTGCTGGTGGTGGCGGTCAATGCCTTGTTCACGTACGTCATCTTTCCCGGCGTGGACTGGAGCGCGCTGGCCGAGCGCTTTCCCAAGGTCAATCCGGCCAAGTCGGCCGGCATGTGGGCGCTGCTCATTGCCCTGGTGCTGGCCTGCACCAGCCTGATCGTGATTCGCATCGGGCAATGGAAGGATTTGAAAGACACGGTCAACAAGGGCGCGCTGGACTTCATGCTGCCGCTGTTCAACACTGCGGCCGAAGTGGGCTATGGCGCGGTCATCGCCAGCCTGGCCGGGTTCATCGTCATTCGCGACGCCGTGCTCAATGTCTCCAGCAATCCGCTGATTTCCGAGGCCGTGGCGATGAACATCATTGCGGGCATCACCGGATCGGCCTCGGGCGGCATGAGCATCGCCCTGCAAACGCTGGGGGGCGACTATCTGCGGCTGGCGCAGGAGACGGGCATCAGCCCCGAGCTGCTGCACCGCGTGGCCGTCATCGCCTCGGGCTGCCTGGACTCGCTGCCGCACAACGGGGCCATCATCACCTTGCTGGCCATCTGCGGCCTCACGCACCGGCAGTCGTATCTGAACATTGCCATGCTCACCGTGGTCATGCCGCTGCTGGCGCTGGTGGTGGTGATTGCGCTGGGCACGGCGTTTGGCAGTTTCTGATTGGCTGAACGGCTGAACGGCTGGAATCCGGCCCCCTACAAGCGCCCCTCGCCATGTTGCGGGGGGCGCTTTTTTCTTTTGCAAATGCCAGGAAAGCGGCTGCGCCCGATGCCGCCGCGCCCCATGCCGCGCCCCATGCCGCATTCACGGCTGCCCACCTTCAGAATGTTTGCATTTGCATTTGCATACAAAATTTTGCTTATCAATTAGGCAGAAGCCCCGCAGCGCCCGTAAACACTGCGTAGGCAGCTATCAAAATTGAAGTTATCTGTGGATAACTTGCCCTGAACGGGGCTGAAAACGGGCCGGGAAAGGGCCAAAAAAGGGGCCGGATGAGGGGCGGCCGCCCGTGCCGGCCGGGCCGCGCAAAAAAAGCGCAGGCCGCCTTCAGGCCCCCAGCACGCGCTGGCGCAGGCGGGCGAGCTGGTCGCGGGCCTGGGCGGCTTGCTCGAACTCCAGGTTGCGCGCGTGTTCCAGCATTTGTTTTTCCAGCCGCTTGATTTCGCGGGCCAGGTCTTTTTCGCTCATTTCGGCCACTTCGCGCGTGGCGGCGGCCAGCTCGCGGGCCTGCTCGGCCTGCCTGCCCGATTTTTCGGAATACACGCCGTCGATGAGGTCGCGCACCTGTTTGACGATGCCGCGCGGGGTGATGCCGTGCGCGGCGTTGTAGGCCGTTTGCTTGGCGCGGCGGCGCGCGGTTTCGTCCATGGCCTTTTTCATCGAGTCGGTGACGTGGTCGGCGTAGAGGATGGCCATGCCATGCACGTTGCGCGCGGCGCGGCCTATGGTCTGGATGAGGCTGCGTTCGGCGCGCAAAAAGCCTTCCTTGTCGGCGTCCAGGATGGCGACCAGGCTGACTTCGGGGATGTCCAGCCCTTCGCGCAGCAAGTTGATGCCCACCAGCACGTCAAATGCGCCCAGGCGCAGGTCGCGAATGATTTCCACGCGCTCGACCGTGTCCACGTCGCTGTGCAGGTAGCGCACCTTGACGCCGTTTTCGGTGAGGTATTCGGTGAGCTGCTCGGCCATGCGCTTGGTGAGGGTGGTGATGAGCGTGCGTTCGCCGCGCTGCACGCGCAGGCGGATTTCGTCGAGCACGTCGTCCACCTGGTGCGTGGCGGGGCGCACCTGTACTTCGGGGTCGAGCAAGCCGGTGGGGCGCACGACTTGTTCGACGACCTGGCCGGCGTGCTGTTTTTCGTAGTCGGCGGGGGTGGCGCTCACGAAGATGCACTGGCGCATGCGCTGCTCGAATTCGGCAAATTTCAGCGGCCGGTTGTCCAGCGCGCTGGGCAGGCGAAAGCCGTATTCCACCAGCGTGGTTTTGCGGGCGCGGTCGCCGTTGTACATGGCGTTGAGCTGGCCGATCATCTGGTGGCTTTCGTCCAGGAACATGACGGCGTCGGCGGGCAGGTAGTCGGTGAGCGTGGGAGGCGGATCGCCCGGGCGCGCGCCCGAGAGGTGGCGCGTGTAGTTCTCGATGCCCTTGCAGTGGCCCAGCTCGGTGAGCATTTCCAGATCGAACCGGGTGCGCTGCTCCAGCCGCTGCGCCTCAACCAGCTTGCCTTCGGCGGTGAAGTGCTTCAGGCGCTCGGCCAGCTCCAGCTTGATGGTTTCCACGGCGGCCAGGGTTTTTTCGCGCGGGGTGACGTAGTGGCTGCTGGGGTAGATGACAAAGCGCGGCACTTGCTGCCGGATGCGGCCGGTGAGGGGGTCGAACAGGTGGATGGCCTCGATTTCGTCGTCAAACAGTTCGATGCGCACGGCCAGTTCGCTGTGTTCGGAGGGGAAGACGTCGATGGTGTCGCCGCGCACGCGAAAGACGCCGCGCGCAAAGTCGCTGTCTTGCCGCTGGTATTGCATGGCCACAAGCTGGGCGATGGCCGCGCGCTGCTCCAGCTTGCCGCCCACTTTGAGGATCAGCCGCATTTGCAGGTAGTCGTCGGGCGCGCCGATGCCGTAGATGGCGCTGACGGTGGCGACGATGACCACGTCGCGCCGCTCCAGCACGCTTTTGGTGGCCGACAGGCGCATTTGCTCAATCTGCTCATTGATGGCCGAGTCTTTTTCGATGAACAAGTCGCGCTGGGGCACGTAGGCCTCGGGCTGGTAGTAGTCGTAGTAGCTGACGAAGTATTCGACGGCGTTTTTGGGGAAGAACTCGCGAAATTCGCTGTAGAGCTGCGCGGCCAGCGTTTTGTTGGGCGCAAAGACGATGGCCGGCCGCCCCAGCCGCGCGATGACGTTGGCCATGGTGAAGGTTTTGCCCGATCCGGTCACGCCCAGCAAGGTTTGGAATACCTCGCCGTCTTGCACGCCCTCGACCAGCTGCGCAATGGCCGTGGGCTGGTCGCCCGCGGGCGGATAGGGCTGAAAGAGCTGAAAGGGCGAATCGGGAAAACGAACGAAGCGGCCTTCAGGCGCATCGGCGGCAGGGGCGGCGGGGGTTTCGGCAGGCATGGCGGCGAGGCGAAAAGAAGGGGAAAAAGAGGGGAAAAAAAGAGGCCCGAAAGCGGGCCTCTGTGGGGTGGGGCGAAGGGGCGCGCAAGGCGCGCGCGTTTTCAGCGGTAGCCGCGGAAGCCGTCGTCGCCGTCGTTGCGGCGCTTTTTGCCGCGGCTCATCATGTCGATGCTGGTGCGCATGGGGTCGGGCTGGCCGGGCGCGCCGTGGCTGGGGCCGCTGTTGTGGCGGCGGCCGTGCAGGTTGGTTTGCAGCGGGTTGATGTGGCGCGGCAGGCGGTCGTCGTCAAAGTCGTCCTCGCTGCGCGGGGGGCGCTCGCGCATGGGGCGGTTGCCGCCGCCGGGCTTGTTGCGGTTGCGGCGGTTGTTACGGTATTTGCCCTGACCGCCGCCGCTGCCGTATTTGCCCTGGCCCTGGCCCTGGCGGGGCTGCCGGCCCGGGGTTTCGGCGCTGCCCTCGCCCACCTCGTTGCCTTCGGCCGCCGCTGCGGGGGTGGGCTTGCCGCCCTTGCGCTGGCTCTGGGCGGCCTTGTTGTCACGGATGCGCTGCAACATTTCCTGCCGCGCGGCGCGGGCGGCGGCCTGCATGACTTCGCGGCTGGGCGGCTTGCCCAGTCCGCCCCAGAGGGTTTGGCGGCCCATGGCGATGGGTTCGGCCTTTTCGCCTTCCTCGGGGCCGAAGCCTTCGAGCAGCTGCACGGGAATTTGCTGGCGCGTGAATTTCTCGATTTCGTGCATGAAGCCTTCTTCATCCAGACACACCAGGCTGGCGGCTTCGCCGCTGGCGCCGGCGCGGCCGGTGCGGCCGATGCGGTGCACGTAGTCCTCGGGCACGTTGGGGATTTCGTAGTTCACCACGTGCGGCAGCTCGTCGATGTCGATGCCGCGCGCGGCAATGTCGGTGGCTACCAGGGCGCGCAGCTCGCCGCTTTTGAAGTCGGCCAGCGCCTGGGTGCGGGCGCTCTGGCTTTTGTTGCCGTGCAGGGCCATGGCCTTGATGCCGTGTTTGCAAAGGTATTCGGCCACGTGGTTGGCGCCGTATTTGGTGCGGGTGAACACGAGCACCTGGCTCCAGTCGTTGGCGCTGATCAGGTGCGCCAGCACTTCTTTCTTGCGGCTGCGGCCCACGGGGTAGATGACCTGGCGGATGCGCTCGACGGTGGTGTTGGGCGGCGTGACCTGAACGCTTTGCGGGTTTTTCAGCAGACCGGCGGCCAGGGCGCGGATTTCATCGCTGAAGGTGGCCGAAAACAGCAGGCTTTGCTTCTGGGCGGGCAGCAGGGCCAGCACTTTTTTCACGTCGTGGATGAAGCCCATGTCCAGCATGCGGTCGGCCTCGTCCAGCACCAGGATTTCCACGGCTGAAAGGTTCACATGGCCCTGATCGGCCAAGTCCAGCAGGCGACCGGGCGTGGCCACGAGGATGTCCACGCCTTTTTGGATGCGCTCGATTTGCGGGTTCATGCCCACGCCGCCGAAGATGACGGTGGATTTGAGGGGCAGGTATTTGCCATAGGCGCGCACCGATTCCTCGACCTGCGCGGCCAGCTCGCGCGTGGGCGTCAGCACCAGGGCGCGCACGGGGCGTGCGCCCTGGCCCTGCGGCGGCGCGGCGGCGGCCAGGCGGTGCAGCATGGGCAGGGTGAAGCCGGCGGTTTTGCCCGTGCCGGTTTGCGCGCCGGCGAGCAGATCGTGCCCGGCCAGAACCAGGGGAATGGCTTGCGCCTGAATGGGGGTGGGGGCGGTGTAGCCCTGCTCGTGCACGGCCTGCACGATGGGCTGCGCCAGGTTCAGTTCTTCAAAGTTCATTGCTGAAAAATCACAAGCGCCCGTGGCCCGCGAAAGGGGGGATGGGACGCCGGATGGGTTTCGGCCCGTTCCGCCTGACGGCCGTCATGTGTATTGACAGGCTGCTGGCGGGCCAGTTGGGAGCCGAATGGGTTGCTCGGGCGGGCCGCGAAAGGCCCCAGCACGACGCTGGCTTGAGCGGCAAACTGGTGGGCCGCAAAAGTGGCGCGATTGTGTCACAGCCGCCCGGGCGGCGCTTCAGGGCAGGCAGAGGGTGACGAGCAGCGATGCGTCTTGCAGCGCCTGCACGGCGTGCGGCGCGGCCGGGGCCAGCCACATCAGCTCGCCCGCGTGCAGCGTGCGCGTGACGCCGCCGGCCTGCACTTGCAGCGCGCCTTGCAGGCACTGCATGGTGATGGGGCCGGGCGCGCTGTGCTCGGGCAGCGCGTGGCCCTTGGGCAGCACGATGCGCATGACTTGCATGCCGGCGGTTTTGAACAGGGCGTGCGAGGCGGTTTGCGTCAGCGCCTGCGCGGGCAGGGCCAGAGGGGCGACGTCGCCGGGGGGCAGGTGGGGCAGGGCCATGAGGGTCTCCAGAAAACGATGAGGGGCTGCGGTGTGCAGGGCGGTTTGAGTTTTTCCTGCCAACGCAGGGGCGCTTTAGCCCCTGGGGTGGTGCTGGCGGTGCAAATCCTGCAGGCGCTGGCGGGCGACGTGGGTGTAGATGGTGGTGGTGGAAATGTCGGCGTGGCCCAGCAGCTGTTGCACCACGCGCAGATCGGCGCCGTGGTTGAGCAAGTGGGTGGCGAAGGCGTGGCGCAGGGTGTGGGGCGACAGCGGCGCGTGGATGCCGGCCTGCACGGCGTAGCGCTTGATGAGGCTCCAGAACATCACGCGCGACATGGCCCGCCCGGGCGCGGGGCCGGCGCTGGTGACGAACAAGTCGTCGCTCTGGCGCGCGCCCAGCAGCTCGGCGCGGGCGCGCTGCAGATAGCGGCGCAGCCAGTCTTCGGCCACTTCGCCAAAGGGCAGCATGCGGTCCTTGCTGCCCTTGCCGCTCACGCGCAGGGCGCCGTCGTTCAGGCTGATTTCAAACATCTTCAGGCGCACCAGCTCGCTCACGCGCAGGCCGCAGGCATACATCAGCTCCAGCATGGCGCGGTCGCGCAGGCCCAGGGCGGTGCTGGTGTCGGGGGCGGCCAGCAGGGCTTCGACTTGCGCTTCGCTCAGGGTTTTGGGAACGCGCACGGGGGTGCGGGCCGGCAGCAGGGCCATGCTGGGGTCGGCCGCCAATTGGCGCGCGCGCAGCGCCCACTGGAAAAAGCGCCGCAGCGCGGCCAGGCGGCGGTTGGCCGTGCTGGCGCGGGTGCTGGCGTGGCGATCGGCGAAGTAGGCCTGCAAGTGCTGCTCTTGCGTGCCCAGCAGCGGCAGGCCCTCGCGCTGGCGCAGCCAGGCGGCGTAGAGGGTGAGATCGCGCCGGTAGGCGGCCAGGGTGTTGGCGGCCAGGCCGTCTTCCAGCCAGAGGGCGTCGATGAAAGCCTCGATGTCGGCGGCGTCGGCCGCAGGCAGGGCGGGGGGCGGGGCGGGGGGCATGTTCAGCAGGCGGGCGATTCGGGCGGGCCGGGCGGCGCGGGATATTTGAGGGCGTTTTGGGCCATCTTGGCGCGCACGATGGCGGCCACGTCCAGCCGCAGCTCGGCGGCCAGGGTGAGGGCGTAGATGAGCACATCGGCCAGCTCATCCTGCACGTTTTGCGCGTTGGGCGCACGGGCGGCGCCCCATTGGTAGTTTTCCAGCAGCTCGGCCGCTTCGATGCAGATGGACATGGCCAGGTGGGCGGGCTGGTGGTGGGCATTCCAGCCGCGCCGGGCGCGAAAGCGCTCGATTTCGTTCATCAGCTCTTCAATGTGCATGGGGCGCAATTATTGGCAGGCGGGCTGGGGCCGAACCCGGCTTTTGCCACGCGCGCCCGTCAAATGTAACAACGACCGAAAACAGGCAAAACGGCCGCAGCGCCCGTAAATACTGAGATCGAAGCTACAAAAATTAGAGCAAAACGGGTTTTTCGGGCCTAGTTTGTTACAAATCGGGCGGCCTGCGGGCCAGGCGGGGCGGGGGCGCGCTTGAATCGGGCCGGCTACCTAAAATTGCAGCTTTTTGCAACTTACAGGCAGGAACCCCGCGATGAATCTGGAACAAGCCCGCTTCAACATGATCGAGCAGCAAGTGCGCCCCTGGAACGTGTCCGACGAGCGCGTGCGCCATTTGCTGGGCGCCGTGCGGCGCGAGCAATTTGTCTTGCCCCAATACCAGGAGCTGGCCTTTGCCGACATGCAGCTGCCCCTGCTGGATGACGAAGCCCTGGCGCGCCAGCGCGGGCAGGTGATGCTGGAGCCGCGCGTGCAGGCCCGGCTGGTGCAGGAGCTGGCGCTGCGCGGCGGCGAAAACGTGCTGCATGTGGGCGCGGGATCGGGCTTCGTGGCGGCGCTGCTGGCCGGGCTGGCCGCGCGGGTGACGACGCTGGAAATCGACAACGCCATCGCCGAGCTGGCCGCCACTCACTTGCAGCGCGCCGGCGTGGGCAACGCCGAAGTGGTGGTGGCCGATGCGGCCAGCGTGAGCCAGCTGCCGCAAGGGCCGTTTGACGCCATCTTGCTGTCCGGCTCGGTCGAGCGCGTGCCGCAAAACCTGCTGGCGCTGCTTGCCCCGCACGGGCGGCTGGTGGCCATCACGGGCGCAGAGCCGCTGTGGCGCGCCACTGCCGTGCAGCTCGATGGCAAGGGCGGCGTGCAAGTCACCCAGCCCTGGGACACCCAGGCCCCGCGCCTGGTGAACTTTGCGCAAACCCCGCGCTTTCGCTTTTGAAACCCTCCGCGCCCGCCCCCAGGCAAACAGCCCGTGAAAATCCTGCACATCCTGCTCACCGAAACCCCCATTCCGCCGCTGCTGTATGGCGGCACCGAGCGCGTGATGTGGGCGCTCTCGCTGGGGCAGCAGGCGCTGGGGCACGAAGTGCGCTTTCTCGTGCGCGCCAACCCGGCCGCGCACCCGGCCGCGCAAGTGTTCGACCCCGCCCGGCCGCTGGAAGAGCAGGCCCAGGGCTGGGCCGACGTGCTGCACTTTCACTGGCCCTATGACAACGCGCGCGGCCTCATCCACACCCCGCACATCTGCACCGAGCACGCCAACCGCGCCCTGCAAGCGGGCGCGCCGCGCCCCTACCCGCTCAACACCGTCTTTCTCTCGCGCCAGCACGCGCGCATCCACGGCAGCCAGTGCTACGTGCACAACGGCCTGCACTGGCCCGACTACGGCGCGCCCTGCCTCGAAGGCGGCCAGCGCCACGTTCACTACCTGGCCAAGGCCGCCAACCGCAACAAAAACCTGCAAGGCGCGGTGCGCATCGCCCGCCGCGCCCGATTGCCGCTGCACGTGATGGGCGGGCGGCGCTACAGCCTCAAATCCAACTTTTATTGCTACGCCGGGCGCGATTTGCACTTTCACGGCATGGTGGGCGGGCAGGCCAAGCTGGACGTGATGCGCCACTCCGGCGCGCTGCTGTTTCCCGTGCTCTGGCACGAGCCTTTTGGCCTTGCCATCATCGAAAGCCTGTATCTGGGCTGCCCCGTCATCGCCACGCCCTACGGCTCGCTGCCCGAGCTGGTGAGCGAGGAAACCGGTTTTCTGGCCGAAAGCGAAAGCCAGCTCGCCCAGGCGCTGGCCGACTTCGCCCGCTTTGACCGCCGCGCCTGCCACGAAAGCGCCAAAACCGGCTTCGACCACCTGCGCATGGCGCGCGGCTACCAGCAGTGCTACGAGCGCGTGCTGGCCGGCGAAAGCCTCAACCCGCAGCCGCCCATCGCCCAGCCCCTGCCCGCCCTGCCGCGCCGCCTGCCGGCCTGAAGGCGGAGGCGGCCCGCGCGCCGCTGCGGCTTGCGTTGCCCGTTGCCCGTTGCCCGTTGCCCGTTGCCCGTTGCCCGTTGCCCGTTGC
>JBQNAO010000053.1:0-10168 GCA_052170415.1 Ottowia sp. | reverse complement strand
CTGGCCGTAGGGAACCGCATGAGTGCTTCCCGGTGGCGATGCCGGTCACAGAGGCCTTCCAGTTGCCGCCATCCGGCCTTCAGTCGCCGGCGAGGCGGCGAGTGTCCAGTCAAGGCCGGGTTATTCCATCGGTGTTGCCATATCACACTAAACCACGGACAATCAATAATAATTCTCATTAGCATCTGTGTCCGAAGGGAGTGAAGCTAAACAAGCCCGACGTGGCGAACCTGTCCGTCACCACCCACGGCAGCGTGTCCTGGAACAACGAACGCATGGGCGACGAGCAGCTCGCGCAGGGGGCTGCAGGCCTCCGCGCCGCGTCAACCGCAGCCCGAGGACTTCATGCGCGGCGACCCGCCTAGTGGGCCTACCAGCGCGTCGCCCAGGTGTTGGCGGCTACGCAGAAGTCCGGGGGTTGAAACTGAGCTTCGTGACCGACCCGGGCAGCGACCGGGGTGAGCCGAAAGACGCCCTCATGAAACTGCATCGGCACGCCCGCCCTGACGCCCGCGTGTCGTCGTCGGCTGCACCAATCGCGGACACCAGCCACGCGCGCGCACCTGCGCGCGGTGCCCGGGTTCGGCCAGGCGGGCACGCATGGCGCTCAATTGCCCGCCCGTGGCCTGCGCCTGGCCTTTGAGCCGCTGGAAAGCCTCAATCGCCGCGTTTTGCTGGCCCAGCTGACGCAGCCTCTGCTGCGTGGCATCCAGCCCTTTTGCAAGCTGATCGAAGCCTTTTGCAATGGATTTGAGCGGCCCCAGCGCCTTGTCCTTGACTTCCAGCAGGACTTTGAGTCTCAGATCAGAGGCCATAGCGGCCTCCGTGTGCGTCTATTTGCGCTCTAGCCAGTACAGCAGCACCAGCACGTAAGGACCCGCCGCAAGCGACAGCGCCGCCACCAGCAGCAGCAGGGCCGCGCCTGCCAGGCCGGCCCACAGTGCAAAGTTCAAAAAAGTAGCGCCCATACTTTATCATAGCGAGTCTTTTTATGTCGCGCCCGGCGGGTTGCGCTCTACGGCCAGCTCGTGCCAGTGCATCAGTTCTGGCAGCGTCATGTCCCACATTTCCGCCGGCGGCCAGTGCCACACCTGGGCCAGGTTCACCAGCCACGCGCGCGCACCTGCGCGCGGTGCCCGGCGCACCGCTGCCCGCCCTTGGCATGGCAGCAGCAGGCACTGACCATCGGCTTTGGATGTCCGGGCTGTGTGCGCCGGCCTGCTCCGCGCGTGTCGGCGACGGGCCTGTTCCCGACAGGCATAAGTGCTTCGACGCGATGCCATCGAAGGAGGTGCTGACGGGATGCGGATGGAGGTGCTGGCACCGGATAGGCCGAACCAGAAGAAGACAAACAGGAGGTGGCCTTGGATTTCAGATTGCTGCGTTACTTCATCGCAGTTGCGGAAGAACTGCATCTGGCCCGTGCAGCCGAGCGTCTGGGCATCGAGCAATCGCCTGTGTCGCGTGCGATGCGCGACCTGGAAAGCCAGCTTGGCGTGCAGTTGTTCGACCGCAGCACACGCCTGACGCGGCTGACCTGGGCCGGCCAGGTGTTCCTCGGCGAATGCCGGCGCGTGATGGCCACCGTGGAGCAGGCAGTCAAGAGCGCCAAGGCGGCGGCACAGGGCTACCAGGGCCATCTGCGCATCGCGATCTGCGACAGCCTGGCGCAACCCCGCATCGCCACCTTGCTGGCACGCAGCCGCGAGGATGAGCCCGAGCTGGAGATTCGCGTCTTCGAGCTGCCGTTCGCGCAGCAGCTCAAGATGCTGCACAACGATCTGCTGGACATCGGCTTTGCCTTGTCAAACGCGGTGCATGATGGCCTCGTCGCCGAGCCGGTGTGGACCGATCCGCTGTCGGTGATCGTGCCCGCACGCCACCCCTTGCTGGCACACGTGCAGGTGCCGCTGGCCGAAGCCCTGAAGTTCCCGCTGGTTCTGTGCCATCCCGAATCGGGATCGGGCTGCCGCCATCAGATTCAAGCGCTGCTGCAGGACGCAGGCACGCCCCTCAAGCTGGTCGATGAAGTGACCAGCCTGGGCGTGATGCTGACCCTGGTCGGCGCCGGCTACGGCATCGGTTTCGCCATCGCCTCGCAGGTGCAGACGCTACAGCGCCCGGACATCTCCATTCGTCCCCTGGCCGGCACCCCACCGATGCTCTCTACCTACCTGCTGCGCCGCCATGGCGAACCCTCCGAGCCCATGAAACGGTTCATCGAGCGGGTGAAAGACGAGGCCGCGCCGGTCGATGATGAGCCAGTCCCTTGAGGACGCAGCTCACCTGTCCATTGCTGGCTGTGGCGTGGTGTTCCGGTAGACAGATAAACTTCAGAATGAAATCCGATGCTCTGGCTGTTGATGGATGTGCTTGGCTCGCTTTGGATCATCCGCAACGGCCTGCGTTGACCAGGCCGAAGACTTGAGTCCACAATCGAGTCCATTCCGTGACGCCTGGATCGGAAAAGACGTTCGTAATAAACGAGTTAGCGATCGGGTTCTGTTCCCATCGCCCGCTCCAGATGCCCAGGCAGGCATCCAGCCAAGGCCCATCCCCCACCGCCCGGCCCGTTTCTCCTCTTTCTCACTGCGGCCGCAGGCGCGTTTCGCCCCTTTTTCTTCCCCCCTTTTCCCCACCGGTTCCCGGGGGCCGAACCGGCCTTTTGGCGGCAGCGATTCCCTAAAATTCGCGCCTTTTTCATCCCACGAGGTTTTCAAAATGAGCGATTGCAACTGCGACTGCGACAGCGGTGGCGTCAGCCAGCGGCTGGCCATCAACCGGCGCAGCGCCAACATCACCCAGGGCAAGGCTCGCGCGCCCAACCGCAGCATGTATTACGGCATGGGCTATCAGGAAGAAGACTTCCAGAAACCCATGGTGGGCGTGGCCAACGGCTACAGCACCATCACGCCGTGCAACAGCGGCTTGCAGCGCCTGGCCGATGCGGCCATCGCCGGCATCAAGGAAGCGGGCGGCAACGCGCAGGTATTCGGCACGCCCACCATCTCCGACGGCATGGCAATGGGCACCGAGGGCATGAAATACAGCCTGGTCAGCCGCGAGGTGATTGCCGACTGCGTGGAAACCTGCGTGCAGGGGCAGTGGATGGACGGCTGCGTGGTCATCGGCGGCTGCGACAAGAACATGCCCGGCGGGATGATGGGCATGCTGCGCGCCAACGTGCCGAGCATTTATGTGTATGGCGGCACCATCTTGCCGGGCAAGCTCGACGGGCATGACCTGAACATCGTCAGCGTATTCGAGGCCGTGGGCGAAAACGCGGCGGGCAAGATTTCCGACAGCGCGCTCAAGGACGTGGAGCAGCACGCCATTCCGGGCACCGGCTCGTGCGGCGGCATGTACACGGCCAACACCATGTCCTCGGCCTTCGAGGCGCTGGGCATGAGCCTGCCCTACTCCAGCACCATGGCCAACCCGCACGACGAAAAAGCCAATTCGGCGCGCGAATCGGCCCGCGTGGTGATCGAGGCCATCAAGAAAGACCTCAAGCCGCGCGACATCGTCACGCGCAAATCCATCGAAAACGCCGTGGCCGTCATCATGGCCACGGGCGGCTCCACCAACGCCGTGCTGCACTTTCTGGCCATCGCTCACGCCGCCGGCGTGGACTGGACGATCGACGACTTCGAGCGCATGCGCAAGAAAGTGCCCGTGTTCTGCGACCTCAAGCCCAGCGGCAAATACCTGGCCGTCGATCTGCACCACGCAGGCGGCATTCCGCAAGTGATGAAGATGCTGCTCAACGCCGGCCTGCTGCATGGCGACTGCATGACCATCACCGGCAAAACCGTGGCCGAAAACCTGAAAGACGTGCCCGACGAGCCGCGCGCCGATCAGGACGTCATCCGCCCCTTCCACGCACCGCTTTACAAACAGGGCCACCTGGCCATCCTCAAGGGCAACCTCTCGCCCGAAGGCGCGGTCGCCAAGATCACCGGGCTGAAAAACCCCGTCATCACCGGCCCGGCGCGCGTGTTCAACGACGAACAAAGCGCGCTCAAGGCCATCCTGGACGGCAAGATCAAGGCCGGCGACGTCATGGTGCTGCGCTACCTCGGCCCCAAGGGCGGCCCGGGCATGCCCGAAATGCTGGCCCCCACCGGCGCGCTCATCGGCGCGGGCCTGGGTGAAAGCGTGGGGCTGATTACCGACGGGCGCTTTTCCGGCGGCACCTGGGGCATGGTCGTGGGCCACGTGGCCCCGGAAGCGGCCGCAGGCGGCGCCATCGCCCTCGTTGAAGAAGGCGACAGCATCACCATCGATGCGCACGGCCTGCTGTTGCAGCTGAACGTGTCCGATGAAGAACTGGCCCGCCGCCGCGCGCAGTGGCAGCCGCCCCCGCCGCGCTACACGCGAGGCGTGCTCGCCAAATTCGCCTTCAACGCCGCCAGCGCCAGCAAAGGCGCGGTGCTGGACAACTTCTGAACCCGGCCCCGCGCCAGCCGCGCACGCCAAGTCTGAAAACAAAACGCGCCCACGGGCGCGTTTTTTCATGGCCCGCCGCCTGGCCCAAACGGTTTCCAAAAGCAAAATCACCCGCATGAATGCACACACCCAACCCATCACCCTGCACGGCGCGGCCGGGGCCATCGAAGCCCTGCTCGACTTGCCCAATGCCGCCCGGCCCGCGCGCGGCCTGGCCGTCATCGCCCATCCGCACCCGCTATTTGGCGGCACCATGCACAACAAAGTGGCGCAAACCCTGGCGCGCGCCTGCGTGCAAAGCGGCTGGCGCGCCGTGCGGTTCAACTTCCGTGGCGTGGGCGCAAGCGCCGGCGTGCACGACGAAGGCCGGGGCGAGGCGCAGGACATGCTCGCCGTCGTCGAGCAAACCCGCCAGCCGGGCGAGGCGCTGACCCTGGCCGGCTTTTCCTTCGGCGCTTATGTGGCCGCACAAGCCGTCATGCACCACGCCCGGGCGGGCGACGCCCCGGCCTGCGCCCTGCTGGTGGGCACGGCCGCCTCGCGCTTTGCCGTGCCCGCGCTCGCGCCCGAGCTGCACGAGCGCACCCTCGTGCTGCATGGCGAGCAAGACGACACCGTGCCCCTGGCCGCCGTCATGGACTGGGCGCGGCCCCAGTCACTTGCTGTCACCGTTGTGCCCGGGGGCGGCCACTTCTTTCACGGACAATTGCCCCTGCTCAAAACCCTGGCCATGCGCCACCTGCGCGCCTGTGTTTGAAGCCCACCCCGGCCTGCGGCCGGGTTCGTTTTTTCCCCCACCGCTTTTTCTCCGAACACCCGTGCCCAAGCTGCTTTCCAGGCCCTTTGCCCGCGCACTGGCTGCGCTTTCCATTGCCTTTTTCGCCTTCGCCACCGCCCGCGCCGCGCTGCCGCAGCCGCCCGCCATCGCCGCCCGCGCCTATTTGCTCATCGACGTGAGCGCCGGCGGCCAGGTGCTGGCGGCCAGGGACATGGACGCCCCCGTCGAGCCGGCCTCGCTCACCAAGCTGATGACCGCCTACCTGGTCTTCGACGCCCTGCGCACCCACAAAATCACCCTGGAGCAGCGCCTGCCCGTGTCCGAGCGCGCCTGGAAAATGCCCGGCTCGCGCATGTTCATCGACCCCAAGATGCAAGTGCCCGTGGACGACCTGCTCAAAGGCATGATCGTGCAATCGGGCAACGACGCCACCGTGGCCCTGGCCGAAGGCGTGGGCGGCACGGTAGAAAACTTCGTGCGCCTGATGAACGAGCAGGCCCGGGTCATGGGCCTGAAAAACACCGGCTACACCAACCCCGAAGGGCTGACCGAAGCCGGCCACACCACCACCGCGCGCGATCTGGCCACCCTCTCCACCCGGCTGTTGCAGGACTTTCCCGAGTTCATGCACTACTACAGCATCAAGAAATACCGCTACCCCGGCACCCCCGCCAGCAACGAAAACAACCGCAACTGGCTGCTGCAACGCGACCCCACGGTCGATGGCTTCAAAACCGGCCACACCAAGGCCGCCGGCTACTGCCTGGTCGCCACCGCAAGCCGCCCCTTCCCGCAACTGGGCCAGCGGCGGCTGATCTCCATCGTGCTGGGCGCCGAAAGCGAAGCCGCCCGCGCCAACGAATCGCAAAAACTGCTCAACTGGGGCTACACCGCCTACGAAGGCGTCAAGCTCTTTGACGCCAAACAGCCCGTGGCCAGCCCCCGCCTGTGGAAAGGCGCGCAAAACACCCTGCCGCTGGGGCGCGAGCAGCCCATCCTGGTCGCAGTGCCCTCCGGCGCGGCCGCGCGCATCAAAACCCAGATCGACCGCCCCGACCCCCTCGTCGCCCCCATCGCCCAGGGCCAGACCATCGCCACGCTCAAAGTCACGCTCGACGACGCCACCCTGAACGAAACCCCCCTCATCTCCCTGCAAGACGCCCCCCAGGCCGGCTGGCTGGGCCGCCTGTGGGACAGCATGCGCCTTTGGCTGCACTGAAAAAACCGCCCCGCCGCCTCTTTCCCCCGCTCACCCCGCCGCGCCGCGCCCAGGCCCGCCCGCCTGGCCCGGCGCGGTTTCTTTTGATTACATGATTTTGCCCAACAAATAGGCAGAAAGCCCGCAGCGCCCGTAAACACTGCGATGGGCGCTATCAAATCAGGAATTTCCTGTGGATAACTTCCCTGCCTGCCCGCCCTCTCCTGGCTGCCGCCGGGCCGCCAGCGCCCGGCGCGCGAAAAGCCGTCAATGGCAGACAAAAGGGCCGCAAAAAGCGCCAAAGATGGCCGAAAAGGGCTGAAAAACCGGGGCGCATATCATCGGCCGGGCTGGCCGGCGCTGCGCCGCGCCAGCGCACCTTGGCGCTTCCCCTGCCTTTTTGCGCAGCGCCCAGGCCCTCGGGCCGCTGCCGGGAAGCGTTCACCCAACGCGGGAAACACGCGGAAACAGCGCGCAGGCAGCGCAGAAATTGCGCCCGCGCTGCGCGGGAAAAACCCGGCCTCGCACGCCCTTTTTTCCCTTTCCCCCGCGCCTTTCATCTGCACAACAAAAAGGAGACTGGCATGACGGCACTGGCCGCATTCATTCGCAGAAACTCATCCTTCAATCCTTCCGTCATTCTTTTCACGCTGGCATTTCTGATTTTCGTGATCGGATTTTCGGCCATCTCGCCCGGCACGATGAAAACCGCGCTGGACCAATTGAAGGAAATGGTTTTCGCCGGCTTCAGCTGGTTTTACATTCTGGTTTTCTCGGTATTTCTGTTCTTCCTCGTGTTTCTTTCCATCGGCAACATGGGAAACATCAAACTGGGCACCGATGAGGAAGAACCGGAATTTCCATTTTTATCCTGGCTGGCCATGCTGTTTGCCGCCGGCATGGGCGTGGGACTGATGTTTTTCGGCGTGGCCGAGCCGCTTTCGCATTATGTTTCGCCGCTGGTCAAGGGCGATGGCGGCATGGTTCGGCAAAATGCCATGCTGCACACCTTTTTCCACTGGGGCATACACGCCTGGTCGGTTTACGGCATGATTGCGCTGGCGCTGGCCTATTTTGGTTTTCGTTATCGGCTGCCGCTGGCGCTGCGCTCGTGTTTTTATCCGCTGCTGAAAGACCGCATTTACGGCAGGGCGGGCGATGTAATTGACATCATGGCCCTGTGCGCCACGCTGTTTGGCATTATCACCACGCTGGGTTTTGGCGCGGCGCAAATGAGTGCGGGCCTGCAACAAATGGGCTGGCTGGGCGAAAGCGGCTTTGGCACGCAGGTATTGGTGATCGTCGTGGTGATGGGCATGGCCGTGGCCTCGGCCGCATCGGGCGTGGGCCGGGGCGTGAAGATATTGAGTGAAATCAATTTGATTTTGGTCGTGCTGCTGATGATTTTCGTGCTGCTGTGCGGGCCGACATTGCATTTGCTCTCCGCTTTCAGCGACAACATGGGTTTTTATCTTTCCAATTTGCTCAAATTGAGTTTTAAAACCTATGTTTACGAGCCTGAAAATACCGGCTGGTTTACGGGCTGGACGGTGCTTTACTGGGCCTGGTGGTGTTCGTGGGCGCCGTTTGTGGGGCTGTTTATCGCGCGCATTTCGCGCGGGCGCACGGTGCGCGAGTTTGTATTTGGCGTGCTGGTGATTCCCAGCCTGTTTTCGGTGCTGTGGTTCACGATTTTCGGCAACAGCGCCATCTGGTTTGACGAGCATGTGGCCGGCGGCGCTTTGGGCGCGCTGACGGGGCAGCCGGAAAAACTGCTGTTTGTTTTTCTGGCGCAATTGCCCTGGCCGCAAATCAGCGGAACGCTGGCGGTGGCCGTGATTGCGCTGTTTTTCATTACCTCGGCCGATTCGGGCATTTATGTGCTCAACAACATTGCCTCGCGCGACAAAAGCCTGCTGGCGCGGCGCTGGCAGGCGCCCATGTGGGGGCTGCTGATTGCGCTGGCGGCCATCGCGCTGCTGCGCACGGGCGGGCTGGCGGCGCTGCAAAGCATGACGCTGATCGTGGCGCTGCCCTTTGCCATGCTGATGCTGCTGATGTGCATGAGCCTGTGGCGCGGCATGCTGGCCGATCGGCGCTATTTCGAGGCGCAGCTCACGCACGCGAGCGTGTTCTGGTCGGGCCGCCACTGGCGCACGCGGCTGGGACAGATGCTGAGCCAGACGCAGCAAAAGGATGTGCTGCGCTTTCTGTCCGAGGTGGCCCTTCCGGCCATGCAGCAGTTGCAAAGCGAGCTGGTGACGGTGCACGGGCTGCGCGCGGAAATTCGCTCTTTCCTGGAAAGCGAAAAGCCCGCGCTGGAGCTGCACATCGGCGTGGAAAGCATGCATGACTTCATCTACGGCATTCGCTCGGTTTCGCGCGAGGTGTCGGAGCGGCTGGTGGACGATGGCGAGCTGCCGCACATCCAGCGCCACATCACGCACGAGCCGCTGACCTACTTTGCCGACGGCCGCAGCGGCTACGACGTGCAATACATGGACGGCGAGGAGCTGATTGCCGACATCCTCAAGCAATACGAACGCTATCTTTCGCTGATGCACCACGCGGGCGAGGACATCATGTCGCACGAGCGCCACGAGCTGGGCGAATAAGCCCGCCGCCTGGCAAACAGTGAAAACGGCCCCTTTGCGGGCCGTTTTTTTGCGGGCCGTTTTTCATGCGCCCAGCCGGGTCGGCTTGCCGTGAGGCCGGGGCGTGAAACTGACTGACAATCTGCCCCGCCATGACTTTTGACCAGATTCAAGCCCTCTATCCGGGTCTGTGCGGCGAGCACACCCCCGAATGGGGCCTGCCCACGCTGGCCGACTTTGCGCAGCTGGAGCGCGAATTCGCCCTCACCTTCCCGCCCAGCTTTGTGCAGTTTCAAACGCAGCACGCCGCGCGCATGCGCGCCGTGGGCGACGGCTTTCGCTGGGCCACGCCCGAGCTGCCCGAACACCTGAGCCTGCGCTGCCTGCTGCTGCAAGCGCAGCAAAAAGGCCACTTGTCGCGCGGCTTCGTGCCCTTTTGGCAAGAAGGCGGCGACAGCCTGGCCTTTGCCCCCGTTCCCGCAAGCGCGGACGATGCCGAAGACGACAACGCCCAGGCCCTGGAGCCGCCCGTGGTCTGGCTCATGAGCGATGGCAGCGCCTTTGACCTGGCCGAAGGCTTCGTGCCCTGGCTGGCCGCCTGCTACGCCGATTTGCAGCGCGACTTGCTCTCGCACTTTGATTTGTAGGGGCTTGCGCGGCCCATTTACCGGAGATTTCACCCATGTCCACCCAGCCTGCCACCTTGCTGGCCGTGCTCAACACCCCCGAGCGCCTGCCCCACACCCTGCTGGCGCGTGAAGTGCTGCACCAGGCCGCAGCCGCTCTGGGCCTGCTTTTGCGCGTGCAAACGCACACGCCCGCAGGCGTGCAGGAGCCGCTCACCGACGAAGAACTGGCCGCTGCCGCCAGCCCCGTGCTGTGCATAGGCCCCGTGCCCGCCGACCTGCAAGAGCGCCTGCAAAGCCTCACGGTGCATTCCACCAGCCTGCAAGCCGTGCTGGATGACCCGCACGCAGCGCTGGCCGCCTGCCTGCCCGAAGGCGTTCCTTCTGCTACTTCTTCTGTAGCAGCAAACGCAGCATCCACGGGCCTTGCGGCCGATGCCGGCGCGGCCCCGCTGCGCATCGTCGCCATCACCTCCTGCCCCACGGGCATTGCCCACACCTTCATGGCCGAAGAAGGGCTGAA
>JBQNAO010000052.1:0-10336 GCA_052170415.1 Ottowia sp. | reverse complement strand
GGGGATGAGGCGGGGATGAGGCGGGGATGAGGCGGGGATGAGGCGGGGATGAGGCGGGAATTTGTAACAGCGAAGGGAGCTTGCTTCGTTTTTTGTAGCTGCGATCGCAGTGTTGACGGGCGCTGTGGGGGTTTTGGGGTTCCGGGGGCTTGTTACATTTGCTCGGGAGGTGGCTCGGAAGGGGGGTTATTCGAGGGTGAGGATGACGGGGGCGTGGTCGCTGGGGCGGGGCCATTTGCGGGGGCTGCGGTCTATGGCGCAGGCGCGGGCCTGGGGCTTGAGGGGGGCGCTGATGAGGATGTGGTCAATGCGCAGGCCCTGGTTTTTCTGGAAGCTGAGCTGGCGGTAGTCCCACCAGGAGTAGCTGCGCTCGGGCTGCTCGAAGAGGCGGAAGGCGTCGTGCAGGCCGAGGGTGAGCAGGCGCTGGAAGTGTTGGCGCTCTTCGGGGGTGTGCAAGATGGCGCCGGCCAGGGCCTGGGGGTCGTGGCTGTCGCGGTCTTCAGGGGCGATGTTGAAGTCGCCCATGAGGGCCAGACGGGGGTGGCGGGCGATTTCGCCTTGCAGCCAGTTGCCCAGGGCGGTGAGCCAGTGCATTTTGTAGAGGAATTTGTCGCTGTCCGGGGCCTGGCCGTTGACGAAGTAGCCGTTGACGATGCGCAGGGGGCCGCCGGGGGCGGGGATGGTGGCGGCGATGAGGCGGGCGGCATCGTCGTTCAGGCCGGGGATGCCGCGTTGCACCTGATCAACGCCCAGGCCCTGGCGGGAGAGGAGGGCGACGCCGTTGTAGGTTTTCTGGCCGTGCACTTGCGCTTCGTAGCCGGCGGCGGCCAGTTCGGCGTGGGGGAATTTGTCGTCGCTCATTTTCAGCTCTTGCAGGGCGAGCACATCGACGGGGTGGGCGGCCAGCCAGTCGAGCACGTGGGGCAGGCGGGCGTTGAGGGAGTTGACGTTCCAGGTGGCGATTTGCATGGCGGGGGCGGGGGGATGAAAAAACCCGCCGGCACGACGGGGCGTGGGGCGGGTTTGCGGAGGCAGACTGCACGAGCCTGGGAAGGCCCGTGGGTGCGGGGGGCTTAGAGCTTGACGTCGCGCCGGGGGGAGCCGACGTAGAGCTGGCGGGGGCGACCGATTTTGTATTCGGGGTCGGCAATCATTTCGTTGAGCTGGGCGATCCAGCCGACGGTGCGGGCCAGGGCGAAGATGCCGGTGAACAGGTTGACCGGGATGCCGATGGCGCGCTGCACGATGCCGGAGTAGAAGTCCACGTTCGGGTAGAGCTTGCGCTGCACGAAGTAGTCGTCTTCCAGCGCGATTTGCTCCAGCTTCTTGGCCAGGGCAAAGAGGGGGTCTTTTTCCAGGCCCAGCGCGCCCAGGACTTCGTTGCAGGTTTGCTGCATGAGCTTGGCGCGGGGGTCGTAGTTCTTGTAGACGCGGTGGCCAAAGCCCATGAGGCGCACGCCGGAGTTTTTGTCCTTGACCTGTTCCATGAACTCGCCCACTTTGGCCAGGCCGCCCATTTTCTGGATGTCTTCCAGCATGTTGAGGCAGGCTTCGTTGGCGCCGCCGTGAGCCGGGCCCCAGAGGCAGGCGACGCCGGCAGCGATGGCGGCAAAGGGGTTGGTGCCGGAGGAGCCGCACAGGCGCACGGTGGAGGTGGAGGCGTTTTGCTCGTGGTCGGCGTGCAGGATGAAGATGCGGTCCATCGCGCGTTCGATGACGGGGTTGACCTTGTATTCCTCGCAGGGGGTGCCGAACATCATGTGCAGGAAGTTGCCCGCGTAGCTGAGGCGGTTTTGCGGGTACATGTAGGGCTCGCCCTTGCCGTATTTGTAGGCCATGGCCACGAGGGTGGGCATTTTGGCGATGAGCTGGATGGCGGCGCGGGCGCGGTGTTCGGGGTTATGGACGTCGGTGTTCTCGTGATAGAAGGCCGACATGGCGCCGACCAGGCCGGTGAGCACGGCCATGGGGTGGGCGTCGCGCCTGAAGCCGCGCAGGAAGAACTGCATTTGCTCATGCACCATGGTGTGCTTGAGCACCAGGCGGTGGAATTCGTCGCGCTGCTGGTCGTTGGGCAGCTCGCCGTTGAGCAGGAGGTAGCAGGTGTCGAGGTAATCGCACTTTTCGGCCAGTTGCTCGATGGGGTAGCCGCGGTAGAGCAGCTCGCCTTTGTCGCCGTCGATGTAGGTGATGGAGGACTGGCAGGAGGCGGTGGAGAGAAAGCCGGTGTCGTAGGTGAACATGCCGGTTTGCCCGTAGAGCTTGCGGATGTCGATTACGTCCGGGCCGATGCTGCCCTGGTAGATGGGCAGCTCAACGCTGGGGCTGCCGTTGGCAAACGAGAGCGTGGCTTTGTTGTCGGCAAGTTTCATGGTTTTGTGTCTCCTCTGAGTCGGGTGGTTCAAGGATGTAGGAAAAGGGCATCTTAGCTGCCGGGTTGCTCGCCGCGCAGCAGGGAAAGCACTTGGTGCACGGCGGGCGTATCAAGCTCTGCAGAGTGATCAGCGGGCTGTTTGCGCGCCAGCAGCAGATCGAGCAGGTCGTTGTCGGACAGGTCCATCAGGAGCATGAGGGCGTCGGCCTGGCTGTGCGTGAGGCGGTCTTTGTGACGGGCGAAGAAGCGCTCGATGAGCAGGTCGTTTTCCAGCATGCCCCGGCGGCAGCGCCATTGCAGCTTGCCCAGCTCGCTTGCGTCTAGAGGGTTTTGCAGATCGGACATGAGGAACACCAGATGGGGGGAATGCGCCGCGAGTGGCCGGGCAGGGCGGCGAGGGGCGGCAAGGGCGGGGCGCCGGCCGGCCGCCTGCGCTTTTCCTGGCGCGCCCCTGCCGGGCGTCAGGCGACTTACAGCGCGCGCCGCGCCATGAGTTCCTTGATCTTGCTGATGGCCTTGGAGGGGTTGAGCCCCTTGGGGCAGACATCCACGCAGTTCATGATGGTGTGGCAGCGGAAGAGGCGGTAGGGGTCTTCCAGGTTGTCCAGGCGCTCGTTGGTGGCTTTGTCGCGGCTGTCGGCGATGAAACGATAGGCTTGCAGCAGGCCGGCCGGGCCGACGAATTTGTCGGGGTTCCACCAGAAGCTGGGGCAGCTTGTGGAGCAGCTCGCGCACAGGATGCATTCGTACAGGCCGTTGAGCTCCTCGCGTTCTTCGGGCGACTGAAGGCGCTCTTTTTCGGGCGGGGGGGTGTCGTTGATGAGGTAGGGCTTGATGGAGTCGTACTGGGTGAAGAACTGCGTCATGTCCACGATGAGGTCGCGCACCACGGGCAGGCCGGGCAGGGGCTTGAGCACGATGGGATCCTTGAGCGTGCGCAGGTTGGTCAGGCAGGCCAGGCCGTTCTTGCCGTTGATGTTCATGGCGTCGGAGCCGCAAACGCCCTCGCGGCAGGAGCGGCGGAAGGACAGGCTGGGGTCAAGCGCCTTGAGCTTGACCAGTGCATCCAGCAGCATGCGCTCGTTGCCTTCCAGCTCAAGCTCTACGGTTTCCATGCGCGGCCTGGCGTCTTTGTCAGGGTCGTAGCGGTAGATTTTGAAAGTGCGTTTTTGCATCGTGTTCGCCTCTTTTTTTCTGGGCCTTGGGGATAGGGGGCTGGGGCAAGCGGATCAGAAGGTGCGGACTTTGGGCGGGATGGTTTCCACCGTCAGGGGCGTGCTGCGCACGGGCTTGTAGCTCAGGCTGTTGTCGGCGCTGTGCCAGAGGGTGTGTTTCATCCAGTTGGCGTCATCGCGGCCCAGCGGGGCGGGGGCGTAGTCGGCGGCGTGCTCGTAATCGAGCACGCTGTGCGCGCCACGGCACTCGTGGCGGGCGGCGGCCGAGGTCATGGTGGCCTGCGCCACTTCGATCATGTTGTTGACTTCCAGCGCCTCGACGCGGGCGGTGTTGAAGACCTTGGAGGTGTCTTTCAGGCCGACGGAGAGCGCGCGCTCGCGCAGGGCGTTGATCTTGGTTACGCCCTCATCCATGAGGGCCTGCGTGCGGAACACCCCCGCGTGCGCCTGCATGGTGCGGCGGATTTCGTTGGCTACGTCCTGCGAGTACTCGCCGTTCGGGTTGGACTCGACGCGGTTGAGGCGCTCCAGCGAGAAGTCGGCCGCATCGGCGGGCAGGGGCTTGTGCGCGCCCTGTTCGTGGTGCTTGATGATGTGGTTGCCGGCGGCCTTGCCGAACACCAGCAGGTCGAGCAGGGAGTTGGTGCCCAGGCGGTTGGCGCCGTGCACGCTGACGCAGGAGCATTCGCCCACGGCATACAGGCCGTTGATCACTTCGTTGTCGCTGCGGCTGGTCTGCACGGCAACCTGGCCGTTGATGGTGGTGGGAATGCCGCCCATCTGGTAGTGGATGGTGGGCACGACGGGAATCGGCTCCTTGGTGATGTCCACATTGGCAAAGTTGATGCCGATCTCGAACACGGAAGGCAGGCGCTTGTGTATGGTTTCGGCGCCCAGGTGGTCGAGCTTGAGCACCACGTAATCCTTGTTGGGGCCGCAGCCGCGCCCTTCCTTGATCTCCTGGTCCATGGAGCGCGAGACGAAATCACGCGGGGCCAGGTCTTTCAGCGTGGGCGCATAGCGTTCCATGAAGCGCTCGCCGTTGCAATTGAGCAAGATGGCGCCTTCGCCCCGGCAGCCTTCGGTCAGCAGCACGCCCGCGCCGGCCACGCCGGTAGGGTGAAACTGCCAGAACTCCATGTCTTGCAGCGGAATGCCTGCGCGCGCCGCCATGCCCAGGCCGTCGCCAGTGTTGATGAAGGCATTGGTGGAGGCGGCAAAGATGCGGCCCGCGCCGCCCGTGGCGAGCAGCACGGTCTTGGCATGCAGGATGTAGATGTCGCCCGTTTCCATTTCCAGCGCGGTGACGCCCACCACGTCGCCATCCGCATCGCGGATCAGGTCAAGCGCCATCCATTCCACGAAGAAGGTGGTGCGCGCCTTCACGTTTTGCTGGTAGAGCGTGTGCAACATGGCGTGGCCGGTGCGGTCGGCAGCGGCGCAGGCGCGCTGCACGGGTTTTTCGCCGTAGTTGGCGGTGTGACCGCCGAAGGGACGCTGGTAGATGGTGCCGTCGGGGTTGCGATCGAACGGCATGCCGAAGTGCTCCAGCTCGTAAACAACCTTGGGCGCTTCCTGGCACATGAATTCGATGGCGTCCTGATCGCCCAGCCAGTCGCCGCCCTTGACGGTATCGTAGAAGTGGTAGTGCCAGTTGTCTTCGTTCATGTTGCCCAGGCTGGCGCCGACGCCGCCTTGTGCGGCCACGGTGTGCGAGCGTGTGGGGAAGACCTTGGAGAGCACGGCCACGTTCAGGCCCGCGCGGGCCAGTTGCAGGGAGGCGCGCATGCCGGAGCCGCCCGCGCCGACGATGACCACGTCGAATTTGCGGACGGTGACTTTGTCTTTTGTGTATGTCATGTTCGTGGGGGAAAACTTGAAGGAAAGTGCCGGTTACAGACGCCAGAGAACCTGAATGGCCCAGCCGCCGCAGCTGATCAGCCAGACGATGGCCAGGATGTAGAAAACAAGGCGCAGGCTGGTGGGCTTGGCGTAGTCCATGAGCACCTCGCGCGCGCCCACCCAGGCGTGCCATCCCACGGCGACGATGGCCGTGAAAGTCAGCGTCTTCATCCACTGCGCGGAAAAGATGGCGGCCCAGCGGGTGTAGTCCAGCGGGCCGCTGGAAAAGAGAACTTGCGCCACGAGCGCCAGCGTGAAAGACACGATGACCAGGGCGGAGACACGTTGCGCCAGCCAGTCGCGCAAACCGTAATGAGCGCCGACAACCAGGCGACGGGAGCCGTAATTCACTGCCATTTTTCTCTCCAGTTCAATATCAATACAGGCCGAACAGCTTGGCGCCCAGCAGGGTCGTCAGGGTCAGGCTGATGGCGAGAACGGTGATGGCCGAGCGCCTGCCGAAATCCTTGCTCAGCGAGTGCGTCAGCTCCATGTAGATGTGACGAATGCCGGCGCAGAAGTGGTGCATGTAGGCCCAGATCAGCCCCAGAACGACGAGCTTGACGAAAAACGCCGGGAAAACCCAGATGCCATGCTCGAACGCGGCGGTGAACTGCATGAAGGAGACTTCGGACGAAATGGATTTGTCGAACAGCCAGATGATGAAAGGCAACAGCAGGATCATCAATACGCCGCTGATGCGGTGCAGGATGGAAACTTTCGCCGCCCAGGGAAGCCGGTAGGTAGTGATGTCCTTGAAGACGTTGAGATTGCGAAATTCAGGCCGCTTGCGGGCTGTTTCTGTCATGGGATGGACTTCCTTTTTCGTGGGATGGATATGCCAAAGATCATGTGTCTTTTATAAGACCGGGCCAGCCGGACAAACTACAAATTCTATTGCAACGACGTGTATTTTTTGCTTTCTTGTGCGAAATTGCAGGGTTTGCCAAGGGGGAAATGGCAAAACGGCGCGGGTTTCAGCTAAGGCGGTTGTGGTAGTGGCGCGTGTCGGTTCGATACAGGCCACGGCGCAGTTCCATGGGCTGATCGCCATAGGTGTAGGCGATGCGCTCCACGCTCAGCAGTGGCGTGTTGGGCGGAACTTGCAGCAGGCGCGATTGCAGCTCGTCAGGTAGCACGGCGCGGATTTTTTCGTCGGCCCGCACCATGCGCACGCCGAATTCGGCTTCAAAAAAGGCATACATGGAGCCGTGATAGCTGGACAGGCGGCGCGAGGTCAGGCCCTTGAATGGTTCGCCCGGCAGCCACAGGTCTTCCAGGATGGTGGGCACGCCGTCGAAAGAAAGCAGGCGGCGCGCTTGCAGCACGCTTTTGCCCGTGGTCAGGGCCAGGGCCTGCGCCACATCTGCGCTGGCGCGGGTGCGTTTGCACTCCACGATGTCGCGCTGCGCGGGCTGGCTGGATGGCGTGACCTGACTTTCGTCGGGCACCAGGCGCAAAAAGCGGTATTGCACCTGCCGCTCGGCGTGGGTGGCGACGAAGGTGCCGCGTCCCTGGCGGCGCACCAGCAGGTGCTCGGCGGCCAGCTCGTCTATGGCCTTGCGCACGGTGCCCTGGCTGACGCCATAGCGCGCGGCCAGCTCCATTTCACTGGGGATGGCTTCGGCGGGCTTCCACTCGCCTTGTTGCAGGCTTTGCAGGATCAGGCTTCTGATTTGCTGATAGAGGGGGCGAAATGCGGGCGCTTCGGCTGGCGGGGCCGGGGCAGCCGGCGGCGGGGCGGTGGGAGACAAGGGGTGATTCATACGCGAGGAAGCGGTGAATGCGCAGCAAGGCAATTCAGGGCGGCGTGACTTTTTTCCATCATATCTTATATAAGACACAAGACAAAATCGGCCCTGGCGGTTAAAATTGGAACCGTCCCGAAGGTTTTCATTTTCCCTTTCGTTCTTTTTTCTTTTCCTTCTTGAGTTCACCCACTGGAGATTTCAAACATGAGTAAAAAACCCGTTCGCGTTGCCGTTACCGGCGCAGCCGGCCAGATTGGTTATGCACTGCTGTTTCGCATTGCTTCCGGCGAAATGCTGGGCAAGGACCAGCCCGTCATCCTGCAACTGCTGGAGATTCCCGACGAAAAAGCGCAAAAGGCGCTCAGGGGCGTGATGATGGAGTTGCAGGACTGCGCCTTTCCGCTGCTGGCGGGCATGGAGGCGCATTCCGATCCCATGACCGCCTTCAAGGACACGGACTACGCCCTGCTGGTGGGCGCGCGCCCGCGCGGCCCCGGCATGGAGCGCGCCGACCTGCTGGCAGCCAACGCACAGATTTTCACCGCCCAGGGCAAGGCGCTGAACGCTGTCGCCAGCCGCAACGTGAAGGTGCTGGTGGTGGGCAACCCGGCCAATACCAACGCCTACATCGCCATGAAGTCGGCACCCGATCTGCCCGCCAGGAACTTCACGGCCATGCTGCGCCTGGACCACAACCGCGCCGCCAGCCAAATCGCCGAGAAAACCGGCAAGTCCGTCAAGGACATCAGAAAACTCACTGTCTGGGGCAACCACTCGCCCACCATGTATGCCGATTACCGCTTCGCCACCATCGACGGGCAGAGCGTGAAAGACATGATCAACGACCAGGAGTGGAACGTCAACGTCTTCCTGCCCACGGTGGGCAAGCGCGGCGCGGCCATCATCGAGGCGCGCGGCCTGTCATCGGCCGCCAGCGCGGCCAACGCCGCCATCGACCACATGCGCGACTGGGCGCTGGGCACGAATGGCGAATGGGTGACGATGGGCATTCCTTCGCAGGGCTGGTACGGCATTCCGAAAGACGTGGTGTTCGGCTTTCCGGTGACGTGCGAAAACGGCGAATACAAGGTCGTCGAGGGGCTGGAAATCGACGCTTTCAGCCAGGAGCGCATCGACAAGACGCTGGCCGAGCTGAAAGGCGAGCAAGACGGCGTGAAACATTTGCTGTAAGCCGTGTGAGATGCGCAGGCTGCTATTGAATTAATAGCTGCCTGCGCAGTATTTACGGGCCTTTCAGGCCGATCCGGGGTTTTTGCCCAACCGTTTTTCAGGGGGTTTGAGTCGTGAAACATCCGCGTGAGGTTTTGCTCGGCGCACAGGCTGCCGCCGGCCTGCTGCCCGTGTGCGATCACTACAGCGGCGTGGAAGTGCGCATGCGCAAAAGCCTGCAATTGCAGGCGGAAATGACGGAAGAACTCGGCGCGTGCGTGTTTGACGTGACGCTGGACTGCGAAGACGGCGCGCCCGTGGGCGGCGAGCAGGAACACGCCCTGCTGGTGACGGAGCTGGTGATGTCCGCCCCCGAAGGCGCGCGCGTGGGCGTGCGCCTGCACCCGGTCGATCACCCCGCCTTTGAGGCCGAGATGGATCTCATCGTCCGCGATGCCGGGCAGCGCCTGACGCACATCATGATTCCCAAGGTGGAGTCGGTGCAGGACGTCGAGCGCGCCGAGCGCGCCCTGCTGGCGGCCTGGCCTGCGGGGCTGCCGCTGCACGTGCTCATCGAGTCGCCCGCTGCCGTACACCGGGCGTTCGACATTGCTGCCCATCCTCGTGTGCAGTCGCTCAGCTTCGGGCTGATGGATTTCGTTTCCGCGCACGCGGGCGCCATCCCGGCCGAGAGCATGGGCGTGCAAGGCCAGTTTTCGCATCCGCTGGTGCGGCGCGCCAAGCTCGAAATCGCCTCTGCCGCGCATGCCTTTGGCAAGGTGCCTTCGCACTGCGTCGTGACCGAGCTGGCTGACACCGCCGCGCTGGAGCGCGCCGCCCGCCAGGCGGCGCAGGAATTTGGCTACACCCGCATGTGGAGCATCCACCCGGCGCAAATCCGTCCGATCCTGCGGGCCTTTGCTCCTGACGAGCGCCAGATCGACACCGCCTGTGCCATTCTGCTGGCCGCCCGCCAGGCGGACTGGGCCCCCATCAGTCATCAGGGCCAGCTGCACGACCGCGCCAGCTACCGCCACTACTGGCAAGTGCTGGAGCGCGCCCACGCCACCGGCCGCCCGCTGCCCGCCGAGGTGCAAGCTTGGCTGACGGCCTGAAGCCAGTGGCGCGCACCGAAATCTTTTTTCCCTTCCTCCTCTCGACATTCCCGTTTCATCCCACCCCCAATTCATAAAACATCATGAAAAAAACCACTCTCCTCACCGCCCTGCTTGCCGCTGCCTGCATGCTGCCCCTGGGCGCTGCCCAGGCCCAAACGGCCAAGGCCAAATCCGCCGCCAAGCAAAAAACCGCCCAAAAAGCCCCGGCCAAGCGCGCCGCCAAAAAACCCGCCGCCCGCTCAGCCAAAAAGGGCGCAAAACCTGCCGCCGCTGTTGTGCCCGCTGCCGTGCTGGCACCCTTGACAGAAGCCGAGCACGCCACCGCCCGCCTGGTGCACACGGGCGAAATCGCCTGCGAGCTGGGCGCGCGCGTCAGCCTCACCCCCGATGCAGCCAATCCGGGCTACTTCAACGTGCGCATGGGCAAAAACAGCTACCACATGCGCCCCGTGCAAAGCCGCACCGGCGCTGTGCGACTGGAAGACCCCAAGGCCCGCGCCTTCTGGCTTCAGCTGGGTAACAAATCCATGCTCATGGATCAGAAAAAAGGCCAGCGCCTGGCCGACGGTTGCGCTTCGAGTGAGCAGCGCGACTTTGCCGCCCAAATGGAAAAAGCCCCGCCCCAGCCCAGTCTGTTTGACGGCCCCGTCTCCGGCAGCCAGTAAGCGCGCCTTCGGCCCGGCGCGCTCGCGCTGCCCCTGACAGGCCGCCGTTTCCCATATTCATACCTAAAAGGAGAGTCCCACATGTTGCAAGCCTATAGAACCCATGCTGCCGAGCGCGCCGCCCTTGGCATCCCGCCGCTGGCGCTCAATGCCAAACAGACCGAAGAGCTGATCGAACTCA
>JBQNAO010000051.1:0-11078 GCA_052170415.1 Ottowia sp. | reverse complement strand
CGCCAGCATCGAGGAAATGCGCGAAAAAGCCGAATTCGTGCAAATCACCTCCGCCGGCATCCGCGAATCGCACGTGCACGACGTGCAAATCACCAAGGAAGCCCCCAATTACCGGGCCGGATAAGGCCCGCCCCCGGGCGGCCGCGCACTCCCGCGCCTGGCGCAGCGCGCGCCGCCGCCCTCCCCCGCGCGCCCATGCCCGAAACAAGCTGCGGCATGGGCCGCTTTTTTTATTCACTCACCATCCAAAACCCCCGTATGAGCAAAAACCACCCCGGCTCCATCGTTCGCATAGGCGTTTTCTACGACGGCACCTTCTTCTGGCGCATCAGCAACTACTACAAACACCGCCACGAACGCGGCAGCTACCTGTCCATAGACGGCCTGCACGAATACATCTGCGCCCGCGTGGCCGATCTGGAAACCGGCAGCGACACGCGCCTGTGCCGCATCACCGAAGCGCACTTCTTCCGAGGGCGCTTCTCGCTCAAATCCGTACAGGCCATGAAAGACCCGGCCAAGCAACTGGAAGTCGATCGCTTCCAGGACCAAATCCTCATGCACGCCGGCATCACCCCCCACTACCACCCCATGAACGAGGCGCTCGATCCGCCCGAGGAAAAAGGCATAGACGTGTGGATGGCGCTGGAAGCCTACGACCTGGCCATACACAAAAACCTGGACGTCGTCGTCATCGTCTCGGGCGACTCCGACTTCGTGCCTCTGGCCAGCAAGCTCAGCGCCCTGGGCACGCGCACCATGATCCTGGGCGTCAACCTCGAAGGCGTGGCCAAAACCTCGCAAAAACTCATGGACGAAGCCCCCTACACCCTGATGCTCTCGGAAGACATCGACGAAGACATCGACCCCCGCATCGACGACCTTTTTCACTAAGCGCCCTGCCCCGTTCCGCCCCAATCCAGCGCCCGGAACGGGCAAGTTATCCACAGATTTTTCCTGATTTGATAGCGCGCTTCGCAGCATCCACGGGCGCTGCGGGCGGTTTGCCTATTCAGCAAGCAAAATCAGGTTACGGAATGCAAGACGCGAAAACACGGCCATCGCCTCGTTCCATCGCCATCCCGCGCCACGCCGGGTGTTTCCCCGCTTTCACTCCATCCCCCGCACTCCATCCCCCGCATCCCGGCCGCCGCGCGCTGCGGGTGCATGTTCGCTTGGGAGGTCGGGAGTGAGGCCGGGTTTGCAGCGCCGCTTCAAGGCCGCAAAAGCTGCGTCAGTCTCGGCCACTTATCCACAGATTTTTCCTGTTTTGATAGCGCCCTGCGCAGTGTTTACGGGCGCTGCGGGTGGTTTGCCTGATTTTTCAGCGAAATTTTGTATCCAGATTTCACATGCGAGACGGCGGCGCGCCGTTTGAAAACCGGAAAGTCGGAAATCGGAGAGTCGGGGGCGGGAAGGTTGCGGGGCAATCCGGCTTGCCTGCGCTGAATGGGCTGTTGCGCATTGGGCCGCTTTCATGCGGGTTTCGTGCGGATTTCGGGCCGCCCGATGGGCCGACTTATCCACAGATTTTTCCTGTTTTGATAGCGCGCTGCGCAGCATGGACAGGCGCTGCGGCGGGTTTGCCTGTTTTTTAAACAAATTGGAGTAATCAACTGTTTCAGAAAGCCGGATGGCGTGAGGCGCAGGCGGCGGCGGGCGCAAAAAAGCCCGTTTGCCGGGGGGCGGCGAAACGGGCGGAGGGGACCGCCGGTTTCGGCGGCCGGGGGCGGCAGCAGGCCGTCAGAAGTCGATGCTGGCGCTCAGGCTGAAGCTGCGGGGGGCGGCGGCGACGAGGTAGCCGTTGCCGGGGTAGCCGCCGACGGAGGCCCAGTGGCGGCGGTTGGTGAGGTTGTCGGCGCGCAGGCGCAGGGTGAGCATGTGGCCGCCGGCTTCCATGATGTAGCGCACGCCGGCGTCCAGGCGCGTCCAGCCGGGGGCGCGCAGGGTGTTGGCAGCGTTGGCGTAGGTGGCGCCGGTGTGGATGAGGCGGCCTTCGATGGCCAGGCCGCTGATGCCGGGCACGTCCCAGTCGGCGCCGAGGTTGGCTTGCAGGCGGGGCACGCCGATGACGCGCTTGCCGTCGGTGCTGGCGCTGCCGGTGGTTTGCTGTTTGGCGTCAAGCCAGGCTGCGCCGCCGAGCAGGCGCAGGCCGCGCACGGGTTGGCCGTAGACGGTCAGCTCCAGGCCCTGGTGGCGGTTGCGGCCCTGCGCGGTGAAGACGTTGTCGGCGGTGAGCAGGGAGCGCGGCTGGCTGGTGGAAAACAGCGCGGCGCTCATGCCCAGGCCGCCTTGTTCGTATTTGAGGCCGATTTCTTTTTGTTTGGAGACGTAGGGGCGCAGCATTTGGCCGGCGTTGCGCGCGGTGCGGGGGGCGGTTTGGCCCTGGCTGAGTCCTTCGATGTAGTTGGCATAGACGGACAGGCCGGGGGTGACTTTGTAGAGCGCGCCGAACACGGGGCTGGTGCGGCTATGTTTGTAGTCGCTGGTGAGGCGCGCGGTGGTGTAGGCGAAGTCCTGCACGTGCAGTTTCTGGTGGCGCAGGCCGAAGGTGATGCGCAGGCGCTCGTCCAGCAGGGAGAGGGTGTCGCCCAGGGCGATGCTGGCCAGGCGCACGCGGCCGGTCAGGCGCGGGTCGCTCATGACGCCGCCGCTGTAGGCGCTGGCGCTGAGGGCGGGCAGGGGGTGGGCGCTGGGGCGGTAGAGGTTGGTGGGCAGGGTGTTGCCGTAGTCCATGCGGTAGGCGTTGTCGCGGCGGCCGCTGTAGGCGCTGGCGCTGGCGACCCATTCGTGGCCGATGCCGCCGGTGCGCAGCTTGCCGCGCAGGCCCAGCTCGCCGGTGCCGATGCGGTCTTCGCGGGCGTTGTCAAAGCGATAGACGGTGCCTGCGCCGGTGGCGGCGTTGGTGACGGTGAGGTTGGCCAGGGAGTTGGCTTCGTCGCCGCTGCGGTAGCCGGCGGCGGCCCAGGCGGTGAGGGTGTCGCTGAAGTCGTGTTCGGCGCGCAGGGTGCCGAAGGTGTCGCGTTCGTTGGAATAAGTCCAGGGCTGGGCGAAGTTGTGTTTGCCTTCGGGCGCAAGCGGCACGTGGGTGACGCCGGCGGCCAGGGTGACGTTGGTGCGGGTGCGCTTGAGGCGGTTGTCCTGCCAGCCGATGTCGACCGACAGGCGGGTGCGGCTGCTGCGCCAGTCCAGCCCCAGCATGGCCAGGCCGAGTTCGGCTTTTTCGTCGTCGATGGCGGTGCCGCCCTGGCGGCGGGCCAGATTCAGGCGAATGCCGGTGGATTGGTCGGGGCCGAAGCGCCGGGCCACGTCCAGCGCCAGGCGGCCTTCGCCGCCGCTGGCCGCGCGCGCTTCCAGGCGAGTGAGGGGCTGGTTGGGGGCGCGCTTGGGCAGCAGGTTGAGCGTGCCGCCTATGCCGCCGCCGCTGGGGGCTGCGCCGCTGAGAAAGGCCGATGCGCCGCGCAGCAGCTCCACGCGCTCGAACAAGTCGGCGCTGATGTATTGGCGCGGCAGCAGGCCGTAGAGGCCGTTGTAGGCGGTGTCGTCAGAGCCGAGGATGAAGCCGCGGATGAAGTAGGACTCCTGAAAGTTGCCAAAGCCGCGCGCCACGCGCACGCCGGGGTCGTTTTGCAGCACTTCGCCCACGCTGCGCGCCTGCTTGTCGGCGATCAGCTCGCTGGTGTAGCTGGTGATGGAAAAGGGGGTGTCCATCACGTCTTGCGTGCCCAGCAGGCCCACGCGCGCGCCGCGCGCCACTTGCCCGCCGGCCCAGGACTTGGCCAGGCCCTGCGCCGATGCATCGGCGCTGGCGCTGACGGTGACGGCCTCCAGCGTGGCCGGGGCAGCTTCTTCCTGGGCAGAGGCACTCTCTTGCGCATAAGCGCCCAGGCAAAGCAGCAGGGCGGCCGCGCCCACGGCGCTGCGGGCGGGCTGGGAAAAGGATGGGTGTTTCATGGTGTGTCGAGAGGTGAGAAAAAAATGACTCAAGGAAAACCCTGAATCATGCGTGAAATGGCGCTTTTGCGCTGGCCCCGGCAAACGGCGGGTTTTCCCCCGGCGCAACCGGGGCGGCGAAAAAGTTATCCACAATTTACTATGAATTTTGTAGCTGCCAGCGCAGTATCCACGGGCGCTGCGAGCAATCTGCCTTGTTTTTAAGCAAAACAGAGAGCGGATAAAAGGGCGGCGCAGGCGGGGCCGAAAGAGGCGAAAAAGGCGCGGCCCAAGCGCCTGGCAACCCGGTCTGCTGCGGGTGCGAAAAGGGGCGTTTTTTTGTCTTTTTCATATACATTCGCCCGCTCGCTGGCCGCGCGCGGCTTTTTTCCCCACCCTTCATGAAAGGTATTTGCTATGCAAGCCCTCACCAAAATTGCCGCCGCCACCGTGGCGCTTCTCATCAGCCACGGCGCGCTGGCCGCAGGCGTTGTCAAAGTGGCCTACGCCGGCCCGCAAACCGGCCCCGTGGCGCAATACGGCGACATGGCCTACACGGGCATCGAAGCCGCAGTCAACGCCATCAACAAGGCCGGCGGCATCAAGGGCGACAAGCTGGAGCTGGTGCGCTACGACGATGCCTGCGACCCCAAGCAGGCCGTGGCCGTGGCCAACAAGGTGGTCAATGACAAGATCAAATTCGTGGTGGGCCACGTCTGCTCGGGCGCCACGCAGGCGGCCAGCGACATTTACGAAGACGAGGGCGTGTTGATGATTTCGCCCTCGGCCACGGCCCCGGCCATCACCGGGCGCGGCCACAAGCTGGTGTTTCGCACCATCGGCCTGGACAGCATGCAAGCGCCCGTGGCGGCCAAATACATCGCCGAAAAATTCAAGGGCAAAAACATCGCCGTGCTGCACGACAAGCAGCAATACGGCGAGGGCATTGCCTCCGAGCTGAAAAAGGAGCTGGAAGCCAAGGGCCTGAAGGTGGGCCTGTTTGAAGGCATCAACGCCGGCGACAAGGACTACAACGCCATCATCACCAAGCTCAAGCGCGCCAATGCGGACTTTGTGTATTTCGGCGGCTATCACCCCGAAATGGGCCTGCTGCTGCGCCAGGCTGGCCAGGCCGGGCTGAAGGCCCAGTTCATGGGCCCCGAGGGCACGGGCAACAAGGAAATCAGCGCCGTGGCGGGCGATTTTTCCGAGGGCATGCTGGTGACGCTGCCGCGCCTGTTTGATACCGACCCCAAAAACAAGGCGCTGGTCGAAACCATCAAGGCCGCCGGGCGCGATCCGTCCAACGCCTTCGTCATGCCCGCCTACAGCGCCGTGCAGGTGCTGGCCGAGAGCATCGCCAAAGCCGGGCAAGACCCCGCCAAGGTGGCCGAGGCGCTGCGCGCCAACACCTTTGACACGCCCATCGGCGCCATCGGCTTTGACGCCAAGGGCGACTTGAAAAACTTTGATTTCGTCGTGCTGCGCTGGCACAAGGACGGCAGCAAGACGGTTGCCGAATAAAGCCAAACGCAACACGCCCGCGCCCGGCCCCGCCGCCACGGCCCGCCTGCCCCGGCCGCCGGCGCACCCGCCGGGCGCTTGATCTTTCGGGCCGCGCAACGCCGCATTCCCAGCGATTGCAACTCACCATGAACGCACTGCAACACTATCTGCAACAACTCATCAATGGCCTGACCGTGGGCAGCACCTACGCGCTCATCGCCATTGGCTACACCATGGTGTACGGAATCATCGGCATGATCAATTTCGCCCACGGCGAGGTGTACATGGTGGGCTCGTATATCGCCTTCATCGTCATTGCCGCGCTGATGGCCGTGGGGGTGGATTCGGCGGCGCTGCTCATGGCCTTTGCCTTTGTGGCGGCCATCGTCATCACCAGCGCCTATGGCTACAGCATCGAGCGCGTGGCCTACCGCCCGCTGCGCGGGGGCAACCGGCTGATTCCGCTGATCTCGGCCATTGGCGTCTCCATCTTTTTGCAAAACGCCGTGCTGCTGGCGCAGGACTCGCGCGAGAAGGCGCTGCCGCAGCTGGTTACCGGCTTTGCCGTGGGCGGCGAGGGCGCGGGGGTGATGATTTCCTGGATTCAGGTGATCGTGTTCACCACCACGCTGGTGGTGATGGGCGCTTTGAGCTGGTTCATCGCCAAATCGCGCATGGGCCGCGCCTGCCGCGCCTGCGCCGAAGACCTGCGCATGGCGCGCCTGCTGGGCATCGAAACCAATACCGTCATCGCCATGACCTTTGTCATCGGCGGCGCGCTGGCTGCCGTGGCCGCCGTGCTGCTGGGCATGCAATACGGCGTGATCAACCCCTCCATCGGCTTTCTGGCGGGCATCAAGGCGTTCACGGCAGCGGTGCTGGGCGGCATCGGCTCCATTCCGGGGGCCATGCTGGGCGGGCTGCTGCTGGGCGTCTCGGAAACCTTTGGCGCTGACCTGGTGGGCGATCAATACAAGGACGTGGTGGCCTTCAGCCTGCTGGTGCTGGTGCTGCTGTTTCGCCCCACCGGCATCCTGGGGCGGCCCGAGGTGGAGAAAGTATGAATTGGAGCAAACCCCTGCCGCGCGCCGTGCTGGCCGCGCTGCTGACCCTGCTGGTGGCCGCGCCCATTCTGGGCCTGCGCCTGCAAACCCCCGGGCTGAATCTGGAAGTGCATCTGGCCGATGCGCCCGTTTGGTGGCTCATCGGCGGCGCGGTGGCGCTGGTGTTTGTCTGGCAGCTCGTGCGCGATGCCTGCCCCGCCCCGGCCTTCATGCGCCACGGCGCGGCCGGCCCGCTGGGCCAGTGGCGGCATGTGCTGACCCTGCCTTCCACCCAGCGCTACGCCATCCTGGCGCTGCTGGCACTGGCGCTGGCCGCGCCGTTTTTCGCCTCGCGCGGGGCGGTGGACATCGCCACGCTGGTGCTCATTTACGTGATGCTGGGCATCGGCCTGAACATCGTCGTGGGCCTGGCCGGGCTGCTGGACTTGGGCTACGTGGGCTTTTACGCCGTGGGCGCATATACCTACGCGCTGCTGGCGCAGCACTGGGGATGGGGCTTTTGGCAGGCGCTGCCCGCAGCCGGCGCGGCGGCGGCGCTGTTCGGCTTTTTGCTGGGCTTTCCGGTGCTGCGCCTGCGCGGCGACTATCTGGCCATCGTCACCCTGGGCTTTGGCGAAATCATCCGCCTGGCGCTGCGCAATGAAACCGACATCACCGGCGGCCCCAACGGCATCGGCGGCATTCCCAAGCCCACGCTCTTTGGCCTGACCTTCGAGCGCCGCGCGCCCGAGGGCATGCAAGCCTTTCACGAGTTTTTCGGTCTGACCTACGACCCGGCACTCAAGGTGATCGTGCTGTATCTGGTGGCCCTGCTGCTGGTGCTGGCGGCGCTGCTGATCGTCAACCGCCTCATCCGCATGCCCATAGGCCGCGCCTGGGAGGCGCTGCGCGAAGACGAAATCGCCTGCCGCGCGCTGGGGCTGAACCCCACCGTCATCAAGCTCTCGGCCTTCACCATAGGCGCGGCCTTTGCGGGCTTTGCGGGCAGCTTCTTCGCCGCGCGGCAGGGGCTGGTCACGCCCGAGTCCTTCACCTTCATCGAGTCGGCCATGATCCTGGCCATCGTCGTGCTCGGCGGCATGGGCTCGCAACTGGGCGTCATCGTGGCCGCCGCCATCATGGTTTTGCTGCAGGAAATGCGCGGCTTTGCCGAATACCGCATGCTCATCTTCGGCCTGGTGATGATCGTGATGATGATCTGGCGGCCGCAGGGCCTGCTGCCCATGCAGCGGCCGCACCTGGAACTCAAGCCCAGGGGAGAGCGGTCATGAGCGCGCCCGTGCTGCAAGTGGAAAACCTGCAAATGCGCTTTGGCGGTCTGCTGGCCGTCGATGGCGTGGCGCTGCAAGTGCATGAAAAACAGGTGGTTTCCCTCATCGGCCCCAACGGCGCGGGCAAAACCACCGTCTTCAACTGCCTGACCGGCTTTTACAAACCCACCAGCGGCCAAATCCTGCTGCGCGGCCAGCCCGTGCAGGGCCTGGGCAGCCACCAGATCGCCCGGCGCGGCGTGGTGCGCACCTTCCAGAACGTGCGCCTGTTCAAGGACATGACCGCCGTGGAAAACCTGCTGGTGGCCCAGCACCGGCACCTGAACACCAGCTACTTGGCCGGCCTGTTCAAAACCGCCGGCTTTCGCCAAAGCGAAAAACAGGCCATGGACTTCGCCGCCCAGTGGCTGGAGCGCATGAACCTGCTGGACGTGGCCAACCGCCCCGCCAGCACCCTGGCCTACGGCCAGCAGCGCCGCCTGGAAATCGCCCGCTGCATGATGACCCGCCCCAGCCTGCTCATGCTGGACGAACCGGCCGCCGGCCTGAACCCGCGCGAAACCGACGAGCTGGAGCAACTCATCGCCGAGCTGCGCCAGCAGCACAACCTCACGGTGCTGCTTATCGAGCACGACATGAAACTCGTCATGAGCATCTCCGACCACATTTACGTCGTCAACCAGGGCCGCCCCCTGGCCGATGGCGCGCCCGAAGCCGTGCGCAACCACCCCGAAGTCATCAAGGCCTACCTGGGCGAAGCCTGAAAAACTCACCATGCTCCAGTTCTCCAAGGTCAACACCTACTACGGCAAGATTCAGGCCCTGCACGACATCAGCCTGAGCGTGGGCCAGGGCGAAATCGTCACCCTCATCGGCGCCAACGGCGCGGGCAAATCCACCCTGCTCATGACCCTGTGCGGCGACCCGCGCGCCACCAGCGGCTCCATCACCTTTGAAGGGCAGGAGCTGATCGGCCAGAGCACCCCCGATATCATGCGCCGCGGCATCGCCATCTCGCCCGAAGGGCGGCGCGTCTTCGCCCGCCTCACCGTCGAGGAAAACCTGGTCATGGGCGCCTTCTTCAGCGACCGCGCCCGGCGTGACGAGCGCATGGCCCACGTGCTCGAACTCTTTCCCCGCCTGAAAGAGCGCTTCGCCCAGCGCGCGGGCACCATGTCCGGCGGCGAGCAGCAAATGCTGGCCATAGGCCGCGCCCTCATGAGCAGCCCCCGCCTGCTGCTGCTGGATGAGCCCTCGCTCGGCCTGGCGCCCATCATCATCCAGAAGATTTTTGAAACCATTGAGCAGTTGCGCCAGGAAGGCGTGACCGTCTTTCTCGTCGAGCAAAACGCCAACCAGGCCCTGAAACTGGCCGACCGCGGCTACGTGCTCGAAAACGGTCGCATCGTCATGCAAGGCAGCGGCGAAGAACTTCTGGCCGACCCGCGCGTGCGCGACGCCTACCTGGGCGGCTGCAAACCACCCCCAAAACGCCCGCAAGCCCTGTAAACACTGCGCCGGCAGCTACAAAAACCAGAGCAAATCCCCCCGCCCGCCCTCTGCCTGCGTGCTATTCTGCAAACTCCATTGACGCCCGCTGCCGCCCCCCGCGACAGCGTGCGTTTTTCGTTTCCCCCCTTGCATTTCAAAAGAAAGAGAGACAAGCGATGAAACTCATATTGCTCGGCGCGCCCGGCGCAGGCAAAGGCACCCAGGCCGCCTTCATCTGCCAGAAATACGGCATCCCGCAAATTTCCACCGGCGACATGCTGCGCGCCGCCGTCAAGGCCGGCACCCCGCTGGGCGTGCAAGCCAAGGCCGTGATGGACGCCGGCCAGCTCGTCAGCGACGAACTCATCATCAACCTGGTCAAAGAGCGCATCGCCCAGCCCGACTGCGCCCAGGGCTTTTTGTTCGACGGCTTTCCCCGCACCATCGCCCAGGCCGAGGCCATGAAAGCCGCCGGCGTCAAGCTCGACTACGTGCTCGAAATCGACGTGCCCTTCGACTCCATCATCGAGCGCATGAGCGGCCGCCGCAGCCACCCCGCCAGCGGCCGCACCTACCACATCAAATTCAACCCGCCCAAAGTCCCCGGCAAGGACGACCTCACCGGCGAGCCCCTGGTGCAGCGCGACGACGACAAGGAAGAAACCGTCAAAAAACGCCTGGATGTCTACAGCCAGCAAACCCGCCCCCTGGTGGACTACTACAGCCAATGGGCCCAAACCGACCCCGCCGCCGCCCCCAAATACCGCGCCATCAGCGGCATCGGCAGCGTCGAAGACATCACCGCCCGCGCCCTGGCCGCCCTCGCCAGCTAAACCCCAAAAACGGCTGCAAGCCGCGTGGATACTGCGCTCACAGCTACAAAAAACGAAGCAAAACAGGCCAGCGACCGCACATCGCTGGCCTTTTTCATGCACCCAAAACCGCTGCGGGCTTGACAAACAAAAAAACTGGTCAAAAATACAGATACTGAATATTTGAACAGTCATCCGCCCCTTACACGGCCCTGCCCCATCCGTTTCATCATGACCCTCAAACTCACCCCGCGCCAGCAGCAAATCCTCGACTTCATCAAATCCACCCTCACCGAAACCGGCGCGCCCCCCACGCGGGCCGAAATCTCGGCAGCGCTGGGCTTCAAATCGGCCAACGCCGCACAAGAACACCTGCAAGCGCTGGCGCAAAAAGGCGTGATCGAGCTGGTCAGCGGCGCCTCACGCGGCATACGCCTGCTGGGCCAGGCCCGCCTGATGCTGGTGAGCTCGCCCGAAAACGCCCTGGCCCTGCCACTCATCGGCCGCGTGGCCGCAGGCTCGCCCATCCTGGCGCAAGAGCACGTCGATCAAACCTTCCACGTCGAAGCGCACCTGTTCACCCGCAAGCCCGACTACCTGCTGCGCGTGCGCGGCATGTCCATGCGCGACGCGGGAATCATTGATGGCGACCTGCTCGCCGTGCAAAGCACGCACGAAGCGCACAACGGCCAAATCGTCGTCGCCCGCCTGGGCGATGACGTCACCGTCAAACGCTTTCACCGCAACGGCTCCCTCATCGAGCTGCACCCCGAAAACCCCGACTACCCCACCATCACCGTCCACCCCGGCGAACCCTTCGCCATCGAGGGCCTGGCCGTCGGCCTCATCCGCAACAACATGCTGGGCTAGGCATCACCCGCATCCAGGGCATAAAAAAATCCGCCAGCTTCCTGAAAAAAGCTGGCGGATGTGTGAGTGGAACGGCGCGGCCCAGCGCGTCGTGGCGGTGGACGGTGGCCAGGCCCAGCGGGCTGGTTTGT
>JBQNAO010000050.1:0-11430 GCA_052170415.1 Ottowia sp. | reverse complement strand
CCGAGCCAAAACCCGAGCCAAAACCCGAGCCAAAACCCGAGCCAAAACCCGAGCCCCAGCCGCAACAAACCCGCGAAGCCGACATCGCCCGCGAACAACAAAAACAGCGCGAAGAAAAACTGCGCCAGGAAAAACTGCGCCAGGAACAAATCGAAAAAGAAAAACAGGAAAAACTGCGCCAGGAAAAACTCGAAAAAGAACGCCAGGAAAAAGAAAAACTCGAAAAAGAAAAACGCGAAAAAGAACGCGCCGAAAAACAGCGCCAGGAACAACAAGAGCGCGAACGCCTGGAAAAAGAACGCAAGGCGCAAGAGCAGCGCGTGCTTGCGGCCGAACGCAAGGCCGAAGCCGCCCGCCGCGCCGAAGCCGAACGCAAAGCCGAAGTCGCCCGCCGCGCCCAGGCCCTGCGCCGCATGAGCGCCCTGGCCGGCGGCAGCGAAGGCAGCGCCAGCGCCCGCGCCGGCACAGGCGGGCGCAACCCCGGCGGCGCCGACGCCCGCGACGCCGGCCCCTCCGGCAGCTACGCCGCCCGCGTGCGCGCCCGTGTGCGCCCCAACATCGTCTTTGGCGAAGACATCCCCGGCAACCCCGCCGCCGACGTGGAAGTGCGCACCGACGCCGACGGCAACATCACCAGCGCCCGCCTCATCAAATCCAGCGGCAACCCCGCGTGGGACCGCGCCGTCATCCGCGCGCTGGAAAAAACCGGCTCCCTGCCGCGCGACCTCGACGGCCGCATCCACCCCCACGTCGTCATCAGCTTCCGCCCGCGCGACTGAGCCTTCCCCCCGCCCCGCCCCTTGCCCCAGACCGGGGCGGGCGCAGCTTACGGCTCATTACAAGAAATTGCCTATAAAACAGGCAAGCTGCCCGCAGCGCCCGTAAACACTGCGAAGGGCGCTATAAAAACAGGAGAAATCTGTGGATAAATTGCTTCTGAACGGGCTTTTTCCGAAGTGATCGGGCCGTCTTGAAGGCACGACCCCCGGCGGCGGATGCGCCTTGAAATGCATGGGATGCGCGCCGGGTGCAGCCCCAGCCCCAGCAATCGCCTTCGCTGCGGGCGGTTTGCAAGGCTTGCGGCCAGGGCGGCGCGGCCTGAGGGTTTTGCAACGGGCGAGGTGTTTCTTCAGGGCACGGCGACGCAAGCGCCCTGCGGTTTCCTTGGGCCCGGCGACGCGCCCGCAAGGCTGCCGCCATTTTTGACTATTAATTAAGCAAACCGCCCACAGCGCCCGTGGATGCTGCGCAGCGTGCTACAAAAACAGGAAAAATCTGTGGATAAGTCGCCGCCGAGGGGTTGCTGAGGTGAACGGGGCTTTTTTGAGGGAGCGGCCTTTGCGGCGGATGCGCCTTGGAATGCGCGCCGGGTGCAGCCCCAGCGCCCGCGTCGTTGCGGTTGGCGGCGTGGTTTGTTTCAGGTTTTGAAAATCGCCAAATTCACAAAATACGAGAAACCTTGAAAATCCGTTGAATTCAATTTTCAAATACCGGTTTTTCGGTGATCCGGGCGCTGCCGGTCAAAATGAAAAAATGCGGGCAGGTCATTTGTTCTCGATTTTTGAAAATGTCTGCGCAATATTTGGTTTTCAAATGTTTGAAATTCATCCGCCAGATGATTGAAAAAGATGGCAGGGCCACGGTTTGCGCACGCTTTTTCGTGTTTTGCGCGGCCCGTTTTTTTGCGGGCATGGGGCGGGGGCTGGTTGGGCTTGTTTGGTTCGCGCAGCTGCTATCGGGCCGGATGTCTGGGTGCGCCTGCCTTCCGCGCTTGCATTCCGTAACCTGATTTTGCTTATGAATTAGGCAATTCGCCTGCAGCGCCCGTCAATGCTGCGAAGGGCGCTACAAAATCAGGAGAAATTTGTGGATAACTTTCTCCGATTTGCCGGTTTTACAGGCCCAGCACGGTGGCGGGGAAGGCGCTGGTGCTGCGGGTGAGCCAGTCGTCCAGCTCGGCGCGCAGGGTGACGCGGCGCTCGGCTTCGGGGCCGGCGACGCAGACGCTGTGCAGGGGGCTGAAGCGGCGCAGCGCCCAGGCGGGGGTGCAGAGCGCGCCGGGCAGATCGGCGGCGGCGGCCGGGGGGCAGGCGCGCGCTTCGATTTTGTGGCTCCACTGCCGCCGCCAGTGCACCAAGAGGGGGGCCTGGCGCTGGAGTTCGTCGTAGCGGCCGGCCAGCAGGGTGAGGCGGCCCTGGCCGCGCAGGGCCCAGGCTTGCAGGTGCTCGACGACGGGGCGCTCGCCCAGGGGCCAGTCGGCAAAGTCGGGGTCGCACAGCAGCAGTTCGCTGAAGCGGGCCGGGTGGGCGGCGGCGCAGGCCAGGGCGTCGCGCACGGCCTGGCGGAAGGCTTCGCGCCCTTGCAGCGCGCCCCGGGGCAGTCGGGCCAGCTCGGGCGGTTCGGCGGGGGCGGGTTGTGCGGGTGGTTCGACTGGTTCGGGGGCGCTGGAGTGGGGCATGGCGGTGGATGGGGCAGGGCGGGAAGGCGGATTTTGGGCGCGGGGGCGTTTGGCCGGGGGATGGAATGCGGGCGGTTTTGTTTTGTCGGATTTGGGGGAATCGGCCGGAAGGGCCGAGTTTTTACGGCGGTTTCGCAGCGTTTTTCGCCAGCGGCGGCGCGTGTTTTGCCGGGCGCGGTCGGGCGGGCGGGCGAAAAAACCAGAGGAAAATTCCCGCCATGAATACCCATTTCACCCCTTTGAATGAAGTGACGCCGCAGTGCGTGGTGGCGCTGACCTGGACGCTCAAGGACTCCCTGGGCGAAGTGCTGGACGAGCTGGAAAGCCCCGTGGAGTTTCTGGTGGGCGGCGATGACTTGCTGCCGCGCATCGACGAGGCGCTGCAAGGCTATGGCAAGGGCGCGCGGCTGAATCTGAATTTGGAGCCGGCCGATGCTTTTGGCGACTTTGACGAGCAGCTCATTTTTTTGCAGCCGCGCCACTTGCTGCCGGCCGATTTGCAGGAGGGCATGCTGATCGAGGGCGCTGCGCTGCCGGCCGAGGCGGCGGCGCTGATGCCGGCCGATCGGCTCTATACGGTGACGGACATTTACCCCGATCACGTGGTGCTCGATGGCAATCACCCGCTGGCGGGCATTTCGCTGCGCCTGGCCTTGCAGGTGCACGCCGTGCGCGAGGCCACGGAGGAGGAAGTGGGCCGGGGCAGCGCGGGCGCGGGTTTTTTCCGCATTCAGACCGGGCCGGGGCCTGCGGGCGAGGCGGGCGCGCATCGCCATCCGCATGCCCACGGCGATGACTGCGGCTGCGGGCATGTGCATTAAGGAGCGGGGGAAGGTTATCCACAGTTTTCTTCTGATTTGATAGCGCTGATCGCAGTGTTTGCGGGCGCTGCGCGAGGTTTGCCTATTTGATAAGCAAAAAAATGTGACTTTTTGCAGATCACGCCGCTCTTGCCCCCTAGAATCGCGCCTTCGCCCTGGCGCAGCCGCGCCCGGCGGCCCTGGCGGCCTTGGCGGCTTCAGGCGGCTGCGTCTTTCCCTTCCCCTTCATTTTTTGCAAACACACATTCCTGCAATGGCACTGATCGTTCACAAATACGGCGGCACCTCCATGGGCAGCACCGAGCGCATCGCCAATGTGGCCAAGCGCGTGGCCAAGTGGGTGCGCGCCGGTCATCAGATCGTCGTCGTGCCCAGCGCCATGAGCGGCGAAACCAACCGCCTGCTGGGCCTGGCCAAAGAACTGGCCCCCGAAAAACAGACCGACGAATACCTGCGCGAGCTGGACATGCTCGCTTCCACCGGCGAGCAAGTGTCGGTGGGCCTGCTGTCCATCGCGCTGCAGGCCGAGGGCGTGCCGGCCATCAGCTATGCCGGCTGGCAGGTGCCCATCAAGACCAACAGCGCCTATACCAAGGCCCGCATCGAAAGCATTGACGAGCAGCGCGTGCGCGCCGATCTGGCCGCCGGGCGCGTGGTCATCATCACCGGCTTTCAGGGCGTGGATGCGGGCGGCAATATCACCACGCTGGGGCGCGGCGGCTCTGACACTTCCGCCGTGGCCGTGGCCGCAGCCCTGAAGGCCGATGAGTGCCTGATCTACACGGATGTGGACGGCGTTTACACCACCGATCCGCGCGTGGCCCCGGCAGCGCGCCGCCTGCAAACCGTCAGCTTCGAGGAGATGCTGGAGCTGGCCAGCCTGGGCAGCAAGGTGCTGCAAATCCGCTCGGTTGAATTTGCCGGCAAATACAAGGTGCCGGTGCGCGTGCTCTCCAGCTTCACGCCCTGGGATATCGACATCAACGAGGAAGCCCGCTCGGGCACGCTCATCACTTTCGAGGAAGACGAAAAAATGGAAAAAACCGTGGTCTCCGGCATCGCCTTCAGCCGCGATGAAGCCAAGATCTCCGTGCTGGGCGTGCCCGACACCCCCGGCATCGCCTACCAAATCCTGGGCGCAGTGGCCGAGGCCAATATCGAGGTGGATGTGATCATCCAGAACCTCAGCAAGGACGGCCACACCGATTTTTCCTTCACCGTGCATCGCAACGATCACGATCGCGCCATGAGCCTGCTCAAGGAAAAGGTGCTGCCCGCGCTGGGCAACGCACGCGTGGTGAGCGACACGCATATCTGCAAGGTCAGCATCGTGGGCATCGGCATGCGCAGCCACGTGGGCGTGGCCGCCCGCATGTTCAAAACCCTCAGCGACGAGGGCATCAACATTCAGATGATTTCCACCAGCGAGATCAAGACCTCGGTCGTGATCGACGAGAAATACATGGAACTGGCCGTGCGCAGCCTGCACCGCGCCTTCGGCCTGGATCAGCCGGTTGGCAGCTGATTTGCTGATACAATCTGCCGCTTACCTGGAAACGTGACCGAGTGGCCGAAGGTGCTCCCCTGCTAAGGGAGTATGGGGTGTAGAGCCTCATCGAGGGTTCGAATCCCTCCGTTTCCGCCAGGCACCCAAAACCCGCTTGCAAGGCAATTGCAAGCGGGTTTTTTCATGGCCTTTTCGATTCTTTTGGCCGGGCCGGATGGGCGTTCACACCTGCAACCACTGCCTTTTCACGGCGTCGCTGGCTTGCAGCTCGTCGGGGCTGCCTTCAAAGACGATTCGGCCCTGGCCCATGACGAGCGCGCGGGTGGCAATTTGCAGGGCGATGGACAGTTTTTGTTCGATGAGCAGGATGGCCATGCCCTCGGCTTGCAGGGCTTGCAGGCACTGGCCCACTTGCCGGGCCAGACGGGGGGCCAGGCCCTCGGTGGGTTCATCCACCAGCAGCAGACCGGGGTTGCCCATGAGGCTGCGGGCCAGGGTGAGCATTTGCTGCTCGCCGCCGGAGAGCACGCCGGCGGACGTGTGCAGGCGCTCTTGCAGGGGGGCGAACAGGGCCAGGGCGCGGGGCAAAGTCCAGTGGCGCTGGCCCCGGGGGCCGGGTTTTTCGCCCAGCAGCAGGTTCTGGCGCACGCTGAGTTTGGGGAAGACGTCGCGGCCCTCGGGCACATAGCCCACGCCGGCGCGGGCGATGGCGTGGGGCGGCAGCCCGAGCAGCGGCCGGCCCTGCCAGATCACGCTGCCGCTGGCGGCCATCAGGCCCATGATGGCGCGCGCGCAGGTGCTGCGGCCCGTGCCGTTGCGCCCGAGCAGGGCGACGATTTCGCCAGGGGCGACGTGCAGATTCACGCCGCGCAGGATGTGGCTTTTGCCGTAGCAGGCGTGCAACTGGCGCACTTGCAGCATGGCGATCAGCCCTCCTCCAGCCCCAGGTAAACGGCCTGCACGGCGGGGTTGGCGCGCACGGCTTGCGGGCTGCCTTCGGCCAGCAGCCGGCCCTGGTCGAGCACGGCGATGCGCTGGGCCAGGCGGAAGACGGCGGCCATGTCGTGTTCGACCATCAGCAGGGCGCAGCCGGCGCTGGCCTGGGCGATGAGTTCAATGAAATAGGCGGTTTCGTCGGCGCTCATGCCGGCGGTGGGTTCGTCCAGCAGGATCACGCGCGGCGCTGCGGCCAGGGTGATGCCCAGCTCCAGCGCGCGCTGCTCGGCATAGGCCAGCTGGTCGGCGCGCTGGTGGCGACGCGCTTGCAGGCGGGTGATTTCCAGCAGGTGCTCGGCGCGCCGGTTGACTTCGGGCAGGCGGGCCAGGGGCTTGAAAAAATGCCGCAGCGCCAGCCCGCGCCCGTGCGGCTCGCAGGCCGGCAGGGCGGCGCAGCGCAGGTTGTCCAGCACGCTCAGGCCGCCGAATATTTGCGTGATCTGAAAGCTGCGCGAGAGGCCCAGACGTTGGATTTCAAAGGGTTTTTTGCCGTCGATGCGCTGCTCGCCCAGGTGAATTTGCCCGCCGTCTGGGCGCAGGCGGCCGCTGATGAGATCAAACAGGGTGGATTTGCCTGCGCCGTTGGGGCCGATGAGCGCCACGCGTTCGCCCGCCTGCACGGCCAGGCTGACGCCGTTGATGATGGCGCGCCCGCCCAGGCGCTTGCTGACGGCGTGCAGGGCGAGGGCGGGGACGCTTGTTTCTGCGCTCATGCCCGTGGCCCCTGAAAAGGGCCAGGGTGGCCGAAACGCCCGTGGATACTGCGCTGGCAGCTACAAATTCGGTAGCAAAGAGGGTGTTTTTCAGGGCTGGGCATGGGCTTTCCCCGGACTGGATGTGCGCCGCGCCTGCCAGATCAGCCCTGCCAGGCCCGCGCCCAGCAGGGCAGCGGCCAGCAGCCAGGGCAGCGGCTGGCGCGGGTTCAGCGCCAGGCCCGCCAGGCGCAGGGGGGCGGCCTCGGGCGATTGCAGGTGGTAGAGCAGCTCCACCAGCGTCACGCCCCCGGCCAGGGCAGCGGCGGCAGCCAGGGCGGCGCGCGCGCGCAACTGACGCCAGCGCCCCAGCAGCCCGGCCAGTCCGTCGGGGGCGAACATCATCATCAGCAAAAAGGCCAGTCCCATGTAAAGCGGCCAGGCCGGGGTGATTTCCGACAGCCACACGGTGGCCAGCACCAGCAGCGCGCCGCCCAGCACGGGGCCGCCGAAGTGGCGCATGCCGCCCAGCACCAGAAAGAGCAGATACGCGCCCGAGCGCGATGCGCCCAGCGATTCGGGCGTGACGATTTCAAACAGCACGGCCGCCAGCGCCCCGGCCACGCCCGCGAAAAAGCCCGCCACCATGAAGGCCAGCCAGCGCACGCGATGCGGGTTGCAGCCTATGAACTGGGCGCGCGTGTCGCTGTCGCGCACGGCGTTGAGTAGCCGCCCGGGCGGCGTTTGCGCAAAGGCGTGCAGCAGCCAGGCGCTGCCCAGGGCGTAGGCGGCGATCAGGTAATACACCTGCGCCAGCGGGCCGAAGCTCACGCCCAGAAACTGGCCGGTGACGCGGTTGGCCGTCACGCCCGCCTCGCCGCCGAAGACGGTCGGAAACATCAGCGCCACGGCGGCGGCCATCTCGCCCAGCGCCAGCGTCATCATGGCGAACACCCCGCCGCTGTGGCGCGCGCACACCCAGCCCAGCGCCGCCGCCACGGCCAGCGCCGTCAGCCCGCCGGCCACGGGCAGCAGGCTCACGGGCAGGCCGGGCGCGTGCGCCAGCAGGTGTATGGCCGCATACGCGCCCAGCCCGGTGTAGATGGCGTGGCCGAAGCTGAGCATGCCGCCCCCGCCCAGCAGCACATTGAGCGAGAGGCAGGCCAGGGCGGCAATGCCCATTTGCGCCAGCAGCCCCAGGGCAAAGCTGCCGGTGAAAACCTGCGGCAGCGCCAGCAGCAGCGCCGCCGCCAGCAGCCAGGGCCAGGGACGATCGCCATGCAGCCAGGGGCGGGGCGGGTCTGCTACAAAAACGAAAGCGCCCGGCGCAGTATTGACGGGGCTTGCAGCCGTTTCGGCCGCCGGCGTATCGAGGGGCTTCATGCCAGCCGCCGCCCCATCAGGCCCTGCGGGCGCACGGCCAGCACCAGCGCCAGCAGCAGATAGGGAAGCACGGGGGCCAGTTGCGCCAGCGTCAGGCGAATCTGGGCGGTGTCGATCAGCGTCACATCCAGCGCCACGGCCAGCGTTTGCACCAGCCCCAGCAGCAGGGAAGCGGCAAAGGCCCCGCCCAGCGAACCCAGGCCGCCGACCATCACCACCACAAAAATGACCGGCCCCAGCGCCTGCGCCATGCCCGGCTCCGTCACAAAGGCGCTGCCGCCCAGCACGCCCGCCAGCGCCGCCAGCGCCGCGCCGCAGCCAAACACCGCCATCTGCACGCGCGGCACATCGTGGCCCAGCGCCTGCGCCATCTGCGGATGCGTGAGCGCGGCCTGCACCACCAGCCCCAGCCGCGTGCGCGCCAGCAAAAGCCACAGCGCCCCCAGCATGCCCAGCGCCACCGCCGCCATGAAAGCGCGCATGGCGGCAAAGGGCGTGCACATGGCCCCGGCCTGGCACCAGGCGGCATCGGCCCCCTGCGCCGCGCCCCACACCAGCCGCAGCCCGCCCGCGCTGGCGGCAGCCTCTTGCGGCGGCGGCCCGATCAGCGTCAGCGCCGCCCCTTGCAGCCAGGGCGGCGGCGCAAATTCCAGCGCGCCCCGGCCAAAGGCCAGTTGCACCAGCTCTTGCAGCACATAGGCCAGGCCGAAGGTGGCCAGCAGCTCGGGCACATGCCCGAAAGGGTGCGCGCGCCGCAGCGCCCAGCGCTCAAACGCCGCCCCCGCCAGCCCCGCCAGCAGCGGCGCCAGCAGCAGCGCCGCCACAAAGCCCGCCCGCCCGGCCAGCAGCCAGCCCAGATACGCGCCCAGCATGTAAAAGCTGGCGTGGGCAAAGTTGAGCACGCCCATGAGGCTGAAGATCAGCGTCAGCCCCGCGCTCAGCATGAACAGCAGCAGGCCGTAGCTGATGCCGTTGAGCAGGGTCACGATCAGGTATTGGGCGGACACGAAGGGGGATGAAAGGAATGGGCGAAAGGCCGGATACGGGCCGAAAAAACCGGCAAAAACCGGTAAAACAAGCCGAAAAGCCTATAAAAGACAACAAAAAACGACAAAACAGGATCGAAAGCCAGTCCGGGCGTGGCTGCGAAGTCTGGCCTGCGGCCCTGGCGCGCGGATTTTATGAATGCCCCCATTCCTGCCCCATGCCTCTTGCGTGTTATTCGCCCGCCGCACCCCTACACTTGCCGCCCTCTATGAAACTGCTGCTCGACTTCCTTCCTCTCGTCCTTTTTTTCATCGCCTACAAGCTGGCGGGCATCTACGCGGCCACGGCCGTCATCATGGCCGCCACGGCCCTGCAAATGCTGGCGCTGTATCTCATCGACAAAAAACTCAGCGCCATGCACAAGGCCACGCTGGCGCTGGTGCTCATCTTTGGCGCGCTCACTCTGGCGCTGCAAGACGAGCGCTTCATCAAATGGAAACCCACCGTGCTTTACGCCGCCATGGCCCTCACCCTGGGCGCGGCCCTGCTGGGCTGGGGGCGCAACCTGCTCAAGATGATGCTGGGCAGCCAGCTTGCGCTGCCCGATCACGTCTGGCGCGTTCTGTGCCTGGCCTGGGTGGGCTACTGCTTTTTCATGGCCGCGCTCAATGGCTACGTGGCCGCCGCCTTCAGCACCGACGCCTGGGCCAGCTTCAAGCTCTGGGGCTATGTCTTTCCCCTGGCATTCATCGTCGGCCAGGGCTTTTACGTGGCCCGGCATCTGGAAGAGGAGCCAGATAGCGCAGACACCCCTTCGGAAAACGCCCCATGACCCACCCTGCCGATCACCCCGCTGCCCCCGCCGCATCCGGCCGCCTGGCCCCCCTCATGGCCCGCGCGCTGCAAGAGGCGCTGGCGCCCACCGCCTTGCAAGTGCTGGATGAAAGCTGGCGTCACTCGGGCCACGCCGGGGCCAACGGCACCGGCTTTGACACCCATTTCACCGTGCGCATTGCCGCTGCGGCCTTCGCCGGAAAGCGGCGCGTGGCCTGCCATCGCCTTGTGTATGATGCCCTGCGCCCCTTCATGGAGCGCCACGGCGTTCACGCCGTCGCCATTGAAATCCTTGCCGATTGAAACTGGCCGACTGAAACTTTTGCGGCGTCGCCCCACTCCCAGCAACCGGGGCCGCAAGGCCCGCAACGCACGCTGCCTGGCAGCGTTTTCTTTTTTTCATCAACCTTTTTTCCCCGCTCTCACATGCAAAAACACCTCATTGCCGCCCTCATCGCCGGTGCGCTGGCCGCCCCTGCCTTTGCGCAAAACGTGGCCATCGTCAATGGCAAGCCCATTCCGCAAGCGCGCCTGGACTCGCTCGTCACCCAGTTCAAGGAACAGGCCAAGCGCATGAACCGCCCCGAGCCCAGCGAGGATGAAATCAAGAGAATGAAGGAAGAAATCGTGCTGCGCGAAATCTTCCTGCAGGAAGCCGAAAAACAGGGCCTGGACAAAAAACCCGAATTTGCCAAGCGCATGGAAGTGGCCCGCGAAAGCATCCTCATCTCCGAGCTGATGGAGCACTATCAGAAAACCCACCCCGTCACCGACGAGCAGGCCCGCGCCGAATACGACCGCATCGTCAAGTTGCAGCGCGACTCCGTCTCCGGCCGTCACGAATACAAGGCCAGCCATATCCTGGTCGAGAAGGAAGACGAAGCCAAGGCCATCATCGCCAAGCTGAAAAAAGGCGAGAAATTCGACGCCATCGCCAAAAAGCAATCCAAGGATCCCGGCTCCGGCTCCAAGGGCGGCGATCTGGGCTGGGCCATGCCCGACACCTACGTCAAGGAGTTTGCCGAGGCCGTCCAAAAGCTCAAAAAAGGCGAGCTGACCGAAACCCCCGTGAAAACCCAGTACGGCTACCACGTCATCAAAATGGAAGACATCCGCGACGCCCAGCCGCCCGAGATGCCCAAGTTTGAAGACGTGAAAGACCAGGTGGCCGCCCAACTGTCGCGCCAGAACCTCTCCAAATACCAGGAAGACCTGCGCGCCAAGGCCAAGGTGGAATAAACCCGCCCCCGGCTCATTTTTCCTTTCCCCTCAAAGCCTGCCCGGCCCCGCGCCCGGCAGGCTTTTTTGCATCCTTTTTGCTTTGCATCTGGATACACGATTTTGCTTATCAAACAGGCAAACGCCCCGTAGCGCCCGTAAACACTGCGTAGGGTGCTATTAAATCAGGATTGATCTGTGGATAACCTGACCTGATCCGGCGCGGATTGGGGTGTGCAAAAAGCGTTGGGGACGGGGCCGCGCTCAAGACCTGGGGCGGCCATGCGCGCGGGGGCGGTGCGTCGTGCGCATGAAGGGAGGGCGGGCTTTGCTGCGTTTTGTGGCCCGGGTTCTCGCGCGGGTTTTGCGGTGCGGGCGTGAAGTGGATGGGGCAGGGAAGGGGGAATGCCCGGCCCGGGATGCTTCCCTTCCGCCCTCTCGCTTTTCCGCCCAACTGCCCAATCGCCAATCGCCAACCGCCAACCGCCCAACCGCCCAACCGCCCAACCGCCCAACCGCCCAACCGCCCAACCG
>JBQNAO010000049.1:0-12149 GCA_052170415.1 Ottowia sp. | reverse complement strand
AACATACGGTCTCCACACGGATTGCGTCGCCGTCGGGGGCCGCGCCTTAATACGGGCGCGTGAGTTGAAACGAGATGAGGAAGCGTTCCAGTGTCAACATCCTCTGGTCGCGCCTTAATGCGGGCGCGTGAGTTGAAACTCTACGAGTATGTGTGCGTGAGGGTTGTAGACGGTCGCGCCTTAATACGGGCGCGTGAGTTGAAACACTTCATCAAATGCGTTAAACCTTGAGGTTACGGTGTCGCGCCTTAATACGGGCGCGTGAGTTGAAACAACGTCAACCCCATCTTCATCAACCTGATGGTCAGTCGCGCCTTAATATGGGTGCGTGAGTTGAAACCCTGATGCAAGAAAACAAATCATAAAAAACAACCAAATTCTTAAATCAATATATACACATAAATCCCCCGCCTTTTAACCAATCACAGGCACAGCCATGGGCAAAAAACGCTTGTTCAAACCCACTGGCTGATCTGAAACACCAGCACGATCAGCAAAATCGCCAGGGCGCAGCCGGTTTTGGCGGCTACGCCGGCCACGAAGCCTAAAAAGGCGGCTATGCCTACTTTGCCGGCGGCAAGGATTTGGCGGCGGGCCTGGTATTCGCCCAGGGCGGCGCCCACCAGCGGGCCGAGAGCCAGTCCGGGCAGGCCCAGGGCCATGCCCAGCACGCCGCCCAGGGCTGCGCCCCATAGCGCCCGCGTGCTGGCGCCGCTCAGGCGCGCGCCCAGCAGGCCGGCCACGTAGTCCAGCAGCGTGCCTGCCGCTGCCAGCGCGCCGGTGAGCATGAGCGCGCCCGCGCCCATCACGGCGTAGTCCTGCGCATACGCCAGCAGCCACACCCCGGCAAACATCAGGGGCAGGCCCGGCAGCGCGGGCAGCAGCACGCTGGCCACTCCGGCGGCCAGCAGCAGGCAGGCCAGGGCGATCAGCAAGGCGGTCATGGGGCGGCTTTCATGCAAAAAAACGAAGGTGGACAGAGGGAACGGGCCGGGCGGCGCGGGGGGCGAACAAGAAGGCGGATGCGAAGGTGCGGGCAAGGCCGCTGCATGTACGCAGCGCGGGGGCGGGGCGATGCAGGGGCGGGTTTTCAAGCCGGTTTTTCAGAGCGCGGGCGGCGCGTCTTCCAGCCCCAGCGCGGCCAGGGCTTGCCAGCCGCTGCGCATGGCCCCTTCCAGTGTGGCCGGGTAGGGGCCTTGCAGATAGTCGCCCGCTGCGGCCAGGCCGTAGGCGATAGCCGCGGGTGGGCGCTCCAGCGCGGGGGTGCAGGCGAAAGTGGCGCGCTTTTCGCACACGCTGCGCAGCACGCGCACGGGCAGGCCGAGCTGGCGCTGCGCCTGCGCGGCCACGGCGGCAGGCAAATCGGCCGCCGGGTGCGCGCCGCTGTTGCTGACGACGAAGGCCAGCACGCGCGTGGGCGCATGTTCGGCCTCGCCCGAGCGCCGAATCAAAAGCGGGGCCGGGTGCAGGGCGTCGCGCTCGAAAACGAATTGCGCGGGCGCTTGCGGGCCGCTGCGCAGCGCCAGCATGGGCGCGGGCAGCAAGGTGGCGGCGTTGTCGCTCTCGGCCCGGGCGTAAACCGTGGTGATGGCGGTAAAGCGCAGCGCGGCGGCCTGCGCCATCCAGTGCTGCACGGCGGCGGCAGCCTGCGCATCCAGCGTGGGCAGTGCGCCTTCGAGCAGCGGCAGGGCGTGACTGGCCGAGGTGGCCAGCACCACGGCGTCAAAGCGCTGCACGCCTTGCGCCGTTTGCACCTGCCAGGCCGCGCCTGGAGCGGATTCGGCAAATTCAGCAGATTCGGCAGCCGCCAGCGCCAGCACTCGCTGCCCCACATGCAGCCGCGCGCCCTGCGCGGCCAGCCATTGCAGCGCGGGCCGGGGCCAGAGCTGGCCCAGATCCGTGCGGGGCAGCAGCGCATCGGCCCCGCCGGCAACGGCAAACAGCGCGTCATGCAGCACGCGCAAAAACACCGCGCCGCTGGCCTCATGCGGGGGCGTGTTCAGCGCCGAAACGCACAGCGGCTCGATGAATTCATCCAGCAGCGGCGCGGGCAGGCCCTGGCACAAATCGGCCACGCTGGCCTGCGCAGCGCAAGCAAATCCCATGCGCTGCCACTGATGAGCGCGCCGCAGCAGCGCCAGCCGCGCGCGCCAGGACCAGCCGCGCGCGCAAACCATGCCCAGGGCCGCCGCCACTGGCGCGGGCAGCAGGCGCGCCAGCCCCAGCGGCGGCAGCGCCAGGCCGCGGCCATCGGGATAGCGCAGCGCCAGCGGGCGGCGCAGCAGCAACGCATCTGGCTCGACGCCCACGCGGCGCATCAGGGCCAGGGTGGCGCTGTAAGCGCCGATGAGGATGTGCTGGCCGTTATCGGCCCGGATGCTGCGGCCATCGGGCAGCAGCAAGGTGACGGCGCGGGCGCGCCCGCCAGGCTCGCGCGCGGCTTCAAACACGCTGACCTCATGCCCGGCCAGCGCGGCCCGCACCGCCGCCGCCAGCCCGGCCCAGCCCGCGCCAATGACGGCCAGACGCAAGGGGCGGGAGGAGGGGGAAATCAGTGCAGACATGTGAGAGGTGGGAAAAATTTTTTGAAAAGGCGGCAAGACTCCGCCCCGCGCCGGTTTGGGCAGGGCGGGTGATTCAGGCATCACGGGCGGCAGAACGAGATTCGGGGATTCGCCGCTTGGTTTGCGGTCAGGCACGGGCGGCGGGGCAAGACCGGTTTGGCCCGTTGCTTCGCCGTTCGCATTTCAGGCGGGCGCGGTGGGCGGGAAGCGGGAATCGGTGCGGGCATGGGGGGATTTTTCAGAGGTGCAAATGAAGGCTGGTTTTGCCCTGCTTGGTTTGTTCGGCACGGGCGGGGCGGGTATGGACATCACGGGCGGCAGATCGAGGCCCGGGGTTCCGCCGCTTGCCCTGCGGCCAGACGCAGGCGGCAAGGAACGGAGGAAGTGTTTTTGAAAGCGGGTAAAGACTGCCCCCGTCCGGACTTGCGGCTTGCACGGCACGGGCGGCGGGGCAAGACCTTTGGCCCGTTGCTTCGCCGTTCGCATTTCAGGCGGGCGCGGTGGGCGGAGAGCAGAAATCGGTGCGGGCATGGGGAGATTTTTCGGGGGTGCAAATGAAGGCCGGTTTTGCCCTGCATGGCTGGTTCGGTTCGGGCGGGTTCGGGCAGTTCACGCATCACGGGCGGCGGGGCGGGGCTGAACCGGACTGGTTTGCCGGATTTCTGTTTGCATTTTGAAACTCAAATTTGATCACCAAATAAGCAATAGGCCCGCAGCGCCCGTCAATGCTGCGAAGAGCGCTATGCTTTTCGGAGTAATCTGTGGATAACCTTGCTCATGCAGGGGGCTGGCAGAGGTTCAGAACACGTCGCGGCAGTAGCGTTTTTCGCCGAGCATGGTGTCGATGGCGGCATCGCCCAGGGTGTGGCGCAGGGCGGCGTCCACGCCGCTGGCCATGCCGGCCAGGCTGCCGCAGACGTAGATGGCGGCGTTTTCTTCGTTCACCCACTGGCGCAGGGTGGCGGCCTGTTGCGTGACGATGTCTTGCACGTAGGTTTTGGGCTGGCCGCTGGCGCTGTCGCGGGAGAAGGCGGTGTCCACGCGGGTCAGGTGGCCTGCGGTTTGCCAGCGGGCGATGAGGTCGCGGCAGTGCCAGTCGTGGGCGGCGTTGCGTTCTCCGAAGATGAGCCAGTTGCGACGCTGGCCCAGGCGCTCGCGCTGGTGCAGGTGGGCCAGCAGGCCGGCCAGGCCGACTCCGTTGCCGATGAGGATGAGGGGGCGGGCGGCGTTGGGGCCGAGGCGGAAGGCCTGGTTGGGGCGCAGGCGCAGGCGCAGGGTTTGGCCGGGGGCGGCGCGGGTGAGCCAGCCGGAGCACACGCCGACGCTGCCGTCGTCTTTTTGCAGGCGGCGCACGAGCAGGTGCAGGCTGCCCTGGGCGGGGGTGCTGGCGATGGAGTATTCGCGCGGGTGGGCGGGGTCGGCGGGGGGGGCGATTTGGGCCAGGTCGCCGGCTTGCCAGGGGGCGTCGGCGCTCAGGGGCAGGCAGGCGGGCGCGGTCAGTTCCAGGTAATGAACGGGCGCGCCGGCGCTGCCGGGGTTGAGTTGCGTGTTGCGGGCGATGCGCCAGTCTTGCCAGTCGGCTTCGGGGGCGGGGGGGGCTTTGGCGGGGGCAGTTTTGAGTGCGCCGGGGGGCAGGCCGAGGCTGCGGGCGATTTGGGCGTGCCAGTCGGCCTGGGCGGCGAGGGTGTCGTCTTCGTCCATGCTGTTGAGCATGACGCAGGGGAACAGCCGCCGGGCTTTGCTGGCGGCCAGCCAGCCGTCTATGGCCTGGCCGAATTGGCAGTAGTTTTCGTAGCTGATGTCGCCCAGGGCGAGCACGGCGTATTCGAGCTGGGGCAGCTCAAGGTTGGCGCGCATGAGCTGTTTTTCAAAGGCGACGGCTTCGTCGGGCGGTTCGCCTTCGCCGTAGGTGCTGGCGACGATGAGCAGGCGGCGGGTTTGTTGCAGGCTCGATTCGCTGAAGGCCGACAGGGGCAGGGCCTGGGCGGGCTGGCCGGCCGCTTGCAGGCGGGCGGCGGTGTCTTCGGCCAGGCCCCGGGCCATGCCGGTTTGGGTGGCCCAGGCGATGAGGATGGGCGGGGCGGTTTCCGCCGCAGACGCTGCGGGGGCTGCGCCGCTTGCGGGGTCGGCCGGTGCGCCGGTTGATGCATTAGTTGGTGCGCTGGTTGATACGCCGGTCAATGCAGCGCCCGTGGCGCTGGCGGTCAGGTGGGCGGCTTGCAGCGCCCGGGCGGCGGCGGTTTGCTTGCGTTTGTGGCCGCGCCAGATGGCCAGGCACATGAAGGCATAGGCCAGAAGCAGCGCAGCGGTGAGCCAGTAGGGCAGCAAAAGGGGGGGCATGTCGGGGCGGGCCGGGCAGGCGATGGGTGAAAAAAAGCCGGGCATTGTGGCCCGGCTGTTGCGGCGGCGCAGCGGCCCTGCCCGGTGTGGGGCCGCGCCGCGCGCAGGGGCTTTAGCGGCTCTGGGACGGGGGGTCGAAGGGCATGGCCAGTTGGCGCAGGTCTTGCCGGGTTTCGACCAGCACCAGCGGGCCGGTGTCGAGCGCGGGCAGCGGCGGGCGCGGGCGCGGCACGCGCGGCGCGGGCACTTCGGCGGCGATGGCCTGCTGCACGGCGGCGACTTTGGCTGCGTCGGACTGCACCCATTGCAGCCCGGCGGCGCGGGCCAGATCGCTCAGGTCGGCCAGGGGCAGGGTGTAGGGCTGCACGCGGGGCAAGGCGGCGGGGGCGGCTTCGGGCCGGGCCGGGGCGGGCGCTGCCGGTGTGGAAATGGCCGACTCGCGCGCCGGGGCTGCCGAAGCGGGGGCCGATGCCTGCGCCGCTGCGGCCGCGCCGCGCTGGAAGTAGGAGCGGGGGGCGGCGGTTTCTGCGGTTTCGGCAGGGGCGGCGCTTTCGGCGGCGGGAACGGCGGGAACGGCGGGAACGGCGGGCGCGGGTTGCTCGCCCGGGGCGGCTTCGTCACGGCTGCCCCGGCGGCGGTCGCGGCCGTAGAGGTCGCGGCTGCGGCGTTCGCGGCGCTGCTCGCCCGGCGTCTGGGCGCTGTCGCCTGCCGCTTCGGTGGCGGGGGCTTCACCGGCCTCGGGGCTGGCGGCTGGCGCTGGCAGGGCCTGATCGGCAGGCAGGCTGGCGTTCAGGGCTTGCGGCTGGGGGGCTGCTGCGGGCGTGACAGCGGGTGGGGCTGATGCGACTGCGGGCGCTGCGGCCTCGGCTTGCAGGGGCAGATCGTCCTGGCGCGCTGGCTGGCGCTCGGTCTGGCGCACCTCTTGCTGCGCTTCCTGGCGCATCTCCTGGCGATCGGGGCGAATTTCGCGGGCCGGATCGCGCCCGTCTCGCCCGTCACGGCGGGGGCGGCGCTCGCCGCTGCGCTCTGCACCGCGTTCCGTATTGCGCTCTGCGGCGCGTTCGCTGCGTTCGCTGCGCTCATTGCGGGGGCGGGCGGCGGGGTTGCGGTTGTCGCGGTTTTCCCGGCCTTCGCGGCTTTCCCCGTTTTCGCCTTCACGCGGGGGGCGCTCGGCGCTGGCGGGGGTTTCGCTGCGGGGGCGGCGGGGGGCGTTGCGGCCTCCTCGGCCGCCCCGGCTGCGGTTTTCGCGGCCGTCACGGCTTTCGCGGTTTTCACGGCTTTCGCGCGGTTTGTCTCCGGCAGCGGGCGGGGGGGCGACGGCCGGGGCGCGGGCGGGGGCAAAGAGGTTGCGCAGCCACTGCCTGAGCCAGGCCAGAAAACCCGGTGCGGGCGGCGTGCCTGCGCCGGGGCCTGCCTTTGCGCCGGCCTGGGGCGCGGCGGCGGCCGGCGGCGCGACCGGGGCGGGGGCGTCGGGCAGCACGCCCTTGAGCACGGGCTGCTGGCGGTTGGTCGGCTCCTGGCTGCGGCGGGTGACGGTGGTGGGGTCTTCAAAGGTTTCGGCCAGCTTGTAGCTGGCGGCCAGGCTGTCCAGGCGCGGGTCGTCGTGCTTGAGGCGCTCGAGCTTGTAGTGGGGCGTTTCCAGCGTTTTGTTGGGCACGAGGACGACGGCCACGCGCTGGCGCAGCTCGATCTTGGCGACTTCGGCGCGCTTTTCGTTGAGCAGGAAGCTGGCCACTTCCACCGGCACTTGCACGTGCACGGCGGCGGTGTTGTCCTTCATGGACTCTTCCTGGATGACGCGCAGGATTTGCAGCGCGCTCGATTCGGTGTCGCGCACGTGGCCGGAGCCGCCGCAGCGCGGGCAGGGAATGGATGCGCCTTCGGAGAGGGCGGGCTTGAGGCGCTGGCGGCTCATTTCCAGCAGGCCGAATTTGCTGATGGAGCCAAATTGCACGCGGGCGCGGTCCTGGCGCAGGGCTTCGCGCAGGCGGTTTTCCACTTCGCGGCGGTTTTTGCTTTCCTCCATGTCGATGAAGTCGATGACGATGAGGCCGCCCAAATCGCGCAGGCGCATCTGGCGGGCCACTTCGTCGGCGGCTTCGAGGTTGGTGCGGGTGGCGGTTTCTTCGATGTCGCCGCCCTTGATGGCGCGGGCGGAGTTCACGTCCACCGCCACAAGGGCTTCGGTGTGGTCGATGACGATGGCGCCGCCCGAGGGCAGCTGCACGGTGCGGCTGTAGGCGCTTTCCACCTGGTGCTCGATCTGGAAGCGCGAAAACAGCGGCGCGGCGTCGCGGTAGCGCTTGACGCGGCTGGCGTGCTCGGGCATCACGTGGCTCATGAACTGCTGGGCCTGCTCGAACATGTCGTCGGTGTCGATCAGGATTTCGCCGATGTCGCTGCTGAAGTAGTCGCGCATGGAGCGGATGACCAGGCTGCTTTCGGGGTAGATCAGCATGGCGCCCTTGCCGCCTTTGGCCGCGTCGTCAATGGCGCCCCAGAGCTTGAGCAGGTAGTTCAGGTCCCATTGCAGGTCGGTCGCGCTGCGGCCTATGCCGGCGGTGCGGGCGATGATGGACATGCCCTTGGGGTATTCGAGCTGGTCCATCGCCTCTTTCAGCTCGGCGCGCTCGTCGCCCTCGATGCGGCGCGAAACGCCGCCGCCGCGCGCGTTGTTGGGCATGAGCACCACGTAGCGCCCGGCCAGGCTGATGAAGGTGGTCAGCGCCGCGCCCTTGTTGCCGCGCTCTTCCTTTTCCACTTGCACCAGCAGCTCCTGGCCTTCGCTGATTACATCGGTGATGCGCGCCTGGCTGACGGACACGCCTTCGGGGAAATACTGGCGCGAAATTTCCTTGAAGGGCAAAAAGCCGTGGCGCTCCTCGCCGTAATCGACAAAGCACGCCTCCAGCGAAGGCTCCACGCGCGTGACCACGGCCTTGTAAATGTTGCTCTTGCGCTGCTCGCGCCCTTCCACTTCGACTTCGTAGTCGAGCAGTTTTTGTCCGTCCACAATGGCCAGGCGGCACTCTTCGGCCTGCGTGGCATTGATCAGCATCCGTTTCATGATGCGGTTTCCTTCTTTCGTCTCTGGCGATCAAACAGAGGCCGCGCGCAGGCGGCCCACTCATCATGCGGCGGCAGGAGCCGAACGGAAAAGCGGCATCGACACGAAACGGCAGCTGCGCACAAGTGCGCCCACTCAGACTGCGGCCAGTGGCCGTGGCGGCGGGGCGTGCGGGCTGGGGCAGGGCAGGCTGAAGGCGGCGGCGCTTGTCACCTGCGCCACTGCGGGGGCGGGCGCTGCGCGCGCCACGGGCTGCACGGGCACTGCGCCGGCGGCAGCGCCGCGCCACAGTGAAATCAGCCAAACCCACAGAAAAAACATTGCCTGTCCAACAGAAAAACCGGCAGGCGGCGCTTTTTTGAAAGTGCACACGCGGTGCACGCGACTTGCAGTCATTGAGCGCCTGCCGGATGAGAAAAACGTTTCAGTGTCCGAATTCGGTTCCGGTTCGGCTCACCGCCCGCGCGGCCCCTGTTACACAAGGCGGCGCCGGGCATGAACCCTGGCTGCACCCGGCTGGTTCAAATTCTGTGTATCCATACAGATTTTTTGGCCTGGCGCAGACAGCCGGCGATTATAGGAGCCGCCCTGCGGCGCGCCCCGGCCGCAGTGGCATCATCGCCCGCCCCCCGCCCTGTCCTTATTCCCTTCCCATGAGCGCCACCCCGCCCGCCCCCCAAGCCGCCGCCCCTGCCGTGCGCTGGCTCACCGTCGATGAAGAAAGCGCCGGGCAGCGGCTGGACAACTTCCTCATGCGCCACCTCAAGGGCGTGCCCAAAACCCATCTCTACCGCCTCATCCGCAGCGGCCAGGTGCGCGTAAACAAGGCCCGCGCCAGCGCCGACACCCGCGTGCAGGCGGGCGATCAGCTGCGGCTGCCGCCCGTGCGCGTGGCGGCCGCGTCGGCGGGCGAAGCAGCCCCGGCGCGGCGCTTTGAAGTGCTGCTGGAAGACGAGCACCTCATCGCCATAGACAAACCCGCCGGCGTGGCCGTGCACGGCGGCTCCGGTCTGAGCTTCGGCGTGATCGAGCAATTGCGCAGCGCCCGCCCCCAGGCGCGTTTTCTCGAACTCGTGCACCGGCTCGACCGCGAAACCAGCGGCATCTTGCTCATCGCCAAAAAGCGCAGCGCGCTCAAGCACTTGCAAGAGCAGTTCCGCGAACGCGCCACGGGCAAGACCTACCTGGCCCTGGCCGTGGGCGAGTGGCCCGAGTCGCTCAAGCTCATCGACACGCCCCTGCGCAAATACCTGCTGCCCACGGCCGGCAGCCCCGAGGGCGAGCGCCGCGTGCGCATCACCGGCGCGGACGATGCCGAGGGCATGCGCGCCATCACCCTCATCCGCTGCCGGCAGCGCCTGCCCGGCTTCAGCCTGATGGAAGTGACCATCAAAACCGGCCGCACGCATCAGATCCGCGTGCACCTGGCCAGCCGGGGCCACGCCATCGCCGGCGATGACAAATATGGCGATTTCGCGCTCAACAAATCCCTGCAAAAGCAGGGCCTCAAGCGCATGTTCCTGCACGCCTGGCGCTTGCGCTTTACCCACCCGGCCAGTGGCCAGCCGGTGCAGCTGGAAGCAGCGCTGCCGCCCGAGCTGCAAGCCTTCTTGCAGCGCCTGGGCGCATCGGGCTGAATTTGCCTACGAATTAGGCAGACCTCTTGAAACCTGCGTGGATACTGCGCTACGCGCTACGCTTTTCAGAGCAAATTGTGGATAACTTTGCTCAATCAGCGCCTTGCCCCTGCCCCTTTGCGGGGTAGCTCACGTGCAGCACTTCGAGCAGGCGCTCGCCCGTGGGGGTGCGCAGCCTGATTTCATCGCCCACGCGTGCGCGCAAAAGGGCGCGGGCGATGGGGCTGATCCAGCTCACCTCGCCGCGGGCGCTGTCCGTCTCGTCCACGCCCTTGATGGTGATGGTGCGCTCGCCGCCGGCGTCGTCCAGATACGTGACGGTTGCGCCAAAAAAGATTTGCTCGCTGCCGTGATGCACGCCCGGATCGACGACCACGGCAATTTCCAGGCGCTTGCTCAAAAACCGGATGCGGCGGTCAATCTCGCGCAGGCGCTTTTTGCCGTAGAGATAGTCGCCGTTTTCGCTGCGATCGCCGTTTTTGGCAGCCCAGTGCACGGCCTCGACCACCTGCGGGCGCTCGTGATCCATCAGCCGCATCAGCTCCGCGCGCAAGGCGGTGTAGCCGGCGGCGGTGATGTAGTTCCTGCCGCCGGCGGGCAGGGCGGCGGGCGGGCGGCCCTCTCCTGCGCCCTCGTCCTCATCCTCGTGCTCGCTCTCGCGCACAAATGCCTTGCTCATGTCTAATCCTTGCCTTTTTTCGTTGCTGGAATGCGCCGTGACCCACGCTGAGGACCTTGCCCGACACACGCCCATGATGGCCCAGTATCTGCGCCTGAAAAGCGACTACCCGCACACCCTGCTCTTTTATCGCATGGGCGATTTTTACGAGCTGTTTTACGAAGACGCGCACAAGGCCGCGCAGCTGCTGGACATCACGCTGACTGCGCGCGGGCAATCGGCCGGCCAGCCCGTGCCCATGGCCGGGGTGCCCGTGCATTCCATGGAAACCTATCTGGCGCGCCTGATCCGCCAGGGCGAATCGGTAGCCATTTGCGAGCAAGTGGGCGAAGTGGGCGCGGGCAAGGGGCCGGTCGAGCGCAAGGTGGTGCGCGTAGTCACCCCCGGCACGCTCACCGACAGCGCCCTGATGGCCGAAAAAAGCGAATCCATGCTGCTGGCCGTGCACGTGGGCGCGCGCGGGCGCTGCGGGCTGGCCTGGCTGGCCGTCACGCGCGGCGAACTCAACCTGGCCGAATGCAGCCTGGCCGATTTGCCCGGGCAGATCGCGCGCATTGCGCCCAGCGAAGCGCTGCTGGCCGACCGGCTGCCGCCCGCGCATCTGGCGCAAGTGCAGGCGGCGCTGCAAGCGGGCGGCGGCGCGGCGCGCGTGGCCATCACGCAGCGGCCCCACTGGCAGTTCGACGCGGGCCTGGGCGTGCAGCGCCTGCAACAGCAATTGCAGGCGGCCACGCTGGCCGCCTGGAGCGCCGAAGACTGCGCGCTGGCGCACGCGGCCTGCGCGGCGCTGCTGGCCTATGCCGAGCACACCCAGGGCCGGGCGCTCACCCACGTGCGCAGCCTGCACGTGGCGCAGGCCGACGAATGCATCGACCTGCCCGCGGCCACCTGCCGCAATCTGGAGCTGGTGCAAACCCTGCGCGGCGAAGACTCGCCCACGCTGTTTTCCCTGATCGACACCTGCCAGACCAGCATGGGCAGCCGCCTGCTCAAAAGCTGGCTGCTGGCCCCGCCGCGCCAGCGCCACACCGCCCGCGCACGCCACCAGGCCATCGCCGCGCTGCTGGCCGCGCAGGGCGAGCAGGCCCCGCTGTGGCAGCGCCTGCGCGGCCAGCTCAAGGGCACGGGCGATGCCGAGCGCGTGAGCGCCCGCATCGCCCTGGGCCAGGCCCGCCCGCGCGAACTCACGGCGCTGCGCGCGGCGCTGCAAAAAACCGAACTGGCCGCGCTGGCCGCACAAGCGGGCGACGCCCTGCTGGGCGAGCTGGCGCGCGACCTGGCCGCCCCGCCCGAGTGCGTGCAGCTTTTGCAATCCAGCCTGCTCGATGAGCCGGCCGCGCTGGTACGCGACGGCGGCGTCATTGCCCCCGGGCTGGATGCCGAACTCGACGAGCTGCGCGCCATCGCCGAAAACTGCGACGACTTTTTGCTCGCACTCGAGGCGCGCGAGCGCGAGCGCACCGGCATTGCCAACCTGCGCGTGCAGTTCAACAAGGTGCACGGCTTTTTCATCGAAGTCAGCCAGGGCCAGGCCGCCAAAGTGCCCGCCGACTACCGTCGCCGCCAAACGCTGAAAAACGCCGAGCGCTACATCACCCCCGAACTCAAGGCTTTTGAAGACCGCGCGCTGTCTGCGCAAGAGCGCGCGCTGGCGCGCGAGAAGTGGCTCTACGAACAGCTCCTGCAACAGCTACAGGCGCACATGCCCGCGCTCACCCGCTTTGCCCGGGCGCTGGCCGCGCTCGACGCCCTGGCCGCGCTGGCCGAACGCGCCCACACGCTGGAGTGGAACGCCCCGCAATTCGTGGCCGAGCCGTGCATCCACATCACCGGCGGCCGCCACCCCGTCGTGGAGGGGAAGA
>JBQNAO010000048.1:0-12438 GCA_052170415.1 Ottowia sp. | reverse complement strand
AAAGCAGGTGGTCGCCCGCGCGGGCGACCTGCACGGCGCGGGCCACCAGTTCATCGACGCTGGCAACCACTTGCGCGCGCGCGCCCAGCGGGGCCAGGGCGGCGGCGGCATCCCACTCCAGCCCGCCGGCGTGGCACAGGCTGAAGGCCGCGCTCTCCAGCGCCCAGGGCAGTTGCTCTTTCACCGCGCCCAGCTTCATGGTGTTGCTGCGCGGCTCGAACAGGGCCAGGATGCGCTCGCCCTGGCGGCCCTGGGCGTCAAGCCGGCGGCGCAGGCCGTCCAGCGTGGCGCGGATGGCCGTGGGGTGATGGGCGAAATCGTCATACACCGTCACGCCGCCTGCGCTGCCGCGCACCTGCATGCGGCGGCGCACGTTCTGAAAGCGCGCCAGCGCCTGGCAAGCCTGCGCAGGCGGCACGCCCACGGCAGCGGCGGCCGCAATGGCGGCCAGGGCGTTGAGCTGGTTGTGCACGCCCGCAAGCGCCCACTGCACGCGCCCGACGGGCTGCCCCTGGTGCAGCACCTCGAAATCATGCGGCTCGCCCTGCACGCGCCACTGGCTGCCCGGCCCCTGGCCGAACAGGCCCAGCGCGCTGTAAATGCCCTGCCCCAGCACGCGCGCCAGGTTGGCGTCTTCGGCATTGGCAATCACCTGGCCGCTGGCGGGCACGGTGCGCAGCAGGTGGTGAAACTGGCGCTCGATGGCGGCCAGGTCGTCAAAGATGTCGGCGTGGTCGAACTCCAGGTTGTTGAGCACGGCCGTGCGCGGGCGGTAGTGAATGAATTTGCTGCGCTTGTCGAAAAAGGCGGTGTCGTATTCATCGGCCTCGATCACGAAAGGGGCCGCAACGCCTGTTTCGCCAGCCGCGCCCGCGCCGCTGCCCGTGCGCCCCAGCCGAGCCGAAACGCCAAAGTTCAGCGGCACGCCGCCTACCAGGAAACCGGGGACCAGGCCCGCGTTTTCCAGCACCCAGGCCAGCATGGACGTGGTCGTGGTCTTGCCATGCGTGCCGGCCACGGCCAGCACGTGGCGGCCTTGCAGCACGTTTTCGGCCAGCCATTGCGGCCCGCTGATGTAGGGCAGGCCCGCGTCGAGGATGGCTTCCATCAGCGGGAACTTGGGCTGCCCGCCAGGCAGGCGGGCGCGGCTGACGACATTGCCGATGACAAACACATCGGGCCCAAGCGCCAGTTGATCGGCCCCGTAGCCCTCGATCAGCTCTATGCCCAGGGCGCGCAGCTGCTCGCTCATGGGCGGATAAACGCCCGCATCGCAGCCGGTGACGGTGTGCCCGGCCTCGCGCGCCAGCGCCGCCAGCCCGCCCATGAAGGTGCCGCAAATACCCAGAACGTGGATGTGCATGAAATGCCCTGCCCGAAATGATTAAAAAATCAGCAAACCTCTCGCAACGCCCGTGGATACTGCGATGGGCGCTACAAAATCAGGAATTTTCTGTGGATAACTTGCCCCGCCCGCAGGCTTGTTCGCCGGTTTTTCAGCGAGTTCGCGACGCGCCCGGGCCTCACCCCTTGCTGCGGCCGGCGCGCGTTGGCCCTTCATCGCGCGGGAGCGGGGCTGGCCGCGGCCAGGGTTTCGGCGCGGATTTCCTCGGTCAACCGCGCCTTGAGCTGCATGAACTCGGGCGAGGTCTTGAGCGTGTAGTGGCGCGGGTGGGGAAAGTCCACCGCGATTTCGCTCTTGATGCAGCCCGGCCGCGCGCTGAACACGGCCACGCGGCTGGCCATGAAGATGGCTTCGTCAATGTCGTGGGTGACGAAGATCACCGTTTTCTGCGCCTGCTCCCAGATGCCCAGCAGCAGCTCCTGCATAAGCACGCGGGTCTGGTTGTCGAGCGCGCCGAAAGGCTCGTCCAGCAGCAGCATCTTGGGGTCGTTGGCCAGCGCGCGGGCGATGGCCGTGCGCTGCTGCATGCCGCCCGAGAGCTGGCGCGGCCAGTGGCGCTCAAAGCCGCGCAGGCCCACCTTGTCGATGAAAAAGTCGCTCTTTTCCTTCTGCTCGGCTGCGCTGAGGCCGCGCTCGCGCAGGCCGAAACGAATGTTTTGCTCCACCGTCAGCCAGGGAAACAGGGTGTAGCTCTGAAACACCATGCCCCGATCCGCCCCGGGGCCGCGCACGGGGCGGCCTTCAAGCAGCACCTGGCCCTCGGTGGGAAAGTCCAGCCCGGCAATGATGCGCAGCAGCGTGGATTTGCCGCAGCCCGAGGGGCCGAGCACGGTGATGAAGTCGTTTTCATGCACCTTCAGATCAATGGGGCGCAGCGCCTGCGTGGACGGCTTGCCGTGCGCGCCGGGAAACACCCGGGTCACGCCCTGCACACAAAGCTGCACGGAGGCGGCACAGGAAGCGGCGGATTCAGCGGCGGCAGCAGAGGAGGAATTGGCAGGCTGATTCATGACGAGGCCCAGGCGAAAAGGCGGCGGTTGATCCACTTGAAGGCCATGTCCGAGATCAGCCCGATCAGGCCGATGACGATGATGCCGAAGATGATCTGCCCCGTATTGAGCAGCGCCTGGCTCTCCACGATCATGTGGCCGATGCCGCTGGACGAGCCGATCAGCTCGGCCACGATGATGTAAGTCCAGGCCCAGCCCAGCACCAGGCGCAGCGTTTCGGCAATCTGCGGCGCCGCGCCCGGAATGAGCACGCGCCGCACCACGCCGCCGCCGCTGGCACCCAGGGTATAGGCCGCCTCCACCAGATCGCGCCGGGCCGCGCCCACGCACACGGCCACCATGAGCACAAGCTGGAAAAACGAGCCGATGAAGATCACCAGCAGCTTTTGCACCTCGTCCACGCCGGCCCACAAAATCAGCAGCGGAATGAATGCCGATGCAGGCAAATAGCGGCAAAAGCTGACAAAAGGCTCCAAAAACGCCTCAATCGGCTTGAACGCGCCCATCAGGATGCCCAGCGGCACGCCAATGAGGGCGGCCAGCAAAAAGCCGCCCAGCACGCGCCAGACGGTCATGCCCACATCCTTGATAAAGCCGTATTCGGTAAACAGCAACACGCCCTCGCGCAGCATGGTCAGCGGGCTGGCCAAAAACGTGGGGGAGACAAAGCCGCCCAGCGTGAAAAACGCCCAGACGGCAAGAAACAGCACAAAAAAACCAATGCCAAGCGCCCAGCGCGCGCCTGGCGTCACGGGTTGAAGGGGATGCACAGTTCGCGGTTTTTTATTGGATGAACTGGCTGTCGGCCAGGCTGTCGTAGTCCTTGGGCAGCTGGCGGATCACGCCCGATTCGAGCAGGATGGCCGCCGCTTCCTTCATGAAGGGCTGCACCTCGCTGGCGAAGAACTTCTGGTTTGCGGCCTTGTCGGCCCAGCGCAGGTGCCTGGCCGATTCGGCAAACTGCGCGCCGCTTTGCTTGACTGCCGCACCCATGATTTCGTTGGATTTTTCCGGCTCTCTGGCCATCATCTCCAGCGCCTCGAAATAGGCGTCGGTGAGACCCTGGGCGGCCTTTTTGTTGGCTTGCAGCCATTGAGGCGTGCAGCCGAAGGTGTCAATCACGGCCGGGTAATCGACGGTGGTGGCCATGATGGCACCCGCCTCGGGCTTGGCGCGGATGGCGGCGATGTAAGGCTCGTAGCTCACCGCCGCGTCGTTTTGCCCCGCCGTGAAGGACTGGGCGGCGGGCTGGGGCTCCAGCGTGACGGTTTTGATGTCTTTCAGGCTCATGCCGTTTTTGTTCAGCATCCAGGCCAGGAAAAAGTGCGGCGTGGTGCCTGCGGCGCTGACGGCCACGGTTTTGCCCTTCAGATCGGCAAAGCTCTTGATGCCGCTGCGCACGGCCAGGCCGTCGGCGCCGTGCGAGTGGTCCATCAGAAAAATCTGCGTGATGGGCACGCCGTTGACCGTCCAGGAAATGTGCGACTGCACGGCCGTGGCCGCGCACTGGATGGCGCCCGAGGCCAGGGCCAGGTGGCGGTCTTTCTGGGGAATCATCTTGATTTCCACATCCAGCCCGTGTTTTTTGTAAATGCCGGTTTTCTGGGCCAGCGTGAGAGGGGCGTAGCCCGTCCAGCCCGAAATGCCCATCACTACCTTGGTGGTGTCTTGCGCGTGGGCCGCACCCAGCATGCCTGCGGCCAGCGCAGCGGCCGAAACGATGTTGATGAGAGCTTTGGGCAAAGCGTTTTCTCCTGCAATCAAAAAAACAAAAAAACCGCTGCCTGCGCGGCAGGCGACAGGCAGCGTCGTGGGACTTGTGCCAAATGGTATCAGCCCGATGCTGCCCGCCAGGTGAGGAAATTGACCTAGATGGGGCCGGTTTCAGGGGGCCTGCCGGGCCGGCGGCTCAAGCCTGCGCCAGCAGGGCCTGGCGGTCGAGCTGATAGTTCTGCGGGCCGGCAACGGCGATCTTGATGGCCCCGATGCGGTTGCCCAGCGCGGCGCAGCGCGCCAGGCTCCAGCCCTGCTCCAGCCCGTAGAGCAGCGCGCCGCGCCAGGCGTCGCCGCAGCCGGTGGGATCGGCAATCTGCGCGGCGGGAACGGCAGGCACGTGTTGCTTCTGGCCGCCTTCCCAGATGTCGCAACCCTGCTCACCCAGAGTGACGGCCAGGCCGCGCACGCGCTGCGACAGATCGGCCAGCGACAGGCCAGTGCGCTCGCACAGCATTTGGGCTTCATAGTCATTGACGGCCACCCAGTCGGCCAGCTCGACAAAGCGCAGCAGCTCTTCGCCGTTGAAGGCGGGCAGCATCTGGCCGGGATCAAAGACAAAGGGAATGCCTGCGGCATGAAACTGCGCGGCGTGCTGCTGCATGGCCTCGCGCCCGTCGGGCGAGACGATGCCCAGGCGGATGTCGTCGCGCGCGGTGATGGTGTTGATGTGCGCCTGCGTCATCGCGCCGGGGTGAAAGGCGGTGATCTGGTTGTTGCCCGTGTCGGTCATGATCATGGCCTGCGCAGTCATCATGCCGGGCATCTGGCGCACGAATTCGGTGCTGATGCCCTGCGACTGCAAGCGGGCGATGTAATCGGCCCCGTCGATGCCGACAGTCGCCATGGGCAGGGGAGCGCCGCCGAGCTGGCGCAGGGCGTAGGCAATGTTGCCCGCGCAACCGCCAAAGTCGCGCCGCAGGCCGGGCACCAGGAAGGACACATTGATGTTGTGCAGCTGATCGGGCAGCAGCTGATCAGCAAAGCGCCCGTCGAAGTTCATGATGGTGTCGAAGGCGATGGAGCCGCAAATGAGGACGGACATGGGAAGTGGGCCTTGGGTGGGAAGGTCAGGGGGAAAAAAACTCAGGGATAAAAGGCCGTGAGCCGATAGCCCATGATGGAAGCGGGCTGGGCGCTTTCATCCACAGTCAGCGCCACGGTGCTGGCAAATTCGCTGCGCGCGGCCATTTCATCGGGGCCGCCCTGCTCGGCTGGCGGCAGCACGCGGCGCAAAACGGTTTTGCCTTCGGCGTTGCTCAGCGTCAGCTCCAGCGAGGGAGTGGCCACGGGCAGATCGGCCGTGTTGCGCAGGCCGAAGCTCAGGCTGAAGGTGTTGCCGCCGGTGCGCACGAAGCCGGAGCTGTCGATCACCACGGCATCCAGCAGGCGATAGGGCTCCACCGTGCAGCCCAGCGGCTGGCACAGCAGTTGCAAAGCGCCGCGCGCGGCCGGCACGCGGGCCGCCAGCCAGGAACGATGGTGCAGCGCCATCTGCCCCAGCAGCGCCAGCGCGAGCGCCGTCAGCGCCATGAACAGGGCCAGACGCATGCCGGGGCGCCGCCACATGGCGCGCCGCCGCGCCTGGCGCACGAAGGAAAGCTCGTCCGCTTCCGTGTCTTCTTCATAAATGCCGGGGGGCAGCGACACGGGCGGCTCGGCTGCGGGCCGGGAGCGGGGTTTTTTCTTTTGTTCTTTGTTCGAGGGCGCGGATACGGCGGGGCTGCGCACGGCCTGGCCTTCTTCAGCCGGGCGCACCCGGCGACGGGCGCTACTGGCCGGGCGTTCAGCCGCAGCGGTGGCCTGCCTGGGCGGCTTGCCCACATCGGGCAAATCCAGCGGCGCATAAGGCACGGAGGGCCTGAACAGCGCAGGCTGCACGGGTTGACCGCCGCCCTCGCCCGGCTCGGATGCGGCCGGGGGCGGCTCGGTGGCGTAAGTGCCGATGCCACTCAACAAAAAATCCACCGTGCCCGAGCAGGCTGGAGATGCGGGCGGCGGCGAGGCGGCGGCTTCGGCGCTCGCCTCTTTTGCTTCGTCCGGCGCCGCATCTTGCGAATCAGGCGTTTCAGCCACGGGCGGCTGCGCTTCGGCATCAGCAGCTTCGCCTGACAAAACCAGTTCGGCAGCTTCAGTGCAGGCGGCGGCAGGCGTGTTGGGCGCGAGCGAATCGCCGCCAGGCTGCGCCGATTCCTGCGGGGCGACTGCATCCTCAGCAACGACTTTCGCCGCCTCGTCATCTTCCGGCGCGCCCTGGGTGTCCTCGGACAGAACTTCGGCGGAATCATCGGCCTGCCCGTCATGCTCATCGGGCGTTGCCGTTGGCTGCATCAACAAGGAAGCCATGACAGGCACCGGCTCCTGCGCCGCAGCCGGCGCTGGCGTATCAGGCAGGGTTTCCACCGGCATGGGCGCCGATACGGCCGGTTTGCTGGCGATCTGGTCAAACAGAGCGCGAAATTCGGACATTTCCTGCTCGGTGGCCCGCCGCGTGCCGGGGGCCGCAGCTTCGGGCGCAGGCGTATCGGTGCGCAGCGGGGAAAGCATGGCCTCGCCGGTCAGGCCATTGACGGCGATGGCTTCATCGGCCTGAAGGTTTTTATTGGCATCGAACACCTGCTTGCACTGCCCGCAACGCACCCAGCCGCCAGAGATGCGCAATTGGTCAGGAACCACTTTGAACAAAGTGGCGCAAGAAGGGCAGCGGGTGATCAATGCCATGCGCGGGAATCGAAAAACAGGAAGGGCCGAAGGGAAATGCAGGAAAACGCGTATTTTCAGCCCGTTTCAGGCGCGCTGCGCAGTCAGCAGCACCCAGCCTTCCTGCACATCGGCCGCTTGCAGAGGCAGCCAGGGGGCATAGGCTTGCTGCAACTCCTGCAACTGGCGCTCCAGCACCCCGGCCAGCACCAGGCTGCCGCCTGCGGCCACGTGCTCGCACAGCAGCGGGGCCAGCACTTTCAGGGGCGAGGCCAGGATGTTGGCCAGCACCACGTCATAGCGCCCCTGCTCCAGTCCGGGCAGGCCCGCATGAACCTGCACGCCGTTGGCCTGGGCGTTGGCCTGGGTGGCGGCAACGGCGGCGGGGTCGATGTCCACAGCATCCGGCCGGGGCGCACCGTGCAGGGCCGCGCCTATGGCCAGGATGCCGCTGCCGCAGCCGTAATCCAGCACGCGCCGGCCCTGCATGGGTTGGCGCGCAATCCAGCGCAAACACATTTGCGTGGTGGAATGCGTGCCGGTGCCAAAGGCCAGGCCGGGGTCCAGGCGCATGACGCGGGCAGCGCCCGCAGGCACTTCATGCCAGGTCGGCACGATCCAGAAACCGGGGGTGACTTGCACCGGGGCGAATTGCGACTGCGTCAGGCGCACCCAATCCTGCTCAGGCACGGCGGCCAGCGAAAGCAGTTGCGCGCCCTCATAGAAATCCTGCACGGCCAGCAGGCGCGCCGCATCGCGGGCCGCCTCTTCGCTGGCAAACAGGGCCGCCAGCGTGGAGCGCGCCCAGCCCACCGCAGGCGCGGGCATGCCGGGTTCGCCAAACAGGGCGCGTTCGGCCTGGGTATCGGCGTCGGCGTCTTCCACGGAAACGCTGAGCGCATCCAGCGCATCCAGCGCCTCACACAAGGCTTCCACCCGGTCTTCGGGGGCAATCAGGCGCAACTCAAACATGGCAATACAGGGCAGGCGCAGCAGGCAGGCGCTTCAGCGCTGGTGCTCGGCCAGCCATTTTTCAAGGTAGTGAATGTTGGTGCCGCCATTGCGAAAACGCGCGTCCACCATCAGCTCGCGGTGCAGGGCAATGTTGCTCTTGATGCCTTCCACCACGGTTTCATCCAGCGCGGTTTGCATGCGGGCGATGGCCTGCTCGCGCGTATCGCCGTGCACGATGAGCTTGCCGATCATGGAGTCGTAGTTGGGCGGCACGAAATAGTTGTTGTAGATGTGCGAATCCACTCGCACGCCGGGGCCGCCGGGGGCATGCCAGGCGGTGATGCGTCCGGGCGAGGGCATGAACTTGAAGGGGTCTTCGGCGTTCACCCGGCACTCGATGGCGTGGCCGCGAATTTCGATCTGCCGTTGGGTGAAGGGCAGTTTTTCGCCGGCGGCCACCATAATTTGCGTGCGCACGATGTCCACGCCGGTGATCATCTCCGTCACCGGGTGCTCCACCTGCACGCGGGTGTTCATTTCGATGAAATAGAACTCGCCGTCTTCATACAAAAACTCGAAGGTGCCCGCGCCGCGATAGCCGATTTTTTTGCAGGCATTGACGCAGCGCTCGCCGATGCGGTCGATCAGGCGGCGCGGAATGCCGGGCGCAGGCGCTTCCTCGATCACCTTCTGGTGGCGCCGCTGCATGGAGCAGTCGCGCTCACCTAGATAAACGGCGTTTTTGTGCTTGTCGGCCAGCACCTGAATTTCAATGTGGCGCGGGTTCTGGAGGTATTTCTCCATGTAAACGGCCGGATTGCCAAAGGCCGCGCCCGCTTCGGCCTTGGTGGTTTGCACCGCGCCGGGCAGCGCCGCTTCGGTGTGCACCACGCGCATGCCGCGCCCGCCGCCGCCGCCGGCGGCCTTGATGATGACGGGGTAGCCGATCTGGCGGGCGATGCGCTTGATGGCGGCCGGGTCATCGGGCAGCTCGCCGTCGCTGCCGGGCACGCAGGGCACGCCTGCCTTGATCATGGCCTGCTTGGCCGAAACCTTGTCGCCCATGATGCGTATGGACTCGGGCGTGGGGCCGATGAACTGAAAGCCGCTTTTTTCCACGCGCTCGGCAAAGTCGGCGTTCTCGCTCAAAAAGCCGTAGCCGGGGTGAATGGCCTCGGCATCCGTGACTTCGGCCGCCGAGATGATGGCCGGCACGTTCAGATAGCTCTGCGCCGAGGGCGCAGGACCGATACACACGGCTTCGTCGGCCAACTTCACGTATTTGGCGTCTTTATCGGCCTCTGAATACACCATCACGGCCTGCACGCCCAGCTCGCGGCAGGCGCGCTGAATGCGCAGGGCGATTTCGCCCCGGTTGGCAACCAATATCTTCTTGAACATCGCTTTTGCCGCCTGTTTGACGCTTATTCAATGACGAACAGGGGCTGGCCGTATTCCACCGGCTGGCCGTTTTCGCCCAGGATGCGCTTGACCGTGCCCGCCTTTTCGCATTCGATTTCATTGAGGATTTTCATGGCCTCGATGATGCACAGCGTGTCGCCCACTTTCACTTGCGTGCCCACATCCACAAAGGGCTTGGCGCCGGGACTGGCGGCGCGGTAGAAGGTGCCCACCATGGGCGACTTGACGGTAAAGCCCGCTTCTTCGGCAGGCGCGGCGGGCGCTTCGGCCGCTGCCGGGGCGGCAGCAGGGGCAGCGGAAACGACGGGGGCGGGGGCGGCTGCAGGCGCTTGCACCATCACAGGTGCGGGGGCATGGCCTGCAGGCGCGCCCTTGACGATGCGCACCTTGCCCTCGGCCTCGGTAATTTCAAGTTCGGAAACGTTCGATTCCGAAATCAGATCAATCAGAGTTTTGAGCTTGCGCAGATCCATCCTGCCCACCTGTATGAAAGAAGTTGAAAAAAACGGCGCGAATTTACCGCAATTACACGTTATTTGCTTCAATTTGTGATTGATTTTCTGAAACCCGCTCCTGTTTTCGCTGCGGCAGGAATGCAATGAACCGACTGCCCGCCTTCATTCAGGTCTTTTGTGCGCAAAAAACACAAATTTGGCGCAAAACAAAGCCAAACCGCAGCCAAAACACGTCAATTTCGTTTTATTCGCCCTACCCCGCCTCGCGTTCGGCCGCTGCCATGCGCGCCTGCAGGGCGCGGGCGTCGCCGCGCTGGGGCTGGCCGTCTGCGCCGGGTTTGAGCGCGCCGCGCAGCTCATCCAGATCGTGAATGAACAAATGCACGCCCACCGGCTCGCCCAGGCCGGGGCACAGCGCGGTAAAGCTCAGCGCATCTACCTGCGCGCCGCGAAAGCCGCGCACCGGGCGCACTTCGTAATCCACTTTTTCGTTGATGAGGGCGATTTCGGCCGATTTGGGGTCGTCGCAGAAAAGCTGAAGGTGCACATCCGACAGCCGCGTGGCGGTGCCGTTCCACACCGCGCCCGTCAGGTGCGGGCGAAAGGCGGCCAGGCGTTGCATCCATTGCAAGGCCAGCTCGCGCAATGCACGCAGCTCGGCGGGTTGGGTGTCGGCGCAAAACAGTTCGATGTAGCGGCGCACCTGCTCGTGCAGCAAATCGTTGTCGGGCAGGGCCGCGCGCGGCGGCGCGCCCAGCTCGCGGGCGGCGCGGCGCTTGGCTGCGCCGTAGTCCAGCCCTTCTTCCACGATCAGGCGGGCAGCGGCGGCAGAAATTTCTTCGGTCAGGGTGGAGGGCATGTGAATTGCGGCAAAGGCCGTGAGCAAGGGCGGCAGGGGCTTTCAGCCTTGCGGCGCGCCGTCCACGAACACCTTCAGCTCGCCCGGCGCGAAGTGCGTCCACTGCTCATCGCGGGTAAGCGGCGTGGTGGCCACCACGGCCACGCGGTCGTGCACGGTGGTGTGCTCGGCAAAGTTGATGCTCAGGTCTTCATCGGCCAGGCGCGCCGTGGTGAAGGGGTGCTGGCGCACCACGTAGCAGAGCTTGGTCGAGCCGTGCGCCCACAGCGCCTGCCCGTTGGACAGCAGCATGTTGAAAGTGCCGTAGCGCGCAATCTCGGCCACCAGCTCGCGCAGCGTGCGGGTGATTTCATCCAGCGACGGCAGGCCCTCGTAGGCGTCGCCCAACTGCTGCATCAGCCAGCAAAAGGCCAGTTCGCTGTCAGTGCTGCCCACGGGGGTGTAGCGCCCGTGCAGCGGCGGGGCGTAGTCCTTCAAGTCGCCGTTGTGGGCAAACACCCAGTAGCGGCCCCACATCTCGCGCATGAAGGGGTGGCAGTTTTCCAGCGCCACCTCGCCCACCGTGGCCTTGCGGATGTGCGAGATCACGTTTTTGCTTTTGATGGGGGTGCTGCGTATCAGCTGCGCCAGGGGCGAATCGCAGGCCGCCGAGCTGTCGATGAACAGGCGCGCGCCGCGGCCTTCAAAAAAGGCGATGCCCCAGCCGTCGGCGTGGTGGTCGGTGCGGCCGCCGCGCTGGGTGAAGCCGGAAAAGCTGAAGGTGGCATCGGTGGGGGTATTGCAGTTCATGCCGAAAAGCTGGCACATGGCAGGCGGCTTCTTTCTGAATTTGTGTCTTGCTCGGGGAAAATAGGGCGCGTCAATATTTTGCGTCAGCGCATTTTCATTTGCCCCTTTTTCTTGATTAGAGAGAGCCAATCGTCATGACCAGCCCCATCACCCCCACCCAGCGCACCGAACTCAAGGAACTGCTGCTGAGCCGCCGCCGCGACTTGCAGGCCCAGATGAGCCAGAACCTGCAAAACCTGGCCCCGGCCGAAAACACCGCAGGCAGCGTCTCGCAGGACGAGGCGGCGCGCCTGCGCAACCAGACCCGCGAGGTGGACGCCGGCCTCACCGCCCTGGACGTGGCCGATCTGGAGCGCATCGAGCGCGCGCTGGAGCTGATCGACACCGACGAATACGGCGAGTGCGAAGCCTGCGGCTGCGCCATCCCCTTCGAGCGCCTGAAGATCGAACCCATGACCGCCCACTGCGTGAAATGCAAGTCCGAGTGGGAGCAAAAACACCGCCAGGCCCTTTGAACCCCGGCCCCGGCCCTGCGCCCTGCCCCGCCCCGTGCGGGGCTTTTTTATGCCCCGCGCTGTCTGCCGGAAGAAAAGTTATCCACAGTTTGCTATGAAAAAAATAGCGCTGATCGCAGTATCCACGGGCGTTGCGCGGTGGTCTGCCTGTTTTATGGGCAAATGAGGGCCGGGCTGCGGCCTCAATACGCCTGCGGCCGGCTCAACTCGGCGTGCAGCTCGGTATAGATGCGCCAGCGGCCCGGGTCTATGGGCGCGGGGGTGGCTTCGGCGGGGGCATCCGCAGCTTCATCGGCCGCCACGGCCTGGCGCACGCCGCAGCCCGGCTCGTGCTGGTGGGTGCAGTTGTAGAAGCGGCAGTGGCCCGTGTGGGCGGCGATGTCGGGCATCAGGGCGGGCAGATCGGCCGGGGCGATGTGGTGCAGGCCGAACTCCTGAAAACCGGGCGAGTCGATCAGCGCGCTCTGGCGCGCGGCGTCCAGCCAATACCAGGTAGTGGCCGTGGTGGTGTGGCGGCCGCTGCCCAGCGCCTGCGAAATTTCGCCCGTGGCGGCGC
>JBQNAO010000047.1:0-13016 GCA_052170415.1 Ottowia sp. | reverse complement strand
GAAAACCTGAAAACCTGAAAACCTGAAAACCTGAAAACCTGAAAACCTGAAAACCTGAAAACCTGAAAATCAGGAAATCAGGAAATCAGAGAAACACCCGGCGCGCTGCGGGCCGCCTTCTCGCCCTCTGCCATTGCGCTTTGCGCGCCTTGCATTCCGTAACCTGTTTTTGCCTGTTAAACAGGCAAACGGCCCGCAGCGCCCGTGGATGCTGCGCAGTGCGCTATCAAATCAGGAGAAATCTGTGGATAAGTTGGGCTGATGGGCGGGTGTGAAGGCTTGCATCCGCCCACATTCCGGCCCGCCCTGCCCTGCCCCAAAAAAGCGCCCTTTCCGCTCGCAATCCTTGCCGCCAGTGAAGGGGGTTCATTTGCTTAACGATTGGGCAAACCTCCTGAAACCCACGTGGATGCTGCGCAGCGTGCTATCGAATCAGGAGAAATCTGTGGATAACTCCGCCCGAAGGCGGCGCGGCGGGGGCTAGTCAGGCCGGGCGGTGTTGTTTGAGCAAGTCCAGCAGTTGGGCGCGGCATTCGGGCCATTCGGCGGCGGTCATGCTGTAGGTGACGGTGTCGCGCACGGTGCCGTCGCGGCGGCGTTTGTGGTGGCGCAGCACGCCGTCTTTTTTGGCGCCCAGGCGTTCGATGGCGCGCTGGCTGGCGAAGTTGAAGTTGTCGGTGTGCCAGACGACGATGGCGCAGTCGAGTACGTCGAATGCCTGGCTGAGCAGCAGCAGTTTGCAGGTGGTGTTGACGTGGGTGCGCTGGGCGCTTTGGGCGTACCAGGTGTAGCCCAGGGCCAGGCGGCGCACTTCGGGGGCAGGCTCGTAAAAGCTGGTGGTGCCGATGACGCGGCCGCTGCCCTCTTGCACGACGGCCAGGGGCAGGCGCTGGCCGGCGTCTTGCTGGGCCAGGGCTTTTTCGATCCAGGCGCGGGTGTCTTCGGGGGCGGGCACGTTGGCTACGCGCAGGTTCCATAGCTGGCCGTCGGCGGCGGCTGCGGCCAGGCCGCTTTCGTGGGTCAGGCTCAGGGGTTCGAGCCGCACGCCGTTGGCCGAGACGGTGATGGGGCGCATGAGGGTGTGGGGCATGGCGGTTGGCTTTGGTGGGGGGGTGAAGGAAATTTCAGTCGCGCGTGGCGCGGCGCTGCACGGCGGCCAGGTAGGCGTGGCCGTCGAAGGGGCGGCCGCTGGCCTGGGAGTCGGCCAGCATTTGGCCGAGGCTTGCCATGACGGCGTGGTGGGCGCGGTGCAGGTCGCCTTCGCGGGCGGTGAGTTGCTCGACGGCGCGGCGTATGCCCCGGGGCTGGTCGATGCTGCATTGCTCGCTGATCGACAGGTGCATGCTGATGTGCAGGAAGGGGTTGGTTTGGCCGTCGCGGTCGGGGTAGTGGCGGGCGACGGCTTGTTCGGCGTTGGCGAAGTCGGCGTGGTATTCGGGGTGTTCGGCAATCCAGCCTGCGGCCAGGGTTTCGATGGGCTGCATGGGCTGGCCGCTTTGGTGTTTGGCCCAGGCCTGGCAGAGAAAGCGGCGCACGTCGGCAGAGGTGGGGGCGAACATGGGGCGTGGGGCGGTTTTTTGTGATGAAAAATAAGGCAGATGGCCCGCAGCGCCCGTGGTTGCTGCGAAGCGCGCTATCAAAACAGGAGAAATCTGTGGATAACTTTTCGTGAATGGGGGCGGGCCGGGGGGCGTTCAGGCCGGCAGGGCGCTTTGCATGGCCTGGGCCAGATCGGCTTGCAGATCGGCCGCGTCTTCCAGGCCGATGGCCAGGCGCACGAGGGTGCCCCGGGCGATGTGGGCGGGCCAGCGGGCGCGCATGGTTTCGAGCTGATAGGGCATGACGAGGCTGACGGGGCCGCCCCAGGAGTAGCCGATGCGAAACAGGCGCAGCGCGTCGCAGAAGGCATCGACTTGTTCGCTGCTGTAGCGCGGGTGGATGAGCAGGCTGAGCAGGCTGGCGGCTGCGCCCTGGCCGCGGTCGTCGGCGCGGCCGCAGACGGCCCGCCAGTGGGCGTGGCCGGGGGAGGTGGGCAGCGCCGGGTGCAGCACCTGGGCGACGGGGGCCTGGCGGCTGGCCCAGTGGGCGATCTGGCGGGCGCTGCGGTCGGCAGCGCCATAGCGCAGGGGCAGGCTGGGCAGCGAGCGCAGGATGGCTTCGGCATCGTTGCCGGCCACGCCCGTGCCCTGGCGCATGTGGCAGAGCTTGAGCTTCATGTGCAGGACGGCATCGCGCGTGACGACGCTGCCCATGAGCACGTCGCCGCCGCCGCTGGGGTATTTGGTGAGGGCGTGGGTGGAGACATCGACGGCCAGGCCGCGCCCGTCCAGATCGAAGGGGTTGAAGGCCAGGCCCGCGCCCCAGGTGTTGTCCAGCGCGCAGAGCACGCCTAGATCGCGGCACAGGCGCACCTGGGCGATCAGGTCGGGAAACTCCAGCGTGACGGAGCCGGCCGCTTCCAGCCACACCAGGCGGGTGCGGGGGGTGATGCGCTCGGCCAGATCGGCCACGTTCATGGGGTCATACAAGTGGTGCTTGATGCCGAAGCGCTCCAGATCGCCGGTGGCGATGTCCTTGCCGGGGCCGTAGGCGTTGTCGGGCAGCAGCACTTCGTCGCCGGACTTGAGCAGCGCCAGGTTCACCAGCGCCAGCGCGGCCAGGCCGCTGGGCGCCAGCAGGCATTGCAGCCCGCCTTCGAGCGTGGCGATGCGCTCTTCCAGCGTGAAGGTGGTGGGCGTGCCGTGCAGGCCGTAGGTGTAGGCGCTTTTGTCCAGCCACTGGCGCGAACGGGCCGCGGCCACATTGGGAAAAAAGACGGTGGAAGCCTTGTGCACGGCCGGCTGCGGCGCCTCGAACTCGGCCGGGGGCGTGTAGGGGTGATGAATGAGGCCGGTGGACTGCGCCAGGCCCGGGCCGGCTTCGGAAGAGGAGGGAGAGGCAGGGTGTGACATAAGCCGCCGATGGTAGGCCCTGCGAGGGGCGGGGGGGCGGGGCGCAAAGGGGATTTGGGGCGGATTGCGGGTTGCGGATTGCAGGGCTGCACGCAAATCCATCCCCGCCGAAAATCGCCGCCCCTGCCCATCCCTGCACCCCATACAAGGAAAGCCACGCGATGAACGTCACCCTCTATCACAACCCCCGATGCAGCACCTCATGCAAAGCGCTGGCGCTGCTGCAAGAGCGCGGCCTGAAGCCGCGCGTCGTCGAATACCTCAAGCACCCGCCCAGCGCCGACGAACTGCGCCAAATCGCCGCCGCCACGGGCCAGCCGCTGCGCCATCTGCTGCGCACCAAACAGCCCGAATACGCCGCGCAGGGCCTGGACAACCCCGCCCTCACCGACGAACAACTGCTGGCCGCCATGACAGCCACCCCCGCGCTCATCAACCGCCCCATCGTCGTCACCGACAAGGGCGCGCGCCTGGGGCGGCCGCTGGAGGCGATGGAAGAGGTGCTTTGAAGCCCCGGGGCGGCGACTTTGCACACGCCGCAAGGCAAGGCAGGCCGCCGCCCAAACCGCCCCCAAGGCATCCCCCCTGCAAGCCGAAATCAAGAAAATTCAAGCCATTTTTGAAAATTCAAAACCGAATTTTCCTGACTACCAGCGCCCCTATCGCGGGCGGTCTTTCATTCATTGAATTTTGTTTATCAGAATTTCAATATGACGGCTCGATTTTTGTTGAGCCAAAAACGAAAATCACGTTTTCTCAAAATCCCATCATTCATCCTGATTCACCCCACCACAAATCAATAGCCCGCAAAGCCGCCAGCGCCCCCAGCGGCAGGGCCACGTCCTGCGGGCTGGAAACACCGGCCTGGCGGGGGTTGATGCGGATCAGGCGCGCGCCGTTGCGGGCGAGGGCCTGGCGGGTGCGGGCGCTGAAGTGGCGCACGCTGGGCACGGCGGTGCCGGCGCCGATTTCGATGATGACGGGGCGCTGGCCGCCGGCTTGCAGGGTGTGCAGCCAGTCTTGCTGGCGGGTGTGCTGGCGATCGCTGCGCTCGGGGTTCCAGGCCCAGTCGCCAAACATGAGGATGTTGGGCCGGGCCAGGCCGCCGCAGTGGGGGCAGCGGGGCAGCTCGCCCAGCCATAGGCAGCGCTCGGCATCAACTTGCACGGCCAGATCATCGGCAGGCCAGATGTCATCCCGGCAGTTGTGCAGGCATTGCAGGTGGTGGATGCTGCCGTGGCATTCCTCTACGCAGCCGGGGGCGAAGCCGGCTTTTTGAAATTGCCCGTCCACATTGCTGGTGAAGATGTGCGCGCCGCCGGGCAGGCGCGCGGCCCAGCGGCGCAGGATGTGAAAGCCCGGGTGCGGCGCGGTGTCTCGATAAAGCTGCAAGCGGTGGCCGTAAAAGCCCCAGGCCAGGCGCGGATCGCGCTCGAAGGTGGCGGGCTGGGCCACCTGGGTGAAGGGCAGGCGGGCCGCGCCCAGGGCGGGATAGGCGCGCCAGAAGCCTTCGTCACCGCGAAAGTCGGGCAGGCCGGAGTCCACACCCATGCCCGCGCCGGCGCAAATAACCAGCGCCTGCGCCTGGCGCAGCAGGTCGGCGGCGCGGGCCAGCGCGTGGCGGGTGTCTTCTGAAAATTCTGAAAAAGAGGTGTGGGGCGTGTTCATGAGCGCGGAGTGTGCGCGCCCGCCCGTGCGCGGCGGCGGGCCGATGGGGACAAGCCGCGCTTTTATGCTCGGGCGCATTTGCACCAGCGCTCGCCCTATGTCTTCATCCCCTGCTGCCGCCATCGCCCTGATCGGTCCCACCGCCAGCGGCAAAAGCGCCACGGCCGTCGCTCTGGCCCACTGGCTGGCCGAGCGCGGGCAGGCGGCCGAAATCATCAGTGTGGATTCGGCCCTGGTCTATCGCGGCATGGACATCGGCACGGCCAAGCCCGATTTGCGCGAGCGCGGCGGCGTGCCGCACCATCTGATTGATATCCGCGATCCCTTGCAGCCCTACAGCGCGGCCGATTTCGCCCGCGATGCCGCTGCCCTCATGGCTGATATGCGCGCGCGCGGCGTGCTGCCCCTGCTGGCGGGCGGCACCATGCTGTATCTGAAGGCGCTGACCGAGGGGCTGCACGATCTGCCCCCGGCCGATGAGGCCCTGCGCCGCCAGATCGAGCGCGAGGCCGCCGAGCACGGCTGGCCCGCCCTGCACGCCGAGCTGGCGCGGGTTGATCCGCCCACCGCCGCCCGCCTGTCCGCAGGCGACAGCCAGCGCATTCAGCGCGCGCTGGAGGTATGGCGCGCCACCGGGCGGCCGCTGTCTGGCTTTTTCAGCCCCGCCCGCAAGCCCGATCACGCCGCCCCGCCGATCGCCCTGTTTGCGCTGGAGCCGGCCGATCGCGCCTGGCTGCACGCGCGCATCGCCCGGCGCTTTGACGCCATGCTGCAAGCCGGCTTTGTGGATGAAGTGCGCGCCCTGCGCCGGCGCGGCGATCTGCACCCGGAGTTGCCGGCCATGCGCTGCGTGGGCTACCGCCAGGCCTGGCAGGCGCTGGAGCACGGCTGGCCCCTGGCCGATCTGCGCGAAAAAGGCATCGCCGCCACCCGCCAGCTTGCCAAGCGCCAGCTCACCTGGCTGCGCAGCCTGCCCCAGCGCCACATCCTGCCCGTGGACGAGTCAAGCGACCCCGCCACCCTGGCGCAAGCCGTGGGCCGGGCCTGGCTGGCAGGCGGCCCGCCCGAGGGGCGCTTTTTATAATTTCCGTTTCCACCCCGCGAGGGCCAGCGCCCTCGTTCACATCCCGACATGACCAAATTCGTCTTCGTCACCGGCGGCGTGGTGTCGTCCCTGGGCAAGGGCATCGCCGCCGCCTCGCTGGCCGCCATTCTTGAATCACGCGGCCTCAAAGTCACCCTCATCAAGCTCGATCCCTACATCAACGTCGATCCGGGCACCATGAGTCCCTTCCAGCACGGCGAAGTGTTCGTCACCGACGACGGCGCCGAAACCGACCTGGACCTGGGCCACTACGAACGCTTCATCGAAACGCGCATGAAGCAGGCCAACAACTTCACCACGGGCCGCATCTACCAAAGCGTGCTCGAAAAAGAGCGCCGGGGCGACTACCTGGGCAAAACCGTGCAGGTCATCCCGCACGTGACCAACGAAATCCAGGAATTCATCAAACGCGGCGCAGGCACGGGCACGCCCGAGGCCGTCGATGTGGCCATCGCCGAAATCGGCGGCACCGTGGGCGACATCGAATCGCTGCCCTTTCTGGAAGCCGTGCGCCAGCTGGCCCTCAAACTCGGCCCCAACAACAGCGCCTTCGTTCACCTCACCTACCTGCCCTGGATCGGCGCGGCCGGCGAGCTCAAAACCAAGCCCACCCAGCACACGGTGCAAAAGCTGCGCGAAATCGGCATCCAGCCCGACGTGCTGCTGTGCCGCGCCGACCGCGCCGTGCCCGCTGACGAGCGCGAAAAAATCAGCCTCTTTACCAACGTGCCCGAGTGGGGCGTCATCAGCCTGCCCGACGTGGACACCATCTACAAAGTCCCGCGCCTGCTGCACGAGCAGGGGCTGGACGGGCTGATTTGCGACAAGCTGCGCCTGAACACCCCCCCCGCCAATCTCAAGCGCTGGGACGACCTGGTTCACGCCACCGAACACCCCCAGGGCCAGGTGCGCGTGGCCATGGTCGGCAAATACGTCGAACTCTCCGACAGCTACAAATCCGTCAACGAAGCCCTGCGCCACGCCGGCATGAAAAACCACGTGCGCGTGCGCATCGACCACATCGACAGCGAAACCCTCGAAGGCGACCCCCAGGCGCTGGCGCGCCAGCTGGCCGCCTACGACGCCATCCTCGTGCCCGGCGGCTTCGGCGCGCGCGGCGTGGAAGGCAAGATCGCCACCGCCCGCTACGCCCGCGAACACAAAGTGCCCTACCTGGGCATCTGCCTGGGCATGCAAGTGGCCACCATCGAATACGCCCGCCACAAAGCCGGACTCACCCAGGCCAACAGCACCGAATTCGACCCCCACACGCCCCAGCCCGTCATCGCCCTGATCGACGAATGGCAAGACGCCGACGGCCGCATCCAAAAACGCGACGCCGCCAGCGACCTGGGCGGCACCATGCGCCTGGGCGCGCAAAGCTCCGACGTGCAACCCGGCACCCTGGCCCATCAAATCTACGGCGACACCGTCACCGAACGCCACCGCCACCGCTACGAAGCCAACACGCAATACCTGGACCAACTGCGCGCAGCCGGCCTGGTCATCTCCGCCCTCACCCAGCGCGAGCACCTGACCGAAATCATCGAGCTGCCCCAAAGCGTGCACCCCTGGTACATGGGCGTGCAATTTCACCCCGAATTCAAAAGCACCCCCTGGGCCGGCCACCCCCTGTTCAACGCCTTCATCAAAGCCGCCGTGCAGCGCCACCACGACCGGGTCACGACGGCCACGACCTGATCCCCTCCCCCTCCCTACCACTCCACGGGCCGCCGCCAGCGGCCCGTTTTCATTGGCGCGCCCTGCCCTGCCCCATCAAAGCCTCCCCCTTGCGACTACTCGGCGGCAGTCGTTCATATTCAGATACAAGATTTTGCTTAACAAACAGGCAACATGCCCGCAGCGCCCGTAGATACTGCGAAGCGCGCTATCAATTCAGGAAAAATCTGTGGATAACTTGGCTGATTCCGGACTCTCTCTACCTGAAATCGGCCCCTGTCAGCCTGCCCAATACAGAGCGAAGACTTGAAGAATGCCGAATGGAAATCAACAAATATTCCATCGATGACAAACAGATTTCAAAATCATTATCAAAATTTCCAGACACTTTCAAACCTTACACCTCAAAAAATCAACCAACATACATTTTCACCAAAGCAAAACATCATGGAGCATACTTTTCCAGCGCAGCGCTCAACAATTCTATTGCCACCCGCACCCGCGCAGGCTGTTCACGGTTAAGAGTTACCAAATATATAGGACGGGTATCAAGATTCCATTCAGGCAAAATACGCACCAGTTTTCCCTGCGTAAATTCCTGCCCGAATTCGGCTCGCGCACGCACGCCCATGCCAAAATGTTTAAGCAGCAGCTCTTTGGAAAGCAGGCTGTTGTGGCACAGCATGCGCAGTTTGGGCGCAAGGCGAATTTCGCCGTGTTCGGAATGACTCAAACGATAGTCAGACAACTGATAATCAAGCCACTGATACGCATATAAATCCTGCGGCTTTTCAATCGGCGCGTGACCGGCAAGATGTTCAGGCGTGGCGCAAAGCACCATTTCGGCATCGAATAGTTTGCGGGCAATCAATTGCGGATCATCCAGCGCATGCGGGCCGCCGCGAATGGCAATATCAATTCGCTGGTTATACAGATTGCTGAAATTGTCATCCACGTACCATTCAATATTCAGCGCGGGATATTGTTCGAGCAGGGCTTTCAGGCTGTCGGCCAGCGGCAATCCGCAGACCGAGGAAAAAGTGGCAATGCGCAATGTTCCCTGAATTTCATGCTTTTGCTGCTCCAGTATTCGATAAGCCTGCTCGGCGCCGTCGAGCATTTTCAGGCAGGCCAGATAAAAGGCTTCGCCTGCGTTGGTGGTGGAAAGCCGGCGAGTGGTGCGGTTCAGCAGCTTGATTTTGTGCTGCTGTTCCAGCTTGCTGATGGCCAGACTGACAGTAGAAACAGTCAGGCCCAGCCGCCTGGCCGCCTGCTGCATGGATTGGTGTTTGATGACTTCGACAAAGATCGCCATGGCGCGGAAATCATGCATTGTTTGATATTTTCAAAAAGTGTTTTGTGAATGGCTCAATTTTCCCGCATTGGTAAAACAGGCAGATCACAGCGGTCTGGGGGCATGGTGGGTGCGCGATGTGCCGTTCGTTTTACGATCCGAGTTTTGGCGATGTTGGCCAAATTTATGACATTACCGCAACATTGGGCTATTTGGGCGCAGTCACAGAAAATATCACACTCGGTGCGGCCGGCTATGTCTCTCCTTTGCGCGAGCCGATTCTGACGGCAAAAGAGGCGGCATCCATCGATCAACTAAGCGGCGGGCGTTTTATTCTTGGCCTGGCGGACGGCGATCGTCCCGGCGAATATCCCGCTTTTGGCAAAAGTTTCGATAATCGGGCAGAACGCTTTCAGGAAAACTGGCGTACCATCCGCCACCTGACTGAACAATCCTTCCCGCAATTTTCCACCGAACACGGCGGCCGTTTTCACGGCAATCTCGATTTGGTTCCCAAACCCGTGCAAGGCCGCCTGCCGATGATGACAGTTGGCCGCGCGCGCCAGAATTTAAGCTGGATTGCCAATGAATCCGACGGCTGGCTGTGGTATTGCGCTGATCTGCCGCATTTGAAAAATGAGCGCTACCTGCAAATGCAAAATGGCAAATTCTTTTCCACCGGCAATCACCCGGTCGAAACCCTGTTGCCCATGCTGCATATTCATAAAGCCGGGTTTGAAATCGATATCGCCACCCTTTCAGGCAACCATGCCAAGTTTGAAATGTGGGCGATGCCGGGTGAAGACCAGGCAATTGCCGAGATTTATGCCGAATACCTGCCAAAACTCGACAAGCCGGCAAAGCTGGCCGATATTCTCGATGCCGTTACCGCCCCTGATTCTCCTTATCTCGGCGTGCTGATTCCCGGTGGTCACGGCGCATTCAACAAACTTCCGGAAAGCCGCGATATGCAACGCCTGCTGGATTGGGCGCTCGCCAGCGACAAATACATCATTACCCTCTGCCACGGCCCGGCCGCCCTTGCCGCCGCATCCGTTGGTCGCGCTGACGCCGATTTCCCTTTCAAGGGCTACGAATTGTGTGTTTTTCCCGACGCGCTGGACGAAGGCGCCAATATCGACATCGGCTATATGCCCGGCAAACTGCCGTGGCTGCTCGCCAGGCGCCTGGAGGAGCTGGGCATGGTGGTGAAAAACAGTAAAACCACGATCGACGGCAGCGTGCACAAAGACCGAAAGCTGCTTACCGGCGACAGCCCGCTGGCCGGTAATGCGCTGGGCATTCTTGCCGCCGAAGAACTTCTGAAAACTGCAGGCGTTTGATCCAAACAAAAGGCTGTTTGAAAATTCTTCAAACAGCCTTTTCTATTAACCGCAATACAGTACAACAAACAGGAAGTTTAAAACAATCCCGAAACTCACCTTCAAGAGTTTCCAGATTATCCGTTCCATCCCGCCAGCACCACTTTGCCAATCATGTCGCCGCGCTCCACCATCTGGTGCGCCCGACGCAAATTGGCGGCGTTGATACCTTCCAAGAGATGTGTGGCGGTGGTTTTCAGACGGTCTTCGTCCACCAGGTGCGCCACTTTGTCAAGAATTTCCCCCTGTCGCGCAATATCGGCGGTTTCGCGCAGTGGGCGGGTAAACATGAATTCCCAGTGCAAAGAAATACTTTTTCCTTTCAACGGATTGGCATCAAGCGTTTGGGGATCGTCGATCAACGCAATGCGGCCTTGTGGGGCAAGCAATTCGGCCAGTTGCGGCAAATAGCGCTCGCTATGGTTGGTAGAAAATGCCCATGAAGGCGCACCAATACCAAGTTTGACGATTTGCTCGGGCAGGTTGTGATGATGATTAATGACGAAATCCGCACCCAGCGCGCGCACCCAGGCTTCACTTTCAGAACGCGAAGCAGTGGCGATGATTTGAATATCGGTGAGTATTTTCAAAAGCTGAATGGTGATTGAACCGACGCCACCCGCGCCGCCCACCAAAAGCAAAGCGCGACTGCCACCTGCAACGGGTTTGTTTACATCCAGGCGATCAAACAGGGTTTCCCACGCAGTCAGCGAAGTCAACGATAACGCGGCGGCTTGCGCGAAATTGAGCGAGCGCGGTTTGCGAGCGACGATGAGTTCATCCACCGCCTGCAATTGAGCATACGAACCGGGACGGTTAATCACACCCGCGTAATACACCTCGTCACCCACCTGAAAATTCTGCACGCCACTACCCACAGCCTTGACCACACCTGCCGCGTCCCAGCCCAATATGCGGTACTGCCCCTCGGCGGGTGTATGTGCGGCGCGAACCTTGACATCGGCAGGATTAACGGATACGGCGCACACTTCGACCAGCAAATCACGCTCCTTCAACTCAGGGGCGGGTAATTCGATGTCAAGCAGGCAGCCTTCATCACTGACGGGCAGCGGGCGATTGAATCCAACAGCTTTCATTTTGTTTGTCCAGTTATACAAAAGGGACAGTCATCATAGTTTCAAAAAATCAACTTGTTAAGAACGCACTTATATGTCAGCAGGTTACTTATTGGATACCGCCAAACGCCGATTGAAACCGCTTCGGATAGCATCCAGGCGCCAGACAAGGAACAAATATGGGTAAAACTGCACATACTGCATTTGACTGCGCCGAAGGCTGCTCGGTAGAAGCCGCACTTGCCGTTATCGGAGGCAAATGGAAAGGAACGGTGATTTACCGTCTGCACATTGACGGCGTGCTGCGCTTTAACGAAATCCGCCGCATTCTTCCCGCCGTGTCGCAGCGCACCCTCACCGCGCAATTGCGCGCACTGGAAGCCGACGGCATCATTCATCGCACCATTTATCCCGAAGTGCCGCCGCGTGTGGAATACCGCCTGACGGTTTACGGCCAAACGCTCGCGCCTGTGTTGATGGCATTAAAAGACTGGGGCGATATTCATAAAAAGCGTGGGCAGTCTGAAAAACCGTAAATACTGTTTGAAATCTCAAAAAACAACATCATTCCCACGCATACGGGAAGATTGTTAAAATTTCAGTAGTTGAGATACAAATGTTCAATCTGCAAATATGATTTTGCATCAAGAAGTCGAGATGATAAAACCAATTGCCAACCTGAATACGCCCGCCAAACAATTTATCGAATCAATAAAATCTTGTATTTCACCAGAATGCAAGGCAGCCTGGAAATCCCGCAATCCCATCAAGAAAGAACCATCATGTCCCAAACCATGCAACGCATCAATATCATCGGCTTCGGCGGCGTCGAAGTTTTGCACACTGAATCCGCCCCGATTCCCCAGCCCCAGTCGGGTGAAGTTTTGATTCGAACCGCCTACGCGGGCGTCAACCGCCCCGATATCATGCAGCGCGAGGGTAAATATCCGCTGCCCGAGGGGGTAACCCCGATTATGGGTTTGGAGTTGGCGGGTGAAATCGTTGCCATCGGTGAAGGCGTGAACGGCTTTGCCGTCGGCGATAAAGTTTGCGCGCTTACCGATGGCGGCGCATATGCGCAATATTGCACTGTCAAAGCCAGCCAAACCTTGCCGCTGCCCACTGGCTACAGCCTGCAAGAAGCGGCGATGCTGCCCGAAACCGCATTTACCGTATGGGCAAACATTTTCATGAAAAACCAAATATGCGAGGACGAAACCCTGCTGGTGCATGGCGGCACCAGCGGCATCGGTCTTGCTGCGCTCGCGATTGCCCGCGCTCTCGGGATTCGCACCATCGCTACCGTTAGGAATACCGAAAAAATGCGCGTAGTTGAACAGTATGGTGCAACCGCAATTAACTACAAAACCGATCACTTTGCCGAAATCGTGAAGCAGCACGGTGGCGCAGACGGTATTCTGGATGTAGTCGGCGGCAGCTACTTTAATCAAAACCTTGAATGCCTCAACAAGGATGGACGCATTTTTCTGATCGGCTTTATGGAGGGCAATATTGCGCCTGAAGTTGATTTACTCAAAATCGCCGTTAAACGCGCCCATATCACCGGTTCCACCATGCGCGGGCGCAACAATGCCGAAAAAGCCGCCATCGCTCAAAGCCTGCGTGAAAAACTGTGGCCACTGCTTGCCGACTTGCGCGTCGCCAAGCCGCATTTGCACCGCGTGTACCCGTGGACAGAAGTCGCTGCCGCCCATAAAAAAATGGATAAAGGCACGCATATCGGTAAAATTTTGTTGGATTTTAAGGTTTGACTGTTTTTTCTGCTGCGCCAGCAAATCTGCGTCTTAGAGCGTGTTATGCACTTTTCCGAGAGGTGGTGCTGAGCTTGGATACAGTGCC
>JBQNAO010000046.1:0-13465 GCA_052170415.1 Ottowia sp. | reverse complement strand
CCCAATGCCATGCCGTTGATTCGGTTGGCTCAAAGTTCATAACACGCTCTAAGCATATTTAAACGTTTTTCCATTCTATATACAGGAGCCTCCATGTCTGCCCGCCGTGAATTTCTCTTGTCCGCCGCTGGTGCAACCGTATTGCTGACTGTTGGCGGTTGCGCTGCGTTTGGCGGTGATGACAATGCGCCGCAATCTGCCACCGCCATTACCAAAATCTTTGGCGACGGTATGCGCTTTGTGCCGTGGCCGTCGAATACCGCCGCGAAATATCGGCGGCCGCGCTGGATAAAGCGCAATACAGCATTGCAGGACGAACAATTGAGCGGGTTTATGTCGCCCAAAGCGCCAATGGCGCGCCTGCCGAGCATGGGCATTTTGTGGTGTTGGCGCTCAATCCCTACGACGATGGCGCTTTGCTCACCGTGAAAAAAGGCCGCCCAGCCAACCGGCCTGCTGGCCAGAAAGGCCCGGGCAAAGCGGACGACAAATCCGATAGCGCGCCCACGCTCAAGGCTGCCGCAGCCGAAATCAAAATCGCTAATCAAACCGTTCAAACAGCCTCTGTAATGAATGAAGTATTTGATCGTTTCACCCAGCGCCAATATATTGATGCTGCCACCGGCAAAACCGTGCATTACAACCTGTTTGTGCCGGAAAATATGGAAGCGGGCAAACGCTATCCGCTGGTGCTGTTTATGCATGATGCGGGTGTTACCGGCACGCTCGTCAAAGCCCCGCTTTATCAGGGCAACGGCGCGATTGCATGGGCATCGCCTGATTTTCAGGCGCATCACCCCTGTTTTGTCATCGCGCCCGCGTTTGATGAAATCATTGTAGACGATTCCAGCACTGCCTCGCCCTATCTTGACGCCACCATTCATTTGATCAGGCATTTGCAAACCGAGCTGCCTATCGACGGCAATCGCCTTTACACCACCGGCCAATCGGGCGGCGGCATGATGTCCATTGCCATGAACATCAAATATCCTGATTTTTTTGCCGCTTCCTACCTCGTCGCCTGTCAATGGAACCCTGCCCTGCTCACGCGCAATATGAAAAATGTGAAATGGTGGATTACCGTATCGCAAGACGATGCCAAAGCCTATCCGGGCGAAATCGCCATTACTGAAAAACTCGCCTCATTCGGCGCCAAAATCGCCCGCGCCGATCACTGGAATGCCCAATGGTCGCCCGCCGAATTTCAGGCAGCCTTTGAGCAAATCGCCGTGCAAAATGCCAATGTGAATTTCATCGCCTTCGCCAAGGGAACGGTATTCAAAACCGCTGCTGAATCAAATGCTGGCGGTGCATCGGGGCATACTTCCACATGGAAATATGCCTACAATATCACTCCGATATTGGATTGGATTTTTCAACAGAGCAAAGTAGCCCCTTGAAGGACAGTATGATGAGCAATTTGTTTTCCCCTTTATTTCAGCCTTATGTTTTCAACAATGGCGTTGAAGTCAAAAATCGTCTCGTCGTTGCGCCGATGACTCATTATGGTTCCAACGAGGATGGCAGTATTGGCGAGGCGGAGCGCCGTTTTCTGCAAGGCCGCGCCACTGGATTTGGACTTTTTATTACCGCCAGCACACTGGTTTCGCCCGAGGGTAAAACTTTTGAGCCACAGCCTTGTGCATTTGATGAAGCTCATATCACCAGCTTGAAAGCCACGGCCGGGCTGATTCAGGCGCAGGGCGCAAAAGCCATTTTGCAAATTCATCACGGTGGCAATCTTGCCGTTACTGCCGAAAATATCGCCCCCAGTGCGAGCGACAAGGCCCGCGCTGCGAGTGAGGATGAAATTCACGGTCTGATCGCTGCCTACGCCCGCGCGACGGCGCTGGCGCTGCGGGCGGGTTTTAGCGGGGTGGAAATCCACGGCGCCAATGGTTATTTGATTCAGCAGTTTTTCTCCGCACAAAGCAATCGCCGCAGCGACCCATGGGGCGGCAGCATGGAAAACCGCCTTCGTTTTCCGCTGGCCGTGGTCGATGCGGTGATCGCAGAAAAAACTAGGGCCAATCGCCCTGATTTCATCGTCGGCTACCGTTTTTCGCCTGAAGAAGCGGGCGACGATGGTTTGACGATGGCCGACTGCTTCGCGCTGGTGGATGCGCTGGTACAAAAGCCACTGCAATATCTGCACGTTTCCTTGTGGGATTTTTATAAAAAAGCTCGTCGTGGCGCGGATGCAGATAAAACCCGCATCGAACAAATCCATGCGCGCATTGGCGGCAAACTGCCGTTGATTGGTGTGGGTAATTTAATTGGCGCCGGGCAGGTATTGGCGGCTTTTCAAAGCGGCTGGGCAGAATTGATTGCCGTCGGCAAGGCCGTAATGCTGAACCCGGATTTTGCCGTACGCCTGCAAAATGGGGATGTCGCAAATCTGGAAACCGCCGCCGATCCCGATCGCGCCGATCACTACGGCTATACCGAAAAACTCTGGCAGCACCAGCTTCGGGGTTTGGCCTATATGCCGCCTCTCAAGGGAAAAGACTGGCAGCCCATGGATATTTGACAAGATATTTTCAAAACAACAAACCCCGGAGTGCTTGTGCATTCCGGGGTTTTCATTTTGGTTTTTATTGATTTATCTTGTTTTATCAAGCCGCAGCCAGCAGGCGGCGGGTGTAGGGGTGGGCGGGCTGGCCCAGCACTTGCAGGGCGGGGCCGCTTTCGACGGCCTGGCCGTCCTTGAGCACCAGCACTTCGTGCGCCAGGGCGCGCACCACATCCACGTCGTGGGTGATGAGCAAATAGGCTAGGCCGCGCTCGCGTTGCAGTTTTTGCAGCAGGGTGAGCACCTGTTTTTGCACCGTTACATCCAGCGCGCTGGTGGGTTCGTCCAGCACCAGCAACTCGGGCTCGATGATGAGTGCGCGCGCCAAGGCGATGCGCTGGCGCTGCCCGCCGGAGAACTCGTGCGGATAGCGCGCCAGCAGGCCGGGAAACTGCCCCGCGCCGCTGCCTTCTTGCAGGCCCACTTCGGCCAGGGCCTGGCGCACGCGCTCGCTGCGCTGGGCGGCGCTCAGGTGGGGGGCGTGCACCAGCAGGCCCTCGCCCACGATTTCCTGCACCGTCATGCGCGGCGAGAGCGATGAAAAGGGGTCTTGAAACACGACTTGCGCGATGCGGCGCAGCGGGCGGTCGGCGCGCAGCTTGTGTTGCCAGGCGCGGCCGGCCACGCGCAGCTCGCCGCTGAAGGGCAGCAGGCCCAGCGCGGCTTGCGCCAGGGTGGATTTGCCGGAGCCCGATTCGCCGATCACGCCCAGCGTGCGCCCGGCCGGCAGGCTGAAGCTGGCGCCGTGCAGGGCGATGAATTCGCCCTTTTTGAACCAGCCGCGCACGCCGGGCAAGTGCGTGGGGTAGCTCACGCGCAGCGCCTGCGCGGCCAGAACGGGTGTGGCGGACACGGCGGGCGCGGCGGCGGTTTCGTCCACGTCGCGCTCGGGGCGACTGGCCAGCAGGCGCTGGGTGTAGGGGTGGGCGGGGGCGGCAAAGAGGGCGGCGGTTTCGCCCTGCTCGACGATGCGGCCGTGCTGCATGACGGCCACGCGGTCGGCAAAGCGGCGCACCAGGTTGAGATCGTGCGTGATGATGAGCACGGCCATGCCGCTTTCGCGGCGCAGCTCGTCCAGCAAATCCAGAATCTGGCCGCGCAGGCTCACGTCCAGCGCGGTGGTGGGCTCATCGGCCAGCAGCAGGCGCGGCTGGCAGGCCAGGGCCATGGCGATCATGGCGCGCTGGCGCTGGCCGCCCGAGAGCTGGTGCGGCCAGGCGCGCGCGCGGCGCGCGGGTTCGGCGATGCCGGTTTTCTCCAGCAAACCGATGGCCGCCTGCCAGGCCGCCGCTGCGGACAGGCCGCGCTTGAGGCGCAGCGCCTCGGCCACTTGCGCGCCTATGGTCATCAGCGGGTTGAGCGCGGTCATCGGCTCCTGAAAAATCATGGCGATGTCGTCGCCCCGCAGGGCGCGCATCTGCCGCTCGGGCAGGGTGAGCAAGTCCTGCATTTGCCCGTCGCGCCGGGTAAACAGCGCCTGCCCTTGCAGGCGGGCGCCGTCCAGCAGACGCAGCAGGCTGAGCGCGGTCAGCGTCTTGCCCGAGCCGGATTCCCCCACCAGCGCCAGTTTTTCACCCGCCGCCAGGCGAAACGACACCTCATGCACCAGCTCGGCCGCGCCAAAGGCGATGCCAAGCTGGCGAACGTCGAGCAGGGGCGGGGCGGCGGTCATGCGGGCTGCGAAAGGCGGTGGGGGAGACGGCTTACCGGCGGGCGATCAGTGCTTGTGCTCCGCGCCGGCCGCCTGGCCTTTTTTGGCAGCGGCGCGGGCCTTGCCCTTGCCGGGCTTGCCTTTGCCGCGCATGGAGTCGGCCTGGTCGGCCTTGGCCGGGTCTTGCTGGGTTTTGGCCGCGCGCTCCGGCTCGGGGGCGGGCAGGGAGGCATCGGCCTTGTCCACCCGACCGTCGCTGTTGCGATCCAGCCGCTTGAACATCTGGCGGGCGGTGTTCAGGTATTCGTTTTGGTCGATGCGGTCGTCCTTGTTGGCGTCCAGCACGCCAAAGCGCACGCGGGCCTGGCGCATTTCGCGGGTTTTGATCTCGTGCAGGCGGGCGTCCACGCGCTGATCGAACTCGGTGACGTATTCGCCACGGCTCAGGCGGCCGTCCTTGTTGATGTCGGTGCGCTTGAATTGCTCATCGCGCATCAGGTCGTATTCCTGGCGCGGCAGCTTGCCGTCCAGGTTGCGGTCATACAGGGCGAGCATGCCGGCCTTGGTGTGGGTGGTGGACATGCCCAGGCCGCGGCCGCTCGCCTGCTTGTCGCTCAGCTTGCCCTGGGCGTAAGCCTGATAGGCGCGATCGCCCGATTGGTCGTAGCGGGCGCGGGGGATGTAGCCGCTGGCATCGGCCATCGAATCAAAGCGCACGGCGGTCATGTGGTCTTCGTCCTTCATGAACTCCTGAATGCGCTCTTTCAGGCGCAGGCGGTATTCGTCGGAATACTCCTTCATGTCGATGCCGCCGTCGCCGTTGGTGTCGGCCAGCCTGAAGCGCTCCAGGCGCAGCGTGTCCACCTCATCGGGCGTGACTGCGCCGTCTTCGTTGGCATCCATGATCCTGATGTAGTCCTCGATGCTGCGGCCGGGGCCCACCATGGCCACTTTGCGCTTGGGCGGCTGGGGCTGGCTGGCGGCGGGGGCGGGCTGCGGCGCGGCGGTGGCGGCCGGGGCCGCCTGGGCGACGGGGCCGTCTTCTTGCGGGGTCTGGGCGCAGGCAGCCAGCAGCAGGGGCAGGCAGGCGGCGATGAGTTTGCGTGAATGACCGTGTTTCATGAGAGTTTGTCCTCCAGTAAATGAATGCCCCAGGGCACGGTTTGAAAAGAACTGGCGTGGGACTGTTTTTTCATGATTATGACAGGGCGCATTTTAGTTAATGAAATGCGGCAGAAATGGTTAATGCCCGACTGAAAACGCGGGATTTCCCCAGGGCGTTTGCCCACAAATTCAGCAAAGCGGCTGCAAAACGGCAAAACGCGGCAAAACGCGCGAAGGCCGCACCGGGGCGAATTTTTTGCCGGGAATGCGCGCTGGGGGCGTTGCCAGCGCATCCTGCGCAAATTGCCCGGGCGGCGGCGAGTGGAGCAAGGGCCTTTATGCGTGGGTATTGGAGGGCGGCTATAACGTGGAGCCGGAGCCGGTGAAAGGCCGTTTGCATTTGTTTGATGTGCCAGACGAAGAAATCATTGAAATGCCGGAAGGTGATTATTGGTTTCACTACAACTATAAAGGGCGGGACAAGCCCCTGCCCAAACGGTGGGCATGAAAAATCGCTTTATGAAAACAAAGCCGCCTGCTCTGGCGGATTTTTCATTGTCAAAACAGAAAATGGCGGCTCGATTTTTTGAAAATTGTTATCTCCGGCGTTTTCATTCAACCCAAAAACAAGAGCGCACAAAAGCCGATGGCAAATGCCGCAATCACAATCGTCGGAAATGGTCGCGAAAAACAGCGCTTGTTTTTCCCATGCACCCAGCAATCAACAGGGCCAGGCTGCGGGGGATGTGGGGCAACCCGTGCCGTTCACATTTGGTTGCCTCATTTCGCTTAAAAATCAGGCAAACTTTCTGCAGCGCCCGTAAACACTGCGAAGTGCGCTATCAATTCAGGAATTTTCTGTGGATAAGTGCCCTGCAACAAGCGGTCTTTCAGGCCCTTGCAGGCTCAAAAAAAACCGCCTCCGGGCGGTTTTCGTTTTGGGCAGCCGCGCGTTCCCTGAAGCTGCGGCGGGCGAGGCGTTCGGGCTGAATCTGCCGCCCCCCTGCCCTGCTTCGCCTGTTCACCGGCTCATGCCGCTTGTATTTGGATACAAGTTTTCGCTGAAAAATCAGGCAAACCTCTCGCAGCGCTTGTCAGTGCTGCGCAGGCAGCTATCAAAAAGTGAGAAATCTGTGGATAACCTGCCCTCTTTCGGGCGCTTAGTGCCGGGTTTTGCGCGGGTCCAGGGCGTCGCGCAGGGCGTCGCCGGTGAAGGTGAGCAGCAAGAGGGTGAGCACGAGCACGGCGAAGGTGGACAGGCTGATCCACCAGGCGTCGATGTTGTTTTTGCCCTGGCTGAGCAGCTCGCCCAGGCTGGGGGTGCCGGGGGGCGCGCCCAGGCCGAGAAAGTCCAGCGAGGTCAGCGCCAGGATGGCCGCGCTCATGCGAAAGGGCAGGAAGGTGACGACGGGGGTGAGGCTGTTGGGCAGGATGTGGCGCCACACCTGCCGCCAGCCGGATACGCCCAGGGCGCGGGCGGCGCGCACGTAGTCGAGCTGGCGGTTGCGCAGGAATTCGGCGCGCACGTAGTCCGACAGCCCCATCCAGCCAAACAGGCCCAGCAGCACAAGCAGCAGGCCCAGGCTGGGAGTGAGCACGGCGCTGAAGATGATGAGCAGGTAAAGCTCGGGCATGGCGCTCCAGATTTCGATGAAGCGCTGCCCGGCCAGATCGACTTTGCCGCCAAAAAAGCCCTGCACCGCGCCGGCGGCGATGCCCAGCGCCACGCCCAGCGCGGTAAGGGCCAGGGCAAAGAGCACGCTCAGGCGAAAGCCGTAGATGAGCTGAGCGAGCAGGTCGCGCCCGCGGTCGTCGGTGCCCAGCCAGTTTTGGCGGCTGGGCGGGGCGGGGTTGGGGCGGTCTGAAAAATAGTTGATGGTTTTGGCGCCGTAGGGGTTGGGCGGGTATATGGCCCAATTGCCGGGTTTTTGAAATTGCTGGCGGATATAGGGATCGAGATAATCGGTTTCGGTTTGGAAGTCGCCGCCGAATGTGGTTTCGGGGTAGGTTTTGAAAATCGGTGCGTAATATTGCCCTTCATATTTGAGCAGCAGGGGTTTGTCGTTGGAAATGATTTCGGCCAGCAGGCTGAGCAGCACCAGCGCGGCAAATATCAGCAGGCTCCAGTAGCCCAGCCGCCGCTGTTTGAAGCGCTGCCAGGCGCGCCGCGCCAGCGAGTGGGCCTGAAAAGGGGGGACGGTGGGCGGCAGGGGGGCGGTCATGGCGGGGTCAGGCTGAAAAAACAGGGCTTGAAAGCGCGCCTGCCCGGCGCTGGCAGCAGCGACCGGGCAGGCGTGGGCGGCAAGGCGAAGGCAGGGTCAGAGCAGTTTCATCTGCTTGGCCTGTTCGGTGAGTTCGTCACGGAATTTGGGGTGGGCGATGGCGATCAGCGCCTTGGTGCGCTGCTGGGCGCTTTGGCCGCGCAGCTGGGCCACGCCGTATTCGGTGACGACGTAGTTGATGTCGTTTTTGCTGGTGCTCACGTGCGTGCCGGGGTTGAGCACGGGGGCGATGCGCGAGATGGTGTCGTCCTTGGCGGTGGAGGGCAGCACGATGAAGGATTTGCCGCCGCGGCTGCGGTTGGCCGCGCGCACAAAGTCGGCCTGCCCGCCGGTGCCCGAGTAGGGCTTGAAGCCCTGCGTTTCGGAGCCGCACTGGCCCATGAAGTCGATTTGCATGGTCGCGTTGATGGAGATGAGCTTGTCGTTTTGCCCGGCCAGATAGGGGTCGTTGGTGTAGTCCACCGGGTGCATTTCCAGCGCCGGGTTGCGGTGCATGAACTGGTAGAGCTTTTTGCTGCCCAGGGCAAAGGTGGCCAGCATCTTGCCGGGCATGTAGTTCTTGCGGCGGTTGGTGATCACGCCCGCTTCCACCAGGGTGAGGATGCCGTCGCCGATCATCTCGGTGTGCACGCCCAGGTCTTTTTTGTGGGTGAGCTGCATCACCACGGCGTCAGGAATGGCGCCAAAGCCGATTTGCAGGGTGGAGCCGTCTTCGATCATGTCGGCCACGTATTTGCCGATGGCCTGCTGCACGGGGCCGATTTGCGGCAGCCCCACTTCCAGCACGGGCGCATCGCTTTCCGTCAGCGCCGCAACCTGGCTGATGTGAACAAAGCAGTCGCCGTGCGCAAAGGGCACGTTGGGGTTGACTTCCAGCACCACGGCGCGCGCCTTCTTGATGGCGGCCATGGTGTAGTCAGGCCCCAGGCTCAATGAAAACCAGCCGTGCTGATCCATGGGCGAAGCCAGGCTGAACACCACGTCGGACTTCATCAGCCCCTGCTCAAACAGGGCCGGCATTTCCGAGAAATAGGAGGGCACGTAATCAATCCAGCCGGCCTGCGCGCCCGCGCGCGAGGGGCCGCCCACGAAATAGGCCAGGTGGCGCACGTGGCGCTGCGTTTCGGGGTCGAAATAGCCGTAGTTGCGGATGGGCAGGATTTGCCCCACGCTCACGCCCTCGAATTCGCGCCGCTGCTCGCTGAGCGCCTCCAGCAAGGCGGGCGGCTCGGCCACGCCAGTGGGCACGACGATGGCATCGCCGTTTTTCACCACGCTGCGCACGGCGTCCAGCGCGCTCATGCGTTTTTCACGGTACAGATTTTCAAAACTCACGAATCGTCTCCTTTTAAAAAAAACAGATTGAATCCGGGGTAAATCCGAAAATCGCGGTTTTTATCAACACGGCCTTAATCGAATTTCACGCGCGGATCCACCCAAACGTAACACAAATCAGACACCAATCGCGTCACCAAACCGATCAGGGTAAACAGGTAGAGCGTGCCCAGCACCACCGGGTAATCGCGCCGGATCACGCTCTCATACGCCAGCAGGCCCATTCCGTCGAGCGAAAACAGCGTCTCGATCAGCAGCGACCCCGTGAAAAACGCCCCCACGAACGCAGCCGGAAAGCCCGTCACGATGGGCAGCAGCGCATTGCGAAACACATGCCCGTAAAGCACCTGGCGCGGCCCCAGCCCCTTGGCGCGGGCGGTGAGCACGTATTGCTTGCGGATTTCCTCCAGAAAGCTGTTTTTCGTCAGCATCGCCGTCGTGGCGAAGCTGCCCAGCACCATCGCCGTCACCGGCAGCGCGATGTGCCAGAGGTAGTCCAGCGCCTTGCCCGCTGCCGAAAGCTCGTCCCAGTGCGCCGAAGTCAGCCCCCGCAGCGGAAACCACTGCAACTGCCCGCCAAACACCACCAGCAGCGCCACCCCCAGCACAAAGCCCGGAATCGCATAGCCCAACAGCAGCAGCAGCGTCGTTGCCAAATCAAAGCGCGAGCCGGCCCGCACCGCCTTGGCCACGCCCAGCGGCACGCTCACCGCATAAGTCAGCACGAAAGTCCACAGCCCCAGGCTCATGGACACCGGCAGCTTTTCCAAAATGAGCTGCCCCACCGCCTTGTTCTGAAAAAAGCTCGTGCCCAGATCAAAGCGCGCAAACTGCCCCAGCATGATGAAAAAACGCTCGTGCGCGGGTTTGTCAAAACCGTAGAGCTGCCTGATTTGCGCCAGCCGCGCCTCATCCACGCCCTGCCCGCCCCGGTAGCCCAGCGCGCTGCCCTCGCCACCGCCCGCGCCGGCCCGGGCCTCGGCCAGATACTGCTCCACCGGCCCCCCAGGCACAAATTGCAGCACCACAAAAGTCAGCAACAGCACCCCCAGCAAAGTGGGCAGCATGAGCAGCAGGCGTTTGGCGATGTAGGCAGGCATGGGGGGCTATTTTGCGTGCGGGCTGGTTGATATTTTCAAGAAAATCGGGTTACTTTTCTTGTATTAATCCGGTGATTTTGATTTGCCCGTAAAAAGAAAATCATCCTGGGCATTTACCCGGGCGATTGATTTTCAAGGGCCGGGGTGCGCCCACCAAGTCCAGATGGCCCAACTTTCGGCCTGGAAGTAGGCGGGCGTGACGGCGGGGGGCTGTAGCCGCCAGGCGTTGTAGGCCATGTTGTGCACGGGGCTGTACCACTGGGGCAGCAGGTAGTGGCTGTGGGTGATGACGCGCTCCAGCGCGCGGCAGGCGGCGAGGAAGTCGCTGCGCTGGCGGGCGGCGACCATGCGGGCGATCAGGGTGTCGATGGCGGGGTTGGCCGCGCCCACGTAGTTGCCCGAGCCTTCGGTGGCGGCGGCCTGGCTGCCGAAGAGGTCGGCGTATTCCTGCCCCGGCACGAGGGAGCCTTGAAAGGCCAGGGTGGTGATGTCGAAGTCGAACTTTTGCAGGCGTTGCTGATACAGCGCGAAGTCCACGGGACGAAAGTGCAGGCGCACGCCGATTTTTTCGAGGTTGCGCATCCACGGCGTGACCACGCGCGCGCCGGTTTCGGCGCTGTCCAGATAGTCCAGCTCCAGCGCCTGGCCGCTGGCGTTGCGCAGCGTGCCGGCTGCATCCGGCTTCCAGCCGGCTTCGCGCAGCAGGGCCTGGGCGCGGCGCAGGTTGTGGCGCAGGCCGTGCTCGCTGCCGTCGGTGCGCGGCGGCTCGTAGGCGGGGCCGAAGGCGGCGGGCGGGATGTGCGCGCGCAGCGGCTCCATCAGGGCCAGTTCGGCGGCGTCGGGGCTGCCGGTGGCGGCGCATTCGGTGTTGCCGAACAGGCCGCGCACGCGCGCGTAGCTGCCGTAGAACATGCGCCGGTTCATCCATTCGTAGTCGAAGGCCAGGCCCAGCGCCTGGCGCACGCGCACGTCTTGCAGCAGCGGGCGGCGGGTGTTGAGCACGTAGCTTTGAAAACCGGTGGGCAGGCGGTGGCGAAATTCGCCCTTGACCAGCTCGCCCGTGGCAAAGCGCCGGCCGGTCATGCGGCGCGCCCAGTCGCCGGCGGAAAACACGCGCATGAGGTCGAACTCTCCGGCCTTGAAGGCTTCGAGCCGGGCGGTGTGGTCGCGGTAAATCCTCACTTCGATGCGGTCGAAGTTGCCCGTGCCGCGCCGCACGGGCAGGTCGCGCCCCCAGTAGTCGGGGTCGCGCACATAGGTCACGTCCTTGCCGAACTTGACCGGCCCGATGCGGTAGGGGCCGCTGCCCAGGGGCGTGTCCGTTATCACCTGGTCGAAGGGCTTGCCCGCGCCCCACTGGCGGCTGAACACGGGCAGCGCGCCCACGGTCAGCGGCAGCTCCAGCGCGGGTTTCTTGAACACGAAGCGCACCGTGCGCTCATCCAGCACTTCGGCGGCGGCCACGTCGGCCAGCTGCGTGGCAAAGCCGGGGTGGGCATGCGGGCCGCGCAGCGTGTCAAAGCTGTGCTTCACATCCTGCGCCAGCACCGGCTCGCCGTTGTGAAAGCGCGCCTGCGGCCGCAGCCGGAAAGTGGCCGAAAGCCCGTCGGCGGCCACCGTCACATCCTCGGCCAGCAGGCCGTAGGCGCTGCCGCTTTCATCCAGCGAGGCCGTCAGCAGCGACTCGAACAGCAGCTCCTCCAGATACGCCGGGGCGCTGCCCTTGAGCGTGAAGGGGTTGTATTTGTCGAACGTGGACGTGCGCAAATTGCTCACCAGCCGCAGCTCGCCGCCCCGGGGCGCGGCGGGGTTCACGTAGTCGAAGTGGGCGAAGTCGGGCGCGTATTTCAGCTCGCCCCAGACGGCATAGCCATGCGCGGCCAGCGCCGCCGGCGCGGCGCACGCCAGCGCCAGGGCGAGAAAGCAGGGGCGGATTCGATACATTCGCGCATTCTGTCTCACCCCCCTCTTGCGGCCCCTTCTGCCGCACCCCCCCATTTCAGGAGTTTTCACACATGACCCAAGGTTTTCTGGCGGGCAAAAAACTGCTCATCACCGGCGTTTTGTCCAACCGCTCCATCGCCTACGGCATCGCCCGCGCCTGCCACGCCCAGGGCGCCGAGCTGGCCTTCAGCTACGTGGGCGAGCGATTCAAAGACCGCATCAGCGAATTTGCCGCCGAGTTCGGCAGCCAGCTCGTATTCGACTGCGACGTGGCCGACGACGCGCAAATCGAGCGCCTCTTTGCCGATCTGGCCGCCGCCTGGGGCGGGCATTTCGACGGCTTTGTGCACTCCATCGGCTTTGCGCCGCGCGAGGCGATTGCGGGCAATTTTCTCGACGGCCTCTCGCGCGAGGGCTTTCGCATCGCGCACGACATCAGCGCCTACAGCTTCGCGGCCATGACCAAGGCCGCCCTGCCCTATCTGAACGACCGCGCCGCCTTGCTCACCCTGAGCTATCTGGGCGCGCTGCGCGCCATCCCCAACTACAACACCATGGGCCTGGCCAAAGCCAGCCTGGAAGCGAGCGTGCGCTATCTGGCCGAAGCCGTGGGCCGCACCGCCGACGGGCGCTGCGTGCGCGTGAACGGCATCAGCGCCGGCCCCATCAAGACGCTGGCAGCCAGCGGCATCAAGGACTTCGGCAAGCTGCTGGGCCGCGTGGCCGACGCCGCCCCGCTGCGGCGCAACGTCACCATTGAAGACGTGGGCAACGTCGCCGCCTTCCTGCTGAGCGACCTGGCCGCCGGCGTCACCGCCGAAATCACCTACGTCGACGGCGGCTTCAGCCAAACCGCCGGTTTGAGCGTGGACATGGTCTGAACGCGCCCCGCCCCAGGCCACCAAAAGCCGCCTCGAAGCCGCCCCGAAGCCGCCCCAAAACGGGCGGCTTTTTTCATGCCCGCCCGCCTGGCAGGCTTTGTTCACATCCATTCACATTTTTTTGATTAGCAAATAGGCAAACGTGCCACAGCGCCCGTAAACACTGCGAAGGGCGCTATCAAATCAGGAATTTTCTGTGGATAACCTGCCTTGATTGCAGGCTTGCAAAGGCTGGAAATCGAGGAAAAAGTGCACTTGAAAACGCCCGGCGCGGGGTTGCCGCATTTGTTTGCATCTGTAATATTCGGCCGGTTTTTTCACTCTCCCGTTCAAGGAAATTTTTGCAATGAAGATGAAGCTCGTTCCCCTGATGGCCGCCGTGCTGCTGCTTGCCGCTTGCGGCGGCAGCGGCGGCGATGACGCAAACACTGCGCCCACGCCCACGCCCACGCCCACGCCCACGCCCACGCCCACGCCGACCCCGACCCCGACCCCAACTCCGACCCCAACTCCGACCCCAACTCCGACTCCAACTCCGACTCCAACCCCGACGCCAACCCCGACGCCAACCCCGACGCCAACCCCGACGCCAACCC
>JBQNAO010000045.1:0-14780 GCA_052170415.1 Ottowia sp. | reverse complement strand
TGGGCCAGGATCGGCTCGGGGGGGCTGGCGTTTTGCTGCCGCTGCGCGAAAACCAGGTGGTGGCTGCGCCGGTGAGTACGGCCAGCAGCACCAGCAGCGCCAGGGGCCGCCACGAGGCGCTTTTGCTTCGGGCGGGGCGGGCGTCGCTCACGTCGGCGCGCGCGCGGCTGGAGGAACGCCGCCGCCGCTTGGGGCGGTAGTCCATCACCACGGTTTCGGCATACAGCGGCGCCAGCAGGCTGGCGCATTGGTTGCAGAACTTGGCGTTGGCGCGGTTGGGCGCCTGGCATTGGGGGCAGATGAGGGGGGCGCTCATGGCGGGGCGGGCAGGGGACGAATCAGGCGGGGGCAGACGCAGGGGCCGTGGCCGGGCGGCGGGTGAATACCAAATCCCACACGCCGTGGCCCAGGCGCAGGCCGCGCTGCTCGAATTTGGTGAGCGGGCGGTAGGCGGGGCGGGGGGCGTAGTCGCCGGCGGTGTTTTGCAGCAGCGGCTCGGCTTGCAGCACTTGCAGCATGTGCTCGGCGTAGGGCTGCCAGTCGGTGGCGCAGTGCAGATAGCCGCCGGGGGCCAGGCGCAGGGCCAGCTCGCGCACGAAGGGCGGCTGGATGAGGCGGCGCTTGTGATGGCGTTTTTTGTGCCAGGGATCGGGGAAGAAGATGTGCACGCCGTGCAGCGTGCCGGGGGCGATCATGCGCTCCAGCACGGGCACGGCGTCGTGCTGGAGGATGCGGATGTTGCGCAGGCCCTGCTCGCCCGCCAGCTTGAGCAGCGCGCCCACGCCGGGCTCGTGCACTTCGCAGCCGATGAACAGCGTGCCGGGCATGAGCGCGGCGATGTGCGCCGTGGCCTGGCCCATGCCGAAGCCGATTTCCAGCACCACGGGGCTGGCGGGGGTGAGGCCGCCGGCGGGGTTTGCGCCATCTGCCGCGCACAGGCCGAGGGCGTGGCGGGCCAGATCGGTGATGGCGGCGTCAAAGGGCAGCACGTAGCGCGGCCCCAGTTCGGCCAGGGCGCGGGCCTGGCCCGCCGTGGTGCGGCCGGCGCGGGTGACGAAGCTGCGGATGGCGCGCGGATGGGCGACGGCGGGGGCAGCGGCCGGGTTTGCCGCATCGGCAGACACGCCCGCAGGGGCAGCGGCAGAAGAGGCGGGGGCGGTGGGGGCAGCAGTCACGATGCGCGCGGCGGTTGCGTATCAGCGGCCAGGGCGGCGCCAAACAGGGCGGCCGCATCGGCCTGGGGCGGGGTGTCTGCGGCTTCTTCGGCGGGGGCGGCCTCGGCAGGCGGGCGGCCTGCGCGCGAGTAGGGGCGCAGTACGTTGACCAGCTGGGCATACAGGCGCGGGTTGGCGGCCAGGCATTCGCGGGGGGTGAAAAAGTCCGACTCGCCCGTGAAGTTGCCCACCAGCCCGCCGGCTTCCGTCACCAGCAGCGAGCCGGCGGCGGTGTCCCACGCTTGCAGGCCGGTTTCAAAAAAGCCGTCGGTCATGCCGGCGGCCACATAGGCCAGATCCAGCGCGGCCGCGCCGGGGCGGCGCAGGCCGGCGGTTCGCTTCATCACCTCAGCCATCATGTTCAGGTAGCCCTTGAAATCGTCGCCCTTGCGGAAGGGAAAGCCCGTGGCCAGCAGGCTGTCGCCCAACTGGGTGCGGCGGCTGACGCGGATGCGGCGGTTGTTCAGATAGGCGCCGCGCCCGTGCGAGGCCAGAAACAGGTCATTGCGCGTGGGGTCATACACCACGGCCTGCTCCACCCGGCCGCGCACGCTCAGCGCAATGCTGACGCAGTAGTAGGGAAAGCCGTGGATGAAGTTGGTGGTGCCGTCCAGCGGGTCGATGATCCACACATGCTCGGCGCGCGCATTGCCGCGCGTGCGGCCCGATTCTTCGGCCAGGATGCCGTGCTCGGGATACGCGCCCAGCAGGATGTCGATGACGGCCTGCTCGCTGGCGTGATCGACCTCGGTGACAAAGTCATTGGCCTGCTTTTGCGAGACGCGCACGGCCTCCACATCGAGCGCTGCGCGGTTGATGATGGCGCCGGCGGCGCGGGCGGCCTTGGTGGCCACGTTGAGCATGGGGTGCAGTGAAAGCGACATGGGGAAGGTGAGAAAAACTGGCGGCGCGCACGCAAAACGCGCAAAAAAGTGGCCGATTTTCTCACGCGCTGCAAGAGCGGGCAGGGCGCGGGCGCTGCGATCAGGGGGCGGTTTTTCAGCGGGCCGCCGCAGCCGGCGGCCAGGCCAAATCGGGCCGCCAGTCGCCCTGGTCTTCATGCCCGGCGGCCACGGGCAGCGCGGGCGTGCCGGACGTCAGGGGCTCGCCATGCAGCGACCAGCGGTGGCGCAGGGCAAATTCAAAACCCGGCGCGGCCTGGCGGCAGGCGATGTCGCCCTGGCGCATGTCCGGCGCAAAGTCGGCGCAGGGCTGGCCCGGCGTGCCCAGGCCGGGGCTGCCTGCGGGCAGGGTGGGGCGGCCATCGGCGCTGGCCGTGGCATAGAAGGCGCGCAGCGCCCCATCGGGCAGGCGCAGCAGCAATACATGCAGACTGGCCCCATCGGCCAGACGCAGCCCGCGCGGCAGGGCGGGCGCTTCGGCCCAGCGCCACTGGCCCGCTTGCAGGCGCGCCGTGCGCAAGCTGGCCTCGTGCGGCGCGGCAGGCGGTCCGCCCGCGGCCTGCCAGCCCAGCGCCACAAAGGCCAGCAGCGCCAGCGCCGCCATCGCTTGCAGCAGCCGCGCCAGCAGGTGGCGCTGCGCCTGCGCAGAAAGGGAAAAACGCGGCATACGGAGGTTTCCCAAACCGGAGCGCCTTCAGCCTTGACGGCTGTCAAGTCCGCCCGTCCGGCAGGCAGGCACAATGAGGGCAGCAAGGTTTTTTTGCCCCCTGAAAAGAAAGGAGTTTTTCATCATGTTCAAACACATCCTGGTGCCTGTCGATGGTTCCGATACCGCGCTTTTTGCCGTGCAAAAGGCGATGGCGCTGGCCAAGGCTTTTGGCAGCGAAGTCACGGCCGTTTACGTGATCGATCCCTACCCCTTCACGGGCGTGGGCGCGGATTTTGCCTACGGGCAGGATCAGTACCTGAGCGCCGCCAGCGCCGAGGCAAAGACCGCGCTGCAAGCCGTGGCGGATCAGTTTGAAGGCACGGGCCTGAAGGTGAATCAGCGCGTGGAAGAGTCCAGCTCCGCCTCGCGCGGCATCCTGGACGCCGCCCAGGCCGTGGGCGCAGACCTGATCGTGATGGGCTCGCACGGCCGCCGGGGCCTGGAAAAACTGGTGCTGGGCAGCGTGGCCCAGCGCGTGCTGGCCGCCGCCGTGCTGCCCGTGCTGGTGGTCAATGCCAGAAACGCCGCAGACTGAGCCTGCGCCGAAGTCGCATTTGCGGCGTTGCCCTTGCTCATCCACCCGCCCGAAGGTTCAGGCGGGTGGTTTTGCTTTTGGGCTTTCTTATTGGAGTAAAGGAGATTGCTCATGAACATCCCCTTGCGCCCATGTCCGTCGGTGCGCGCGATGCGTCGCCGCCGCCGCGACTGATTTCGCTCGGCTCTTTTTCAAGCGCCACCCGGCCTGGGCCGCGTGGCGTTTTTTCATGCCTGCAAACGCAAAAAAGCCCGACGGCTGCGGCGCAGAAGTCGGGCGGGAAAGGAAAAACCGGGGCGCAATTAATGCCTGAAGTGCCGCACGCCGGTAAAGACCATGGCGATGCCGCGTTTGTTGGCCGCGTCAATGACTTCCTGATCGCGCATGGAGCCGCCGGGCTGGATGACGCAGGCCGCGCCGTGGTCGATCACCACATCCAGTCCGTCGCGGAACGGGAAGAAGGCGTCGCTGGCGACGGCGCTGCCTTGCAGGCTCAGGCCCGCGTGCTCGGCCTTGATGCTGGCGATGCGGGCCGAGTCCAGGCGGCTCATCTGGCCCGCGCCCACGCCCAGGGTCATGCCGCCGCCGCAAAAGACGATGGCGTTGCTTTTGACGAACTGCGCCACTTTCCAGGCAAACAGCAGGTCTTGCAGCTGTTCGGGGCTGGGTTGCTTTTGGGTGACGACTTTCAGATCGGCCGCTTGCAGGGGGTGGAAATCGGCCGTTTGCACCAGCAGGCCGCCGCCCACGCGCTTGTATTCCAGCGTGTTGGCGCAGGCAGGCGCATCGGCGGGCAGGGCGATTTGCAGCACGCGCACATTGGGCTTGGCGGCCAGCAGGGCCAGGGCCTCGGCGGTGAAGGCCGGGGCCATCAGCACTTCAACGAACTGCTTGCCCACGGCCTCGGCGGCGGCGGCGTCCACTTCGGTGTTGAAGGCGATGATGCCGCCGAAGGCGCTGGTGGGATCGGTCTTGAAGGCTTTTTCATAGGCGGCGCGGGCGTTTTCGCCCACGGCCACGCCGCAGGGGTTGGCGTGCTTGACGATGACGCAGGCGGGCTGCTCGCGCCACTGCTTGACGCATTCCCAGGCGGCGTCGGCGTCGGCGATGTTGTTGTAGGACAGCTCCTTGCCCTGCAACTGGCGGGCCGTGGCCAGCGCGCCGGCGGCCGGGTGCAGATCGCGGTAGAAGGCGGCGCTTTGATGCGGGTTTTCGCCATAGCGCAGGGTTTGCACGCGGGTGAAGACGGCGTTGTGCTGCGCGGCATAGGCGTTTTGCACGGGGGCGCTTTGGCCCTGGCTGGCCTCGAAGTCGATGGCCGAGAGCCAGTTGCTGATGGCCGCGTCGTATTGCGCCACGCGGTTGAAGGCGGCCACGGAGAGGGCAAAGCGCGTGGCGGCCGAAAGCTGCCCGCCTGCGGCTTGCAGCTCGGCCAGCGCGGCGGGGTATTGGCTGGCGTCGGTCAGCACGGCCACGTCCTGCCAGTTCTTGGCGGCGCTGCGCACCATGGCGGGGCCGCCGATGTCTATGTTTTCTATGGCTTCTTCCAGCGTGCAGCCGGGGCGGGCCACGGTGGCCTCGAAGGGGTAGAGGTTGATGACGACCAGGTCAATCGTGTCGATGCCGTGCTCGGCCAGCGCGGCCATGTGCGCGGGCATGTCGCGCCGCGCCAGCAAGCCGCCATGCACGGCCGGGTGCAGGGTTTTGACGCGGCCGTCCAGCATTTCTGGAAAACGCGTGATTTCGGCTACTTCAGTCACGGGCAGGCCCGCGCCTTGCAGCAGGCGGGCCGTGCCGCCAGTCGATAGCAGCCGAAAGCCCAGCTTGTGCAAGGCCGCGGCCAGATCGGCCACGCCGGTTTTGTCAGAGACGGACAGAAGGGCGGTTTTTTGGGTCATGGGAGAAAAAGCGACAGCAGATGAAATGAAAACGGCCGACAGACTGGGCGCGGCCGTTTGATGTGGTTTGAATGCTTTTGCTGATTTTTGCGTGGTTTTGAAAGCAGTTTGCGTGCTTTTCAGATCAGCTTGTGCTCCAGCAGTTTTTTGCGCAGGGTGTTGCGGTTCAGCCCCAGCCATTGGGCGGCGCGGCTTTGGTTGTTGTTGGCACGGCGCATGACCAGCTCCAGCATGGGCGATTCCACGCGCTTGATCAGCATGTCATACACGTTGTGAGGCTCCACATCCTGCAAGTCTTTGAAGTAAGCCTCCAGGCTCTGGCGTACGCATTCGTCGAGTTGGTTCGTGCTCATGGTCGTGTTTGAAAAGGTGAAGAAAAAAGGGTGAAAAAAAGGAAAGAGCGAAGCCGGCGGACTGCTTTTTTTTCAGTCTGCGGCGGCCGCGCTGGCGGGGGCGAGGGCGGGCCGGGGCAGGCGCTCGTGGCGTTCGGCCAGGCGCAGCAGAAATTCATCCACTGCCTGCCATTGCAGGCGCGCCTCGGTTTGCGCCATCAGCGTTTGCAAAAAGGGCGCGGCGCCGGGCAGGCCGCCCAGCATGCGCTGCAAATGCTTGCGCGCCGAGCGCACGCCCGCCTCGTGGCCATACAGGCCGTAGTGCGCCTGCAGGTGATCGAGCAGGGCGGCGCGCACATGCAGCGTCAGCGGCTGGGCCAGCTTGTGGCCGGTGCGCAGAAAGTGCGCCGTCTGCCCGATCAGCCAGGGCGCGCGCCAGGCGGCGCGGCCCAGCATCACGCCGTCGGCATCCGTGGCGGCCAGCACGGCGGCGGCTTTGGCGGGCGAGTCGATGTCGCCATTGGCCACCACGGCCACGCGCACGGCGGCCTTGACGGCGGCGATGGTGTCGTATTCGGCCTGGCCCTTGTAGAGCTGCTCGCGCGTGCGACCGTGGATGGCGATCATCTGCACGCCCGCGCCTTCGGCTGCGCGGGCCAGGGCCGGGGCGTTGCGGTGCGCGGCGCTCCAGCCGGTGCGCATCTTCAGCGTCACCGGCACGCCGTGCGGCGCGCAGGCGGCCACCACGGCCTCGATGATTTGCAGCGCCAGCGCCTCGTTTTGCATCAGCGCGCTGCCCGACCACTGGCTGCACACTTTTTTGGCCGGGCAGCCCATGTTGATGTCGATGACGTGCGCGCCCTGGTCTATGGCCCAGGCGGCGGCCTCGGCCATGTCCGGCGCGTTGGCGCCCACGATCTGCACGGCCACGGGCGCGGCCTCGCCCGCCCAGTGGCTGCGCAGGCGGCTTTTGAGGCTGCGGCGCAAATCGGGCCGCGCCGCCACCATTTCCGCCACGGCATAGCTCGCGCCAAAGCGGCGGCAAAGCTGGCGAAAGGGCTGATCCGTCACGCCCGCCATGGGCGCTGCCAGCACGGCATGCGGCAGCGTGTAGGGGCCTATGCACAGGCTCCGGGGCGGGGCGAAAGGGGTGAAAACGGGCATGGCGGCAAATGAAAGGCACGGATTCTATCTGCCTGAAAAATGGGCATCCGATAAAAAAATTTGACAGCAAAGCCCCGCCGCCAGACGCAAGCCGGCCCGCCTTGCGCCTCTTTTCATGGAAAGTTATCCACAGATTTCTCCTGTTTTGATAGCGCACTGCGCAGTATCTACGGGCGATGCGGGAAGTTTGCCTGTTTGATAAGCAAAAAAATGATTCCAAATGTAAAAAATAGGCCGCCTAGAATCGCCCCCGCTTTCAGGCCCTGCCGCCGCTTTCCCCGCCCCCAAAAAGGCGCGAGAGGCAGCCGGGCCTGGCCACTGACAGGTGCTCCGCGGCTCACGGCCCCGGAGGAAACGGGAAGCAGGTGAGATTCCTGCGCTGCCCCCGCAACGGTCAGCGAACGCAAAAGCCCCGACGCACGCAGCGCGCCCCAGCGCTGCGGCAGCCACTGCGCCCCTTCGCGGGCGTGGGAAGGCCGGAACGCTTGCTGCGGGCACTTTCAGCCGCCCGCACGTTCGCCAGCCCGGATACCGGCCCGTCGGTGCAGGTGTCAGCGGCTGCGGGCGTGCGGCTGGCTGGCGGGCATGGCGCTGTTGCGGCCCTGGCCTGTTGGGCCGCGGCCTGCGCGCGCTGCGCCCTGCCCGCCCTTTGCGCATTTGGCGGCCGCTGGCGTGTTGCACATCGTGCAAATTCAGCCACAGGCATTAGTCATGCTCAAAACCATCATCAAGCGCGACGGGCGCGAAGAACCCTTCATTCCGGCCAAGGTCAACAGCTGGTCCATCTGGGCCAGCGAACAACTGGGCCGGCGCGTGGACTGGTCCTCCGTAGTCATGGAAGCCATGAGCCGCTTCGGCGAGCGCGCCAGCAGCCAGGAGCTGCAAAAGCAGCTCATTCAAATTTGCGTGCAGAAAAAAAGCTGGCCCTACAGCCTCATGGCCGGACGGCTGTATGCCGCCGTCACGCGCAAGGAAATCTACGGCAGCAGCACGCAAATGCCCACCATTGCCGCCGTGCAAAAACAACTGGCCGCCGCCGGCCTGATGCGCAAACTCGATTACACCGACGAGGAATATGCGCAAATCGAGAAATTCATAGACCACGCGCGCGATTTTGAATATGCCTATTCGCAAATCCTGCAATTGCGCAAAAAATATGCGCTGATGAACCGCGTCACGCGCCAGGAATATGAATCGCCCCAATTCGTCTATATGCGCATGGCGATGGCCCTGGCCGAAGACGAGCCGCGCGAAGAGCGCCTGCAACACATCGTCAACTGGTACAACCATTTTTCCTATAACCGCATCAACGCCCCCAGCCCCAATTACATCAATCTGGGCACGCGCCTCAATGGTTATGCATCCTGCTGCGTTTACAAGGCCGGCGACAATTTGCATTCACTGGCCATAGGCGACCATATTGCCTATGAAATGACCGGCATGAGCGCCGGCATAGGCGGCATGATTTCCACCCGCACACTGGGCGATCCGGTGCGCGGCGGCGTGATTTCGCACCAGGGCAAATTGCCCTATTACCGTTCGCTGGCCTTTGCCACCAAGGCCAATCAGCAAGCCGGGCGCGGCGGCGCATGCACCAGCTACTACTCGGCATTCGACCCTGAAAATACCACCATCGCCCTTTTGCAAAATCCCATGTCCACCGAGGACAAGAAAATCAGGGAACTGCATTTTGGCGTCATGTACAACCGCCTTTTCACCAAAAAGGCGGCGCGCAATGAAAACGTTTTCGTCTTTACCGAATATTCCGCCCCCGAATTGTGGCGCGCCATGTTCTCGGGCGATCAGGAAAAATTCGAGGCGCTTTATGAAAAACACGAGCGCGACGAAAATTTCCCTAAAAAATACATCAGCGCGCGCGATTTTGTCGTGCTCGCGCGCCAGCAGGCATATGAATGCGGCACGCATTATGAATTGTGGATAGACGAAATGAACCGCCACACGCCGTTCATCGACCCCATACACAGCAGCAATCTGTGCAATGAAATCGCCCTGCCCACGCGCGAATACAAGTGCATGACGGATTTGTATTCGGCAGAGGATAATCCCGAATCGGGCGAAATCGCCATATGCGCCCTTTCCGCCCTTGTGGTTTGCAATATTGCCAATGACGAGCAATATGCATCGGCCGCCTATTATGCGCTGAAAATGATCGACAAATGCATAGACATGTCCGATTATCCCTTCGCCCATGTTGCCATGACCGCCAAGGCGCGCCGCAGCGCCGGAGTGGGAATGATGGGCGTGGCCACCGAACTGGCGCGCAAAAACCTCCAATACACCAGCCAGGCCGGGCGCGATTATTGTCACTGGCTGGCCGAGCGCCATTATTATTTTGCCGCCCGCGCCAGCCTGCAACTGGCCCGCGAAAAAGGCAATGCGCCCTGGATACACAAAACCAAATGGCCGCAAGGCTGGCTGCCGTTGGATACCTATAAAAAAACCGTCGATGAAATCGCCGCCCCCCAATATGTTTATGACTGGGAAGGGCTGCGCGCCGAAATCATCGCCCAGGGCGGGCTGCGCCACTCGGCCCTTGTGGCCCACATGCCCACCGAATCCAGCTCCAAGGCCGCCGGCGTGCCCAACAGCATTTATCCCGTGCGCGAAATCGCCATGAAAAAATCGGACAACAGCAATGTAATTGACTGGGTAGCCACCGATTCCGATTTGCTGAAAGACCGCTACGAACTGGCCTGGAATATTCCCACGCTGGACATGATCAAAATCTATGCCATTTTCCAGAAATTCACCGACCAGGGCATCAGCGCCGATTTCTGGCGCGATCGCGCCAGCGATCCCATCGTTTATACCGATGAAATCGTGCAGGAGCATATTGCCATGTGCCGCTGGGGCATGAAGGGGCGCTATTACCAAAACTCGCTCACCAGCGATCAGGGCATGCAGCAAACCGTGGAAAGCCGCTTTGCGCAAAATCTGCTTGCACAAACCGGCAAAAATGCGGAGTCGAACGCAAATCAAAAAACCGCCGCCGCCGAAATACTGCAAACCACGGCCGCCGATTTCGAGCTGGCCGACAGCGATCGCGGCTGCGCCGGCGGCGCTTGCAGCCTTTGAATATCCCCTTCCCAAAAGGAAAAACCATGTCCGAAAACGAATTGAACATTCCCGCATCCATTTTCAACATTCACAAAAGCGATTACAAAAGCGCGGATTTGTTTCTGGGCGAGCCGGGCGGGCTGCTGGACTCGATCAACCGGCCGCATCCGCAGCTTTTTGCCATGTACAAAAAAATGCTTTCGCTGCGCTGGGATGAAAATGAATTTGATTATGCGCCGTGCAACAGCGAATTCAAAACCTGCTCGCGCGGCATGTATGACGCGATGATTTACAACCTGGCCTATCAGTGGGAGGCCGACACGGTGGCCAGCAACAGCATCGTGCCCCTGCTGGCGCCTTTCATCACCAATTCCGAGCTTTGGGGCGTTACCCTGGCGGTGGGCCTGAATGAATATCTGCACGCGCTGACGTATTCGGAAATCGTGCGCAACAGTTTCGATCACCCCGACGAGGTATTCAACGAGATTTTGTCGATTGCCGAGAGTTTTCACCGGCTGGAGGCGATGGCCCGGGTTTTCGGCCAGGTGCATGAGGTTTCGCACCGGTATGCGCTGGGGCAGGCCGACAAAGAAGAAGCGTATGAGGCGGTGATGGCTTTTTATGTGGCGCTTTATTGTCTGGAGCGCATTCAGTTTATTTCCTCGTTTATCGTGACTTTTGCCTTTGGCGAAATCGGCATGTTCGTGCCCATAGCCAAGGCGATTCAGAAAATCTGCCAGGATGAGTTTGAAGTGCATCAACGCCTGGATGCGATGGTGATCGGCATCGAGCTGAAAACCGCGCGCGGCCAGGCCTGGCTGGAGAAAAACCGCGATCGCGTGCACGCCATCATTACCGAAATGACCGAGGCCGAATTGAAATGGTCGGAGTTTCTGGGCAGCGAAAATCGAGAATTGCCCGGCATTACGGTGCAAAAACTCAAGGATTCGGTGATTTTCAACGCCCAGCCGGTTTATGAAACGCTGGGTTTGCCCAGCCCTTTTGCGCGCGTGGAGGAAAACCCGCTGCCTTTTGTGCAGGAGTGGATGAATGTGAATGCCATTCAGGCCGCGCCGCAGGAAGAAGCCGGGCGCAACAGCGCCTATCTGATCGGCGGAATCATCCCGCGCGATGGCGGCCGGATTTATGACACCGCAGGCTTGTAATCAGCCCTTTGCGAAGCAGGTTATCCACAGATTTTTCCTGTTTTGATAGCGCGCTTCGCAGTGTTTACGGGCGCTGCGGCCGGTTTGCTTATTCGATAGGCAAAATTTTGTATCTGAATACAAGCCCGACGGCGCTCTCGTCCTTGCGGTCTGCCATTGAAAACAACTGTTATTTGAAGCATTAAAGTGTTGCCCGCCATTCGACCAGGCACTTTTCTTGAAGGAAATCAGCATGAACGACGCAACGCAGCCCCATCGCACGAACCCCGCAGCGCCGCCCGCCGAGGCCTGGCGCACCGTCTTTTGCGGCCGCCAGAAAGAGCTGGACGCTCTGATGCAGGCTTTCGAGGACGTCAGGGCGGGCCGTGGCCCGCGGATGGTCGTCATCCTGGGGGATCGGGGCATGGGCAAAACCCGGCTGGTGCAGGAGTTCTACAAGCGCCTGTCCGGCAGCGAGCATGACCGGCCCAATTACTGGCCGCCCAGCCTGCCCGACTCGGGAGTGGCTCCGAACTTGAAAGACCCGCAAGTTGAGGCGCACTACAAAAGCTTCACATGGCATGAGCGCCCCATCCCCTATCTCTGGTGGGGCTTGCGCCTGGCCGATGACCAGGATCGCAACCGCATCAGCATCGACATGAGCGCCCACCGCAAGACGCTGGAGCCGCACCTGGGCGCCGTCATCGCCGCCCGCGCCCTGGCCGAGCACCAGGGCAAGACCAGCGCCGCCGCAGGCGAGGTGCTGCTGGACTTGGGCAAATGGGCACTGGGGCAGATCACCCAGACCGATAACCTCATGACCGCGCTGGATTTTGCAAACAGGCTGATCGACTCCTTCAAGTCGCGCCAACAAAACGAAGCTGAGCAAAGCGAGCTGAAAAACAGGCAGGTGCTGGACTTCGAGGCCCGGCGCCAGATGGACATACAGGAGCGCACCCTGCTGGATTTGGGCCTCATGCTGGGCGAATCGGTGCCGCCCGCTGCCGAAAAAGCGGGCCTGATGCAAAGCCTGATCAAAAAAACCCGGTCCTCTGCCCCCGCCCCCGCCGCGCTCCGCATTCCCTGCATCGTGTTTTGCGACGACGCCCAATTTGCCCGCCAGGGGGGCGATGGGGCGTGCAGGCCTTCATCGAGACTCTTTTCGAGCGCGCCCGAATGGCAAGCTGGCCGCTGCTGCTGGTGCTCACCCACTGGCATGTGGAGTGGAGCCAGCAGTGGAAGGCCGGCCGCCAGGCCGCGCCGCTGTTGCCGCAAGAAGGTGCCGCAAGTGCCCCCGCTGCCAGCCAGTTGGGCAAGAGCCTGGCCTTTGACCTGGCGCGCATGCCGCAGATTCAGAGTCGCTTGCAGATCATCGAAATTCCCAAGGTCGATCAAGCACTGAAAGACGTGATCGAACAGGCCCTGCCCGGCCTGCCCGATCAGCAAGCGCAACTGCTGCTGAACAAGGCCGATGGCAACCCGCAGGTGCTGATCGAGCTGATCAACGAAATCAAAGCCAGTTGTGCCTGGCGCGATGAAAAAGGGGCTTTGACCAAGGATGCATGTCGGGAAATTGAAAACCGCCCCACCGAGCTTTCCGGTCTCATCCTGAAGCGCCTGGAAAGCGACACCACCCCTCAAAGCGTGCGCCAGGCGGCTGCGCTTTCGTCCCTGCAAGGCATGCGGTTTCTGCGCACGCTGACCGAAGCCGTGGCGCAAAAGCGCAATTTGCAGGATGTCGCCCAGGGAGTGGATCAGGCCCAGGTTCACCATCTGGTGCAACTGGGGCCGGGCCACCATAGTGGTGAATTCATCCAACGCGCCTACTACGAAGTGGCTCAGAATCTGGTCAGTAAACAGGTGGGAAATCCGAAAGACATTAACCCCCAGCTGCTGCAAGCCTGCATCGATCAGATTGACGACGCCCCATCCTGGAGCCGCCTGAATGAGCAGGAAAAAACACTCATGTTGAACCTGCTGGTCAGTTTGGTGGAAACGCAGCCGGACCAAGATGCGCTCGACCCGGCGCACGGCCGACGCGCAGGCCAGGCCCTGATGGAATTGCTCCACATGGCGCGAGCCTCTTTCGACACCGCCGCCCAGGCCCAGCATGCCCGGCGCTTTGTGGAAGGGGTGAAACAGGGGCTTTGGCGACTGAATGATTTTGAAATGCCCGATTTGATCGCCGTGTTGGATGCCATTCATGCATGGGAAGGCCCCCAAAAAGCCTGGCCGCTGGGTGAAAGCCTGCTGCAACAGGCACGCGAGCGGGTTGGACCCCTGGGTATGCCCGTGTCGAGAGGAGACCTCAGCGCTTCGTTGGTTTACTTGGGCAGCATGGCTCGCGAGCGTGGAGATGCAGCGCAGGCGCAGACCTATTTCGAGGAAAGTTTGGAGATCACCCGCGAGCTGGCGCAAGCCCTGGGCACGCCTGAGGCGAAAAGCGGTCTCAGCGTTTCACTGGAACATCTGGGCGACTTGGCCCGCGAGCGCGGCGATGCTGAGCAGGCCTTGGCCTTTTTCCAGGAGAGTTTGGAGATCTCCCGCGATCTGGCGCAAACCCTGGACACGCCTGAGGCGAAAAGCGACCTCGGCGTTTCACTCGATCGTCTGGGCGATATGGCCCGCGAGCGCGGCGATGCAGGGCAGGCCCTGGCCCTTTTCCAGGAGTGTCTGGATATCCGCCGCGAACTGGCGCAAACCCTGGGCACGCCTGAGGCAAAAAGAGACCTCGGCATTTCACTCGATCGTCTGGGCGATATGGCCCGCGAGCGCGGCGATGCAGAGCAGGCCCTGGCCCTTTTCCAGGAGTGTTTGGAGATCAGTCGCGAACTGGCGCACACCCTGGGCACGCCTGGAGCAAAAAGAGACCTCGGCGTTTCACTGGAGCGCCTGGGCGACTTGGCCCGCGAGCGTGGCGCGGCAGATCAGGTCCTGGCCCTTTTCCAGGAAGGTTTGGAGATCAGCCGCGAACTGGCGCAAACCCTGAACACGCCTGGGACAAAAAGAGGCCTCGGCGTTTCACTCTCGAATCTGGGCGACTTGGCCCGCGAGCGCGGCGATGCAGAGCAGGCCCTGGCCTTTTTCCAAGAGTGTTTGGAAATCTTCCGCGAATTGGCGCAAACCCTGGGCACGCCTGGGGCAAAAAGAGACCTCAGCCTTTCACTGGAGCATCTGGGCGACTTGGCCCGCGAGCGTGGTGATGCAGAGCAAGCCCTGGCCCTTTTCCAGGAGTGTTTGGATATCCGCCGCGAACTGGCGCAAACCCTGGGCACGCCTGAGGCAAAAAGAGACCTCGGCATTTCACTCGATCGTCTGGGCGATATGGCCCGCGAGCGCGGCGATGCAGAGCAGGCCCTGGCCCTTTTCCAGGAGTGTTTGGAGATCAGTCGCGAACTGGCGCACACCCTGGGCACGCCTGGGGCAAAAAGAGACCTCAGCATTTCACTGGAGCGTCTGGGCGATATGGCTCGCGAGCGTGGCGATGCAGCGCAGGCCCTGGCCCTTTTCCAGGAGTGTTTGGATATCCGCCGTGAACTGGTGCAAACCCTGGGCACGCCTGGGGCAAAAAGAGACCTCAGCATTTCACTGGAGCGTCTGGGCGATATGGCTCGCGAGCGTGGCGATGCAGCGCAGGCCCTGGCCCTTTTCCAAGAGTGTCTAAATATCCGCCGCGAACTGGCGCACACCCTGGGCACGCCTGGGGCAAAAAGAGATCTCGGCCTTTCACTGGAGCGTCTGGGCCTCATGGCCCGCGAGCGCGGCGATGCAGAGCAGGCGCTGGCCTATTTCGAGGAGAGTTT
>JBQNAO010000044.1:0-15566 GCA_052170415.1 Ottowia sp. | reverse complement strand
TGGTGCCTACGTTTACGTGCGGCTTGGTCCGCTCAAATTTCTCTTTTGCCATTTCAAAATTCTCCAATAAAAGAACAATTGCCCGTGAGTGGGTTTAGGGTCTGCACCCAGGCATCGGAAGTCACGCTGCACGGGCACAACATGGATCCTGAATCGCAGACCTGCGGAACTTTCGCTCCGCGCATTTCAAAATTTGCCAACCCTAAAGCTGGCAAACGAACTTTCACCTTATTTGGCGCGCGCAGCAATGATGGCATCAGCCACGTTTTTCGGCGCTTCCGAGTAATGCTTGAACTCCATGGTGTAGTTCGCACGCCCTTGCGTCATGGAACGCAAGCTGGTGGCGTAACCGAACATTTCGGACAACGGCACCTCAGCCTTGATGGCCTTACCGCCGCCAACCATGTCGTCCATGCCCTGCACCATGCCACGACGACTGGACAAGTCACCCATCACCGTGCCGGCATATTCCTCGGGTGTCTCCACTTCCACAGCCATCATCGGCTCCAGAATGACGGGGTTGGCTTTACGGGCTGCCTCTTTGAAACCGAAGATGGCAGCCATCTTGAAGGCCTGCTCGGATGAGTCCACGTCGTGATATGAACCGAAAGTCAGCGCAACCTTCACATCCACCACCGGATAACCGGCCAACACACCGCTGGTAAGCGCCTCTTCCACACCTTTTTGCACTGCGGGGATGTATTCACGCGGCACCACGCCACCCTTGATCTCATCAAGGAATTCAAAGCCCTTGCCAGCTTCATTCGGCTCCAGACGGAACACCACGTGTCCATATTGGCCTTTACCGCCCGACTGACGCACAAACTTGCCTTCCACATCCGAAACGCTCTTGCGCACAGTTTCGCGATAGGCCACTTGCGGCTTGCCAACGTTGGCTTCCACGTTGAACTCGCGTTTCATGCGATCAACAATGATTTCCAGATGCAGCTCACCCATGCCGGCAATGATGGTTTGACCAGATTCTTCGTCGGTGCGCACGCGGAATGACGGATCTTCGGCCGCCAAACGCGACAGGGCGATACCCATTTTTTCCTGATCGGCCTTGGACTTGGGCTCCACCGCCTGGGCAATCACGGGTTCGGGGAACACCATGCGCTCCAGCACCACGGGGGCGCTTATGTCAGACAGCGTTTCACCCGTGGTCACTTCTTTCAACCCCACGCAAGCGGCGATATCACCCGCGATGATTTCGTCAATCTCCTCGCGGTTGTTAGCGTGCATCTGCACGATACGGCCAATACGCTCTTTCTTGCCCTTGACGGTATTGAGCACGGTGTCGCCTTTTTTCAGCACACCGGAATACACACGCACGAAAGTCAACTGCCCCACAAAGGGATCGGTCATCAACTTGAATGCCAGCGCCGAGAACTTCTCGCCATCGTCGGCCTTGCGCGTCACAGGCTGTTCGTTGTCATCCGTGCCAGCCACGGGCGGAATGTCCACAGGCGAAGGCAGGAAGTCAATCACGGCATCCAGCATGCGCTGCACGCCTTTGTTTTTGAAGGCGGTGCCACACAACATGGGCTGGATTTCGGTGGAAATCGTGCGGGTGCGCAAACCTTGCTTGATTTCCGCTTCAGACAACTCACCCTCTTCCAGATACTTGTTCATCAGCTCTTCGCTGGCTTCGGCAGCAGCCTCGACCATTTTTTCGCGCCATTCCTTGGCAGTGTCCACCAGTTCAGCAGGAACATCTTTGTATTCAAACTTCATGCCTTGGCTGGCATCGTCCCAGATGATGGCTTTCATCTTGAGCAGATCAACCACACCTTGAAAGTTTTCTTCCGCGCCGATTGGAATCACGATCGGCACGGGATTGCCCTTCAGGCGGGTTTTGATCTGATCCACCACCTTGAAGAAGTTGGCGCCGGTGCGGTCCATCTTGTTCACAAAGGCCAGGCGGGGCACCTTGTATTTGTTGGCCTGACGCCAAACGGTTTCGGACTGGGGCTGCACGCCGCCCACAGCGCAATACACCATGCAAGCGCCATCCAGAACGCGCATGGAACGCTCCACCTCGATGGTGAAGTCCACGTGGCCCGGTGTGTCGATGATGTTGAAGCGGTGCTCGGGGTAAGACATATCCATACCCTTCCAGAAGCAGGTGGTGGCGGCAGACGTAATCGTGATGCCGCGCTCTTGCTCCTGCTCCATCCAGTCCATGGTGGCAGCGCCGTCGTGCACTTCGCCAAGCTTGTGGTTCACACCCGTGTAGAACAGGATGCGCTCGGTCGTGGTGGTTTTGCCCGCATCGATGTGGGCCGAAATGCCGATGTTGCGGTAGCGCTCAATAGGGGTTTTACGAGCCATGATGAATCTCTTTTCTTAAAACGGACAAGCCCGCACAGTGGCGGGCGCATCCAAAAACAGACAAAAGGGGCTGCGCCCTTGAATCAGAAGCGGAAGTGGCTGAATGCCTTGTTGGCTTCGGCCATGCGGTGCACTTCATCGCGGCGCTTCATGGCGCCGCCGCGGCCTTCATTGGCTTCCAGCAACTCATTGGCCAGACGCAAGGCCATGGATTTCTCGCCGCGCTTGCGGGCGGCTTCCTTGATCCAGCGCATGGACAGCGCCAGACGACGCACCGGGCGCACTTCCACAGGCACCTGATAGTTGGCACCACCCACGCGGCGGGACTTGACTTCCACCACGGGCTTGACGTTGTTGATGGCCGTGGTGAAAAGCTCCAGCGGATCTTTGCCGGTTTTCTTTTCCATTTGTTCCAAGGCACCGTAGATGATGCGCTCGGCCACTGCTTTTTTGCCGCCTTCCATGATGACGTTCATGAATTTGGACAGCTCGACGTTGCCGTATTTGGGATCCGGCAGGATTTCACGCTTGGGAACTTCGCGACGACGTGGCATTTTTCAAAAACCTTTACTTGCTTCAGTTGGCGCTATTTCAAACGCCGCGAGATGTCATCTTGGCATCTCACTTACTCGACCCGCTTTCGCCGGGTCACTACGCCCACCCCAGGGCCGCCAGCAGCCCGAGACAGACACCGATAAAACAGATGAAGACGATTAAGCCTTCTTCGGACGCTTGGCACCGTATTTGGAGCGCGCCTGCTTGCGGTCTTTCACGCCTTGCAAGTCGAGCGAGCCGCGCACGATGTGGTAGCGCACACCCGGCAAGTCCTTCACGCGGCCGCCGCGCACGAGCACCACCGAGTGCTCTTGCAGGTTGTGGCCTTCGCCGCCGATGTAGGAGATGACCTCGAAACCATTGGTCAGGCGCACTTTGGCGACCTTGCGCAGGGCCGAATTCGGCTTCTTGGGCGTCGTGGTGTACACGCGCGTGCAGACGCCCCGGCGCTGCGGACAGTCTTGCATCGCGGGGCTTTTGGACTTGATCTTCTCGACCGTCCGCCCCTGACGCACCAGTTGATTGATGGTTGGCATTGGATATTTCCCTAGCGTGAAAAAACGAAAGAACGCCCGTCAAGCGTCCTTCCAAGAAAAGCAAAAGCGGCAGATTGTAATGCAATCAGACCTGTTTAGCGGCCCGCCTCCTTCTCTTTGTCAAGGGGCAGGCGCGTTTCAAACTTGCCGCGATGCACGGCGAAAAACGTCTTCACGTTGCGCACATTGGCATCCTGCGTGAACAAACGCTGGGCCAGCGCATGCCAGCCGGGCATGTCGCGCACGCGCAGCACCAGCACGAAATCCGGCCCCGGCGAAACGCGCCAGCACTGCTGCACGGCCGCTTCCTGCACGGCGCGGCGCTCAAAGGCATCCAGCCACTCGCTGCCCTGCCGGTCCAGCGACACCTCGGCAATCACGCTCAGCCCATGCCCCAGCCGCCGCGCCACGGCGTCTTCATTGAGAACGGCCACCTGCCGCTCAATCAGCCCCAGCTCATGCAAACGCCGCACGCGGCGCAAAGCCGTGGGCGGCGACACATGCACGCGCGCGGCCAGCGCCTGATTACTCAAAGCCGCATCCTGCTGCAAGGCATCCAGCAAAGCCCAGTCCACCGCATCCAGTTCCGCTTCTTCCATAAAAGATATTTTTACGAAATCAGATTTCGTGTTTGCTCCAAAATGAAATTTGAATTCTTAAAACCTGATTTTTCAACAGCACATTTCATCTCATAGAGCCTAGCATCGCCCCTTCGCATCACCCGTTCAAAAGGATAGAAAAACATGTGCGGCATCGTAGGCGCGGTTTCTTCGCGCGACATCGTGGGCTTGCTGATACAGGGCTTGCAGCGGCTGGAATACCGGGGGTACGACTCCTGCGGCGTGGCCGTGCATACCGGGCGCGGGCTGGCGCGGGTGCGCGGCATTGCGCGCGTGGCCGATCTGGCCCGCCAGGCGCAGGCCGAAAACCTGCACGGCTGCACCGGCATCGCGCACACGCGCTGGGCCACACACGGCGCGCCCGCCATTGACAACGCCCATCCGCACTTCAGCATGGGGCCGCTCGCGCAAACAGGCGATGACGCCCAGGGCCGCGTCACGCTGGTGCACAACGGCATCATCGAAAACCATGAAGAGCTGCGCGCGCGCCTTCAGGCCCGGGGCTACCGCTTCGCCAGCCAGACCGACACCGAAGTCATCGTCCACCTCATCGACAGCCTCTACGAGGGCGATCTGTTTGAAGCCGTGCAGGCCGCCTGCGCCCACCTGCGCGGCAGCTACTCCATCGCCGTGCTGCACCGCGATGAACCCCATCGCCTGATTGGCGCACGCGCTGGCTCGCCGCTGGTGCTGGGCCTCACAGCCCACGGCGAAACCTGGCTGGCCAGCGACGCCCTGGCGCTGGCGGGCGTGAGCGACCAAATCATCTACCTGGAAGAAGGCGACATCGCCGACGTGCAGCCCGGCAAATACTGGATTGCCGACGCCCGGGGCCGCCGCCTGGACGCCGCCAGCCGCCCCGTGCAAACCGTGCCGGCCAGCGGCGGCGCGGTCGAACTGGGGCCGTATCGCCATTACATGCAAAAAGAAATCTTCGAGCAGCCCCGCGCCATTGCCGACACGCTCGAAGGCGTGCAGGCCGTCACCCCTGCCCTGTTCGACAAAACCGGCGCCAGCGGCCAAAGCGACGCCGCCGGCGCCTTCGCACAAATCGAGCGCGTGCTCATCCTCGCCTGCGGCACCAGCTACTACGCCGGCTGCGTGGCGCGCGACTGGATCGAAGCCCTTGCCGCCCTGCCCTGCAGCGTGGAAATCGCCAGCGAATACCGCTACCGCCAGTCCGTGCCCGATGCGCGCACGCTCGTGGTCACCGTCAGCCAAAGCGGCGAAACCGCCGACACCCTGGCCGCCCTGCGCCACGCCCAAAGCCTGGGCATGGCGCACACCCTCGCCATCTGCAACGTCGCCGCCAGCGCCCTGGCGCGCGAATGCCGTCTGGCCTTGCTCACCCGCGCGGGCGTTGAAATCGGCGTGGCCTCCACCAAAGCCTTCACCACCCAGCTTGTGGGGCTGTTTCTGCTTGCGCTCACCCTGGCCAAAACGCGCGCGCGCCTGCCAGCCGCCGACGAAGCCGCCCACCTCAAGGCCTTGCGCCACCTGCCCGCCGCCTTGCAAGCCGTGCTCGCGCTGGAGCCGCAAATCATCTCCTGGGCCAGCCAGTTCGCCAGCAAGGAAAACGCCCTCTTCCTGGGCCGTGGCCTGCACTACCCCATCGCGCAAGAAGGCGCGCTCAAGCTCAAGGAAATCAGCTACATCCACGCCGAAGCCTATGCCGCTGGCGAACTCAAGCACGGCCCGCTCGCGCTCGTGACCAGCGCCATGCCCGTCGTCACCGTCGCCCCCAACGACGCGCTGCTGGAAAAACTCAAAAGCAATCTGCAAGAAGTACGCGCGCGCGGCGGCGTGCTCTACGTGCTGGCCGACGCCGGCACGCGCATAGAAAACAGCGAGGGCCTGCACGCCATCCGCATGCCCGAGCACTACGGCCTGCTCTCGCCCATCCTGCACACCGTGCCGCTGCAACTGCTGGCCTACCACACCGCCCTCGCCCGAGGCACCGACGTGGACAAACCCCGCAACCTGGCCAAAAGCGTCACCGTCGAATAGGCCCCGCCGCCGCCCCGCACACCCGCCCCGCACCCGGGAAAAGCAAAGTTATCCACAAATTTTTCCTGAATTGATAGCGGCCTTCGCAGTGTTTACGGGCGCTGCGCGGCATCTGCTAATTTATTCATCAAAATTTTGTATCTGGATGCATAAGGCAGGCAGGGCGCTGCGGGCCGGCATGCCCCACCGCATCGGGGCGACCTGGGCAACGCCAAAAATCAAGGCCGGCAGCGCTGGCACGGCTTCAGCCCGAGCCGCCGCAATCGAAGCCGCCGCAGTCAAAGAAACCGCTGCGAACGAAGCCAGGCAACCGGGCCAAAACCGGCACGCCTGCCGCAACGCTCTTGAGAGGGCAACTTATCCACAGAATTCTCCTGAATTCATAGCGTCCATCGCAGTATTTACGGGCGCTGCGCTGTATTTGCCTGTTTGATAAGCAAAATCAGGTAACGAAATACAAACAGTCTGCCTGCGTTCAAAAACCCTGCCAGCCCACACCAACCCGACGCGCCCCGGGCGTGACTTTTTCCACCCCCTGCCGCCTGCCCGCCCGCTCTGGCGGCCGCCCCTAAAATACGCCGCTCTTTCCCTCCAACGGGCCGCAGCGCGCGGCCCACTTTCATTTTTTTCACCAGAAAGCAGCCCATGGCCATCGAACGCACCCTTTCCATCATCAAACCCGACGCCGTCGCCAAAAACGTCATCGGCCAAATCTACGCCCGCTTTGAAGCGGCCGGCCTGAAAGTTGTCGCCGCCAAAATGGCCCACCTCTCGCGCCGCGAAGCCGAGCAGTTCTACGCCGTGCACAAAGAGCGCCCCTTCTTCAAGGATTTGGTTGACTTCATGGTCTCCGGCCCCGTCATGATCCAGGTGCTCGAAGGCGAAGGCGCCATCGCCAAAAACCGCGAACTCATGGGCGCCACCGACCCCAAAAAAGCCGAAAAAGGCACCATCCGCGCCGACTTTGCCGACAGCATCGACGCCAACGCCGTGCACGGCTCCGACGCGCCCGAAACCGCCGCCGTCGAAGTGGCCTTCTTCTTCCCCGGCATGCAAGTGTTCTCGCGCTGAAATTCGCGCCTGAACCCCGGCCCGCGTTTTTCGCCCCTCCTTCGCCCCCGTCCTTTTGAGCCACTGCGGCCCCCTCACATGACCGACACCCCCGCTCCCGTCAATTTGCTCGACCTTGACGCGCAAGGGCTGGCCGCCTGGTGCGAAACCCTGGGCGAAAAACGCTTTCGCGCCACCCAGCTTTTCCGCTGGATACACCAGCGCGGCCAGGGCGACTTCGCCCAGATGAGCGACCTGGCCAAATCCCTGCGCGAAAAACTCGTCGGCCGCGCCCGCGTCAGCGCCCTGCCCGCGCTGCGCGAGCACGAATCGCGCGACGGCACCGTCAAATGGCTGTTCGACGTGGGCGACGGCAACGCCATCGAATCGGTCTTCATCCCCGAAGACGACCGCGGCACCCTGTGCATCTCCTCGCAGGCGGGCTGCGCCGTCAACTGCCACTTTTGCTCCACCGGCCACCAGGGCTTCAGCCGCAACCTCACCACCGGCGAAATCCTCGCCCAGCTCTGGCACGCCGAGCACTTTCTGCGCCGCAAGCTCGGCACGCAAGAGCGCGTCATCTCCAACGTCGTCATGATGGGCATGGGCGAGCCGCTGCAAAACTACGCCCGCCTCATCCCCGCGCTGCGCGTCATGCTCGACGACCACGGCTACGGCATCTCGCGCCGGCGCCTGACGGTCTCCACCTCCGGCGTCGTGCCCATGATCGACCGCCTGGCTGCCGACTGCCCCGTGGCCCTGGCCGTCTCCCTGCACGCCCCGACCGACGAGCTGCGCGACCGCCTTGTGCCCCTGAACCGCAAATACCCCCTGGCCGAGCTGCTGGCCGCCTGCACCCGCTACCTGGCCCACGCCCCGCGCGACTTCATCACCTTTGAATACGTCATGCTCGACGGCGTCAACGACCAGCCCGAGCACGCCCAGGCGCTCATCGCCCTCATGCGCGCGCACGCCGCCGACGGCCTGCGCGGCAAATTCAACCTCATCCCGTTCAACCCCTTCCCCCAATCGGGCCTGCGCCGCTCGCCCCAGGCCGCCGTGCAAGCCTTCGGAAAAATGCTCAACGACGCAGGCATCGTCACCACCGTGCGCAAAACGCGCGGCGACGACATCGACGCCGCCTGCGGCCAACTGGCCGGCGACGTGCGCGACCGCACCCGGGTGCAAGAGCGCATGGCGCGCCAGCACCCTATCACCGTGCACCGCAGCCGCCCCAAAACCGCCCCCGCCCCCACCGCCGACCTGGCCGCCTGAAGGAGACTCCACGCCATGACGACCGCCCCCACCGCCCGCCTGCGCCCCCTGGCCGTCCCCGGCCGCATCGGCCTGCTGGCCGCCCTGGCCCTGACTGCCCTGGCCGCCGTACTGGGCGGCTGCGCCACCGCAGGCAAAACCGGCATGGACAACGCCGCCGCCGTCGGCCTCATCACCCCCGACGACGAACCGCCCCAGCGCGCCCGCGCCCGCACCCGCCTCACCCTGGCCGCCAGCTACTTTGAAAACGGCCAAACCCAAATCGCCCTCAACGAACTCAAGCACGTCCTGCAAATCGACCCCAGCTTTGCCGACGCGCACAACCTGGGCGGCCTCATCTACATGTCCCTGGGCGACCAGGCCTCCTCCCAGGCGCACTTCCAGCGCGCCCTCTCGCTCAACCCCAAGGACAGCAACACCTTGCACAACCTGGGCTGGATTCAGTGCGAGAAAAAAGACTACGCCCAGGCCGAGCAATTCTTTGACCGCGCCCTGGCCAACCCCCTCTATCAGGAAAAAGCCAAAACCTACATGGCCAAAGGCGTGTGCCAGGTGCGCGCCGGCCACGCCGAGCAGGCCGAAGCCACCTTGCTCAAGTCCTACGAATACGACCCGGCCAACCCCATCACCGGCTACAACCTGGCGCAACTGCTCTACCAGCGCGGCGACTACGAGCGCGCCCGCTTTTACATCCGCCGTCTCAACAACAGCGAGCTGGGCAACGCCGAATCACTCTGGCTGGGCATCCGCGTCGAGCACAAGCTCAACAACCACGAGGCCATGAAGCAACTGGGCATGCAACTCAAGCGCCGCTACCCCAGCTCCAGCGAGCTGACGGCCTACGAGAGCCAGCAATTCGATCAATAAATCGATGACCCAAGCTCCCCACCCCGCCCCCGGCGCAGCCGCCGAACCTGCCGCACCGCCGCCGCTGCGCGAAGCCGCCGCCAGCGCCCCTGCGCCGCTGCCAGGCGACGCCCCCGGCGCCGAAAGCGCTCCCGCCGCCACGGCCGAAAACCCCGCTGCCCAGCCGCAAACCAAATTCGAGCCGCCCGACGCCCCCGCCGTGCGCGCCGGCGTCATGCTGCGCCAGGTGCGCGAAGCCGCCGGCATCGATGCCGCCTACCTCGCCAGCGCCCTCAAAGTGCCCCTGTTTCGCATCGAAGCGCTGGAAGCCGGGCGCATCGCCGACCTGCCCGACATCACCTTCGCCCGCGGCCTGGCCTCCTCCATCTGCCGCCACCTCAACGGCGACGCCGCCGCCGTCCTCGCCTGCCTGCCCACACCGAGCTACAGCCTGCAAGGCCCCGTCAGCAACACCGACAACGCCCCCTTTCACCGCGCCAACGAAGAGCCGGCCCCCATCGCCGCCAGCCTCTTTTCGCGCCCCGTGCTCATCCTCGTGGGCCTGATCCTGCTGGCCGCCGTCGCCCTCTGGCTGCTGCCCACCCTGCCCACCTTTCCCCTCCACCTGGGCAACGCAGACCAGCCCGCCCCCATCGCCAGCGCCCCCGGCATGACCACCGAAGCCGTCGAACCGGCTGCGCACCCCCTCGCCCCTGTCGCCCCCGCCCTGCCGGCCCTGCCCGCAGCCACGCCAGCCGACACACCCGCCCCGGCCCCCGCCGAAACCCCTTCCGCCCCCTCCGGCACAACCGGCGAAACCAGCCCCCCCGCAGCCGACCCCCCTGCCGCCGCCGACGCCCCCCTCATCGCCTTCACCGCCATCAAAGAAACCTGGATCAGCGTGCGCGACGCCCGGGGCAAAACCCTCATCGACCGCACCCTCCAGCCCGGCCAGAACGCTCACCTGAGCGAAGGCCAGCTTCCCCTGGCCGTCAAAGTCGGCAACACCGACGGCGTCAGCGTCAACGTGCGCGGCCAGCCCTTCGACCTCAAAACCTTCGCCCGTGGCAACGTTGCCCGATTTGAAGTGAAATAAGCCCCCTGCCGGCCCCGGCCGCCCCGGCGCGCCGCCGGCCATCGCCTCCCCCACAAACCACACGCGCGGGTTCCCAGCCCGCGCGTTTTGCATTCCAAGCCCCCACCGCCCGCCATGCACCCAACCACAGACACGCCCATCGCCATCGTGCAGCCCGCCGCGCGCCGCTCGCGCCAGGCCCGCGTCGCCTGGGGCAGCCACATCGTCACCGTCGGCGGCGACGCCCCCGTGCGCGTGCAATCCATGACCAACACCGACACCACCGACGCCATCGGCACCGCCATCCAAATCAAGGAACTGGCCCAGGCCGGCAGCGAAATGGTGCGCCTGACCGTCAACACCCCCGAAGCCGCCGCCGAAGTCCCCCACATCCGCGACCAACTCGACCGCATGGGCGTCAAAGTCCCCCTCATCGGCGACTTCCACTACAACGGCCACCGCCTCCTCACCGAAGTGCCCGCCTGCGCCCAGGCTCTTTCCAAATACCGCATCAACCCCGGCAACGTCGGCAAGGGCGACAAAAAAGACAAGCAATTTGCCCAAATGATCGAAGTCGCCCTCCAATGGGACAAACCCGTGCGCATCGGCGTCAACTGGGGCAGCCTCGACCAGGCCCTGCTGGCTGCCCTCATGGACGCCAACCGCCGCCGCCCCCAGCCCTGGGACGGCCGCCAGGTCATGTACGAAGCCCTCATCACCTCCGCCATCGACTCGGCCGACCACGCCGTGCGCCTGGGCATGGACCCCGCCCAGGTACTCATCAGCTGCAAAGTCAGCGGCGTGCAAGACCTCGTGGCCGTCTACCGCGAACTCGCGCGCCGCTGCCAATACCCCCTGCACCTGGGCCTCACTGAAGCCGGCATGGGCGCGCGCGGCACCGTCGCCAGCGCCGCCGCCCTCTCGCTGCTGCTGCAAGACGGCATAGGCGACACCATCCGCGTCAGCCTCACCCCCCAGCCCGGCGAAGCGCGCACCCAGGAAGTGCTCGTGGCCAGCGAAATCCTGCAAGCGCTGGGCCTGCGCGCCTTCGTGCCCAGCGTCAGCGCCTGCCCCGGCTGCGGCCGCACCACCAGCACCACCTTTCAGGAACTGGCCAAAGACATCGACGACTACCTGCGCGCGCAAATGCCCGTCTGGCGCGAGCAATACCCCGGCGTGGAAAAACTCAAAGTCGCCGTCATGGGCTGCATCGTCAACGGCCCCGGCGAAAGCAAACACGCCGACATCGGCATCAGCCTGCCCGGCACCGGCGAAGCCCCCGCCGCCCCCGTCTTCATCGACGGCGAAAAAGCCACCACCTTGCGCGGCGAACACATCGCCCAGGACTTCTTCCAAATCGTGCAGGACTACATCGCCCGCCGCTTCACCCCCACCCCCCCGCAAAACGCCTGACCCGCACCCGCGCAAAACGCACCATGGGAAAGGCACGCGACGGCCAAGTTATCCACAAATTTCTCCTGTTTTGATAGCGCATTACGCAGTATTTACGGGCGCTGCGGCCGATATGCACAATTCATAAGCAAAAACTTGTATCCAAATACAAGAAGCGGGGCGGGAAAGCAGGAAGGCAAGAAAAAGCCAGGGGAAAAGAGCGAAAAGCACAAGGCAAAAACCCAGCCCCAACCGAATCGGCTTTCCCCTGAATCCCCCCCGAAAAACGCAGCGGCAAAACCAAGACCCACCGCCCGGCGCAGGTTTGACTCCCGCTCTCTCCGCCACAAAAGCCACACCCTGCCCGCAGCCCGGCACAGAGGCACAAGCGTGGCCAGACGCCACCCCGAAAAGCCCATCAAAAGCCCGCCCCAAAGCCCCGAAAACCGCCCCCCAACAGGCAAGTTATCCACAGATTTTTCCTGATTTGATAGCGCGCTGCGCAGCATTCACGGGCGCTGCGGGCGGTTTGCCTAATTCATAGGCAAATTCAGGTTGCGAAGTGCAAATGCGTTAGGCGCGGCCCCAGGCGGATCCAGTCGCCGCCCGGCACCCGCCCAGGCATCGCGCCTGATCGCTTGCGCGCCCTTGCCGCCTGCGCCCGCCGGCGGCATGAGGCCCGCTTCGATTGGCTGGCTGCTGCGCCGCTGGCACTCGTCACTTCTTGCTTTCATCAGCCGCCCGCAAGCCGCGCCGCAACTGCGGCCTGCCTCGCGTGTTGCCTCTGCCCTCCTCGCCATCACGCGCCCCACGACTTGCCGCCTTCGGGGCATGGCGTTGTCGCTTGCGCGATGGGCACGGTTTGTGGCTCGAAGCCCTGAAAACCGCACTCAAACAAGCAAGTTATCCACAGATTTTTCCTGTTTTGATAGCGCGCTGCGCAGCATCCACGCGGGTTTCAGGAGGTTTGCCTGATTTTTAGGCAAATCAAGCGTCTTCAAACTGCGGGCTGAAGGGCCAGGCCGCTGGCGATGCCGATGAAGAAGGTCAGGCCCAGCCAGTGGTTGGCGCAGAAGGCGCGAAAGCAGCCTTCGCGCTGGCGCTGGCGGATGAGGCGGTGGTGCCAGGCGACTTGGGCGAGGGCGGCGGCCAGTGTGGCGCTGGCGATGGCGGGGGGGGCTGCGCGCCACAGGGCCGCGCCCCAGATGAGCAGGTAGGCGGCGTAAAAAAGCATGATGGCGCGCACGTCCCACGCGCCCAGGGTGATGGCGGAGGTTTTGATGCCTATCTTCAGATCGTCGTCACGATCGACCATGGCGTATTCGGTGTCGTAGGCCAGCACCCAGCACAGGTTGCCCGCGACCAGCGCCCAGGCCAGGGCGCCGGCGTGGCCCCGGGTGGCGGCCCAGGCCATGGGGATGCCGAAGCTGAAGGCGATGCCGAGCACGGCTTGCGGCATGGCGACAAAGCGCTTGGCGTAGGGGTAGGCCAGGGTGACGGCCAGCGCGCCGAAGGACCAGGCGATGGTGGCTTCGTTGGTGCTGAGCACGAGGGCAAAGGCGGCCAGGGCCAGGGCGGCGCCGACGGCCAGGGCTTCGCGCACGCTGATCAGGCCGCTGGTGATGGGGCGGCGGGCGGTGCGCTTGACGTGGCGGTCGAATTCGCGGTCGGCCACGTCGTTGATGCAGCAGCCGGCGCTGCGCATGAGGATGGTGCCCAGGGTGAATACGGCCAGCAGATGCCAGCCGGGCCAGCCGCCTGCGGCCAGCCACAGGGCCGAGAGGGTGGGCCACAGCAGCAGCAGCCAGCCGGCGGGGCGGCTCCAGCGGATGAGGTCGAGATACAGCGCCAGACGGGAGGGGCGCGGCCCGGCGGCGGGCGGCGGGCTGGCAGAGGCGGGGGCGCTCATGGCCGACCGGGCGGGGCGTCAGGGCTGGGGGGCGGGGGTTGCGGGCGAGGAGTCCGGCGATGAATCAGGCTCGGCTTGCGGCTCGTCGTAGTTGGGGGCGTTTTGGTAGTCGTCCTGGCCTGCGGGGGGAGCGCCGTCGCGGATGTCGTTCTGGCGTTTTTGCAGCCAGGCGTCGCGGGTGAAGGCGTAGCTGTCTATGGATGCGCCCTTGATGACGTCGTCCACGCCCAGCAGTTGGGCGCGGGTGTCGACAAAGCTCAGGGCGGTGAGCGAGTTGCGCACGCGCACGTGGTCGATGTGGGTGCGCGGGTTGCCGTAGTAGTCAACGGGAAGGGTGACGGCGTCGCGCAGGGTGGAGGGGCCCAGCAGCGGCAGCACGAAGTAGGGGCCGGAGGGCACGCCCCAGCGCGCCAGGGTCTGGCCCAGGTCTTCGCGGTGGCGCTCCAGGCGCATTTCGCTGGCGGGATCGAGCACGCCGCCCAGGCCGATGGTGCTGTTGATGACCACGCGCCAGAAGGAGTGCAGGACTTGCTCGGGCTTGGCTTGCAGCAGGTTGTTGACGAAGGACCAGACGTCGGAGAGGTTGCCGAAAAAGTTGTTCACGCCGGTGCGCACGGGCTGGGGCACGACGGTTTCGTAGGCGCTGGCAACGGGGCGCATGACGGCGCTGTCCACGGCATCGTTAAAGCGCGTCATGGAGCGGTTGTAGCCTTCCCAGGGGTCGCGCGGATCGCCGCCGGGGGCGGTGGCGCAGGCGCTCAGGGCCAGCGCGCAGGCGGCGATGCCCAGTTTGCTGACCAGGCCGAATGGGCGTGAGCGGTATGGTGTGTTCATGAGGTGCCTTATTTCTTGCTGCCGTCGGCGGCGCTGTTGTAGAGGAACTGGCTGATGATGTTTTCCAGCACGACGGCGCTTTGCGTGGAGCTGACGACGTCGCCGGCGGCCAGGTTTTCGTCGGCCGCGCCGGCTTCCACGCCGATGTATTGCTCGCCCAGCAGGCCGCTGGTGAGGACTTTGAGCGAGCTGTCTTTGGGAAAGCTGTAACGGGTGTCCATGTCCAGCTGCACCTGGGCCTGAAAGCGCTGGTCGTCAAAGCCGATGCTGGCCACGCGCCCGACGACTACGCCCGAGCTGCGCACGGCGGCCTTGGGCTTGAGGCCGCCGATGTTGTCGAAGCGAGCGGTGATGCGGTAGGTGGGCTGCCAGTTCAGGCTGAGCAGGTTGGCCGATTGCAGGGCCAGAAAGACCAGGGCCGCCGCGCCCGCGAGCACGAACAGGCCGACCCAGATGTCGTTTTTGGAACGCTCCATTTGCGCTTTTTCCTCTTTTTCAAAGACTGAACATGAAGGCGGTGAGAACGAAGTCCAGCGCCAGCACCAGCAGCGAGGCCATGACCACGGTGCGCGTGGTGGCGCGGGCCACGCCTTCGGCAGTGGGGCGCGAGCAATAGCCCTGCAGCAGCGCCACAAAGGTGACGGTGAAGGCAAACACCACGCTTTTGAGCATGCCGTTGCCCAGATCGGCCCAGACGCTCACGCCGCCTTGCATCTGGCTCCAGAACGCGCCGGGGTCCACGCCGATCATGGGCACGCTGACGATCCAGCCGCCCACGATGCCTACGGCGTTGAACACGGCCGCCAGCAGGGGCATGACGATCACGCCCGCCCAAAAGCGCGGCGCCAGGATGCGGCGCACGGGATCGATGGCCATCATTTCCATCGCCGAGAGCTGCTCGCCCGCTTTCATCAGGCCGATTTCGGCTGTGAGCGAAGTGCCGGCGCGCCCGGCAAACAGCAAGGCGGTGACGACCGGCCCCAGCTCGCGCAGCAGCGACAGGGCCACCATCAGGCCCACCGCTTCAGCCGAGCCGTAGCGCTGCAAGATGTTGTAGCCCTGAAGCGCCAGCACGAAGCCGACGAACAGGCCCGAGACGGCGATGATGGCCAGCGAGTGGTTGCCCAGAAAGTGAA
>JBQNAO010000043.1:0-17099 GCA_052170415.1 Ottowia sp. | reverse complement strand
CCAACCGCCCAACCGCCCAACCGCCCAACCGCCCAACCGCCCAACCGCCCAACCGCCCAACCGCCTTGCATTCGGATACACGTTTTTGCTTATCAAACAGGCAAAAGCCCCGCAGCGCCCGTAAATACTGCGCAGGGCGCTATCAAATCAGGAGAAATCTGTGGATAACCAGCCTGATTCGATGCGCCGAGGGGGCGGGTTTACATGGCCTGGCGGGCCAGCCAGTTTTTGAGGGGGGCCAAGCGGTCGATGCTGCTCATGCCCTGATTGCGCAGCAGGCCCAGGGGGGCGGCCAGCGGGCCCTGGGTGTGGCCAAAGAGCTGTTGCAGGCCGTCGGTGGCCGTTTGCATGGCGACGACGGGCCAGGCGCGCTGGCGCACGTAGCGGCGCAGCAGGCGCAAGTCGCCCACGCCGCGCCAGTATTCGCGCGCGGCCAGGGTGGCGGCCAGGCAGGCGGCGTCTTGCAGGCCGGTGTTCAGCCCCTGGCCGGCCAGGGGGTGCATGGCGTGGGCGGCGTCGCCGGCCAGCACCCAGCTTTGGCCGGCCGCAGCGGGCATGGGGCCGCACCAGCGGCGGGCGCGACCGAGCATGAGGGGCCAGCAGGCGCGTTCGCCCTCGGGGGTGAGTGCGCCCAGCGGCGTCTGGCCGATGGTCTGGGCCAGGCTGGCGCTGAATTCGGCGTCGTCTTGCCGGGCAAGTTGCGCGGCGCGGTCGGGCCGGGCCGACCACACGAGGGCCACGCGCCGGCCCGCCGCTCCGTCCAGTGGCAGCAGGGCGATGATTTCGCCTTCGGGGGTGAACCACTGGCGGGCGGTTTGGCCGTGGGGCTGCTCGCAGGCCAGGCGGGCGGCGACGGCGTGGTGTGGGTAGGGCTGGGCCTGCCAGCCTGCGCCCAGGGCCTGGCGGGTGGCGCTGTCGCGGCCTTCGCAGATGACGGTCAGCGGCGCGGGCACGGGCTGGGGCAGGGTTTCGATGCCGGGGGCATAGCGCACGGCTTCGCCCAGCAGCCGGTGCAGGGCGGGCACATCGACGATCCAGTTGAGCGCGGGCACGCCTTGCATGGCGGCGTCAAAGCGGATGTGGCCGCCCTGGTCGCCTTGCACCTGCATTTGCAAAACGGCGGTGGCCTGCTCGGGCGCGGGCCAGCAGCGCAGGCCGGCCAGTATTTGCTGGCAGGTGGGGTTGATGGCGTAGGCGCGCACGTCGGGTTTGGGCGGCGTGGCCGCAGCTGGCGGGGGCGGAGCGATGAGGGCCACGCGCAGTTTTTCGCGCGCCAGCAGCAGCGCCAGGGTTTGGCCGACGAGGCCGGAGCCGCGTATGCAGACATCGGGGGTGAAGGAGGAGGCGGTGGCGGTCATGGCGGGGCGAGGTGAAAAAGGGTGGGGGATGTGGGATGGGCAGGGGCTTTCAGGCGCGGAAGATGAGCGCGGCGGCGCGCGCCTGCATGCTTTCGCCGCGGCCGACGGGGCCGAGTTTTTCGGCGGTTTTGGCCTTGATGTTGACTTGCTCGGGGGCGATGTCCAGCGCGGCGGCGATGCGTGCGGTCATGGCGCTGCGGTGGGGGCCGATGCGCGGGGCCTGGGCGATGACGGTGCAGTCGATGTTGCCGATGCGCCAGCCGGCCTGGCACACGCGGCGGGCGGCTTCTTGCAGCAGGGCGATGGAGTCGGCCCCGGCGAAGGCGGGGTCGGTGTCGGGAAAGTGGCTGCCTATGTCGCCCAGCGCGGCCGCGCCCAGCAGGGCGTCGGTGATGGCGTGCAGCAGCACGTCGGCATCGGAGTGGCCCAGCAGGCCGTGGCTGTGGGGAATGCGCACGCCGCCAAGGATGAGCGGGCGGCCGGCGGCGAGGGCGTGGGTGTCCCAGCCTTCGCCGATGCGAAAAGGGGGGAATGGAGAGGGGGATGCAGTCATGGCGACAAGGGAAAAATCGGTGAAAAGACGATAAAAAGCGCAAAAAGCGGCGAAAAGCAGCGAAAGGGATGGGAAAAACGGGTTTTCAGCGCGGCGAATCGGGCGGCGCGGCCAGCAGGGCGGCGGCCAGGGCGAAGTCTTCGGGCCAGGTGACTTTGAAATTGCGCGCGCTGCCGCGCACCAGCAGGGGGCGCTGGCCGGCGGCTTCGATGGCGCTGGCCTCGTCGGTGATGCCGGCAAAGCCGCCCGCCTCGTGCGCGGCCAGGGCGGCCATCAGCGCGCCCAGGCGGAACATCTGCGGCGTTTGCGCCAGCCATTTGCCCTCGCGCGGCAAGGTGGTGCTGGCGCGGGGCGCGTTTTCCGGTGTGTTTTGCGCAGGCTCATCCGGCGCAACCGTCTTCAGCGTATCGGGCAGGGGCAGGGCCAGCAGGCCGCCGGTGGCATCGGGCAGGCAGGCGGCGATCAGGCGCTCGATCAGATCGGGCGTGATGAGGCAGCGCGCCGCGTCGTGCACCAGCACCCAGTCTTCCTCGCCCGCGCCCGTGGCGCGCAGATGGCGCAGCCCGGCCAGCACGCTGTGGGCGCGGCTGGGGCCGCCGCAGTCTTGCAAATGCAAATCCGGCAGGGCAGGGCCGCCGGCTGCGGCCAGGGCGGGCAGGTGCGCGGCCAGGGCGCGGTCGCCGGGCGCGGTCACGATCAGCACTTGCGCCAGGCGCGGCACGCGGGCAAAGGCGGCCAGCGTGTGCAGCGCCAAAGGGCGGCCGTGCAGGGTTTGGTATTGCTTGGGCTGCGCCGCTCCTGCGCGGCTGCCGCTGCCGGCGCAGGGGATGAGGGCGTGGCAGCGGGGGGCAGGGACGGGGCGGGGGGCAGTCATCGGGCGCAGAAAAACAGGCGGGGGCAGGCAGGGCAGGGGGCGTATTTTCGCCGCGCCCCTGCGGGGGAACTGGCGGGCAACTGGCGGGGGGCGGGCCGCATAATCCGCCGCCGTTTTGGGCCTGCCTGGCTTGTTTTTCCCCTGTTTGATTTCCATGTCCGCCGCTTTCAACACCCACTTTGTTCCCTGGTTTCGGGCCGTGGCGCCTTACATCCACATGCACCGGGGCAAAACCTTTGTGGTGGGCGTGGTGGGCGAGGCCATTGCGGCCGGGCGGCTGGGCGACATCGTGACCGATCTGGCCCTCATTCAAAGCATGGGCGTGCGCATCGTGCTGGTGCACGGCTTTCGCCCGCAGGTCAACGAGCAACTGGCGGCCAAGGGCCAGCAGCCGCGTTACTCGCATGGCATGCGCATCACCGACTCGGTGGCGCTGGACTGCGCGCAGGAAGCGGCCGGGCAGCTGCGCTACGAAATCGAGGCCGCCTTCAGCCAGGGCCTGCCCAACACGCCCATGGCCGGCGCCACGGTGCGGGTGATCTCGGGCAACTTTCTCACCGCCCGCCCCGTGGGCATCATCGACGGCGTGGATTTCAAACACACCGGCGTGGTGCGCAAGGTGGATGTGGCCGGCATCAGCCGCAGCCTGGAGGCGGGCGCGCTGGTGCTGCTCTCGCCCTTTGGCTTTTCGCCCACGGGCGAGGCGTTCAACCTGACCATGGAAGAAGTGGCCACGCGCGTGGCCACCAGTTTGCAGGCTGACAAGCTCATTTTTCTGACGCAAAAACCCGGCGTGGCCATACGCCCCGAGGAGCCGGTGAGCGAGGGCAACCCGGTGGATACCGAAATTCCGCTGGCCGAAGCGCGCCGCATCGTCGCGCGCCTGCCCCGGCCTGAAACGCCGCTGGACACGGGCTACTACCTCAGCCGCTGCATCACCGCCTGCGAGCACGGCGTCGAGCGCAGCCACATCCTGCCCTTTGCCATTGATGGCTCGCTGCTGCTGGAGATTTACGTGCACGACGGCATAGGCACCATGGTGGTCGATGAAAAGCTCGAAAGCCTGCGCGAAGCCACCGCCGACGACGTGGCCGGCATCCTCCAGCTCATCGAGCCGTTTGAAAAAGACGGCACGCTGGTCAAGCGCAGCCGCACCGAAATCGAGCGCGACATCGGCAACTACTCGCTGGTCGAGCACGACGGCGTCATCTTTGCCTGCGCCGCGCTGTATCCCTACCCCGAGGCCAAAACCGGCGAGATGGCCGCCGTCACCGTCTCGCCGCAAAGCCAGGGCCAGGGCGACGGCGAAAAGCTGCTCAAGCGCATCGAGCAGCGCGCCCGCGCCGCCGGGCTGCAAAGCATCTTCGTGCTCACCACGCGCACCATGCACTGGTTTCTCAAGCGCGGCTTTGAAGTCGTGCCCCCCGAGTGGCTGCCCGAGGCGCGCAAGCGCAAATACAACTGGGACCGCAAAAGCCAGGTGCTGGTCAAAAAGCTCTGAAAAACGGCCCTGCCGCAGCAAGTTATCCACAGTTTGCTTGAAAAAGCATAGCGCGCTTCGCAGTATTTACGGGCGCTGTGGGCGGTTTGCCTAATTGTTGAGCAAAATCAAGTAACCGTGTGTAGGCTTGCCTGCAAGCGGCGCGGCAGGCGGCGCGTGTTGGGTGTTTGTGGACTGGTTCAGGCCGGATCGGGCCGAGCCGCTGCCCGAAGCGCCCAAGGCCCGCAGCGCGCAGGCTGTGCGGGCCATGCGGGCCATGCGGGGCGTGACTTATCCACAGATTTTTCCTGTTTTTGTAGCGCCCTGCGCAGCATTGACGGGCGCTGCGGCCGATTTGCCTGTTTTTTTAATCAAACCCGATGCCAGGCCGGGGCATAGGCGCGGCGCGCAGCGGCGGCAAGGCGGCGTTCCTACAATTTCCGGCCTCCAAATTCATAAAAAAACCACCCACGATGCAACACCTCATCACCTCCGCCCTGCCGGGGCGCGTGCGCTTGCGCGACCCCGATTTGCGCCGCCCCCGGGCGCTGGCCCACATGCAAGGCGCCCTGCGCGCGTGCGCCGGCGTCACCCGCGTCAAAACCAACGCCCACACCGGCAGCGTCTTGCTGCAATACGACAGCCACGCCCTGCCGCCCGAGCAGGCCCACGAGCTGCTGCAAACGGCCTGGAGCGAGGCGCTGGCCCTGCCCGCCGACGAGCCGCCGCCCGCTGAAGCAGCCGAAGCAGCCGAAGCAGCCGAAAGCGTTGTCGAAAACATTGCAGAAGGCGAGACTCCCAGCGCCAGCGCCGCCGAGCAGGCCCTGACGCTGAACTGGCCCGCCACGCTGGCGCGGCCCGGGGCCGAGCAGATCAACCGCTGGGTCAAGCAGGGCATGCTGCTGTCGCTGGGCGCCACCGTGGCGCTGGCCGGCGCGGGCGCGCGGCGCGGGCATGCCCTGGCAGGCAGCGCCTTTGTGGCCCTGCTGCTGGCGCATCTGTATCTGCACCGCAGCCGCCTGCTCAAGTGAGGGCCGCCCGCGCCGGGCAAACCGGCTCGGCATAATCATTTTTTGCCGTGTGCGCAAGCCGCCCGCGGCCTCACTTTTGAACGCAAGGAAACCGCCATGAACCCCTATGACAACGCCTTTGAAATTCACGTGCATGGCGATGTGAAACTGCGCCCGGGCGTGAGCCTGAACGCCATTGAAGAAGCCCTGCGCCCCCTGTGGGACTACGCCGGCGCGCGCTCGCTGGCCGCCGGCGCGGGCAGCCTGTATGACGAGGAGCCGGGCCTGCGCTACGACACCGCCACCCGCACCCTGCACATGTGCTGGACGGTGGAAGGCAACGAAGACTTCCGCACCCGCCTGGATGACTTGTGCATGAACCTGAACGACATCTCCGAAAGCGGCTCGCCCATCGAAGTGACCTTCTACGACGTCGATTACGACGAAGAAGACGAAAGCGACGGCCACGAGGCGCGCGATGACTTCGTGCTGCTGTTTGTCGGCCCCTCGCCGCAGGCCATCATGCAGGCGCAGCGCGATTTGCTGGTAGAAGACGTGGTGCGCCTGATGGAGCGTCACTTTGAAAGCACCGAGCTGGACGGCGTGGTGCATGCCATCGATCAGCTTTTTTTCAAGCGCATCAAGGACCTTTCCAACTCGCTGCAACTGGGCCGCCCCCGCGGCGGCAGCGGCCACGGCGGCCGGCCCCGGCCCCGGCATCTGCACTGAAAAACCGCGTGTTTTTTCCGCCGCCCGCCCCGCCTTTTGCGGGGCTTTTTTTCGGGCGCGCGCGGCCCGGCTCATACGTAAGGGCCACAGTCTGCGCACGGGTGTGGCAGGGCGAAAATCGCGCCTTTTTCGCCCACGACGCCTTGCAAGGAGAAATGTCCCGTGCGCATCAAAAACCAAAAAGACTTTTTCGGCGGGCTGCTGTTCATTGCCATCGGCCTGGCGTTTGCCTGGGGCGCTTCGGCCTATGAAATCGGCCGCGCCGCGCACATGGGGCCGGGCTACTTTCCGCTGGCCGTGGGCGTGCTGCTGGCGGCGCTGGGGGCGGTGATTGTTTTCAAGTCGCTGGTGATCGAAACGGCCGACGGCGAGCCGGTGGGCCGCTGGCCGTGGCGGCCCCTGTTTTTCATCACCCTGGCCAATGCGCTGTTTGGCCTGCTGCTGGGCGGCGCGCCCTGGTTGGGGCTGCCGCCGATGGGGCTGATGGCGGCCGTGTTCACGCTGGTGTGCGTGGCGGCCATGGCCAGCCCCGAGTCGCGCCCGCTGGAGACGCTGGCGCTGGCCGCCCTGCTGGCGCTGGGCTGCTGGGCCGCTTTCGTCAAGGGGCTGAAGCTGCCCTGGCAGGTCTGGCCGGCCTTCATCACGGGCTGAAGGGGAAAACCGTGGAACTGCTTGAACATCTGGCGCTGGGCTTTTCCGTTGCCTTCAGCATGGAAAACCTGCTTTACGCCCTGCTGGGCTGCCTGCTGGGCACGCTGATCGGGGTGCTGCCGGGCATAGGCCCGGTGCCCACCATCGCCATGCTGCTGCCGGCCACCTACGGGCTGCCGCCCACGGCGGCGCTCATCATGCTGGCGGGCATTTATTACGGGGCGCAATACGGCGGCTCCACCACGGCCATATTGGTGAATTTGCCGGGCGAGTCGTCTTCGGTGGTGACGGTGATCGACGGCTACCAGATGGCGCGGCGCGGGCGTGCGGGGCCGGCGCTGTCGGCAGCGGCCATCGGCTCGTTTTTTGCCGGCTGCGCGGGCGTGCTGGTGCTGGCCGGCTTTGCCAAGCCGCTGGCCGAGGTGGCGCTCAAATTCGGCTCGGCCGAATACTTTTCGCTCATGGTGCTCGGGCTGGTGGGCGCGGTGGTGCTGGCCTCGGGCGCGCTGCTCAAGGCCGTGGGCATGGTGGCGCTGGGGCTGCTGCTGAGCCTGGTGGGCACGGATGTGCACTCGGGCACGCTGCGCTACACCTTCGAGGTGCCCGAGCTGAGCGACGGCATCAGCTTCATCGTCATCGCGATGGGCATTTTTGGCTACGCGGAAATCATCAAGAACCTCTCGCACACCGAGCAGCGCGAGGCGATGGTGGGCCGCATCAGTCACCTCTACCCCACGCGCGAGGACTTCCGCCAGATGATGCCGGCCATGCTGCGCGGCACGGCGCTGGGCGCGGCGCTGGGCATATTGCCCGGCGGCGGGGCCATGCTCTCGGCCTTTGCGGCCTACACCATCGAGAAGAAAACCCGCCTGGGCCCGGGCGAGGTGCCTTTTGGCGAGGGCAACATTCGCGGCGTGACCGCGCCCGAGTCGGCCAACAACGCAGGCTCGCAGACTTCCTTCATCCCGCTGCTGATCCTGGGCATTCCGCCCAACGCGGTGATGGCGCTGATGGTGGGGGCCATGACGATTCACAACATCCAGCCCGGCCCGCAGGTGATGAGCAGCAACCCCGATCTGTTCTGGGGCCTGGTGGCCAGCATGTGGATAGGCAACCTGATGCTGATCGTGCTCAATCTGCCGCTGATCGGCATCTGGGTGCGCATGCTGCGCGTGCCCTACCGCTGGCTGTTTCCGGCCATCGTGCTGTTTTGCGCCATCGGCGTGTATTCGCTATACAACAACACTTGGGATGTGTGGATGCTGGGCTGGTTCGGCCTGATCGGCTATGTGTTTGTGAAGCTGGGCATGGAGCCGGCGCCGCTGATCCTGGGCCTGATCCTGGGGCAGATGATGGAAGATCACCTGCGCCGGGCGCTGCTGCTCTCGCGCGGGGACTGGAGCGTGTTCGTCACCCGCCCCATCTCGGCCGCCCTGCTGGCCTGCACGGCGGCGCTGCTGGCCGTGGTGCTGCTGCCGGTGATCCGCAAAAAGCGCGAAGAAGCGTTTGTGGAAGATTGAGCCGCCCCGGCCCGGGCGGCTTACATTTTTTTGCCTGATTTTGCTTATCAAATAGGCAAATCGCCCGCAGCGCCCGTAAATGCTGCGAAGGCCGCTATCAAAAAGTGAGAAATCTGTGGATAACTTCTGCCGCCGCGCAGGGTTTGGGGCCGCTTGACGCGACTAGCGCGACTTGCGGCGGGCGGCCATTTCCGCGCCCATCGCGGCCAGCGGGGCCGGCTCCAGCAGGCTTTGACTGGCGGGATAGACGACTTGCTCTTCCAGCGGAATGTGCGTGCTGTAAATGCCGGTGAACTCGCGCACCAGGCGGCGCTCGTCGTCGGTGAGGGGGGCGGCGCCCTCGGCCTGCCAGGCTTGCAGGCGCGGGCGCAGATCGGCCCAGAGCCGGGCCATGCGAATGTGATCGGCCTTGAGCGTGGCCACGGCCTGACGCAAGGCGGGGTCGGGCGAGTTTTCCAGCAGGGGAAAGACGTGGCGCTCCTCGTCTTCGTGATGGTGCGGCGCGGCGATGGTGAAGTAGCGCAGCACATCGGCCACGGCGCTGCGCGACTGGGCATCGTGGCCGTTGGCGTCGATGTGCGCGACGATGCGTTCGAGCAGATCAAGGCTGCGCTGCACGCGGTCGTGGCAGGCCTCCATCATTTCAAAGGGCTGGTCAAACGAAGCGGCGGGGGCTGAAAAGCCGGGCAGGCTGCGGCTCATGGCGGTCTTTCCTCTGGATACAAGTGCGGCGGCGTGAACGCAGGGGGCCGTGCGTAAACTCGCCGCCCGATGCGCCCGCCCTACCTTTTTTCGAGATTTTCCCCCAGTATTTCCCCTCGCAGCGCCCCTCTGGCCGCGGCGCTGCTGGCGGCCCTGCCCGCCCTGCTGGCCCCGCCCGCGCCCGCCTGGGGGCAGCCGCCGCAAAGCGCCCCGGCCGCACCAGCCGATACGGCAAAGATCGAATCTGAAAAGGCCGGCGAAGCCGAAGCGCCCCCTTCTTTTTCCATCGAAGTGCAGGCCGACGTGTCCGAGCTGCAAAAGCTGCTGGCCGAGCACAACGAGCTGCGCCGCTACCAGCAGGTGAGTGATCTGGACACGGCCGAGCTCGATCGCCTGATGAAGCTGGCCGAGCCGCAGCTCAAGGCGCTGCTGGCCGCGCAGGGCTATTTCACGCCCGAGCTGCGCATCACGCGCGAAAGCCGCCCGCCCGCCGCGCCGGTGGTCAAAGTGGATGTGAAGGCCGGGCCGCAGGCGCAGGTGCAGGCGGTGACGATTGCCTTTGCGGGCGACGTGGCCCACTCCGACGACCCGGCCGCGCGCCGCCAGCAAAGGCGCATACGCGAAGCCTGGTCGCTGGCCGAGGGCAGCGCCTTTTCGCAAGAGGAGTGGAGCAGCGCCAAGTCCGATGCGCTGCGCCAGTTGATCGCGCAGCGCTATCCGGCCGGCCGCATCAGCCGCAGCGCAGCCGATGTGGACGAGGCCGAGCACCGCGTGCGGCTGGGCGTGACGCTGGACTCCGGCCCGCTGTATCTGATGGGCCCGGCGCAAGTCAGCGGCCAGCAGCGCTATCCGGCCGTGCTGGCCGAGCGCCTGACGCAACTGCGCGTGGGCGAGCCGTATGACCAATCGCGCCTGGCCGATGCGCAGCAGCGCCTGATCAGCAGCGGCTATTACGACGCGGCCTACGTCACCATCGAAACCAAAGACGCCGAAACCAAAGACGCTGAAACCGGGGATGGCGAAACCGGCGCGGGCGAAGGCGATGCCGTCGCCGATGCGCCCGCCGCATCCGAAGCGCCCGAGCCGGTGCACGCGCCCCTGCACATTCAGGTGACGGAAGCCAAGCTGCAAAAAGTCACCCTGGGTCTGGGCTTTACCACCGACGGCGGCCCGCGCCTGACGGCCGAGCACACGCACAACCGCCTGCCCTGGCTGGGCTGGCGCGCCGTCAGCAAGCTGCAACTGGAAAAGGCCAACACCTTCATCGAAACCGACTGGCTGGCCATGCCCGATGCGGGCGGCTGGCGCTGGGGCGCGCTGGCCAGAGTCAGCCGGGTCAAGGACGAGGGCAGCTTCACCACCTACAACCGCCAGCTGCGCTTTGGCCGCGCGCGCAGCGACGAGCGCTTTGACCGCAACATTTACGTGCGCTACGACCTCTCGCGCGTCAAGGGCGCAGACGGGCGGCTCATCACCGACGAGCAGGCCGGCGACGGCTCGGCCCTCTCGGCCAATTACGTGTGGACCACGCGGCGTTTCAACAACCGCAGCGATCCCACCCGGGGCTGGGGCCTGGGCTTTGAAGTGGGCGGGGGCCTGACCATCGAAGGCAAGCGCAAGCCCTTCACCCGGGGCGTGCTGCGCTGGATGGGCTTTTTCCCGCTGGGCCAGTCGGCCGCCAGCAGCCGCCTGGCTGTGCGCGCCGAAGGCGGGGCCGTGGTCACGCCAGGCGGCGCGCGCGTGCCCAGCGCGCTGCTGTTTCGCGCAGGCGGCGACAACAGCGTGCGCGGCTACGCCTGGCGCGACATCGGCGTGCGCCGCAACGGCATCACCGCCCCGGGCAACTACATGTTCACCGTCAGCGCGGAGTGGCAGCGCCCCTTGCTGAAAGCCGACGGCCAGCCCACGGGCATGGAGCACATCGTGTTCGTCGATGCGGGCGATGTGGCCGACGTGGCCGGGCACCTGCGCCCGCGCGTGGGCGTGGGATCGGGCGTGCGCGTGAAAACGCCCATAGGCCCCATGTCCGCCGCCCTGGCCTACGGGCTCAAGCCGCGCAAGTTCCGCCTGCATCTTTCGGTGGGCTTTGTTTTCTGAATTCGGGCGCGGCCCGCAGCTTGCGCCCGGCCCGCTGTTTCCCCGCCTTTTTCGCGTTCGCTCATGAACTCCACCGCCGCTTCTGCTCCTTCTGCGCCTGCCCCTGCGCCTGCCTCGCCTGCTCCCGCCGCGCCGCCGCCCGCGCCGCAGCGCCGCTGGCCGCGCCGCCTGGCCTGGCTGCTGCTCATCTTGCTGCTGGCGCTGCTGGCGGCGCTGGGCGTGCTGTGGCGCTGGGCGGCCTCGCCCGGCTCGCTGGAGCAGGCGCTGGCCTGGGCCGCGCCGCACCTGCCGCCGGCGCTGCGCATTGAGCAATTGCAGGGCAGCCTGCTGCACGGCGGCCAGGCCGGGCGTGTGCGCTGGAGCGAGGACGGCCTGACCGTCGAAGTGCAGCAGGCCCGCCTGCGCTGGCGCTTGCTGTCGCTGCTGGGCGGCAAGCTGCATCTGGATGAGCTGGTCGCCGCCCGTATCCAGGTGGATGACACCCGCCCGCCTGATCCCGAGCCGGCCTCCGGCCCGCCCCGCCCCATCAGCCTGCCGCTGCGCATCATCGTGCGCTCTTTCCGGGTGGACGAGCTGCATCTGGCGCAGCAAAACCTGCGCATCACCGATGTGGCGGGCAGCTATCACTTCAACCAGTTGCAGCACCGCCTGGAGCTTGGCAGCGTCAAGGCGCTGGGCGGCAGCTACAGCGCCAGCGTGCGCCTGGCCAACGACGCCGCCGCCATGCTGAACGCCAGCTTGCGCGGCCAGTTCAGCGCGCAATCGGTGGCCGCCGCGCTGCCGGAGGAAACGACGGCTGCATCGCCAGCCGAAACATCTGCCGAAACGGCCCCCGCCCCCGCAGCCGCGCTGCCCGCCACGGCGCTGCTGCTGCGCGCCACGGCCGTCGGCCCCTTGAGCAACATGCAAATCACGGCCCGTCTGCGCGAGCAGACCGCTGCCCAAGCGCAGGAAACGCCCGCCGCCAGCGCTGAACTTCGGGCCGAAGCCCGCGCCGAAAGCCGCGCCGATGCGCAAACCGCCCGCGCCGAATTGAGCGCGCGCATCGCCCCCTGGGCCGCGCAGCCGATCACGCAGGCGCATATCAACCTGAACGCGCTGGATGTGGCCCCCTTCTGGCCCGCTGCCCCCCACACCCGCCTGAGCGGGCAGGTGCATCTGAACCCCGATGACGATCGGGGCTGGCGGGCCGAGCTGGACTTGAGCAACGCCCTGGCCGGCCCCTGGAGCGCGCGCCAGTTGCCCCTGCAAAGCCTGAAAACGCGCATGCACTGGCAGCCCGAACAAACCCGGATTCACGCCCTGCTGGCCGAGCTGCCCGGCGGCGCCAGCGTGCAGGCCAGCGGACGTTATGCATTGGTAACAGCGCCCGTGGCCGCACCCGCCGAAATCCCTGCCGAAACGCACGCAGACACGCCCGCAGATACGCCCGCAGACACGCCCGCAGAGTCCGCCGAAGCCCCCCCCGCGCCCCTGCCGGCCTGGCAGCTTCAGGCTCGCATCGAGCATTTGACGCCCGCTGCCTTGCACGCCGATCTGCCCGGCCCGGCCATCAGCGGCACGCTGCAAGGCCAAAGCGCGGGCGGCGCGGCCCCGCTGGAGTTTGATGTCGATCTGCAAGCCGACGAGGCTTCGGCGGCTGCGGCAGTCCCGGCAGCTGCGTCGGCCAGCGCCCGGGCCCCCGGCGGGGCGCTGCTGGCCGGCCTGCGCCAGCTTGTGGCGCAAGGCCGGGTGCAGCCCGGCGCGCAGGGCGACTGGGCCGCCAGCCAGGTGGAACTGGCGCGCCTGAGCCTGCACACCGCCCAGGCCCGCCTGAACGTGCAAGACGCCCGCGCCCGCCTGGCCGAGCGCGCCGGGCAGGGCCAGATCAGCCTGGATGCGCCCGGCCTGAAATTCAGCGCCCAGGGCCAGATCGCCCCGGCCAGTGGCAAGGGCCAGATGAGCCTGCAAGCGGCCAAACTGGCCGACACCCTGCGCTGGCTGCAAAGCCTGCCCCTGCCGCCAGCGGCGCGCGCAAGTCTTGAAGCCATGCAACTGGGCGGCAGCGCCAGCTTCAAGGGCCAGTGGCAAGGCGGCTGGGCCGCCCCCGCCTTCCGCGTGCAGGCGGCCGCCCCCGCCCTGCAATGGCGCGCCAGCGCCGGCGATGAGTGGCTGCACCTGAAGGCCCTGAACGCCAGCGCCCAGGGCAGCGTGAAAAACGCCCGCTTGCAAACGGCCGCCCTCACGCTCTCCGGCCAGGCCAGCCTGGCCGGGCGCAGGCTTGATCTGCGCAGCGCCGCCCGCCTGCGCCAAACCGGCGCCAGCCAGTGGCAGGCCGCCTTCAGCCAGCTTGATGTCAGCGCGCAGGATGCGCAATACGCCCCCGCCGCCTGGCGCGTGGCCCTGCATCAGCCCTTCACCCTCACCGCCAGCCTGGCTTCTGCGGGCAAGGAGGGCAAAGACCAGCCCGGCGGCCTGCAAAGCCTGGCCGCCAGCGCCGGGGCGCTGCACATACACCCGCCCGCTGCCGCCCGGCCGCAGGCGCCGGCCCAACTGGCCTGGCAGGAGCTGCAATGGCGCGACGCAGGCTGGCTGGCGCGCGGTCGGCTGGGCGGCCTGCCCCTGGCCTGGGCCGATCAGGCCCCCGAGCCCTGGCGCAAGGATTTGCAAGCCCTGCTCGACGTGGCGGGCAGCTTCGTGCTCGATGCCCGCTGGGAGGGCGACTACACCCCCGCCCACGGCCTGCGCCTGCAAGCCAGCGCCGAGCGCGCCAGCGGCGACATCGTGCTGCCGCCGCTGCCCGGCGCGCCCCAGCGCCAGAGCGCAGGCGTGAAAACCGCCCGCATTGAGCTGAACGTGCAGGGCGCGCAGGCCAGCGCCCGGCTGGATTGGCAAAGCGAGCGCATCGGCCAGGCCGAGGGTGAGTTGAGCACCCGCATCGGCAGCAGCGAAGGCGGGCCCTTCGACTGGCCCGCGCAGGCCCCGCTGCAAGGGCGGCTGCAAGCCAGCCTGCCCCCCGTGGCCGCCTGGTCGCTGCTGGCGCCGCCCGGCTGGCGGCTGCGCGGCGCAGTCGATGCCGATTTGCAAATCAGCGGCACCCGCGCCGCGCCGCAACTGGGCGGGCTGCTCAAGGCGCGCGAGCTGGCCCTGCGCTCCGTGGCCGATGGCTTCGAACTCAAGGACGGGCAACTGCTGGCCCGCCTGCAAGGCGAGCAAGTGCTGATCGAGCAATTCACCCTCAAGGGCGGCAAGGGCGGGCAAATCAGCGCCACCGGCAGCTCCGGCTGGGCGCAGGGGCAGCTGCGTGCCAGCCTGAAGGCGCAGCTCGACCGGCTCCAGCCCAGCATTCGCGCCGATCGCCAAGTCACCCTCTCCGGCGACATGCAGGCCGCCATGCAGGGCAGCGCCGCCACGCTGGATGGCAAGCTGCGCTTCGATCAGGCCCACATCGAACTGCCCGAAAGCAGCGCCCCCACGCTGGATGACGACGTGCGCATCCACCGCGCCGACGGCCGCGTGCTCACCGCCAGCGAGCTGGCCGAAGGCGGCCAGGGCCAGACCCGCGCCGAGCGCGCCGCCGCCCGCGCCGCGCAAAAGCAGACCAAGACCACGCTGGCCGCGCGTCTGGATATCGACATGGGCCCGGCCTTCACCCTGCGCGGGCAGGGCATAGACACTCGCCTGGCCGGCGTCTTGCAAGTGGCCGCCAGCGGCCCCATCGGCACGCTGCCGCGCGTGACCGGCGAAATCCGCACCGAAGGCGGCACCTTCCGCGCCTACAGCCAGCAGCTGCAAATCCAAAAAGGCGTGGTGCGCTTTACCGGCCCGGCCGACAACCCCGTGCTCGACATCCTCGCGCTGCGGCCCAACTACCAAAGCGACCAGCGCGCCGGCGTGCGCGTGACCGGCACCGCCCTGCTGCCCAGCGTGCGCCTGTATTCGCGCCCCGAACTGTCAGACAGCCAAACCCTCTCCTGGCTGCTGCTGGGGCGCGCCGCGCCCGCCGGCGGAGCCGAAGCCGCCATGCTCCAGCAAGCGGCCCTGGCCGCCATGAGCGGGCGCGGCGGCAAAAGCCTGGCCTCGCGCGTGGGGCTGGACGAGCTTTCCGTCAACGAAGGCGGCAGCGTTGCCGTGGGCAAGCGCCTGTCGGACAAGCTCTACGCCTCCTACGAGCAAACCCTGGGCAGCGCCATCGGCTCGCTCTTCATCTACTACGAGCTATCGCGCCGCTGGCTCGTGCGCGGGCAAACCGGCCAGCAGCAGGGGCTGGATGTGATCTACCGCATCAGCTACGACTGACGCGCGCCCGCCCCCTTGCACCGCCCCTTTTCGCCGCCCTTTTTTCGCCGCCCCATGCAGCCCGTTCGCCACTTCCTGCTCGCCTTGCAGTTTTTCACCCGCATCCCCGTCACCGGGCGGCTGGCGGCGTGGGCGGGCTATTCCCCCGCCATGCTGCGCGCCGCCGCCGCGCACTTTCCCGGCGTGGGCTGGGTCATCGGCCTGTGCGGCGCGGCCGCGTTCTGGCTGGCGCTGGCCCTGCTGGGCACGGCGGGCCACGCCCCGCTGGCCGCCGCCGCTCTGGCCACTGCCGCCACCGTCTGGCTGACCGGCGGCTTTCACGAAGACGGCCTGGCCGACACCTGCGACGGCCTGGGCGGCAGCGCCAGCCGCGAGCGCGCGCTGGAGATCATGAAAGACTCGCGCATAGGCAGCTACGGCACGCTGGCGCTGGCGCTGGCGCTGGCGCTCAAGATCAGCCTGCTGGCCACCCTCGCCGCCAGGGGCGGGCCGGCGCGCGCGGCTCTGGCCCTGCTGTGCGCGCACGTGCTCTCGCGCTTTGCCCCCCTGCTGCTCATGCGCGCGCTGCCCTACGTCAGCGACACCGACACCTCCAAATCCAAACCCCTGGCCGATGCCGTCTCCACCCCCGCCGTGCTCGCCGCCGCCGTCTGGGCCGCCCCCGCCCTGGCCCTGCTGGCGCAGCCGTGGGGCGTGGCTGCCGCCGCCCTGGCCCTGGCCGCCCAACTGGCCGTCCTGGCCTGGCTGGCTGCCCTGTTGCGCCGCCGCCTGCAAGGCTTTACCGGCGACACCCTGGGCGCCACCCAGCAAATCTGCGAACTGGCCCTCTACCTCGCCCTGGCCGCCGCCCCCGGCCTGCTGCAAGCGCTGGAACAGGCCGCGCGCCTGTCGGCATGACTGCCCCCGCCCTTCCTGCCCGCTGCGCGCTCTGGCTGGCCCGCCACGCCCAGGTGCAGGCAGCGCCCGGCCTGTGCTACGGCAGCAGCGACCTGCCCGCCTGCCCCCAGGCCACCGCCCGGGCCGCCGCCCACCTGGCCGCCCGCCTGCCGCGCATGGCGCAAGTGCGCGTATCCCCCCTGAGCCGCTGCCTCGCCCTGGCCCGCGCCCTGGCCGCCCTGCGCCCCGACCTGCCCCCCGCCCAGGCGGACGAGCGCCTGCGCGAAATGCACTTCGGCGCCTGGGAAATGCAGCGCTGGGACGACATCCCCCGCCCCGCCATCGACGCCTGGCTGGCCGACTTCGCCCACGCCCGCCCCGGCCAGCTCCCGAATGCAGGCGCGCAGCAGGCAGGGCAGGGCGATCACCCCGAGCGGGCAGGGCAGGGCGGCTGCACGGTCCCCGGCGAAAGCGTCAGCGCCTTCATGCAGCGCATCGCCGCCGCCTGGGACGAAACCTGCCAGGCCCTCGCCCCGCCCGGTGCGCCCCCGCCCCCCCGCGCCCACCTGTGGATCACCCACGCCGGCGTGCTGCGCGCCGCCCTGCTGCTGCACCAGGGCCAGCGCCACCTGCGCCACGCCAGCGACTGGCCCATCCAGGCCGCCCCCACGGGCCAGGCTTTGGAACTGCCCCTGCCGCCGCCCGCCCCCGAACTGGCCCCCGAATAGGCCGCAGTCAGGGCAAGTTATCCACAAATTTTTCCTGAATTGATAGCGCCCTGCGCAGTGTTTACGGGCGCTGCGAGGGGTTTGCTTATTTGGCAAGCAAAATCATGTTGCCAAATGCAAGAGAAACCCGCGCCCGGCCGGGCTGCCGGCGCATCCGCAGACTGCTTCCAAGGCGTGCTGGACTACTTAGAGCCTGTTTACGATCTCCTGAGTAGCAGAGCCAAAAACGCCAAGTGGACGAAC
>JBQNAO010000042.1:0-17224 GCA_052170415.1 Ottowia sp. | reverse complement strand
CGTTGGGGTTTTGCAGCCGCGCAAATTCGGCCTGGCAGCGCCTGGCCCAGCGCAGCGACAGCTCCATGCTGGCGCGCGCCTGGCGCTCGGTGGTGATTTGGCCGGCGGTTTCATAGGGCGTGCATTCGTCAAATTGCATGACGATGTCGCTATTGAGCACGGTTTGAATCTGCATGCTGATTTCGGGCGTGAGAAAGAGCCGGTCGCCGTTGACGGGGCTGGCAAATTTCACGCCTTCTTCGCTGATTTTTCGCATGGCGCCCAGGCTCCAGACCTGAAAGCCGCCGGAGTCGGTGAGGATGGGCTTGCGCCAGTTTTCAAAGCCGTGCAGGCCGCCGAACTGCTGCATGACGTCCAGGCCCGGGCGCATCCACAAATGAAAGGTGTTGCCCAGGATGATTTGCGCGCCCATTTCGTGCAGGCTGCGCGGCATGACGCCCTTGACCGCGCCGTAGGTGCCCACGGGCATGAAGACGGGCGTTTGCACCACGCCGTGTTGGAGGGTGAGGCGGGCGCGTCGGGCGGCGCTGGCCGTGTCTTGCGCGAGCAGCTCGAAGTGCAGCATGGGCGTGCGGGGGTTCAGGCGGCCGCGGCGGCCGGTTTGCGGGCGATGACGAGAAAGCCGGGCAGGTCTTTGCCGCCTTCACTGCGCAGGCGCGGCATGTGTTCGATGCGCACGTCGTCAAAGCCGGCTTCGCGGCAGATGCGCTCGGCTGCGCTGGCCTTGTGGGCAAAGCGGTTGCTGCCCGGGCGCAGGATGAGGTCGGCTTCTTCGTCTTCGGCGGCGGTTTCGCAGGTGAAGATGAAGTGGCCGCCGGCCTTGAGGATGCGAAAGGCGTTGGGCGCGATGGGGGCCAGATCGCCCGCGTAAACGAGCGCGTCCAGGCAGGTGATGACTTCGTAGAGGTCAGACGGGGTTTCGCGCAGCGCATCCAGCATGTTCACGCGGTGAAAGCGCGAGTAAACGCCGTGGCGCGCGGCCTGCTGGATCATTTTTTCGGACAGGTCCACGCCGATGAGGTGGCCGTTGACCGGGCCCAGATACACGCCCAAAAGGCCCGTGCCGCAGCCCAGGTCGAGCACGTTAAAGCGCCGGTCGGGGTGGATTTCAAGCAGCAGCCGGGCCACGCGCTCGGGCGTTTTGTATTGCAGCCCGCCTACCAGGTGAAAGTCAAAGCGCGAGGCGTAGTCGTTAAACAGGCTGGAGATCACATCGTTGGGCTGCGAAGGCGGGGTTTGACCGTGCGCAATGGCGTGCCAGTAACGGGTGTTTTCATCGTCGGGCATGCGGATGATCAGGATGTCGATCAGGCGGCGGGCTTCGTCTTTGTCATCGCCTGTCAGGGCGCAGGAAAACAGGCCCCAGAGCGCATCGGTGCTTTCGGGGTCGGCTTGCAGCACTTGCTGAAACTGCTCGCGCGCCTTGTCGACTTGCTTGTTGGTTTTGAGCAGATAGGCGTACCGCAGGCGCAAATTGTTGTCATCGGGAAAGTGCTGAAGCAGGTTGCCCGTCCAGGGAAGGGCGTAGTCGGGGTGGCCGGTTTGCCGCGCCACTTGCACGGCGCGGCGCAGCACTTCGGGGTTGTTCGCATCCAGCGCCACGGCCAGGCGGGCCTGCTCCATGGCTTCTTGGTTTTCGCCTGCGCGCATCAGGGCCAGGGACAGCTCCATCACGGCCACATGCCAGCCCGGCTCCAGCGCCACGGCGCGGCGGGCGGCCTGCACGGCGCCGGGCAAGTTGCCGGCGCGCTCGGCCAGGCGAACGCCCACCAGGGCCACGCGGGCGTCTTTGGGGTGCTGCTTTTGCGCTTCGTTGAGCGCCAGGGCGGCTTGCTGCAACTGGCCCTGATCAATGAGCTGGCCTATGGCTTGCAGCTGCTGGGTGAAGTCGGCCGTTTGAAATTGCTGGGCGGAATCGGCTGTTTGCGACTGGAAGGAGAGGGGATTGAAAGAGGGGACAAAGCTCATGGTGAAGACGGCGGGGATCAAGGCGGCGGGGGACTGGGCCATGCCGCAGAGGAGACTAGAAGGGGCGGATGCAGCAGCGCCCGGGCGAAAGCGGCGGATTATCCGCGCCGCGTCAGGCAGCGGCGGCTTGGCCCCGGGCGGGGGTGTGGGCACGGGCGCGCCGGGTTGGAAAAGTCGGCCCAATTTGCGCAAAAAACAGGCAAACCGCCCGCAGCGCCCGTGGATGCTGCGCAGCGTGCTATCAAAATCATAATTTTCTGTGGATAACTTTGCCTTTTCCGGCCCTTTATTGGCTCTGAATGGCGCGGATGAGGGCCTGGGTGTTGTAGCGCATCATGGCGATGTAGGTGGGGGCGGGGCCGTCGGGCGGGGAGAGGGTGTCCGAGTACAGCGCAACGGCCGGGCGCACGCCGGTTTCGCGGGCGATTTGCTCGATCAGGCGGGGGCTGGAGAGCGGTTCGACGAACAGGGCGCGGATGTTTTCGGCGCGAATCTGGCGGATGAGCGCGGCGATGTTCTGGGCCGATGGCTCGCTATCGGTGCTCACGCCCTGGGCGGCCAGAAATTGCACGCCGTAGGCGCGGGCGTAGTAGCCGAAGGCGGCGTGCGAGGTGATGACCTTGCGCCGGGCCTGGGGCACGGCCTGCCAGGCGGCGCGGATGTCGGCGTGCAGTTGCGCAAGCTCCTGCTGATAGCGCTGCTCGCGCTCGCGCCAGACGGGGCAGCGGGCGGGGCGGGCGGCGCACAGGCCCTCGGCAATGCGGCGGGCGTAGTGGCGGGCGTTGGCCACGTCCTGCCAGGCGTGGGGGTCTTGCGGGCCGTGGGCGTGGGCGTGGGCGTGTTCGTGCAGGGGTTCGCCTTCACCCTCGTCTTCGTGCTCGTGTGGTTCGTTTTCGATGAGCGATGCGCCCTGGCTGGCCACCACGCGCGGGCCAAGGTAGCCGGCGGCGGTGATAAGGCGATCGAGCCAGCCCTCAAAGCCCAGACCGTTGACGATGGCCAGCTCCGCGCGGGCGAGCTTGCGCACGTCTTGCGGATTGGGCTGGTACACGTGGGCGTCGCCGCCGGCGGGCACCAGCGATTGCACGCTGACTTCGTCGCCGCCGATCTGGCGGGCCATGTCGGCCAGGATGCTGAAGCTGGCTACCACGCGCAGCGGGGCGGCAGGGGGGGGCGTTTCAGCGGCCCGGGCAGCGCCCAGCAAGGCCAGGGCCAGGGTGAAACAAGTGAGCAGGTTTTTCATGGATTGAATAGAAATGTGCAGAAATCAATGCCCCCGGGCCTGGCCGCGCCACAGGCCCTGCGGGCCTAGTGCCAGCGAGGCGATGTAGCCCGCGCCCAGGCACAGCACGATGACGGAGCTGGCGGGCCAGCCCAGGTGATACGACAGCAGCAGACCGGCAACGCAGGCGGCCAGCGCCATGCCCGTGGCCAGCGCCAGCAGGCCGCCCAGGCTGCGCGCCCACAGCCGGGCGCTGGCGGCGGGCAGCACCATGATGCCCACGGCCATGAGCGTGCCCAGCGCGTGAAAGCCCGCCACCAGGTTGAGCACGAGCAGCGCCAGAAAGCCGTAGTGCGCAGCGGCGCTCCAGCGCGGCGCCACGCTGCGCAAAAAGCCCGGGTCCATGCACTCGGCCGCCAGCGGGCGCAGCAGCAGCGCCAGCGCCGCCAGCGTGAAGGCGGCAATGCCGGCGATGAGCCACAGCGCCGCGTCATCCAGCGCCAGCACGGTGCCAAACAGCACATGCAGCAAATCCACATTGCTGCCGCGCGTGGAGACGATGAGCACGCCCAGCGCGAGCGAAAGCAGATAGAAGGCGGCCATGCTGGCGTCTTCGCGCAGCACCGTGGCGCGGGCCACCGCGCCCGAGGCCGCCGCCACCAGCAGGCCCGCAAGCGCGCCGCCCAGCGTCATGGCCGGCAGCGACAGGCCCGCCAGCAGGTAGCCGATGGCTGCGCCGGGCAAGATGGCGTGCGCCATGGCATCGCCCGTCAGGCTCATGCGGCGCAGCAGCAAGAACACGCCCACCGGCGCGCAGCCCAGCGACAGCGCCACGCACCCGGCCAGCGCGCGGCGCATGAAGCCAAATTCAATGAAGGGGCCAGCCAGCAGCGCCCACAGGCCGGCGTCGGTAGCGGCGGCGCTCATGGAATTCATGTGATGGCCTCTTGCGGCGCGCCCGCCGGCGAGTTTTCTGCGCGCATGTGGCGCAGGTTTTCTTCGGTCAGCACCGCCTGCGTTGGCCCATAGGCCAGCACGCGGCCGGCCAGCATCAGCGTTTGCGGGAAGGCGCGGCGCACCTGCGCCATGTCGTGCAGCACGGCCAGCACTGTCTTGCCCTGCTGCTGCCAGTTGCGCATCAGCGTCAGCAAATCCAGACAGGTGCGCTCGTCCATCGCGGCAAACGGCTCGTCCAGCAGCAGCACCGGCGCGTCTTGCAGCGCCAGCCGCGCAAACAGCGCGCGCTGCAACTGCCCGCCCGAAAGCTCGTGCAAACCCCGCTGCGCCAGCGCTTGCAAGCCCACTTGCGCCAGCGCCGCATGGCAGCGCGCGCGCTGCGCGGCCGACAGCCCGCCCAGCGCGCCCGCCTCGTGCCACAGCCCCAGCGCGGCCAGCTCGAACACCGTGGCCGGAAAGCTGCGCTCCAGCGTGCCTTGCTGGGGCATGTAGGCCACCCGCAACCCCGCCAGTCCTTCGATGCGCCCGCGCAGCGGCCGAACCAGCCCCGCCAGCGCCTTCACCAGCGTGGATTTGCCCGCGCCATTGGGGCCCACCACCGCCACCATCGCGCCCGGCTCCAGGCGCAAGTTCACATCGCGCAGCACGGCCTGCCGGCCATAGCCCAGCGCCACATCGCGCAGCTCGATGCCCGTCATGGCCTCAGCGCCCCGGCCCCACGGCCCAGACCAGCAGCGCCGCCAGCGCCGCGCAGGCCGCGCCCGCCCACAGCAGTCGCCAGGCGGCAGAGCGCAAAAGCAGAGATGGGCGGGAAATTTCAGACATGGCGCAGGCAGAGGGCGGCAGTGGGAAAAAAGGGGCGCGATGATAGCGCCCGGCGTTATTGAATAACGCCAATCGGCCCGGCCATCAGGCCGCCGCCGCAGGCAGCCCGAAAAGGCGATCGAACGCCCAGGTGAACACATAGGTATAGGCCAGAAAAAACAGCAGCAGGCCCAAATCCAGCACCAGCGCATGCCACCAGCTCACCTGCAACCACCAGGCCATGAAGGGCACCAAAAGCAGCGCCAGCCCGCTCTCAAAGCCCAGCGCATGCGCCACCCGCCGCGCCCGGCTGCGCCCGCGCACGCTCTGGCGCGCTTCCCAGCGCTCGAACAAGGCGTTGAACACCAGATTCCACAGCACGGCAATGGCCGAGCACGAAGCCGCCAGCGCGCCCGAGCGGCCCGCGCCCTGCTCGGTCAGCAGCCAAAACGCCAGCGTGACCACGGCAATGGCAATGCCCTCATACAGCGTCACGTAAATCACGCGGCGGCGCGCGCCTTGCAGGGAAAACCAAAGGGGTTTGGACATGAAAATCCGTCAAATGCAAAAAAGCCGCGCATTTTGCCGCAAGGATTTTGTGATACGCCCCGTCCGTCGTGAAAAAACAGCGCAGATATTCAGGCTTGAATATGAAAATCATATTCACGACCGGCATATTCAAAATCGCCTGATTTACCCCTGATTTGAGCCGCGCTGGCGCTGCGGGAAAGGTCACAGAAAAACAGAAGGGCGAAAAAAGATAATAGGCCCCATGTTTCGTTTTTCACTTTCCCTGATTTCCCTGGCCGCCGCCACCACGGCTGCCGCCGCCCTGCCTGAAGCCGCGCAGGGCCACATTCAACAAGCCAATGCCTGGCAAGCCTGCACCCGCCTGGCCGATGAGGCCCGGTTGGCCTGCTTTGACCAATGGGCCGCGCAGCAAAGCAAGCTGGTGCAGGCTGTGCACTCGCGCATGGATGAAGCGGCGCAAGCCAGCGCGGCAGACGCGGCCCTGCCCCGGCAGGGCGCGGCGGCATCGGCCCTGCGCACCGATGTGGCGCGGGCGCTGGCAACGGTGCAGCCTGCCCCCGGCACTGCCGCCGCCGGCCAGGCGGGCCAGGGCGCGGCAGAAGGCGAGGCTTCGCTGACAGCCTCGGTGGGCATCGTGGGCGTGGGGCTGGAGCAGGGGTGCAGGGACAGGCAGTTTTCCGCCCTCTCGCGCTTTTGGGAGCTGGAGTCGGGCAGCAGTTGTCCCACCTTCAGCCTGCGCAGCTACGGGCCGACGGGGCTTTCGGTGGTGACGGCCGATGGCATGAACCAGCAGCCCACATCGGCCAATGCGGCCAACACAGTGCCCACTGCCAGCACGTGGCGCAGACAGGAAACGCGCTTGCAGGTCTCGGTGCGCACCAAGCTGGCCAGCGGGCTGCTCAAAGGGCGCGACTCGCCCCGGCGCGATTCGCTCTGGTTTGGCTACACGCAGCAGTCCTACTGGCAGCTTTTCAGCCCCGAGCATTCGCGCCCTTTTCGCTCCAACGACTACGCGCCGGAGCTCATTTACATCTACCCCGCCACGGCCAGCCTGCCGCTGGGCTGGCGCTGGCGCTACAGCGGTCTGGGGCTGGTGCATCAATCCAACGGCCAGTCCGACCCCCATTCGCGCAGCTGGAACCGGGTGTATGCAATGGCCGGTTTCGAGCACGACCGCCTGGGCCTGAGCCTGCAAGCGCGGGTGTGGTGCCGCCTGAAGGAAACAGCCATCAGTGACAACAACCCGGACATCGCCCACTACCTGGGCCGCGGCGAGGTGACGGCAGGCTGGCAGATCAACCCGCGCCACTTGCTCAAGGCCACGCTCGCCGGCCGCGTGGGCACGGGCCGGGGCAGCGCGCGGCTGGAGTGGCTGCGCGCGCTGGGCAGCGGCGCGGGCAACAGCTTCAGCGGCCTGCATCTGCATGCGCAAATCTTTCACGGCTATGGCGACAGCCTGCTGGACTACAACTTCAAGCGCACCGTTTTCAGCCTGGGGCTGACGCTGCTGGAGTTTTGAGCGCAGCCATGCCTGTAAAAAGGCCCATGCGGCTGAAAGGCCCGTGGTTACTGCGATCGGTGCTACATTTTTTGTAGTGAAGCCCGATATGGAGGCCGCGCATCAGGCATGAAAAAGCCCGCCATGAAGGCGGGCTTTTCATTGGGCGCGGGCGTCTTCAGAACCTGGGCAAATTCAGCTTCACGGGCACGCCCATGCGGGTGTTGATGAACCACTGCTGGACGATGGTCAGGATGTTGTTGGTGATCCAGTACAGCACCAGGCCCGCAGGGAAGAAGAAGAACATGACGCTGAACACGAGCGGCATGATCCACATCATCTTGGCCTGCATGGGATCGGGCGGCAGCGGGTTGAGCGCCGTTTGCAGCACGGTGGTCAGCGTCATCACGATGGGCAGGATGTAGTAGGGGTCCTTCACCGACAGATCGCTGATCCACAGCACCCAGGGCGCGTTGCGGATTTCCACGCTGGACAGCAGCACCCAGTACAGCGCGATGAACACCGGAATCTGAATCAGGATGGGCAGGCAGCCGCCCATGGGATTGACTTTTTCCTCGCGGTAGATGCGCATCATCTCGCGCTGCATGTCCTGCGGCTTGTCCTTGTAGCGCTCGCGCAGGGCCATGATGCGGGGGTTGATGGCTTTCATCTTGGCCATGCTGGCGTAAGCCTTGGCGTTGAGCCAGTAGAAGGCAATTTTCAGCAGCACCACCAGCGCCACGATGGACCAGCCCCAGTTGCCCAGCAGGCTGTGCAGCCAGTTCAGCAGGCTGTAAAGCGGCTTGGCCAGCACGGTGAACCAGCCGTAGTCCTTGACCAGCTCCAGCCCGGGGGTGACCCGCTCCATCATGGACTCGACCTGCGGGCCCACGAACAGGCGCGCTTGCAGCGTTTCGCTGGCGCCGGCGGCCAGGGGCCGGGGCTCGGTGAGCATGGTGGCGGCGTAGAGATTGGGCGCGATCTGGCGGGCCGAGTTTTGCAGCGCCGTCTGCTCATCAAAAATCCAGGCGCTGGCGAAATAGTGCTGCACCATGCCCACGTAGCCGCCGTTGGGCGAGCTTTTCTGATATTTGGCATCGCCGCCTGCGATGTCCTTGAAGGGCACTTTCTGGAATTTCTTCTCGGGTGTGTAAAACACCGGCCCGGTGAAGGTGGAATAAAAGTTCGACTCGCCCGGCAGCGCGCCGCCATCGCGCACCAGTTGCACATAAAGCTGGGGCGTGATGGGCTGGGCGCTGGTGTTGATGATTTCGTGCGCGCTGCGTATGACGTAGGAGCCGCGTTCGAGCACATAGGTCTTGACCAGCTTGACGCCGCCCACCTCGGGCGATTCAAAGCGCAGGGTCAGCTCGTTTTGGCCGTCTGCCAACTGGCGTTCGCCCGTGAACTGCATGGGTGTTTCATGCGTGGGCATGGGCAGGCCCTGGGCATTGGTCAGGCCCGATTGCGCCTGGTAGGTGCGCTCGGCGCTGTCATCGAACAGCACCACGGGTTTGGCTTCCTGGCCGGCTTCGTGATAGGCCAGCAGCTCGCTGTGAATGAGCGAGCCGCCACGGCTGTCGAATACCAGTTTGAGCACGTCGGTGCTCACTTCAATGCGCTCGCGCGCAGGTTGCAGGGCCGCGCTCTGGCCTGCGCCGGGCAGCGCCGCCGCGTCTGGGGTGGCGCTGCTGGCCGTCGGCACGGACGAGGGAACGGCGGCAGGGGCATCCGCTGCGGGCGAGGCCCCGTGCGTTCCTTCCGCCCGGGGGAAAAACGTGGCCGGCCGGCCCTGGTGCAACTGCCACTGATCCCACAGCATGATGCTGGAGAGGGCAAAGACCACCCACAAAATGGTGCGGCGTATGTCGTTCATGGAGATGTATCGGTGGTGGGCGCAGAAGGGGTTTGTTCTTGCGCTTGCAGGGAAGTGAAGGGGCGCAGGCGTAAGGGCGGCGCGTCAGGCACGGGATCGTGCCCGCCTGCACACCAGGGGCCGCAGCGCGCCAGCCGCCGCAAGGTGAGATAGCTGCCTGCCAGGGCTCCGTGCCGCTCCAGCGCGGCAATGGCGTAAAGCGAGCAGGTGGGCTCGAAACGGCACGAGGAACCGATCCAGGGCGACAGCAGCAGGCGGTAGCCGCGAACCAGGGCGATCAGCAAGGCGCGCATGACGGGCCGGCGGCTTTCACAAGGCCGATGCGAGCGCCTGCGCGCGCAGTTGATCCAGCTCTTGTCGCACCGCCTGCCTGAGCGCGGGGGATGCGGCGCTGGGAAACTGCCTGCGGTCAAACTCGCTGCGCAGCCGCACCAGCCAGGCGCCCGGCGGCCAGCCGGCCTGGCCCGCGCCATACACCTGCCGGCGCACGAGATTGCGCGTAACGGCGCGCCTGGCCCGGCGCTTTGGGGTGATCACGCCCATCCACAGGCTGCCGGCCGGGGCAAACAGCGCCAAGCGATCGGTTTCCTGGTGATTTGCCAGCCCGTGCAACGCGAAATGCAGGGTGCGCGCCAGTGGCCGGGTTTGCAGCAGAGCCTGAAACTGCGCGCGTGCGCTCAAATGCAGCAAGCGCACGGCCTGGGGGCTGCGTGCGCTTGCGGGCAGTTCAGGCTGGCATGGCGTCATGCGTCAGCGGCGTGAAGGGCGATGGGGAAGATCGGGAAGATCAATGGGCGCTGCGAAGTGCGATCTGGGCTCAGACGGCCAGACGCTTGCGGCCCTTGGCGCGGCGGGCATTGATGACGGCGCGGCCGCCGCGCGTTTTCATGCGAACCAAAAAGCCATGCGTGCGGGCGCGGCGGGTTTTGGAAGGCTGGTAGGTGCGTTTCATGGCCATGATGAATGAACTCCTCTTTGGGGATTGGGGGTAAAGGGCAACTGCATCAGGGTGCAGGCAAACGGGCGATTATCACAAATTCTGATTTTTGTGCGCAGACGCGGCAAGTCACCACGGAGCTGCACGTCATCAAGTTCGGGGCGGCTGCCGCCTCCGGGCTGTGGATAAAATTTTCGTTTGGCATCATCCGGCACGATGTTTTTCAGGCTTCAAAAAGCGGTTTTTTTCCTGATTTCTGAAGGTTTTGTCTGGTTTCGGACTGACCGCAAGGCACAAGGCCCGGCTTTCCCGAGTCCCGCCCGGCCCACGCGAAGCCCATCGGCGCCCGCCTCATGGATGCCCTCTCAAACTGGATGAGTTTGCGCAATGCCTGCTGTCCTTTCGCTCTCATCACGACTTGTCTTTCCCACATGCCCCGCGCCGCTTCCACGTCATCTGTCTCCCCCGTGTTTCCGCCCGCCTTGTGGGCCGATTGCGTCCAGGCGCTGTCACGGAAGATTGACCGCAAGCTGTTTGATTTGTGGATCAAACCCCTGACCGCGCAGGTGGATGAGCAAACAGCCAGCGTGACCGTTTTTGCGCCCAGCCGATTCAAGCTGGATTTCATCCGCGATCGCTATTTCGGCTCCATACAGACCACGCTGGAGACGCTGTGCGGCGCGCCCGTCAATGTGCGCATGGCTGTGGCCGCGCAACCGGCCGGCAGACCCAGACCCGCGCCATCGCCCAAGTCCCGGCCTGCGCCGCAGCCGGCGCGCGCCGAGGCGGCCGTGGCGGATAACGCTGAGGCGGATGATTCGACTGCCGCCGCGGTCGAGCGCCCGCGGCACCAGCTCAAGCCTGATTTCACCTTCGACACCCTGGTTCCCGGCTCGGCCAACCGCATGGCCTATTCGGCGGCGCAGCACGTCATCGGCTGCCTCACGGGCGTGCATGCCGACGCCTATCTCAAGGCCAAGTGCAACCCCCTGTTCATCTACGGCGGCGTGGGCCTGGGCAAGACACACCTCATGCACGCCATGGGTAACCGCCTGCTGCAACTCAGGCCGCAAGCGCGAGTGCTCTACATTCACGCCGAGCAGTTCGTCACGGATGTGGTGCATGCATCCATGAACAAGAGCTTCGAGTCCATGCGCGACAAATATCACTCGCTGGACTTGCTCCTGATCGATGACGTTCAATTTTTCACGGGCAACAAAGAAAAAACGCAAGAAGAGTTCTACAACACCTTTGAAGCCCTGCTAGCCAAAGAAAGCCAAGTAGTGATGACCAGTGATACCTACCCGAAAGGGCTGACCAATATTCCCGAACGACTCGTTTCCCGTTTTGACTCGGGCCTGTCGGTTTTGCTGGAGCCGCCCGAATTTGAAATGCGCGTGGCCATCCTGATGAACAAGGCCGCCGCCATGGACGAAAAGCTGCCCGAGGACGTGGCCTTTTTCATCGCCCGCACGGTGCACTCCAACGTGCGCGAGCTCGAAGGCGCGCTCACCAAGGTGCTGGCCTATTCGCGTTTCAACGGCGAGCCGCTGTCCATCCCCATGGCCAAGGAAGCCCTGCGCGATCTGCTTTCCATCAAAAACCGCCAGATCAGCGTGGAAAACATCCAGAAAGCCGTGGCCGATTTCTATCGGATCAAGGTGGCCGACATGTACAGCAAGCGGCGGCCCGTGGCCATCGCCCGTCCGCGCCAGATCGCCATGTATCTGGCCAAGGAGCTGACGCAAAAAAGCCTGCCCGAAATTGGCGAGCTTTTCGGCGGGCGCGATCACACCACGGTGCTGCACGCCGTCAAGAAAATCAGCGCCGACCGCCAGCAAGACACCGAGCTGAACCAGCAGCTTCACGTGCTGGAGCAGACCATCAAGGGTTGAGCAAGACCGCCCGCACAATACGCCCCCTCTTTGACCTGTTTCCTGTTGTAAAACGGCCATGATCATTCTGAAAACCGCGCAAGAGCAGCTTCTGTCCACCCTGCAATCGGTGGCTGGCATCGTGGAGCGCCGCCACACCATGCCCGTGCTGGCCAATGTGCTGCTGAAAAAAGAAGGCGACACCGTCCAGCTGACCACCAGCGATCTGGAAATCCAGATTCGCACGCATGCCGATCTGGGCGGCGATACGGGCGCGTTTCGCATCACCGTGGGCGTGCGCAAGCTCATCGACATCCTGCGCAACATGCCTGCCGATCAAACCGTGAGTCTGGAAGCGCAGCAAAACCGCATCATCCTCAAGGGCGGCAAAAGCCGCTTCACCCTGCAAACCCTGCCGGCCGAAGACTTCCCGCTGGTGCAGGAAGCGCCCGGCTTCGGTCCGGCCTTTTGCGTGCCGCAAAAAACGCTGAAAGACCTGCTCGCCCAGGTTTCGTTTTCCATGGCCGTGCAGGACATCCGCTATTACCTCAACGGCATCCTGTTCGAGACGGAAGGCAACAAGCTCAGCCTGGTTGCCACCGACGGCCACCGCCTGGCCTTCACCTGCGCCACGCTGGATGCGGAAATGCCCAAGCAGCAAGTCATCCTGCCGCGCAAAACCGTCATCGAGCTGGAGCGCCTGCTCTCGGACGCCGCCGCGCCCGAAGGCGGCGAGCCGCCCATGATCGAGATGCAGTTCGCGCCCAATCAGGCCAAGTTCAGCTTTGGCGGCATGGAGTTCGTCACCAAACTGGTGGAAGGCAAGTTTCCTGACTACAGCCGCGTGATTCCCGGCAGCCCGAAAAATCAGGTCAGCCTGGGCCGCGCCACCTTGCTGGCCTGCCTGCAACGCACGGCCATCATGACCAGCGACAAATTCAAGGGCGTGCGCCTGAATCTGGAGCCGGGCCTGCTGCGCATTGCCTCCAGCAACGCCGAACAGGAAGAAGCCGTGGAAGAGCTGGATATCGACTACGGCGGCGACAACATCGAAATCGGCTTCAACGTCACCTATCTGATGGACGTGCTCTCCACCCTCAAGCACCAGGACATGATCAGCCTGGGCCTGCAAGACGCCAACAGCTCGGCGCTCATTACCCTGCCGGGCGATGACAACTTCAAATACGTTGTCATGCCCATGCGTATCTGAACCGCGCCAGTCGCCACCCGCGCCAAAACCCGCCGCCGGCGGGTTTTGGTCTTTGAAAACGCCAGAAAGCAGCCATGACCGACGACACCAGCAAGCCCCGCAACCCCGACGCCCATGACGCGCAAGCGCCCGCAGACCTGCCGCCCGAAGGCAGCTATGGCGAAGGCGCGATCCAGATACTCGAAGGGCTGGAAGCCGTGCGCAAGCGCCCGGGCATGTACATCGGCGACACCAGCGACGGCACCGGCCTGCACCACCTGGTGTTTGAAGTGGTGGACAACTCCATCGACGAGGCGCTGGCAGGCTACTGCGACGACATCCTCATCACCATCCACTTCGACAACTCCATCAGCGTCATCGACAACGGCCGCGGCATCCCCACCGGCGTGAAGATGGACGACAAGCACGAGCCGCGCCGCAGCGCCGCGCAAATCGCCCTCACCGAACTGCACGCGGGCGGCAAGTTCAACCAGAACAGCTACAAAGTCTCCGGCGGCCTGCACGGCGTGGGCGTGAGCTGCGTCAACGCCCTGAGCCAGTGGCTGCGCCTGACCGTGCGGCGCGAAGGCAAAACGCACGAATTGCAGTTCTCGCGCGGCTTTGTGCAGCAGCCGCAAATCGAAATCTTCGATGGCGTGGAAACCTCCCCCATGCGCGTGACGGGGGAAACCGACCGGCGCGGCACGGAAGTGCGCTTCCTGCCGGATACCGAAATATTCAAGGAAAACAACACGTTCCACTACGACATCCTGGCCAGGCGCCTGCGCGAGTTGAGCTTTCTGAACAACGGCGTGCGCATCCGCCTGATGGACGAGCGCGACGGCCGATCCGACGACTTCGCCGGCAGCGGCGGCGTCAAGGGCTTTGTCGCCTTCATCAACGGCGCCAAGCGCGTGCTGCACCCCACCGCCTTTTACGCCAGCGGCAGCCGCCCGGCCGAGAGTTACGGCGGCATTGCGGGCACCGAAATCGGCGTGGAAGTCGCCATGCAGTGGAACGACGGCTACAACGAGCAGGTGCTGTGCTTCACCAACAACATCCCCCAGCGCGATGGCGGCACGCATCTGACGGGCCTGCGCGCGGCCATGACGCGCGTTATCGGCAAATACATCGCCGACAACGAACTGGCCAAGAAAGCCAAGGTGGAAGTCTCCGGCGACGACATGCGCGAGGGCCTGTGCGCCGTGCTTTCGGTGAAAGTGCCCGAGCCGAAGTTCTCCAGCCAGACCAAGGACAAGCTCGTTTCCAGCGAGGTGCGCGCACCGGTGGAAGACATCGTGGCCCGCGCGCTCACCGACTTTCTGGAAGAAAACCCGACCGACGCCAAAATTCTGTGCAGCAAGATCATCGACGCCGCCCGCGCGCGCGAAGCCGCCCGCAAGGCGCGCGAGATGACGCGCCGCAAGGGCGCGCTCGATGGCTTCGGCCTGCCCGGCAAGCTGGCCGACTGTCAGGAAAAAGACCCCGCCCAAAGCGAGATCTACATCGTCGAGGGCGACTCCGCCGGCGGCAGCGCCAAGCAGGGGCGCGACCGCAAGTTCCAGGCCATCCTGCCCCTGCGCGGCAAGATCCTCAACGTCGAACGCGCCCGCTACGAAAAACTCCTGTCCAGCCAGGAAATCGTCACCCTCATCACGGCGCTGGGCACCGGCATCGGCAAAACCGACCCCGAATCGGGCAAAGGCAGCCAGGACGACTTCAACATCGACAAGCTGCGCTACCACCGCGTCATCATCATGACCGACGCCGACGTGGACGGCGCCCACATCCGCACCCTGCTGCTCACCTTCTTCTACCGGCAAATGCCCGAAATCGTCGAGCGCGGCCACATCTACATCGCCCAGCCGCCGCTCTACAAAGTCAAGGCCGGCAAAGAAGAGCTGTACCTGAAAGACGCCAACGCGCTGGAATCCTTTCTCACCCGCATCGCCCTGCGCGACGCCACCTTGCACACCGGCGGCGAACAGCCGCGCGCCCTTTCCGGCGAGCCGCTGGCCGATCTGGCCCACAAATTCCAGGTCACCGAACACATCATCGAGCGCCTGAGCCACTTCATGGACGCCGACGCCCTGCGCGCCATCGCTGGCGGCGTCACGCTCGATGTAGACAACCTGAGCGCCAGCGCCGAAGCCCTGGCCCGCCGCCTGCAAGCCGACCAAATCAACGGCAACGCCGTGCGCGTCACCCACGAAACCGACCCTCGCACCGGCGCGCCCCTGCTGCGCATCAGCCGCCGCAAGCACGGCAACACCAAAAGCAGCGTCATCACGCAAGACTTCATGCGCGGCGCCGACTACGCCGCCCTGCACGACGCCGCCCTCACCTTCGGCCAGCTGCTGGGCGCCGGCGCCAAAGTCACGCGCGGCGAAGGCGAAAAAATGCGCGAGGCCGCCATCACCAGCTTTCACCAGGCCATGAACTGGCTCATCAGCGAAGCCGAACGCACCACCGCCCGCCAGCGCTACAAGGGCCTGGGCGAAATGAACCCCGAGCAACTCTGGGAAACCACCATGGACCCCGCCGTGCGCCGCCTGCTGCGCGTGCAAATCGACGACGCCATCGAGGCCGACCGCATCTTCACCACCCTCATGGGCGACGAAGTGGAGCCGCGCCGCGAGTTCATCGAAACCAACGCCCTGCGCGCCATGAACATCGACGCCTGATGCCGCGCCGGCATCGGCCCGCTTGCGCCCCCGCCGCCCGCCCGGGCGCCACCCTGCCCGGGCGGCCGCAAGGCCCGTGGATACTGCGCCGGCAGCTCACTTTTTTGTAGCGGGCGCGAATTTTCCGGCTGCCAGCAGGTAAGCTCATGTTTCCTTTATTCACACGAGGAAACGACATGACCGCACCTTCCACTACCCATCCCCTGCCCTCCTACCTGGACCCCCAGCACCTGGGCCCCTGGGGCATCTATCTCACCCAGGTTGACCGCGTCACCCCCTACCTCGGCCCCCTGTCCAAGTGGGTCGAAACCCTCAAGCGGCCCAAGCGCGCCCTGGTCGTCGATGTCCCCATCGAACTGGACAACGGCTCCATCGCCCACTTTGAGGGCTACCGCGTACAGCACAACACCAGCCGCGGCCCCGGCAAGGGCGGCGTGCGTTACCACCAGGACGTCACCCTCTCCGAAGTCATGGCCCTCTCGGCCTGGATGTCCATCAAAAACGCCGCCGTCGGCGTGCCCTATGGCGGCGCCAAAGGCGGCATTCGCGTCGATCCGCGCAAGCTCTCCGAGGGCGAACTCCAGCGCCTCACTCGCCGCTACACCAGCGAAATCGGCATCATCATCGGCCCCACCAAGGACATCCCCGCCCCTGACGTCAACACCAACGAAAAAGTCATGGCCTGGATGATGGACACCTACTCCACCAACCTGGGCGAAACCGCCACCGGCGTCGTCACCGGCAAGCCCATCAGCCTGGGCGGCTCGCTGGGCCGGCGCGAAGCCACCGGCCGGGGCGTGTTCACCGTCGGCATCGAAGCGGCCAAGCGCCTGAACCTCAGCATCCCCGGCGCCCGCGTGGCCGTGCAAGGCATGGGCAACGTCGGCGGCGTCGCAGCCAAACTCTTTGCCGACGCGGGCGCGCTCATCGTCGCCGCGCAAGACCACGGCGGCAGCGTGCGCAACGAAAAAGGGCTGGACATCCCCGCCCTGCTCGCCCACGTCGCGCAAACCGGCAGCGTCGCCGGCTTTGCGGGCGGCGAAGCCACCAGCGCCGCCGACTTCTGGGCCACCCCCTGCGAAATCCTCATCCCCGCCGCGCTCGAAGGGCAAATCACCCAGGCCAACGCCGACAGCATCAAGGCCCGCCTCGTGCTCGAAGGCGCCAATGGCCCCACCATCCCCGCCGCCGACGACATCCTGCAATCCAAAGGCGTGCTCGTCGTGCCCGACGTCATCGCCAACGCAGGCGGCGTCACCGTCAGCTACTTCGAGTGGGTGCAGGACTTTTCCAGCTTCTTCTGGACGGAGTCCGAAATCAACGAGCGCCTCATCCGCATCATGCAAGAGGCATTTGCCGCCGTGTGGGACGTGGCGCAAAAACACAAAGTCACCCTGCGCACCGCCGCCTATATCGTTGCCTGCACACGCATTTTGCAAGCGCGTGATTTGCGCGGCCTTTATCCCTGATATCGGAAAAACGGCTCCCTGAAAGCGAAAAAACCGGAGCCTGAAAACTCCGGTTTTTTTCTGTTCCACTTTACCCCGCCATAATCAAGAAAACCGCCCCACAAAAAAACAACATTCAAAATCATTGCGCATCCATGATTAATAATGAATATAATCATCGCATCGCATCGCATCGCATCGCATCGCATCGCATCGCATCGCATCGCATCGCATCG
>JBQNAO010000041.1:0-17908 GCA_052170415.1 Ottowia sp. | reverse complement strand
GCCCAATGCCATGCCGTTGATTCGGTTGGCTCAAAGTTCATAACACGCTCTAAACTTGCCGAGCATAATTATTTCTGTCCAAAACTAAACTCCACCCAAAGATGCGTCCACGACGACGCCGCAAAACACATCTCCTTCTTGCAGCTTCAAATATTTTTTCTCTTTGGGCCATTCGGGATTGCCACACTTGCGGGAAAGTCACCACACCCCCGCATCATCAAAAACAAGGAAAACAGAAGTAAAAAACCCGGTAACGTCCGATCCACAACCAGCGCATCGCCGTGCTGGATGCGTGACTCCATTGAGTCACCCGTGGCCCACATGGCCAGCAGATGCCCCGGCTTCAAGCGCATCTCGCGCATCCAATCCGCGCGGAAAGCCAGCGGGCGCGTTTCGTCGGAACAAATCTCCACCTGCTCGGCCCCGTGCCCGGCGGACAAACGCACGTTCAACAGGGGCACAAACACAAATTCACCATCGGGCAAATCATCTGGCGTTTCCCAGGCCAGGATGGGGCGGGCCTTGATGCGGATCACTTCCGGCGGGGCAGTGGTCGGCCCAGCCCCCGGCAGACCCTCACCTTCCGCAATCCACAGTGCATTAAATCCCGTGGCCGCCGCCAGTTTGGATGCAGGGCCAGCCTTCAGGCTCTTTGTTGGCCCATTCTTCCACTGCGACACCGCAGTAGACGACACATCGCATATCTGTGCCAGCTTGCCAACCGACCAGCCAGTAGCTTGAAGGATGGTGTCAATGCGTTCTTGTAGCGTGCTCATTCCGCAATGATATAGATGGGGAAACAAGCAAAAAACCGTGTTCAAACAATCCTCAAGTCACTCCCCCTCCGTACGGCCAGGCTGAATAAGGAAATGGATAGCCATCGGCATGGCCGGTGGCACTATCGGGGCATGAACACCGCCGCCCCTGATTCGCCCGCTTCTTCCCCATCGCCCGCCGCTGTGGATCGCTACGCCGTCATCGGCCACCCCATAGGGCACAGCCTCTCGCCGCGCATTCACGCCCTGTTTGCCCGGGCCACGGGGCAGGCGATGGTGTATGGGGCCATCGACGGCGGCAGCCAGCCGGGCGGCTTTGAAGCGGCCGTGGCCGCCTTTGCCGCGGATGGCGGGCGCGGGCTGAATGTCACCTTGCCCTTCAAGCTGCGCGCTTTGGCTCTGGCCGACGCCGCCAGCGCAGATGCCCGCCTGGCTGGCGCAGCCAATGCGCTGCGGCTGCAAGAAGGCCGCATCGAGGCGCACAACTTCGACGGCCTGGGCCTGGTGCGCGACATCACCGGCCATCTGGCCTTCCCCCTGCAAGGCGCGCATGTGCTGCTGCTGGGCGCGGGCGGGGCCACGCGCGGCGCGCTGCTGCCGCTGGCGCGCGCTGGCGCGGCCCGTTTGACGATTGCCAATCGCACGCCCGAAAAAGCTCACGCGCTGGCGTGCGAGCTGGCTCCGCATCTGCCTTGCCCGCTGCACGCCATCGGCCTGCACGAATTGCCCTTGCAGGGCGCGGATGTAGTCATCAACGCTACCTCCGCCGCCCTGGCCGGGCAAGCCCCGGCCGTCCCGCCCGATGCGCTGGCCGCCACCTTGGGCCGCGCCCGCCTGGCCTATGACATGGTCTATGGCCTGGGCGCGCAATTCAGCACCCCATTCATGCAGGCCGCCCGCCAGGCCGGCTGCCCGCAGGTGGCCGACGGCCTGGGCATGCTGCTGGAGCAGGCCGCCGCCTCCTTTGAGTGGTGGCGCGGCCTGCGCCCGGACACCGCCGCCGCCCGCGCCGCGCTGCGCGCCGCCTGAAAGCTTTCCCCTTGTTTTTTTGATTCGCCCCACGCCATGCCACAAAACCCTGCCTTGCACACCCAGGACGCCACCCGCACCGACGACATCCGCATCAGCGCCATGCGCCCCCTGATCACCCCCGCCTTGCTGCAAGAGTGGCTGCCCGCGCCCGGGGCCGCGCAAGCCCTGGTTGCGCAAAGCCGCGCCGACATCTCGCGCGTGCTGCACGGGCGCGATGACCGGCTCATCGTCGTCGTCGGCCCCTGCTCCATCCACGACCACGACCAGGCCCTGCAATACGCCCGCCTGCTCAAAGCCGAGGCCGACGCCCTGGCGCGCGAGCTCATCGTCGTCATGCGCGTGTACTTTGAAAAACCGCGCACCACCGTCGGCTGGAAGGGCTACATCAATGACCCGCGCATGGACGGCAGCTACGCCATCAACGACGGCCTGCAAATGGCCCGCCGCCTGCTGCTGGACGTGCTGGCGCTGGGCCTGCCCGTGGGCACTGAATTTCTCGATCTGCTCTCGCCCCAGTTCATCTGCGACCTCATCAGCTGGGGCGCCATAGGCGCGCGCACCACCGAAAGCCAGAGCCACCGCCAGCTCGCCAGCGGCCTCTCGTGCCCCGTGGGCTTCAAAAACGGCACCGACGGCGGCGTCAAAGTGGCCGTGGATGCCATCGTGGCCGCCCAGTCGCCCCACGCCTTCATCGGCATGGGCAAGATGGGCCAGGCCGCCATTTGCGAAACGCGCGGCAACGCCGACTGCCACGTCATCTTGCGCGGCGGCAAAGCGCCCAACTACGACGCCGCCAGCGTGCAAGCGGCCTGCACCCTGCTGGCCCAGGCCGGGCTGCGCGAGCAGGTGATGATTGATTTCTCGCACGCCAACAGCGCCAAGCAGCACCTGCGCCAAATCGAAGTGGCCGCCGACGTGGCCGCGCAAATTGCCGCCGGCGACGCGCGCATCACCGGCGCAATGATCGAAAGCCACCTGCGCGAAGGCCGCCAGGACATCGTCCCCGGCCAGCCCCTGCTGCCGGGCGTGTCCGTCACCGACGCCTGCATCAGCTGGGAGCAAACCGCCCCCGTGCTGCGCCAGCTCGCCCACGCCGTGCACACCCGCCGCAAATTGCTCAGCAAATAAGCAAACCGCCCGCAGCGCCCGTGGATACTGCGAAGTGTGCTATCAAAACAGGAAAAATCTGTGGATAACCTTCCCTGCCCGGGCGCAAAAAAGGCCGCCTGCGGGCGGCCTTGAACTTTGAAGCGAGCGTGGGGGCGGCGGAGGCTTCAGGCGGGCAGATAGCCTTCTACCGAGAGGTAGCGCTCGCCGGTGTCGTAGTTGAAGCCCAGCACGCGGCTGCCGGGGGGCAGATCGGGCAGTTTTTGCGCGATGGCCGCCAGCGTCGCGCCGCTGCTGATGCCCACCAGCATGCCTTCTTCGCGGGCGGCGCGGCGGCCGTATTCGCGGGCGGCTTCGGCTTCGACCTGGATGACGCCATCCAGCAGGCTGGTGTCCAGGTTTTTGGGGATGAAGCCCGCGCCCAGGCCCTGAATGGGGTGCGGGCCGGGCGCGCCGCCGCTGATGACGGGCGACTGGCTGGGCTCGACGGCAAACACTTTCAGATTCGGCCACTTGGCCTTGAGCGCGCGCGCCACGCCGGTTAGGTGCCCACCCGTGCCCACGCCGGTGATGAGCGCATCCAACCCTTCGGGGAAGTCGGCCAGGATTTCCTGCGCGGTGGTGCGCTCGTGCACGGCGGGGTTGGATGCGTTTTCAAACTGCTGCGCAATCCATGCGCCGGGAATTTGCGCGGCCAGCTCCTGCGCGCGGGCGATGGCGCCTTTCATGCCCTGCTCGCGCGCGGTCAGCTCGAAGGTGGCGCCGTAGGCCAGCATCAGGCGGCGGCGCTCCACGCTCATGCTGTCGGGCATGACCAGCACCAGCTTGTAGCCCTTGACGGCCGCCACCATCGCCAGGCCCACGCCGGTGTTGCCGCTGGTGGGCTCGATGATGGTTCCCCCGGGCTTGAGCTGGCCGCTTTTTTCGGCGTCTTCGATCATGGCCAGGGCAATGCGGTCCTTGATGGAGCCGCCGGGGTTGGCGCGCTCGTTTTTGATCCACACCTGGGCGTCGGGGCCGAACAGGCGGTTGATGCGCACATGCGGCGTGCCGCCGATGGTGTCGAGGATGGTGTTGGCTTTCATAAAGGGCACCTCAAGGGGGGAGAGAAGGAAGCGGCCATTGTGGCGCGGGCCTTGGATGCGGGCGGCTATATGGATATACGGGCCGGTATGCAGGCCAACATGCGGGCTATGCTGGCGTCGATACCCCCCAGCAAAGAAAGGAGAAGTTCATTCCTGTTCAACCTGCTGCACACCAACATCATTGCCCTTTCGGTGTTTTTCCTTTTGCTGCTGGTCGGCTACAGCTACAACCGCACGCGCGCCGGGCTGCTGGCCATAGGCGTAGGCGTGCTGGGGCTGCTGACGGTGATCGGGGCCAACATCTACATCTCGCTCTACGGCTGGCCGGGCGCGTGAGCGTGCCGCCGATAATCCGCGCCCGTGAAGCCCGCCAGACCGCCGCTGGCGCAAGGGCCGCAAGGCCGCGCTGGAGGAAAGTCCGGACTGCACAGGGCAAGCGCAGGAGCTAACGGCTCTCCACCGCGAGGTGAGGATCAGAGCAACAGAGACGAGCCGATTGAGTTCGGGTGAAACGGGCAATCTCTGCGCGCAGCAACACCAAATAGGCACACGTTGAAGCGGCCCGCCGAGTGTGCGGGTAGGTGGCATCGAGCCGGGCGGGCGACCCCCGGCCCAGACAGATGGCGGTCACGGCGCGGGCAGCCGCGCTGCACAGAATCCGGCTTATCGGCGGGCTTCACACCTTTTCTTCTGGCCCCCGCCAGGGCAAGTTATCCACAGATTTTTCCTGTTTTGATAGCGCCCTTCGCAGCATTGGCGGGCGCTGTGGCTGGTTTGCCTGTTTTTTGTGCAAACGGGCCGCTGCCTTTGGGCCGGGCTTATTCCCTGACCTCGTAGCCCTCCTCGGCAATGGCGGCGGCCAGCGCCTGGCGCGGCTGCTCTGACTGCACCTTCACGCGGCCGCTGGGCAGATCGATTTGCACCTGGGCGGCCGGATCAAGCTGCTTGATGGCGCGGGTGACGGCGGCCTCGCAGTGGCCGCAGTTCATGCCGGAGACGGTGAATTCGTGTTGCATGGCGCTTGAGTCCTTTCATTCAATCAAAGCTTGTGAACGCGAAATGCGCACAAATCATAGAAAGGCATAGTCGGCAGGAGCAATGAAACACATCATGACCAGCAGCAAAACCCCCGAAAACTCCTTGCACACCCTGGACCTGGGCATAGGCGGCATGACCTGCGCCAGCTGCACCGCGCGCGTGGAGCGGGCGCTGAAAAAAGTGCCCGGCGTGCAGGAAGCGGCGGTGAACCTGGCCACCGAAAGCGCGCGCATACGCTGGCAGGGCCGGCCCGAGCTGGCCAGCGCGCTGCGCCGTGCCGTGCGCGATGCGGGCTACGAGCCGCGCGCCGCCGATGCCGCGCTGGCCGCGCCCGAGGCCGGGCCCTGGGCCGGCTTCGCCCCCGTGGCGCTGGGGCTGCTGCTGTGCGCGCCGATGGCGCTGCCCATGCTGCTGATGCCGCTGGGGCTGCACTGGATGCCCCCGCCCTGGGTGCAATTTGCCCTGGGCACGGCCGTGCTCTTCGGGCCGGGCGCGCGCTTTTTCCGCGCCGCCTGGCACGCGCTGAAAAACGGCAGCGGCAACATGGAACTGCTGGTCTGCCTGGGCGCCACGGCCGCCTGGCTGCTCTCGCTGTGGCTGTGGCTGGCCGCGCCGGGCGCAGAACACGCCGCCCACGCCGGACACGCCGCGCCGCCGCATCTGTACTTTGAAAGCGCTGCCATGATCGTCGCCCTGGTGCGCCTGGGCAAATGGCTGGAAGAGCGCGCCAAGCGCCAAACCGCCGCCGCCATACGCGCCCTGCACGCGCTGCGCCCTGAAACGGCCCGCGTGCTGGACTGGGACGGCAGCGAAAAAGAGCTGCCCGCCGACGAACTACGAGCCGGCGACGTGCTGGTGCTGCGCCCCGGCGAGCGCATCGCCGCCGACGGCCTCATCACCGAAGGGCAAACGCAAGTCGATGAATCCATGCTCACCGGCGAAGCCCTGCCCGTGCCCAAGGGCGTGGGCGACAAACTCACCGGCGGCGCCATCAACGGCGAAGGCCGCGTGCTCATGCGCGTCACCGCCACCGGCAGCCAGACCGTGCTCGCGCACATCATCGCCCTGGTGCAAGACGCGCAGGCGGGCAAGGCCCCCGTGCAGCGCCTGGCCGACCGCGTCAGCGCCGTCTTCGTGCCCGTGGTGCTGGCGCTGGCGCTGCTCACCGCGCTGCTGTGGTGGCAGGCCGGCGCGGGGCTGGAGCTGGCGCTCATCCGCGCCGTGGCCGTGCTCGTCATCGCCTGCCCCTGCGCACTCGGGCTGGCCACCCCGGCCGCCATCATGGCCGGCACCGGCGTGGCCGCGCGCCACGGCATCCTCGTCAAAGACGCCCAGGCGCTGGAGCTGGCGCACCGCGTGCAAGTCATCGCCTTCGACAAAACTGGCACCCTCACCGAAGGCCGCCCGCGCCTGATCGGCCTGTGGCCCGCCCCCGGCGTGAACGCCGACCAGGCCCTGCGCGCCGCCGCCAGCGTGCAACTGGGCAGCGAACACCCGCTGGCGCGCGCCGTGCTGCAAGCGCAGGCCCAGGCCCAGCCCGACACCCCCCCCGAAGCCCCGCAAAACGCCCGCGCCGTGCCCGGCTGCGGCATGCAGGCCAGCGTGCAAGGCCAAAGCCTGCACCTGGGCAACCTGCGCTGGATGCAGCAACTGGGCGTGCCCCTGCAAGAGCTGGCCGCCATCGCCCAGGAGCAATCGGCCCGGGGCGCCACCCTGGCCCTGCTGGCCGCCGGCCCGGCGGAAAGCAATCCGGCAGCAGGCGATCCGGCAGCAAGCGATTCGCCCGCCCCCGGCAGCCTGCGCCCCCTGGCGCTGCTGGCCTTTGGCGACGAAATCAAGCCCGGCGCGCGCCAGGCCATTGCCGCCCTGCGCGCCCAGGGCGTGCGCAGCGTCATCCTCTCCGGCGACAGCCGCAGCGCCGTGCAGCAAGTGGCCGCCCGCCTGGGCCTGCCCGAGGGCGACGCCCTGGCCGAAGTGCTGCCCGCCGACAAGGCCGCCGCCGTGCGCCGCCTGCGCCAGCCGCCCGCCGGCGGCGAGCAAGGAAGCAAGCCGGGCAGCGCCCTCACCGTTGCGATGGTGGGCGACGGCATCAACGACGCCCCCGCCCTGGCCGCCGCCGACGTGGGCATGGCGATGGGCAGCGGCGCGGACGTGGCCATGCACGCCGCCGGCCTCACCCTCATGCGCGGCGACATCGCCCTCGTGCCGGCGGCCATAGACATCTCGCGCCGCACCCTGCGCAAGATCAGGCAAAACCTGGCCTGGGCCTTTCTCTACAACGTCGCCGGCATCCCCCTGGCCGCGCTGGGCTACCTCAACCCCGTCGTCGCCGGCGCGGCCATGGCCCTGTCATCGGTCAGCGTCATCAGCAACGCCCTGCTGCTGCGCTACTGGCAGCCCGCCGGTCTTACATCTGATAACAAAAATTTGGTCAAAAAACAGGCAGACTGCCCGCAGCGCCCGTAAATGCTGCGCAGGCAGCTATCAAAACTGAAGTAAACTGTGGATAACTTCTTCGCTCCATCCTGCCCATGAACGCCCCCAAGCCCCTCTTGCCGCCGCTCACCCTCTACACCAGCCCCAAAACGCGCGGCACCTATGTGCGCTGGATGCTGGAGGAATGCGAAGCGCCCTATCAGGTCGTCAGCCGCCCGCGCGAGCAACTGCGCAGCGCCGAACACCTGCGCCTGAACCCCTTGGGCAAAGTGCCCGTGCTGCAAGCGGGCGAGCAGCTGCTCACCGAAACCCTGGCCATCATCACCTGGCTGGCCGAGCAGTTCCCGACCAAGCGCCTCATCCCTGCGGCCGGCAGCATCGAGCGCGGCCTTTACTACCGCTGGATGTGCTTTGCCACGCACTTGGAATACGCCTGTCTGGACCGGCAGCGCGGCATCACCCCCGATGCCGAACAGCGCGGCAGCATCGGCTACGGCAGCCTGGATGGCGCGCTGGATGTGCTCAAGGCCCGGTTGCAGGAAAGCCCCTTCATCGTGGGCGAGCGCTTTGGCGCGCTGGACCTTTACTACAGCGGCCTGCTGTCCTGGATGATCGAGCGCCTGCAAATGCTGCCGCCCGAGCCGGTTTTTCTCGACTACATGAGCCGCCACACCGCCCGCCCGGCCTTTGCCCAGGCCCAGGCGCTGGACGCCGCCGACGCCGCCCGCCACGCGCAGCAAAAAGCCTGAGGAGGCGGGCCTTTCTGGCCCCTTCAGCCCTTCACGCACACCACCTGCTTGAGCGTGTGCACCACCTCCACCAGATCGCTTTGCGCGGCCATCACGGCGTCGATGTCCTTGTAGGCCATCGGAATTTCGTCGATCACCGCCTCGTCCTTGCGGCACTCCACGCCGGCCGTGGCGCGGATTTGGTCTTCCACGCTGAATTGCTTTTTGGCCTGCGTGCGGCTCATCACGCGGCCCGCGCCGTGGCTGCAACTGTTGAAACTCTCCGGGTGGCCCTTGCCGCGCACGATGTAGCTTTTGGCCCCCATGCTGCCCGGAATAATCCCCAGCCTGCCTTTTTCGGCGCTGACTGCGCCCTTGCGGGTGACGAAAACCTGCTCGCCAAAATGAGTTTCGCGCTGCACATAGTTATGGTGGCAATTGACGGCCTCCACATGCGTTTCAAAAGGCTTTTCAATGATTTTGCGCAGGGCGTGAATCACGCGCGTCATCATCACCTCGCGATTGGCGGCGGCAAACTTTTGCGCCCAGCCCACGGCCTGCACATAATCGCCAAAATACTGCGCGCCTTCTTCAAAATAAGCCAGATTGGCATCGGGCAAATTGCGTTGATGCAATTCGGCATCCTTTTTTGCCAGTTCAATAAAGTGCGTGCCTATGGCATTGCCCACGCCGCGCGAACCGCTGTGCAACATAATCCACACGGCCTGATTTTCATCCAGGCAGATTTCGATGAAATGATTGCCCGTGCCCAGCGTTCCCAGGTGCTTGTAGTTGTTGGTTTTTTCCAGGCGCGGATATTTTTCGCAAATCTGCGCAAACTCGCCCGCCAGCATTTTCCAGGCGGCATCGGTTTCCTCGGGCGGCGTTTCCCAGCCGCCCTTGTCGCGGCCATATTGCTTGGGCGTCATGCCGTGCGGTACGGCTTTTTCAATCGCTGTGCGCAGCGGCCCCAGGTGATCGGGCAAATCGCCGGCCATTAATGTGGTTTTGCAGGCAATCATCCCGCAACCAATATCTACGCCCACCGCAGCGGGAATAATGGCGCGGATGGTGGGAATCACCGAACCTATCGTCGCGCCAATTCCGTAATGCACATCGGGCATCACGGCCACGTGTTTGAACACGATGGGCAGTTTGGCCACATTGAGCAGCTGCTTTTGCGCCTCTTTTTCCACGGGCACGCCATGCGTCCACATTTTCACGGGCGCGGCATTTTGCTGCATTTGCCAATAATGGCCGCGCTCGTTATTGATTTCCACGATTTCGGGCGCGGCTTCTTCCACTGCCTGCGCATTTTTGGCTTGCGCTGCGGCCAGACGGCGCGCCAGCCGCGCCTGATCAATGGCTTCCGGGGTTTGGGTGTTCATGGTTTTCTTTCGTTTTTTGTTTGATTTGTTGGGTCGATTTGGGCGCGCGCTTGCATTTGCAGTGAACGACGCCATTCACGACGTAATTCGGCGCGGCGCTGTTTTTCCAGCCTGAAGGCTTTGCCATCAAAGGGCCGGGCGGCCTTGCGGGCCAGGCCCTCGGCGGTGCGCTGGCGCTGTTCGGCGCGCTGTTGCCGGTGCCGGATGCGGCAGGCCAGGCAGCGCACGGCAACGCTGTAAACGTTGCCCTGGCAGGTTTCGTACCACCACTTTTGCTGCCGGGCCGTCCAGACCTGCGCCGCGCCGCAGTCGCAGCAGAAAAAGGGCCGTGGCCGATAAAAGCCATCCAGCACGAACCGGGGGCCGTAGCTGTTGTTGGCGGCCAGGCGGGCCGGGTTCACCGGGGCGGTTTGCATGAGGGCGGCGGCACGCGCGGCCTTGCGTTCGGCGCGCTGCTGCTTGCGGCTGGGGCGGGGTGTCATGGGGTCGGGCAAGAGGTGCGGGTATAGCTTTGGTCGAGCCGCAAAGCCCAGTGCAGGTTTTGCATACGAGAGAGGCGTTGGCAGTTGAGGTCCTGGCCGGTGCTGGCGTACAGGCCGTTGGCGCCGTCGAATTGCAACTGCCATTGCGCCGTGATGCGGCGTGCCATGTCCAGCGCCTGGCCGCGCAGCTCGGGCCAGGATGTGGCGGTATGGGGCATCAGAAAGTCCAACGTTTGCAGGCGGACACGCTCCAGCGTTTTTTCCAATGTGAGCCGTTGGCGGTAGCGGCCGGGGCGGCCGGCGCAGGCTTGTATGTCGCTGGCGCACAGCACTTGCGAGTCCTGCTGCTGAATGTCGTACGTGGAGATCAGGCGCACGTCCTCCGCTTTGGCCTGTGCCAGGCGTTCGAGCTTGCGCAGAACCGCGCGCGCATCACCGCGCACGGTCATGATCCAGTGGGAATACAGGGCTGTGTTGGTCATGGGCCGCTCGTTTCAGCGCAGCTTGACCAGGCCGTTCAAGACCTGATCCAGCCCGCCAACGACGGAAATCTTGTCGATGCGCTCGGCCACGCGCTCCAGGGTTTCCAGCTCTTTCATGCGCAGGGCGATGGGGTTGTCTTCCATCACCTTGGCGGTGTTGAGCAGCGAGCGGGTGGCGGCCGTTTCCTCGCGGCGGCGGATGACGTTGGCCTGCGCGGCTTTTTCGGCTTCCACCACTTGCGCAAGGATGTTGCGCATCTCGCCGGGCAGGATGATGTCTTTCACGCCCACGCTCTCCAGCAGCACGCCGCCTGCGGCCAGCTTGGCGCGCACTTGTTCCAGCACGGCGGTGTCGATGGCGGCCTTGTCCTCCAGCAGCGCATCCAGCGTGCGCTGGCCGACGGCGGCGCGCAGGGCAAATTGCAGCTCGCGGTAAAGGTGCTCGGCCGGTTTGGACCATTGGGCAAAGGCCGCTTGCGCATCGGCATAGCGCCACACCGCCGTGAGGTTCAGGCGCAGGGCCACCTTGTCGCGGGTGAGGATGTCCTGCCCCGCCACTTCGGTGGTTTGCGCGCGCAGATCGACCACGCTCACCTGCACCGGCTGCCCAAAGCGCCAGAAGCCGTGCAGGCCGGGCGGCAGGGGCGGCTGCACCTGCCCGTCCACTTCGGCCAGGCCGGCGTGAAAGGGCGGCACTTGCGCCAGCAGCACGCCGGCGGCCAGGCCCTCCGGCCCCAGGCGCTGCGCCAGCTGTTGCAGGCGCGGGGCCAGTTCGGGGGCGATGCGCGCATCGGCCGGCAGCGGCAGCAGCTCCACGCGCACGGTGTGCATCTGCCTGCAAAACAGGGCGCGCGCGCCGGGCGGCAGCACGCGGCTCAGGCGCTCGTCCACATACAGCAGGCCCACTTGGGCCTCGCCCACTTCGGCGCGCACAAAGTGATCGGCCACCACTTGCGGCTCGTGCGCCATCAGGTAATCGGCCAGCGGGTGCTCGAAGGCCACGCCCTGCGCGGCCGGGCGCAGCAGCTCCAGCGCATCGCCCCAGGCCCACACGCGGTGGCGGCCGGGCGGCAGCACGCGCACGAAGTCGCCATTGCGCAGCAGCAGGGCGGTTTCGCCTTTGTTGACTTGCAGGGTTTTGAATCCGAAGGTTTTTTTCATTTTTCTCTCCATCTCGCAACAACGAAAAAACGGCAAAAGGGGCCAAACCCCGCCCCGGCAGCGGGCCGGTGTGGCCGGCCGGGGCCGCAGCGGGCGGGCCGCAGTCCGCTGAATGCGGACCGGGCTGGCTCGGTGCGGCAGGCCCGGCGGCCTGCGCAGTGCGCGCCTGCCCGCGGGCAAGCGGCGCGCCGCGCCACCGGCGCAAAGCCGCCGGGGCGGGTGTGGCAGGGCCTGCGGCTGGCTGCGGGCGCTGGCCCACGGCTGGCATCGGCCCCGCCACGGTTTGGCGGAGGTGGTCTTGCGACCGTTTGCTTGCGGCAGGGCCTTGCGGCCGCTGCCGGACTGGGCGGGACTCGAACCCGCTACACACGCCTTGTCAAGGACGTTGCTCTACCCGAGTGAGCTACCAGGGTGGGGCGCAACCCCGCGTCAGGCCCGACTGCCCGGCGGCATACCGGCGCGCAACGCGGCGGCGGCAAAGCGCCCCTGAAAAGGGCGCTGCCTGCGCAGCGGCGGCCGGCACCGGCAGGGCGGGCCTTGCGGCCCCAGCCCTGGCCTGCAAGCCAGCGGCATTCATGCCTGACGCCGGGGAAATCGCAAGCGCCGTGCCAGCGCCGCCCCGGTGGCCTGGGCAAATCATTCAATCCATTGAAAAATCAGGATTTTTTGGTGATTGGCAAACGCTACCCCGCCCGCAGCCTGCCTTGTGCAAGGTCGGCAAAAATGAGCTTTCTGGATAGACTTTGATTCATGAGTATCAAGTCTTCCCCCAGTCCTTCCCCCAGGCCGGTGACGGCCATCGGCTTTCTGGGCACGCAACTGGACGACGGCTTTGCCGCCCGCCGCTGGAAGCGCTGGCGGCCCACGCTGGGCCTGTGTTTGCAGCCGGGGCGGCCCGTGGCGCGGCTGGAGCTGCTCTACACCCAGCCGCAGCACCTGGAGCTGGCCGAGCGCGTGCGCGCCGACCTGGGCGAGTTGGCCCCAGGCACTGAAGTGCGCCTGAACCACCTGCCCATCGCCGATCCGTGGGACTTCGGCCAGGTCTATGCCGCGCTGTATGACTGGGCGCAGGGCTACGCCTTCGACCCCGCCGCCAATGACTATTGGGTGCACATCACCACCGGCACGCATGTGGCGCAGATTTGCCTGTTTCTGCTGGCCGAGTCGCGCCACCTGCCGGGGCTGCTGGCGCAAACCTCGCCGCCGCCGCCATCGGCGCAGCCCGAGCAAAAAGCCAGGCCCGCGCCGGCCGGGCAGCTCACGCTGATCGACCTTGACCTTTCGCGCTACGACGCCATCGCCCGCCGTTTCGAGGCCGCGCAGCAAGACGCCGTGGCCTATCTGAAAAGCGGCATCGCCACGCGCAATGCGCGCTTTAACGCGCTGATTGACGAAATCGAGCGCGTGGCCCTGCGCTCGGCCGCGCCCATCTTGCTGATCGGCCCCACGGGCGCGGGCAAGTCCTTTTTGGCGCGGCGCATGGCCGAGCTCAAGCGCGCGCGCCAGCTCATCAGCGGCCAGTTTGTGGAGGTGAACTGCGCCACGCTGCACGGCGATGCGGCCATGTCGGCGCTGTTTGGCCACAAAAAGGGCGCTTTCACCGGCGCGGCCGCCGAGCGCGCGGGCCTGCTCAAAAGCGCCGATGGCGGCCTGCTGTTTCTGGACGAAATCGGCGAGCTGGGGCAGGACGAGCAGGCCATGCTGCTCAAGGCCATCGAGGAAAAGCGCTTTTACCCGCTGGGCAGCGACCGCGAGGTGAGCAGCCGCTTTCAACTGATTGCGGGCACTTGCCGCGATTTGCGCGCCGATGTGGCCGCGGGCCGCTTTCGCGCCGATTTGTTTGCGCGCATCAATTTGTGGACTTACGAGCTGCCCGGCCTGGCCGAGCGCGCCGAGGACATCGCCCCCAACATCGAACACCTGCTGGGCCTGCACGCGCAAGAGCACCAGCGCGTGCGCTTTCACCCCGAGGCGCTGGCCGACTACCTGCGCTTTGCCCAGAGCGCGCAAGCGCCCTGGCCGGGCAACTTTCGCGATCTCTCGGCCAGCATCACCCGCCTGGCCACGCTGGCCGAGGGCGGGCGCATCAGCCGCGAGCAGGTAGCCGCCGAAATCGCCCGCCTGCAATGGCTGTGGCAACGCCAGCGGCCGGGCGATGCGCCTTTGGGCGACTGGGCCGAGCGCGCCCTGGGCGCCGAGCGTGCCGCCGCGCTCGATGCCTTTGACCGCCTGCAACTGGCCGCCGTGCTGCCCGTGTGCGCGCAAAGCGCCAGCTTGTCAGACGCCGGGCGCAAGCTCTTTGCCCAGTCGCGCCAGCAGCGCCGCAGCGTCAACGACAGCGACCGCCTGCGCAAATACCTGGCGCGATTTGGCCTGGCCTGGCAGGACATCGCCCGCCTGCAAGAAGGCGGCCAGGCGGGCGGCTAGGCAGGCGGCTGGGCCAGGGGCAGGCGCAGCTCAAAGCACGCGCCGCCGCCCGCAGCGGGCAGGCATTGCACGCTGCCGCCGTGGCGCTGGGCGATGGAGTGCACCAGCGCCAGCCCCAGGCCCACGCCGCCGTCGCGCTCGCTCGCGCCGGGCAGGCGGTAAAACGGCTCGAAGATGCGCTCGCGCAGCTCGGGCGGCACGCCGGGGCCGTGGTCGCTGACGCGGATCAGGGCTTGCCCATCGGCCAGCGCCAGCTCGGCGCGCACCGGCTCGCTGCCCTGGCCGCTGCCGTGGCGGGCGGCGTTTTCCAGCAGATTGCGCACGGCGCGGCGCAGCAGCTTGGCCACGCCGGGCGCGCCCGCTTGCGTCAGGCCCTGGACCGGCTCGAAATCGGCCCCGGTGCGGGCGCACTCTTCGGCCAGCAGGCCGATGAGATCGACTTCTTCCACCGTGCCCAGATCGGCCTCTTGCGCATCCAGCCGGCTGGCCAGCAGGATTTCGTCGATGAGCTGATCCAGCTCGGCAATGTTGCGGCCGATTTCCTCGCGCGCGGCCGGGCTGGGGCGCTCGCCCATCAGCTCCAGCGCCATGCGAATGCGCGCCAGCGGCGAGCGCAGCTCGTGCGAGGCATTGGCCAGCAGCGACTTTTGCGCCGCCATGAGCGACTGAATGCGGCTGGCCGCGTCGTTGAAGCGCCGCGAAAGATCGGCCACTTCGTCATGCCCGTCTTCGGGCAGGCGCACGGCCAGATCGCCCTGGCCCCACTGCTGCACGCCCCGGTGCAGGCGCTCCAGCCGCGTGGTCAGCCGCCTGGCGACGGGGTAGATGCCCGCCATCACCGCCAGCCCGGCCAGGCCGATCACCCACAAAAAGCCGTAGGGCGGCATCAGCCAAAAGGGCGGGCCGTCGTCGCCGCCGCGGCCGCCCTTGCCGCGCGCGCCCGGCGGGGGCGCGGGGCGCGGCGCGCGCTGGATGAGCAGCATGCGGCCATCGGCCAGCGCCAGGGCGAATTCATGCCCGCGCCCTCGCTTCCACTCCATGTGGCCGCGGCCGATGACCTGGCCCTGGGCGTCGCGCACGATCAGCTCGCGCATGGGGTGCTGCTGGCGCAGCTCGGCCTCGCTTTGGCGCTCGCGCTGGCGGTCGCGCTCGCGCTCGCGCTCGGCTGCCTGCCAGCCCCAGGCCAGCAGCAGCGCCAGCGCAGCCACGCAGGCGGCGGCAGCCAGCCAGATGCGCACGTAAAGATGGCGGGCAATCAGGGTTCTCATGCTCTGCGGGCTTTTCAGTCCTGCTGGCGGGCAAACACATAGCCCACCCCGCGCACGGTGAGGATGCGGCGCGGGTGCTTCACATCCTGCTCGATGGCCGCGCGGATGCGGCCCATGTGCACGTCGATGGAGCGGTCAAACGCCTCCAGCTCGCGCCCGCGCACGGCTTCCATGATTTGCTCGCGCGAGAGCACGCGCCCGGCGCGCTCGGCCAGCGTGACGAGCAGGTCGAACTGGTAGCTGGTCAGCTCCGCCGGCTTGCCCGCCACGGTGACGGTGCGCGCGTCGCGGTCGATTTCCAGCGAGCCAAAGCGCAGCACGGGCTGCGTGGGCGCGGCGCCGGGCGACTGGCGGCGCAGCACGGCACGAATGCGCGCCAGCAGCTCGCGCGGCTCGAAGGGCTTGGGCAGGTAGTCATCCGCGCCCATTTCCAGCCCGATGATGCGGTCCATCGCATCGCCCTTGGCGGTGAGCATGAGCACCGGCGTGGCGCTGGCCGCGCCCGGCAGCGCGCGAATGCGGCGGCACACCTCCAGCCCGTCCATGCCCGGCAGCATCAAGTCCAGCACCACCAGATCGGGCGCGCTTTCCTGCACTGCCGCCAGCCCGCTGGCGCCATCGCCCTTGTGCATGAACCCGAAGCCCGATTGCTCCAGGTATTGACCCACCATCTCGGCCAGGCGGGCATCGTCTTCAATCATCAAAAGGCGTTGGGGCATGGGGCGCTCTCATTTCAAAGGGGGCAGCGCATCCTGCGCGCAAAGCGCAGCGCCGCCTTGAAGCGGGGGTAAAGAAGGGTAAAGGCCGCTTGCGGCAGCCGGAGGCAGGGGTGGGTTATCCACAGTTTTCTCCTGATTTGATAGCGCGCTGCGCAGTGTTTACGGGCGCTGCGAGAGGTTTGCTGATTGGATAAGCAAAATCTTGTAAGGAAATTTATGCCGCTGCGCGCGCCTGGCTTGGCCCCCGCGCCCCTGGCCTCGGATTCGGCCTGAAACCGCCCTGAAAGCCACCCGCAAGGGCAGGTTATCCACAGATTTTTCCTGATTTGATAGCGCACTGCGCAGCATTGACGGGCGTTACGGGCGGCTTGCCTGTTTTTTGCTCAAATTTTTGTGAGGGGATGTAAGGGCGGCTCTTGTGGCAGCTCTTTCGACATGGCCCGCGCCTGCTCGATGAAGGCGCGCAGGTAGGCCGTGTCCAGATCGGCCTTGCGCGCGCCCAGGTGAATCTGCTTGGCGATGCCGCGCGGCCCCAGGCGCACGGTGGCCAGCGGCAGCTTGCGGGCGTATTCCTGCGCCAGCCAGCGCGGCAGGGCCGTCACGCCACGGCCGCTGGCCACCATCTGCAACATGATGTCCGTGTTTTCCACAGCCTTGTGGCGCAGCGGCTGCACGCCGGCGGGGGCGAGAAAGCGGGTGTAGATGTCCAGACGCTGGCGCTCCACGGGGTAGGTGATGAGCACCTCTTGCGCCAGTTGCTGCGCGCGCACCTGGCCCGCCGTGGCCAGCGGGTGGCTGCGGCTGACGACCAGCACCTGCTCGTAGTCGAACACCGGTTCGAAGTGCAGGCCCGGGCGCGGCAGCGGATCGGGCGTGACGAGCAGGTCAATCTCGTAGTCAAACAGCGCGCCGATGCCGCCGAACTGGAATTTCTGCTTCACGTCCACATCCACGCCCGGCCACGCGGCCAGGTAGGGCGAGGCGATTTTCAGCAGCCACTGGTAGCAGGGGTGGCACTCCATGCCGATGCGCAGCGTGCCCTGCTCGCCGCGCGCGTACTGGCGCAGGCGATCTTCGGCCTGCTCCAGTTGCGGCAGCACGCGCTGCGCCAGCGCCAGCAGGTGCTGGCTCGCCTGCGTCAGCCGCAGGCTGCGGCCCTCGCGCAGCCAGATGGGCGTGCCCAGTTGCTGCTCCAGCTTTTTCATGGAATGGCTCAGGGCCGATTGCGTCAGACACAGCACTTCGGCAGCGGCCGTGAGCGAGCCTTGCGCCTGCACTTCGCGCACGATGGCCAGGTGGATGCGTTCCAGTGTTTGCATGAATGGAATTCATTGAAACGTGAGAAATCACCATTTTGCTTTCACGTATCGCACTCCTGGCATCGCGGCGTCGATTGATTTTTTGAGGAGTATTCACATGACGACCATTCACAACCTGGGCTTTCCGCGCATCGGCGCGCAGCGCGAGCTGAAGTTCGCGCTTGAATCCTGCTGGCGCGGCGACACCTCGCTGCATGAGCTTGAGGCCACGGGCGCGGCGCTGCGCCAGCGGCACTGGGCCGCGCAGGCGGGGCTGGACTGGGTGCCGGTGGGCGATTTTTCGTTTTACGACCAGGTGCTGGACATGGGCTTCACGTTGGGCAACCTGCCGCCGCGCGTGCAGGGCTTTGCGGGCGCGGCGCTGGACAACCTGTTTCGCGTGGCGCGCGGCCGCGCCAGCGGGCAGGCGGGCCAGCCATGACCCGCGCCGCTTCAAAACAGACCTTGGGCCATCAGCCCT
>JBQNAO010000040.1:0-18101 GCA_052170415.1 Ottowia sp. | reverse complement strand
CGCGACCCCCGGCGTGACAGGCCGGTATTCTAACCGACTGAACTACCACTCCGCGTCGGTAGCTGCGTTGCACTCTTGCGAGTCAAGTGCAGCCAAACTTGGCGACCCTACGGGGATTCGAACCCCGGTACCAACCGTGAAAGGGTTGTGTCCTAGGCCTCTAGACGATAGGGTCAAAACCTTTATTTATCAATCTACCTGGTGGAGGTAAGCGGGATCGAACCGCTGACCTCTTGCATGCCATGCAAGCGCTCTCCCAGCTGAGCTATACCCCCGGCAAATTGTTTTGCTTTTTTGCCGCTTACAGCAAATTAGCGAAGCGCGAATTCTATACCAATTTTCAGGCTGCGCGCAAGCGTTCCAGAATTTTTTCTTTTTTATGCAATGCCAGCATGGCGTCCACGCTTGGAGTTTGGGCCACACCCATGACCAGCACGCGCACGGGCATGGCCAGTTGCGGCATTTTCAGGCCGTGCTCGGCGAGGGTTTGCTTGATGGCGGCAGCAATGGCGGGGGCGGTCCATTCGGTGTCAGACAGCTTTTGACGCAGGCTGGCGATGGCGGGCTTGACGGCATCGGTCACATGCCGGGCCAGATCGGCGGCATCGGGCTGCACATCGGCGTAATAGGCCTGCGCCCAGTCGGCCAGGGCGACGGTGGTATCGCAGCGGTCTTTGAACAAGGCGCAAATGGCAGGCAGACGCTCGTCGGTCGTCAGGCCGCGCCGGCTCAGGTGGTGCGTCACCAGTTGCGCCAGGGTTTCGTCAGGCGTGGTTTTGATGTGCTGGGCATTCACCCAGCGCAGCTTGGCCTCGTCAAAGCGCGCGGCGCTGGCACCCAGATGGTCCAGGTCGAACCATTGCAGAAACTGCTCGCGCGAAAAGATTTCATCATCGCCATGACTCCAGCCCAGGCGGGCCAGGTAGTTGATCATGGCGTCTGCCAGATAGCCCTCGTCGCGGTATTGGGTGACGGCCTTGGCGCCGTGACGTTTGCTGAGCTTTTCGCCCTGCTCGTTGAGCACGGTGGGCAGGTGGGCAAAGACGGGAATGGGCGCGCCCAGCGCCTCGAAGATGTGGATTTGGCGCGGGGTGTTGTTGACGTGGTCATCGCCGCGAATGACGTGGGTGATGCCCATATCCATGTCGTCCACGCACACGCAGAAGTTGTAGGTGGGCGTGCCGTCGGGGCGGGCGATGACCAGATCGTCCAGCTCGCTGTTGTTGAACTCGATGCGGCCCTTGCATTTGTCGTCCCAGCCCACCACGCCGGTTTGCGGCGTTTTGAAGCGCAGCACGGGTTGCACGCCTGCAGGCACGGGCGGCAGGGTTTTGCCCGGCTCGGGCCTCCAGGTGCCGTCATAGCGGGGTTTTTCCCTGGCCGCTTCCTGGCGGGCGCGCAGGGCGTCCAGCTCTTCGCGGCTCATGTAGCAGGGATAGACATGGCCTGCGGCTTGCAGCTCGGCCAGCACCTGTTTGTAGCGATCCATGCGCTGCATCTGGTAGATGGGGCCTTCGTCGGGCGTCATGCCCAGCCACTGCATGCTTTCCAGAATGACATCGACGGCGGCCTGGCTGGATCGCTCCAGATCGGTGTCTTCAATGCGCAAGATGAAATCGCCCCCCTTGGCGCGGGCGAAAGCCCAAGGGTAGAGGGCCGAGCGGATGTTGCCCAGATGGATGAAACCGGTGGGCGAGGGGGCGAAGCGGGTGCGTATGCGTTGGGGGCTTGTCATGTCGTTTTCAGGCTTGGGGGCCGCCAGGGCCCGTAAATACTGCGTTGGTAGCTACAAAAAAAGTAGCGCAACAGGTGAAGTTCAGGCCAGCGCTTTCAGCCCGCCCAGCAGGTCGGCCTGAATGTCGGGCAGGTGCTCCAGCCCCACGGCCACGCGGATTAGCCCTTGCGTGATGCCCGCGCCCTGGCGCTGCTCCTCGCTCAGGCGGCCGTGCGAGGTGCTGGCCGGATGGCTGACGATGGTTTTCACATCGCCCAGATTGGTGGCGATGCTGCACACGCGCAGCGAATTAATGAGGACAAAGGCCCGGGCGCGGCCCTGCTCGGGCGTGTCGGCCTTGAGGCGCAAGGCCACCACGGCGCCGCCCGTGCCACTCATTTGCCGCATCGCCAGCGCGTGCTGCGGGTGCGAGGGCAAGCCGGGGTAGTAAACGCGATCGATGGCCGGCTGCTGCTCCAGCCACTGCGCCAGTTGCAGGGCGGCGGCGCTTTGGGCGCGCACGCGCAGGGCCAGGGTTTCCAGCCCCTTGTGCACCACCCAGGCGTTAAAGGGCGAAAGCGTCATGCCCGCAGCGCGCGCCACGGGTTGAATTTGCCCGATCAGCTCGCCGCGCCCGCACAGCGCGCCGGCCATCACGCGCCCCTGCCCGTCCAGAAACTTGGTGCCGGAGTGAATGACCAAATCCGCCCCCAGCGCCAGCGGGCGTTGCAGCACGGGGGTGGCAAAGCAGTTGTCCACCGCCAGCCACGCTCCGGCGCGGCGGGCCATTTCGGCCAGGGCGGCGATGTCGCACACCTCGGTGAGCGGATTGGTCGGCGTTTCGGCAAACAGCAGGCGCGTGTTGGGGCGGATGGCGGCCTGCCAGGCGGCCAGATCGGTTTGCGGCACGAAGCTGGTTTGCACGCCAAAGCGGGCGAAATCCGTGCCCAGCAGGCGGATGGTGGAGCCGAACATCGACTGCGAGCAGACCACGTGATCGCCGCTTTTGAGCAGGCCAAAGGCCAGCAGCAAGATGGCCGACATGCCGCTGGCCGTGGCGATCACCGCCTCTGCGCCTTCCAGCGCGGCCAGGCGCTGCTCGAAGGCCGTCACCGATGGGTTGCCCGTGCGCGCATAGGTGTAGCCCGCCTGCGGATCAGCGAAGTTGCGCGCCGAGGTTTCGGCGTCGGGCTGCACGAAGCAGCTCGTCAGAAACAGCGCTTCGGAGTGCTCGCCATAGCCGCTGCGCGGCACGCTGGCGCGCACCGCCAGGGTGTCGGGATGCAGGCCGGGGGGCAGGGGCAGCGTCTGGGCAGGGGAAATTGCGGGGGCGTGTTCGGGGGCGGTCATGGATGGGAACTCCTTGGGGATCAGGCTTCGTTGTCTTCGTCGTCGGCGCTGCTTGCGGGGCGCTCTTGCTGCATGCGTGCGATGTCGCTTTCGGTGATGTCGCCCGTGACGTAAATGCCGTCAAAGCACGATGCATCAAAGCCTTGCACGCCCGGGTTGAGCTGGCCTATGGCCTGCTTCATGGCGTTCACGTCCTGATAAATCAGCGCATCGCAGCCGATCAGCTCGCGCACCTGCTCCTGCGTGCGGCCGTGCGCCACCAGCTCCTCGCGCGTGGGCATGTCGATGCCATACACATTGGGAAAGCGCACCGGCGGCGCGGCGCTGGCCAGATACACCTTGCGCGCGCCCGCGTCACGCGCCATTTGCACGATTTCCCTGGATGTCGTGCCGCGCACGATGGAGTCATCCACCAGCAGCACATTGCGGCCCGCAAACTCGCTGGCGATGGGGTTGAGCTTCTGGCGCACCGATTTCTTGCGCACGGCCTGTCCCGGCATGATGAAGGTGCGGCCCACGTAGCGGTTTTTCACAAAGCCTTCGCGGTAGGGCTTGCCCAGCAGGCGGGCCAGCTCGGTGGCGCTGGGGCGGCTGGATTCGGGAATGGGAATGACCACATCGATCTCGCTGGGCGGCACCATCGAAACCACGCGCTTGGCCAGGGTGGCGCCCAGATTCAGGCGGGCCTGATAGACGGAAATGCCATCCAGCACCGAATCGGGCCGGGCCAGATACACATATTCAAAGATGCAGGGCGAAAGCTGCGCGCGCTCGGCGCACTGGCGAGCGTGCACCTGCCCGTCCAGCGTGATGAAAACGGCCTCGCCGGGGGCCACATGGCGTTCGAGTTGCAGGCCCGTGCCCTCCATCGCCACGCTCTCGCTGGCGGCCATGATGGCGCCGTCGGCCCCGCGCCCCAGGCTCAGGGGGCGTATGCCGAACGGATCGCGAAACACCAGCATGCCGCGCCCGGCAATGTGGGCAATCACCGCGTAAGAGCCGCGCAAGCGGCGATACACCGCCGCCACGGCGGCAAACGCCTGCTCGGGCCCGAGGTCCGCATCGCGCGTGGCCTGCCCCAGTTCGTGCGCCAGCACGCCCAGCAGCACTTCCGAATCGCTGCCCGTGTTGGTGTGGCGGTGATCGGTGGAAAACAGCTCGCGGCGCAGCGCATCGGCATTGGTCAGATTGCCGTTGTGCACCAGCACGATGCCAAAGGGCGCGCTGGCGTAAAAGGGCTGCGCCTCCTCCTCGCTGCCGGCGTTGCCCGCCGTGGGGTAGCGCACCTGCCCCAGCCCGCTGTGGCCCGGCAGCGCGCGCATGTTGCGGGTGCGAAACACGTCGCGCACCATGCCCTTGTCCTTGTGCATGTAGAACTTGCGCCCCTGCTGGGTGCAAATGCCTGCCGCATCCTGCCCTCGGTGCTGAAGCAGCAGCAGCGCGTCATAAATGAGCTGATTGACAGGCGCGCCGCTTACGACGCCGACGATGCCGCACATGGTGTGTTCGCTTTCGTTTGTAGTGAATGAGTGGGAAATCGGATGAAGAAATCAGCGCTCCGGGATGGCTTCCGCCGGGGCGATAGGCGCTGCCGCCTGCGCCGGCTCGGGCAAGGGCGCGGGCAGCGGATCGAGCGATGGCGATAGCGCTGGCAGCGAATCGGGCGACACCACCGGCAGCGCGGCAGGCGACACCGCCGGCGGCTGCACCGCTTGCCGAAGCCAGTCGGAAATTTGCTGCGCGCCCGGCGCTTGCGCCCAAGTTTCGGGCAGCAGGGGCAAAAAGCCCGAGGCCACTTGCAGGCTGAACGACTGCCGCCAGCCCTCGGTCTTGCCCAGCGCGGTCTGCCCGCCCAGCCACACCAGCGCCACCACGATCACCAGCGCCCGCAGACCGCCAAACAGCGCGCCCAGGCTGCGGTCGGCCATGCGCAGCCCCGCCGCCGTGGCCGCGCGCGAGAGCAACCAGGCCACAAAGCCGCCCAGAAACACCACCAGCACAAACACGATCGCCATCCCCGCCAGCAGCCCCAGGCCGGGCGAGTGCGCTTGCAGCGGCAGCAGTTGCGCCAGCGTCGGGCCCAGCGAGCGCGCGGCGAAAAAGGCGCACACCCAGCTGGCCGCCGACACGGCCTCGGTCAAAAAGCCGCGCATATAGCCCACGAGCAGCGAAATCAACAGCACGCCCAGCGCCAGCCAGTCCAGCGGGGAAAGAAAGAATGTGTCGCTCACTTTTCAGTTGCCCTCTGCGGCCTTACAGACTTTGCAGGGAAGAAGGCAGACCCACCCGGCGCAAGGCGGCAGCGGCGCGCTCGGCTTCTTCGCGCGAACTGAAGGGGCCGGCCCGCACGCGCGTGCGCTGGCCCTTGGCGGTTTCCAGCACCTGGGTATAGGTTTTCACGCCCGCCTGCGTGGCTTTCTGGCGCAGGGCCGCGGCTGCCGATGGCTCGGCAAACGCGCCCAGGGCGATGACGTAGCGGGTGGCGGCGGGCTTGTTGTCTTTTTCCGCTGCCGGGGGTTTGCGCCCTTCCAGCAGCGCGCGCGCGCGGGCGTCGTCGGCGGGGGGCTTGGCAGCCGGTTTTTCGGCGGGCTTGGCCGCAGGCTTGGCGGGCGGCTTTTCAGCGGGTTTTTCGGCCGGTTTGGGGGCAGGTTTGGGTTCCGGCTTGGGCGCGGGCCTGGGTTTTTCGGCCGGTTTCGCGGCGGGTTTTTCTGCGGGCTTGGCGGGCGGTTTTGCCGCCGGTTTTTCGGCGGGCTTGGGTTTGGGCTCCGGCTTCGGGGCGGGTTTTTCGGGTGGTTTTTCAGCCGGTTTGGGTTTGGGCGCGGGTTTGGCTTTGTCGGCCGGTTTTGCGCCTGGTTTCGCAGTGGGTTTTTCCGGCGCGGGGCGCGGCTGGGGGGCTGTATGAGAAACGGGGTGAGGAACGGGTTGCGGCGTGGGCTGGGGCGTGGTGGCAGGCAGGATTTCTTCGCGCTCGGCCAGGCTTTCGCTCGGGGCCACCTGGCTTGGGGACGGGGCGGGGAGCGTTTCTTGCTGCGGCTGGGGGTTGGCGTTTGCGGCGCTGCCGCTGGCGGGCCAGGCCGGGGCGATCTGGTTGTTGGCAACCACCATGGTGCGCTGATCCTGGGTGCGCGGCCGGGCCGAAAACAGCAGGGGCAGGCCCACGCACACAGTGACTACCAGCACGGTGGCGCCCAGCAGGCGCATGCGGGCCTGGCGGCGCAAGTCGTCTATGGACTGAATGGCCGGCGGCGGCTGCATGCGTTTGCGGCCGGCCCGGCCGGATGCGGCCGAGGGGCTGGAGTCAGACGGGTTGAAGCGGGGAAATGCCATGACGGGGGGCGCTCAGGTGGGGCCTGCAGGTCGGGCGCTGGGCCGGCCCTTCAGGCCAGGGGCTGGCCGGGCTCCAGTCGGGGCACGCCGTGGGCCAGCACGCCGCCCACGGTGTAGAAGGAGCCAAAGACGACGATTCTATCGGTGGCCTCTGTGGCAAGGGCCGCTGCGTTCAGCGCTTCGCGCGGGTTGGCGAAGCACTCGGCGGGCACGTTTTTGCGCTGCGTTTGCGCCTGCCACAGCGCCTGCAAGGCGGCGGCGGGCATGGCGCGGGGGGTGGGCAGATCGGTGAAATACCAGTGGTCGATGAGCGAGTCGATGCGCGCCAGGATGTGCGCCACGTCCTTGTCCTGCATGGCGCCGAAGACGGCTCGCGTGCAGGGGTAAAAGCCCATGGCGTCCAGGTTCAGCGCCAGCGCGGATACGGCGTGCGGGTTGTGCGCCACATCCAGCACCAGCGCGGGGCGGCCGGGCACGATGTGAAAGCGCCCGGGCAGGTTCACTTGCGCCATGCCGTTGCGCACGGCTTGCGCCGTCACGGGAAGCTGGTTGCGCAGCGCGGCCAGCGCGGCCAGCGCGCCGGCGGCGTTGACGAGCTGATTGGCGCCGCGCAGCGCGGGGTAGGCCAGGCCGGCGTAGCGCCGCCCGCGGCCGGCCCAGGCCCATTGCTGCTTGTCGCCGCTGACGTTGAAGTCGCGCCCGGAGAGCCACAAATCGGCCCCGATGCGCTCGGCGTGCTCGATCACGCTGTGGGGCGGCATGGGGTCGCTGACGATGGCCGGGCGGCCCGGGCGCAGGATGCCGGCTTTTTCGCGGCCGATGTCTTCGCGCGTGTCGCCCAAAAAGGCGGTGTGGTCGATGTCCACGCTGGTGATGACGGCGCAGTCGGCGTCGATGAGGTTGACCGCATCCAGCCGCCCGCCCAGCCCCACTTCCAGCACCACGGCGTCCAGATCGGCCTGCGCCAGCGTGTGCAGGATGGCCAGGGTGGTGAATTCAAAGTAGGTCAGCGGCACGTCGCCGCGCGCTTGCTCCACGTGTGCGCAGGCGGCGGCCAGCGTGGCGGCGTCGCAGGGCTGGCCGCGCAGGCGGCAGCGCTCTTCAAAGTGAACCAGGTGCGGCGAGGTGTAAACGCCCGTGCGGTAGCCCGCGTGGGTGAGCACGGCTTCCAGCATGGCGCAGGTGGAGCCTTTGCCGTTGGTGCCTGCCACGGTGATGACCGGGCATTTGAATTGCAGCCCCAGGCGAGCGGCCACGCGGCGCACACGCTCCAGCCCCAGTTCGATTTCTTGCGGGTGCAGCTGCTCGGCATGAGCCAGCCAGTCAGTCAGAGGGGCATCTACGGAGGGCATGGGCAAAAAAACTCTGGTCTGGGCCGCAAACGGCCGGGGGGTCAGGGGCAAAAAACGGCGCGGATTGTCAGGCAAGCCCGCCCGCCGGGGCAGTCGCCCGGGGCCGGGCAGGGGCTTTGCGCAGGAAAGTTATCCACATTTTTCTATGATTTTGATAGCTGCCTTCGCAGTGTTTACGGGCGCTACGGCACATCTGCTTAATTGATAAGCAAAATAATGTTTCCAAATGAGACAGTCCTACCAGCCCAGCCCCACGCGCAGGGGTACATACACCGCCAGCCCGGCGGCAATGGCACCCGGCAGCGTCCAGCGGCGGCGCGGCCAGCGGGCATAAAACAGCACGGCGGCCAGCGCGCCGCACAGGCGCGCGTCCTGCCAGTGCAGGCCGTGCAGGGCTTGCTGGCCCAGCACGTCGGGGGCGATGACGGCGGCCAGCGCGGCGATGGGGGCGTATTGCAGGCCGCGCTCCAGCCAGCGCGGCATGGGCAGCGGGCGCGCCGAGAGGAAAAACAGGCAGCGCGTGAGGACAGTCACCACGGCCAGACCGACGATGGCCAGCGCCGTCCAGCCATCGGCCAGCAGGGCGGGGGCGGCGGATGCAGCGGCAGAGGCGGTCATGGCGCGTTCTTTCTGTTTGTTCGATTCGGGCGAATCCGGCTGCGCTGCCCGAGAGCTTCCAGCGCCAGTCCGGCGGCCACGGCGGCGGCGATGGCCGGCACGATGCCCAGCCGATACGGCAGCGCCCAGGCCGCCAGCGCCACGCCTGCGGCCACGATGGCGGCGATGGCGCGCAGGCGGTTGCCGGCCAGCGAGCAGGTGACGGCCAGCAGCGCCAGCGTGCCGGCAAATTCCAACCCCCACTGGCCGGGCAGGGCTTGCCCGGCCAGGATGCCGGCAATGCTGGCGGCCTGCCAGCCAAACCAGTTCATCAGATTGCCGCCGCACAGATAGGCCACGGCGGGGGCGCGCTGGCGCGCGCTGCGGCCGGGGCGGGCAAAGCGGCGCGCCAGCAGGGCGTAAGTCATGTCGCCCGTGCTGTAGCCCAGCAGCAGGCGCGCGGGCCAGGGCAGGTGAATCAGGTGCTGGCGCAAATGCAGGCTGAAGACGACAAAGCGCAAATTGACGCAAAAGGCCGCCGCCCAGATCACCCACAGCGGCGCGCCTGCGGCCAGCAGCGGCAGGGCGGCCAACTGCGCGCTGCCGGCGTAAACGAGCAGACTCATCAGCACGCTTTGCCCCACGGAAAGGCCGGACTTGGGCATGGCCACGCCCGTCATGAACGCCCACACGGCCATGCCCAGGGCCACGCCGGCCATATCGCGCATGCCTTGTCGAAACAGGCGCGTGCGCCACAGCGGGCGAAGCTGGGCGGGGGCCGGGGCCGCAGCGGGGGCGGGGGGCGAATCAGCCAAGCCGCGCCCCGGCTTGCAGGGCGGGCAGGCCGCGCGCCAGCGCCAGCGCGGGCAGGCGCTTGCCGCCGGGGCGTTGCAGCTCGCTGGCCAACAGCGCGCCCTGGCCGCAGGCGATGTGCAGGCCGCTTTCATCCAGCGCCAGCACCTGGCCGCAGGCCGCGCCCTCGCAGGGCCTGTCGCTCACGCTGGCCTGCCAGAGCTTGAGCGGCTCGCCCGCCAGTTGCGTGTGCGCGCCGGGGAAGGGGTTGAAGGCGCGAATGCGCCGGGCAATGCGCTCGGCCGGCTGCGTCCAGTCGATGCGGGCTTCGGCCTTTTCCACCTTGTGCGCGTAGCTCACGCCTTCGGCGGGCTGGGGGCTGGGGCGCAGGCCGCCGCAAGCGGCGATCTCCAGCGCCTCCACGATCAGCCGCCCGCCCAGCGCGGCCAGCTTGTCGTGCAGCGTGGCGGTGGTGTCGCTGGCGGCAATGGGCAGCGGCTCGGCCAGCAGCATGTCGCCGGTATCCAGCCCCTCGTCCATTTGCATGATGGTGACGCCGGTTTGCGCATCGCCCGCCTCGATGGCGCGGTGTATGGGGGCCGCGCCGCGCCAGCGCGGCAGCAAGCTGGCGTGAATGTTCAGGCAACCCAGGCGCGGCGCTTGCAGCACCCAGTTCGGCAGGATGAGGCCGTAGGCGGCCACCACCATGACATCGGCGCGGGCCGCTGCTATGGCCTGGCGCGCCAGGGCGGCGTCTTCGGGATATTTGCCATCCAGGCGCAGGCTGCGGGGTTGGCAGATTTGCCCTGGCGTCAGGCCGTGCGCCAGCGCCCATTGCTTGACGGGCGAGGGCTGAAGCTGCATGCCGCGCCCGGCCGGGCGATCGGGCTGGGTGAGCACCAGCGGCACGGCAAAGCCGGCCTGATGCAAGGCTTGCAGGGCCACGCGGGCGAATTCGGGGGTTCCGGCGTAAATGACTTTCATGGAGTTTGGGGGAAGAAAAAGACGTTTTCAGCGCCGCCAGAACTGGGGCGTGAGCAGCACCAGCACGGAAAGCAGCTCCAGCCGCCCCAGCAGCATCGCCAGCGAGCACAGGCTGAGCTGGAAGTTGTTGAGCGCGGCGTAATTGCCCGCAGGGCCTACCTTGCCCATGCCGGGGCCGATGTTGTTCAGGCAGGCGACGACCGAGGAAAAGGCCGTGACCACATCCAGCCCCGTGGCCAGCATGACGAGGGTGAGTGCCGTCATGGTGCCGCCGTAAATCAGCATGAAAGCCATGATGGCCCAGATCACATCCGGCGCCAGCGCGCCGCCGCGCCCGAGCGTGACGGGATAGACCACGCGCGGGTGAATGATGCGCACCAGCTCGCGCTGCGCCAGCCGCACCAGCACCAGCATGCGCACCAGCTTGATCCCCCCGCCGGTAGAGCCGGCGCAGGAAACAAAGCAGCCCAGAAACAGCAGCAGCACGGGCACAAAGGCGGGCCACAGCAAATAGTCGGCCGCGGCGTAGCCCGTGGTGGTGGCCAGCGAAACGACGTGAAAGGCCGCCTGGCGCACGGCGTCGTCGCTGCGCGCGTGCACCTTGCCAAACCACAGCACCATCGCCACCGCCGCCGCGCACATCAGCAGGATGCGCACATAGGCATGCACCTCCACATCCTGCGCCAGCGGCCGCAGCGAGCGCTGACGCCACACCATGAAATACAGCGCAAAGCTCACCCCCGACAGCAGCATGAAGGCCGTGGCCACCCACTCCAGCGCCGGATTGGCCCAGAAGGCAAAGCTCTGGTCGTGCGAGGAAAAACCGCCCAGCCCCACCGTGGTGCACATGTGCATGAAGGCATCGGCCCAGCTCATGCCCGCCCAGCGGTAGGCCAGCAGGCACGAGAGCGAGAGCGCGAAATACACGCCCCACAGGCCGCGCGCGGTTTCGGCAATGCGCGGCGTCAGGCGCGTGTCTTTCATGGGGCCGGGCATCTCGGCCTTGTAAAGCTGGGTGCCGCCCAGCCCCAGAAAAGGCAGCACGGCCACCACCAGCAGCATGATTCCCAGCCCGCCGATGAGCTGCAAGAAGCAGCGCCACACATTCACCGAAGTGGGCAGCAAATCCAGCCCCACCAGCGCCGTCGCGCCCGTGGCCGTGAGGCCGCTCATGGCCTCGAAATACGCGCCAAACCAGCCCATGCCGTGCACCATCAGCATCAGCGGCAGCGCCGCATAGGCCGGCAGCACCAGCCACACCAGGGTGACGAGCAAAAAGCCGTCTTTCACGCCCAGCTCGCGCCGCTGATGGCGCGTTTGCCGCCACAGCAGCGCGCCGCTGACCCAGGTCAGCAGCATGCAGCCCAGCCACACCGGCACAAAGCGCCAGCCCGTCTCGCTCCAGGCAAAGCCCAGCGGAACGGCAAAGGTGACGGCAAAGGCCATCAGCGCCCAGGCCAGCACGTAAAAGGCGCCGTTAAAGCGCGCCACCACGGCGCGCAGGGTGTGCTTGCAGAACATGGCAGAGTGCCTTGAAAACAATCAGAAAAACGTGGCGCGCACCTGAAACAGCTTTTCCACCTCGCCCACCATGCGCTTGTGCGGCAAAAAGATGATGACGTGGTCTTCGCTTTCGATGAGGGTGTCGTGGTGCGGCATCAGCACTTGCAGCTCGTCATCGGCGCTGCCGCGCACGATGGCGCCAAAGCGCGCGCCTTCGGGCAGGCGGATTTGCTCCACGCGCCGGCCCACCAGGCGCGAGGTTTTGGCATCGCCCCGGGCCACGCCCTCCAGCGCCTCGGCCGCGCCCCGGCGCAGGCTGTGCACCGTGGCCACCGCGCCCCGGCGCACGTGGGTGAGCAGCTCGCCCAGCACCGCGTGCGCGGGGGAGATGGCGATGTCTATGGTGCTGCCCTGAAGCATGTCGGCATAGGCGCGGCGGTTGATCAGCGCCATCACGCGGCGCGCGCCCATGCGCTTGGCCAGCATGGCCGAGAGGATGTTGTCTTCGTCATCGCTGGTAACGGAGACGAACAAATCCATCTCGCCCACGTGTTCGTCGTGCAGCAGGTCTTCATCCGATGCGTTGCCTTGCAGCACCAGCGCGCCGGGCAGCTCGGCGGCCAGGTATTTGCAGCGCTCGCGCTCGATCTCGATGAGCTTGACCTCGCAGCGGCCCACCAGGCTGCGCGCCAGGTTCAGCCCCACCTTGCCGCCGCCGGCAATCATCACGCGGCGCACCGGCTCGGCGCGGCTCATGTGGCCCAGCACCTGGCCGATGAGCGAGCGCTCCACCAGCACGAACACCTCATCGCCCGCATGCACGCGCGTACCCGGCTCGCAGGGCAGCTCGTCATCCTTGCGATAGATGGCGACGATGCGCAAGGCCATCTCGCCGTGCTTGTGGCTGAACTCGCCCACCGTGCGCCCGGCCAGATCACTGCCCACCGCCACGCGCACGGCCACCAGGCAGGCCCTGCCGCGCGAAAACTCCAGCACCTGCAAGGCCGCCGGGTATTCCACCAACTGCTGAATGTGGCGCATAACCGAGTCTTCCGGGCAAATCACCCGGTCCACACAAAAGCCCTCGCCGCCCAACAGGGCCTCGCTTTGCTTGAACTCGGGCGAGCGCACGCGCGCAATGCGGGTGGGAATGTGAAACACGTCATGCGCCACCTTGCAGGCCACCAGATTGGTTTCATCCAGCGACGAGCAGGCCACGAACATGTCCGCATCGTCGGCCCCCGCATGGCGCAGCACCGAGGGCTGTATGCCGTTGCCCGCCACGCCGCGCACTTCCAGGCGCTCTTCCAGCAGGCGCAGGCGCTCGGGGTTGGGGTCGATCACCGTGATGTCGTTGTGCTCGCTGGCCAGGTTCTCGGCCACGCTCTCGCCCACACTGCCCGCGCCAAGAATGATGATTCGCATAAATGGAAAGAAAAAGCTCGCAAGGGGCGCATGCCAGCGCCTGCAAACAGGCGCCGCAACCCCGGAAAACAAGACGGCCCGCGCAAGTTCTCACGGGCCGAGCGGCCGATTTTGGCCCCAAACCCGGGCCGCCCCCGCCCCCTTTCGCCCCCCGCCCGGCCCGGCTGCGCGTGCCAGAATTCCCGCCCTGAAAGGAACGCACCACGATGCACCAGGCCACCAAAATCGTCGCCACCCTCGGCCCTTCCTCCAGCAGCCCGCAAATCATCGAAGCCATGATCGCCGCCGGTCTGGACGTGGTGCGGCTGAACTTCAGCCACGGCTCGGCGCAAGACCACATCGAGCGCGCCCGCATGGTGCGCGAAGCCAGCCAGCGCATCGGGCGCGAAGTGGCCATCATGGCCGACTTGCAGGGGCCCAAGATTCGCGTGGGCAAGTTCGCGCAGGGCCGCGTCACGCTGCAAGCGGGCGCGCCCTTCATCCTGGACGCCGCCCGCACCGAGCCGGGTGACGAAACCGCCGTGGGCCTGGACTACAAGGCCCTGCCCGGCGACGTGAAAACCGGCGACACGCTGCTGCTCAACGACGGGCTGATCGTGCTCACCGTCGAGCGCGTGGTGGGCGACGCCGTGCACACCGTGGTCAAGATCGGCGGCGAGCTATCCAACAACAAGGGCATCAACAAGCAAGGCGGCGGCCTGAGCGCCCCGGCGCTCACGGCCAAGGACATGGAAGACATCAAAACGGCCATGAGCTTTGAGGCCGACTACGTGGCCGTGAGCTTTCCCAAAAACGGCACCGACATGGAAATGGCCCGCCAGCTCTGCCACATGGCCGCCGCCGGGCTGGGCCACAAGCCGGGGCTGATCGCCAAGATCGAACGCGCCGAGGCCATAGGCAACCTGGAAGGCATCCTGCGCGCCAGCGATGCCATCATGGTCGCGCGCGGCGATCTGGCCGTGGAAATGGGCCACGCCGCCGTGCCCGCGCTGCAAAAACACATGATCCGCATGGCCCGCGCGCATGACCGCCTGGTCATCACCGCCACGCAGATGATGGAAAGCATGATTTCCAACCCCGTGCCCACCCGCGCCGAAGTCAGCGACGTGGCCAACGCCGTGCTCGACGGCACCGACGCCGTCATGCTCAGCGCCGAAACCGCCGCCGGCCGCTACCCGCTGGAGACCGTGCGCGAGATGGCCCACATCTGCGCAGAAGCGGAAAAACACATCATCGCCACCGAACCCGCGCAAGAGCCGCCCCTGCGCGAGCCCTTTTCCCGCATCGACCAAAGCATCGCCGCCAGCACGCTGTATGCCGCGCGCATGGTGCACGCCAAGGCCATCGTGGCGCTCTCGGCCTCGGGCGCCACGGCACTGTGGATGAGCCGCCGGCGCATCGGCATACCCATCTACGCGCTCACCCCCAGCGTGGCAGCGCAGCGAAAAATGGCGCTGTATCGCAACGTCATCCCCATGCTCATGGACACCAGCGCCGACCGCGACGAAGCCATGCGCCAGGCCGAAAGCTGCCTGCTCGGGCAAAACGTGGTGCGCCGCGGCGACATCTACGCCATCACCTGCGGCGAGCCCATGGGCGCGCCCGGCGGCACGAACATGCTCAAGATCAATCAGGTGGCCTGAAAAGGCGCTTTTCCCCCGCCCGGGCGCGGCCCGGATTTCCCTTTCACTTCAACTCCATTAAGGACTTCGCACCATGAACCAGCAACAGTTGGAAAAAATCGCCAGCGGCAAGGGCTTTATCGCCGCCCTGGACCAAAGCGGCGGCAGCACGCCCAAGGCGCTCAAGCTCTACGGCATCGAGGAATCCAGCTACCAGGGCGAAGCGCAAATGTTCGACCTGGTGCACGCCATGCGCGCGCGCATCGTGCAAAGCCCCGCCTTTGACGGCCGCCGCGTGCTGGGCACCATCCTGTTTGAAATGACGATGGACCGCGAATTCGACGGCCTGCCCGCTGCCGACTTCCTGTGGCAGAAAAAACAAGTCGTGCCCTTTTTGAAAGTGGACAAGGGCCTGGCCAGCGAAGCCGACGGCGTGCAGCTGATGAAACCCATGCCCGAGCTGGCCGCCCTGCTGGCGTGCGTGCGCCAAAAAGGCATCTTCGGCACCAAGATGCGCTCGGTCATCAACGCCGCCAACGCCAGCGGCATAGCCGCCATCGTGGCCCAGCAGTTTGAAGTGGGCAAACAAATCCTGGCCGCCGGCCTGATGCCCATCCTCGAACCCGAGGTGAACATCAAATCCGCCGACAAGGCACAGTCCGAAACCCTGCTCAAAGCCGCCTTGCTCAAGGGACTGGACGCGCTCGAAAGCAATCAAAAAATCATGCTCAAGCTCAGCATCCCCACCGTGCCGGGCTTTTACAGCGAGCTGGTCAAGCACCCGCGCGTGCTGCGCGTGGTGGCCCTCTCGGGCGGCTACAGCCGCGATGAATCAAACGCGCTGCTGGCCCAAAACCCCGGCGTCATCGCCAGCTTCAGCCGCGCATTGAGCGAGGGCCTGTCGGCCCAGCAAAGCGACGCTGACTTCAACGCCACGCTGGACAAGGCCATCGAGTCCATCTACCAGGCATCCATCACCTAAACCCCACCGCGCACCCCACGCCCAACCGGCCCGCGCCCGCCCCCCCAGGCGGCCGGGCCGGTCTTGTTTTCAGTGGATGGTTTTGTGCATTCGCCGGATATGCCCGGCATGCCCTTGTTCGCTTTCGCTGCAGGGGCGCGCTGTGTCCAGCACCCATTGGGTTTCCCGGGTGTGGTTGCCTTGTTGCCTGGCGCGGCTGATGCGCCGGCCCTGTGCGTCGTGGCCGCAGCGGAAGCACCCTTGTTCGGCTCTGGCTCGCGCCCCGGCGGGTGTTTTCTTCGGCGAACTTGCCGTCAGTGTCGCATTCCATTGATATTGGAGAGAGTTACGCAACCATGCAACCAGCAGCACGAAGTTAATCAACCGAAAAATAAAAATTTACCCACAATCACACAATCCATACGGATTTGCCTGCATGACCGGATACATTGACAATTTTTATCAAAAACAAGCCCTGATTTATTTCTTGTCTTTGATTTTTTCACGCCATCAAAAAGCCCGTATTGGTTTCCACTTGTCAAACGATCTGCCTGATTCGCAATCGTCCAACCATTATCTTCCACACATTTTCATTTTATATACACTGATGAAATACTATCTCCAATCAAATTTATCATGAAAAAAATTTTCAATTACTTCCGCAATCCGGTTGAATCCCTTGATTCTTGCATAATCGGATGCAGATCTGCCTGTGAAATCCTTTTGATTTACAGCCCCTTTCTCCAAAAGCGCTTGAACCAGCTTCTCATTCCCGCAGCAGGCCGCTGCTTGCAACGCGGTAGTTCCCATATCATCTTTGTAATTTACATCAACCCTACTCCTTAAAATAATTTCAGCAATATCAAAAAAACCTTCTTCGATGGATATTATCAGGGGCGATGGCTCCCCATCAAACAAGGGGACGGGCACAAATCCGTCATGAATCATTTCATCTACAGCAGCAACATTCCTGTCCCAACAGGCATCCATGAATTTTTTTACATGATTCATACACACTCAAAACCCCATAAATTTATTTGTCAACCTGCTTCCTTTTGAACATTGCAACAAATTCATTTTGCTTTTTCTCCTCGTCGGCGATCTTTTCCCATAATTCAAGAGAAAATTCCCCCGCTTCCAACAGTTTATTATATTGCCGCTGAAGTTCCGCAAGGTTTCCCAGATAAGCCCTATTCTCATGAAATGGAACACCAAACGCGACCTCCTGCTTCCAGGCCATTAAATCATACTCATCATCCATTTTCTGATGAATACTTTCTGGATCCACATATATCAAATCATGAAATTTGTTTTTCAGGCAAGAGAAGATAATCATATATTCCTGAACATCGATATCAAATCCTCGCCATGATAAAAAGCCAGACATGCCGTAATTCAGTATTCCATTTCCACAAAATTTTTTTACTACATCGAAGGGAGGGAAAACCATATAGGATGTCAGAAATACAGCACATTTTTCAGCCCACTCTTCACAAGAAATGGAGTATCTTCCATTGCCTTGTTCATCCTCAACAACAAATACATCAAACATATATATTCCCTTGACTTGCTCTGTATCAGCGAAATGGTGATGCTGCCCGGATGCTCATTCATCAAGACAAACGCCCAATGACACCGTTGGTTTGCACGCTGATGGCCTGACGCGTCATAAATAGCACACTTTCTTTACAGCGTATGTTTCCCGCTCTCATCAAAATATCTCCAATACGACCCCAGAAAACCTTCATGATTCAATAGAAGATAGTCAAAAAATCATTTGTCGATCCGAAAAAATCCAAATCCCTGACGGAAAAGCCACAGGCGCAAGGGCCAGCCCCCCACAGGGTCAGGCTTTCCATAGCGCGCCAGCGTTTACCCCGGTCGGCCGCAAACTGTTCGAAAGCAGATCCAAGCAGAAAGTTATCCACAGATTTTTCCTGTTTTGATAGCGCACTGCGCAGTATTGACGGGCGATACGGGCGGTTTGCTTAATTCATAAGCAAAATCTTGTAAGGAAATTTAAACGGAGGCCGCGCCCGGGCTGCGCTCCAGCAGCATGGCGTCGCCGTAGCTGAAGAAACGGTAGCGCTGGCCGATGGCGTGGGTGTAGAGCGCCATGATTTTTTCGTGCCCGGCCAGGGCGCTGACCAGCATCAGCAAGGTGCTGCGCGGCAGGTGGAAGTTGGTGAGCAGCACGTCCACCACCTGAAATGCGAAGCCGGGGGTGATGAAGATGCGCGTGTCGCCGCTGGCCTGGCCGCTGGCGGCCCAGCTCTCCAGGCTGCGCACGCTGGTGGTGCCCACGGCCACTACGCGCCCGCCGCGCGCGCGGCAGGCGGCAATCGCCGCTTGCGTTTCGGCGGGCACTTCGTAGCGCTCGGCGTGCATTTCGTGCTGGCGCAGGTCTTCCGTTTTCACCGGCTGGAAGGTGCCCGCGCCCACGTGCAGGGTGACGAAGGCGCGCTGCACGCCGC
>JBQNAO010000039.1:0-18284 GCA_052170415.1 Ottowia sp. | reverse complement strand
CCGTTGCCCGTTGCCCGTTGCCCGTTGCCCGTTGCCCGTTGCCCGTTGCCCGTTGGTTTGTAAATAAAAGTCAATGTGCGTAACTCGTAAGGCCGCCCAAAAAACAGGCAAAACGCCCGCAGCGCGCTCCAATGCTGCGCAGGGTGCTATCAGAAAAGAAGCATTGATGTTACAAATTGACCGTCAAACGGGGCTCGGGGGGCGGGCGGGGCCATACTCGCGGGCGTTTTTCGCATCCTGTTTTTTCGCCCTGCAAACGCTCATCGAATGCCCATGAACCTGCACATCACCCTGGCCCAGATCAACCCCACCGTTGGCGATTGGCAAGGCAATGCCCGCCTCATTCTTGAAGCCGCGCGCGCCGCCCATGCGCAGGGCGCGGCCGTGCTGCTGACCCCGGCGCTGGCGCTGAGCGGCTGCGGCGCGCAGGACTTGCTGTGGCAGCGCGACTTTCTGGCCGCCGGCGAGCAGGCGCTGGCGCAATTGGCGCAGGCCAGCGCCGAGCTGGCGGGGCTGACGCTGATCGTCGGCCACCCGGCTGTGGCATTCGGTGAATCGTCCGGTGAGTTGCCTTTCGGCCAGCCGCGCGCGCTGTGCGCGGCCACGGCGCTGCACGAAGGCCGCGTGCTGGGCCGCGCCAGCCAGCGCCACTGGAGCGCGCACTACAGCCGCGATGAGCGCCGCTGGTTCGCCCCCGGCAGCGGCCCCTGCGTCATCACCCTGCCCGGCACGCAGCAGCGCCTGCGCCTGTGCGTGGGCGATGACGTTTTGCATCTGGCGGATGTGGATTTCGCTGACTCGCCCGATCTCACCCTGGCCCTGTGCGCCCGGCCCTGGCAGATGGGGCAAAGCGCCCCGCAGCAAGCCGCGCTGGCGCAGGCCGCGCGCGCCAGCAGGCGGCCGCTGGTGTGCGCCAACCTCGTGGGCGGGCAGGATGAGCGCGTTTTCGGCGGCGCGAGCCTGGCGGTGCAGGCCGATGGCGCGCTGGCCGCGCAAGCGCCCGCCTTCGAGACGGCGCTGTGGCCGCTGCAAGTGCAAGGCCGGGGCGGGCAGATCGCTCTTTTGGCCGCAGAGCAGGGGGCAGGGCTGGGGGCGGCCGAAGCCGATCCGTTGGGCCAGCTCTGGGCCGCACTGGTGTTGGCCGTGCGCGACTACGCCCGCAAAAACGGCTTTGCCAGCGCGCTGCTGGGTTTGTCGGGCGGCATCGATTCGGCGCTGGCGCTGGCGCTGGCCGTGGATGCGCTGGGGGCCGATGCCGTTCACACCGTGATGCTGCCCGGCCCCTACACCGCCGATATCAGCCTGCAAGACGCGCGCGAAATGGCCCGCCGCATGGGCGTGCGGCACGACGAAATCGCCATCGCGCCCGGGCTGGCCGCGCTGGAGCAAAGCCTCAAGCCCTTGATGCAGGGCAAACCGGCCGACACCACCGAAGAAAACCTGCAAGCGCGCCTGCGCGGCGTGCTGCTCATGGCCCTGTCCAACAAGCACGGCCACCTGCTGCTGACCACCGGCAACAAAAGCGAAGTGGCCGTGGGCTACTGCACCCTGTATGGCGACACCTGCGGCGGCTTTGCCCCGATCAAGGACATCTACAAAACCACCGTTTTCGCCCTGGCGCGCTGGCGCAACGCGCACAACCCCTACGGCACGGCTGATGCGCCCATGCCCGAACGCATCATCACCCGCCCGCCCAGCGCCGAGCTGCGCGCCGATCAGACCGATCAGGACAGCCTGCCGCCCTACGACACGCTGGACGCCATGCTGGAGCGCGTCATCGAACGCGGCCAGGGCGCGGACGAACTGCTGCAAGCCGGCTTTGCCAGCGCCGACGTGGCCCGCGTGCTGCGCCTGCTGCGCCAGGCCGAATACAAGCGCCGCCAACTCGCCCCCGGCCCCCTGCTTTCGGCGCGCGGCATGGGCGCGGGCCACTGGAGCCGCCCGGTCACCAACGGCTGGCGCGAGCAGGACCATCAGGGCGGGCCGCGCTGAAGCGACAATCGCCCCTTTTTTCGCCGACCCGTTTTTCCAGCAAGCCAATTCACCGATGAAACTCGTAACCGCCATCATCAAACCCTTCAAGCTCGACGAAGTGCGCGAGGCGCTGGCCGAAGTGGGCGCCACCGGCCTGACCGTCACCGAAGTCAAGGGCTTTGGCCGCCAAAAGGGCCACACCGAGCTGTATCGCGGCGCGGAATACGTGGTGGACTTTCTGCCCAAGGTGCGCATCGAAGTGGCCGTGCTCGACGAAATGGTCGAGCCCTGCGTGGACGCCATCATCCAGGCCGCCCGCACCGGCAAGATCGGCGACGGCAAGATTTTTGTCAGCCCCATCGAGCGCGTCATCCGCATCCGCACTGGCGAACTCGACGAGCAGGCGCTCTGAAGCCCGCCCCCCGGGCCCGCCTACAATCGCGCGTTTTTCCGCCGCCATAGTTCAACGGATAGAACGAGCGCCTCCTAAGCGCTAGATGCAGGTTCGATTCCTGCTGGGGGCGCCAGATACGGGGAAATCTTGCCCCGCCAAACCCCCAAATCAGAAAGCCCGCCAAAAGCGGGCTTTTTTGTTGCCGTTTCAGGGGAAATTTCAGGGGCAGTAAATGTTTTTGAGCGTGGCAATCAACTGGCTCACGGCCTCGTTCTGGATGCTGTAGTAAAGCACCTGGGCATCGCGCCGGAATGTGACCAGCTCGGCCGCGCGCAGCTTGCTCAAGTGCTGCGACAGCGCCGATTGGCTGATGGGCATGTGTTCGAGCAGGGCCATGACGGACATCTCGCCGTGCTCCAGCAGCAGGCACAGCGTCAGCAGGCGGTGCTCGTTGCTCAAAAGCCGCAGCAAATCGGCCGCTTCAGCCGCTTTTTCATGCATGGGATGCGTCGTGGGTGTGGGGGATGAACTCATGAAGGGCTGCCCGAAAAGTTGCTGCGCGGCAAGGCGCAGCCGGGAATTATCGCCAGCGGCCTGCCACCCGAATCGACCGCAAACCCTCTGCCCAAGGCCGCTTCTGCGGGCAATAAATAAGTTAATGCTAATATTCTAAAGAACAGGCCTGGCCTGCACCGCCCCTGCTGCCGCAGTCGGGGCTTTTTCCCCTCGTCACTACTGAAAGGAAACACATGAGCGAACTCTCCTACAAGGCGCTGATTGCCGACACGCAAGCGCACATGAAAAAACTGGGCGGCGGCATTGCGCCAGTCATGCAGGGCTTTGGCGCGCTGGGCAAGGCGGCCAACACCCCCGGCGCGCTGGACACCAAAACCAAGGAGCTGATCGCCCTGGGCATAGGCGTGGCCGCGCGCTGCGATGGCTGCATCGGCTTTCACACCCAGGCGCTCATCAAGCTGGGCGTGACGCGCGCCGAATTTGAAGAAGCCCTGGGCGTGGCCATTTACATGGGCGGCGGCCCCTCGGTCATGTATGCGGCCAGGGCCATTGCGGCATATGAAGAACTGTCGGCCTGATTCGATTTGGCTCGGCTATTTTTTAAAAACAGCCTGATTTGCCATGCGGGCGGCTCGTGTTTTCAAATGAATTTGTGTTTTTGAATAGAACCGCCGCATGGTTTTCCAGTTTTTTGCAAGGAAGTTTTCATGCAAACCACCGATTATGTAAGCACCCTGTTTGAAGGCAGAAACAACCCCGAAAAAGTCACCGTGGCTTTCACGATGGCCGTGCAGGCGCTCAAAAAAGGCTACAGCGCCACCCTCATCCTGATGGTCAACGCCGTCGAGCTGGGCCGCCCCGGCGCGACCGAGGGGCTGGACATAGGCAAACCCTTTGAGCCCGTGCCCGCGCTGCTGGCCCAATTTGTGAAACTGGGCGGGCGCGTGGCCGTTTGCTCCTCCTGCATGATTCACAACGGCATGCAGCCCGGCGATATTGCCCCCGGCTACGAAATCATTACCGGGGCGGACGTCGTTGATTTATTGATGGCGGCCAAAGGCAGCCTGCAAATCAGCTGAACCCGGCCTCTGAATCCCGTTTCAAGCTCGTTTCAATATCTCTTCGTTCCTGGCAGAAGCCATTTTCAACGCTCCCGCACCGGAGCGTTTTTTTTGAATGATAGCCGCTCCCCCATTGATATCCATGAAAATCTTTTGAAAATCCGCCCGATTCAAATCGCCCCATATTCCCCCCGGCCGCAAGCCTGGCCCGCACAGGGGAAAACGCCCCGTGCAGCGGCGCGCGGGCTTCTTGCTATAAACCCCGGTTTTCATTTTTCAGCGCCCGCCATGCCTGCCCACCGCCATGCCTGCCTATTCCTTTGAAGCCCTGCAGCCCGATGGCAAACCCCGCAAAGGCGTGCTCGAAGCCGACACCGCCCGCGCCGCCCGCGCCCAGCTGCGCGCCCAGGGCCTGGCCCCGCTGCAAGTGGAGGCCATCTCCGCAGGCGACGCGCAAAAAGCCCAGGGCGTCGTGCAGCGCCAGCGCGCCTTCAACAGCACCCAACTGGCCGTGTGGACGCGCCAGCTTGCCGGCCTGATCGCCGCCGGCCTGCCGCTGGAGCGCGCCCTGGCCGCCCTGGCCGACGAAGCCGAAGACGAGCGCCAGCGCCACTGCTGCGCCGCCCTGCGCGCCGAAGTCAACGCCGGCGCGCCCCTGGCCCGCGCCATGAGCCAACACCCGCGCGACTTTTCCGACATCTACACCGCCGTCATCGCCGCCGGCGAGCAGGGCGGCCACCTGGCCCAGGTGCTGGAGCGCCTGGCCGACGACCTGGAAGAGCGCCAGGCCCTGCAAGCGCGCCTCATCGGCGCGGCGCTGTATCCGGCCATCGTCACCCTGGTGGCCATCGCCATCGTCATCTTCATGGTGAGCTACGTGGTGCCGCAAATTGCCACCGTCTTTGCCGGCAGCAAGCGCGCCCTGCCGGGGCTGACGGTGGCCATGCTGGCCATCAGCGGCTTCGTGCGCGCCTGGGGCTGGTGGCTGCTGGGCGCGCTGGCGCTGGGCGCGGGCGGCCTGCGCCTGGCCCTGCGCAGCCTGGCCGTGCGCCAGAGCTTTGACGCCGCCTGGCTGCGCCTGCCGCTGGTTGGGCGACTGGCGCGCGGCTACAACGCCGCCCGCTTTGCCAGCACCCTGGCCATGCTGGCCGCTGCGGGCGTGCCCATATTGCGCGCGCTGCAAGCGGCGGCCGACACCCTGGGCAACCACGCCATGCGCGCCGACGCACAAGACGCCCTCGTCATGGTGCGCGAAGGCGCGCCGCTGGCCAGCGCGCTGGCGCAGAAAAAGCGCTTTCCCGGCCTGCTGACCATGTTCGCCCGCCTGGGCGAGCAAACCGGCACCCTGCCGCTGACCCTGCAACGCGCCGCCGCCCAGCTCTCGGGCGAAGTGCAGCGCCGCGCCCTGCAACTGGCCACCGTGCTGGAGCCGCTGCTCATCGTGCTCATGGGCGCCGTCGTCGGCCTCATCGTGCTGGCCGTCATGCTGCCCATCATCGAGCTGAATCAGTGGGTGAAATAAACCCTGCCCACCCGCCGGGCCGCTGCGGTTTGTATTTGGACACAGAATTTTGATTACCAATTAAGCAAACCGCCCGCAGCGCCCGTCCATGCTGCGTAGCGCGCTATCAATTCAGGAAAAATCTGTGGATAACTTTCTCTGAAATCGCCGCCTTCCGCCCTTTCCATCCCGCAAAAAACCCGCGCCCGGCGGTGTGGCGGGCGCGGGGGACGGGGCGGTCAGGGCGCTTACATGCGCCACTCCAGTCCGACGAAGAGCTGGCGCGGTGCGCCGACGCCTATGGTGGTGGTGTTGATGGCGCCGGTGTAGTAGCGGCGGTTGAACAGGTTTTTCACGTTCAGCGAGAGGGTGGCGTTTTCGCTGGCGCGCCAGCGCAGGCTGAGGTCGGTGAGGGTGTAGGCGGGCAGGCGGAAGCTGTTGAGGTCGTTGCCCTGGCGCTGGCCGACGTAGCTCAGGCCCAGGCTGGCGCTCAGGCGCGACCAGGCACCGGTGAAGCGGTAGTCGGCAAACAGGCCGATCGCGTGGCGGGGCACGTTGGCGCTGGTGTGGCCGGCAAAGCGGTCGTCGCGGATGAAGCGGGCCTTGGCAGTCCAGGCGTAGTTGGCGGTCAAGTCCAGCCCGGGCAGGGGGCGGGTGTGCAGGGCGGCTTCCAGCCCCTGGCTGCGGCGCAGGCCCGAGAGGCGCGAGAACTGCGGATCGTCCGGGTCGGCCATCTTCAGGTTGTTTTTCTCCAGCCGGTAGGCGGCCAGGGTGATGAAGGTTTTGGCTTCGGGCAGGTTGAATTTGACGCCCGCTTCCCACTGGCGCGATTTTTGTGGCGCAAAGCGCTTGCCGTGGCGGTCGGCGCCGCTTTGGGGCACGAAGGAGCGCGTGTGGCTGAGGTAGGGCGAGAGCCAGTCGGCCGGGTGAAAGACGATGCCCAGCTGGGGGGTGAGGCCCTTGAAGCGCTCGCGCGCCTGGTGGCGGTCGGGGTCGCGCGCGTCAACCCAGTCGTAGCGCAGCCCGGCCAGCACGGTGAGGGCGCTGCGCCACTGCATGAGGTCTTGCAGATACAGGCTTTTGCTATCGAAGCGGTCGGCAAAGGGGGCGCTGGCGATGCGGCGGCCGTTGGGCGGGCGCTGGGGGGTGTAGATGGGGCGGTAGATGTTGATGGGCGCGCCCTGGTAGCGCTCGTTGCTGCGGCGGTTGGTAAAGCGCTCGAATTCGGCCCCGGCCAGCAGGCGGTGCTGCCAGCCGAGGGCGGCAAATTCGCCCACGGCTTCGACGCGGCCCAGGCCGCCGCGCAGGCGGGCGTGCCAGTCGCCTACCTGGCGGTTCATCAGGCCGCTGGGGCCTATGGGCTTGTTGTCGGTGGGAAACCAGAGGTAAACGCGGTCTTCGCGCTGGCGCGAGTGCACCAGATCGGCGCGCAGCAGCCATTGGGCGTTGATTTGGTGGTGCAAATTGGCCGAGAGCTGGGTGTCTTCAAAGCCAAAGCGCGCGTAGGGCTCGCCCAGAAAGCGCGAGCGCGGCACGTTGGCAAAGCCCACGCTGCCGTCGGGCTGCACGGCCAGCACGGTGCCGCGGTCGCCCGTGCGCTCGTCGGCATACACGCTGGCGCGCAGGGTGAGCAGGGTGTCGGCCGTCAGGGGTAGGTTGAGCTGGCTGCTCATGCCCTTGGATTTGCCGCTGACCACATCGCGAAAGCTGTGCCCCTGCGAGCTGAGCGCCTGCACCCGGTAGCTGGCGCGCTCGCCCAGCGGGCCGGTGATATCCAGCGTGCCCTGGCGGTAGCGGTGCTGCCCCAGGCGCAGGCGGGCGGCCGCGCCAAAGGTGCGCGAGGGCTGGCGGCTGACGATGTTGATCACCCCGCCCGGCTCCAGCGCGCCGTAGAGCACCGAGGCGGGGCCGCGCAGCACCTCGATGCGCTCGATGTCATACAGCGGCACCTGGCCGTATTTGCGGTAGCGCAGGCCGTCGCGGAAATAGTTTTTGCCCGCGGCCAGCTGAAACCCGCGCGAGCTGAAAAACTCGCCCGCATTGCCAAAGTTGTCGGTGCCGCCCACGGTGGCGGCATAGCGCATCACGTCCGACAAGCTGGTGGCGCTGCTGTTTTCGATCAGCTTGCTGTCCACGGCCGTGACGGAAAACGGCGTTTGCATGGCGCTGGCCGTCACCCGCGTGGCCGCGCTGGCCGAAATGGCATCGGCCGCCGCCGAGACGGTGATCTCCTCCAGCGCCAGGCTGATTTCGGCCTCATCGCCGGCGGTGGGGCTTGGCGCGGCACTGGGCGCGGATTTCGGTGTGGAAGACGGATTTTTCTCTTGTTTTTCAATCACCTCAGCGGCCTGCGCCTGCTGCACCGCGCAGCAGGCCGCCAGGGCCAGCGCGCTCCAGATCGCTGCACGGCGCGGGGGAAAACGATGGGACATGAAACTCTCTCCTTGCAAAAAAACGCCCGCCCAAAAACGCAAAAGGCAGGCTACGAAAAAAACCGCCCCGCCTGCCGGAGCAGACGGGGTGGTTGAGTTTATGTTTTTGTGAATTGATAAAAACTTTGAGTTGGGCGGCCTTCGGGCGGCTGCTTTTTCCCTTCTTTCCCCCGCTTTTCTCTTATTCGGCAGGGCAAGTCAGGGCCGGCCCCTCCTCCGGCGTCCCGCCCAGCGACTTGAACCAGCGCCGGCAGTCCTTGCCGCCCAGCACCCAACGCACGGTTTCGGCCCCGCCGGAGCCGATTTTTTTCATCGCCATTTGGGCGGACAAAGGCGATACGCTGGAGATCGACAAAAAAACAGCGGCAAATACAAATGCCGCCGTGGCCAGAGCCTTTGAAAAATCAAAAATATTCCTGCTTATCGCCAGAATCATCAGGCACGAAGTGAAAAAAACATGGGCCAGCGGCAAGAAAAACGCCAGCCATTTCATCTCATTCAATTCGTGGCTGATTTTCAAACCATAAAAGAAAACAGCCGCGCCCACGGCAAAAGCGGCCTGCAAAAATACGCTGGCGCATACGAAAAATTTTGTGCAAAACGCAAACAATTTCGCGTGCCTGGCCCTGAACCTGGCAAGGCCGCTCGATGACTCATCGAATTCATCCCCGGCGGTAGCTTCACCGAGCGAGGCCAATACACTAAACAATGACATGAAAAGCACGCCCATCAGCGCCAGCAAGCCCACGCAACTGCACCCGTGTGATTCCGGCAGCCATGCCAGATAAAAATAAAACAGTATCGAATAAAAAAACGTGAGCGCAAACGATTCCAGCAGCAGATTTTTTGTGATGGTGAACCCATATTCACGCCCGCCCAGCATGAACTGCGCAAACATCATGGGCAGCGCCAGCGCAAGCAGGGGCGACAAAACAACTGCCAGCCACGCCATCAGGGTGATGGAAAGCGGAACCAAAAACGATGCGCCATCTGCCCCCGAGAAAAACCCGGTGCGATTTGAATCAACCAGCGAAAACACCCACCATGCAATCAGTGAAATTGCAGAGAATATTTTGTATGGGTGCTTTTTCATGGGGGCGGTTTTCGTTGTTTTTGAAACCGGAAGTCAGTGTTTCAGAGATAAATCAAAAATCCGCCATCTTGCGCAAGGTGTTGCCATTGCGCGTGGTGAGGACAAGGCCGAGTTTCTTTTCCAGAAAAACATTGCTCAATTTGCTGCGGGAAGCGTCTTGCGGAATATACAAATAAGCGGCGTGGGGGCGGATATGCAGTTTTTCTTCGCCAAAATCTCTTGCGCTTAAATCGGCCGCCTCTGGCAGCGGCGTGTTGCACAAGGTGTAAAACACGCGCTTGGGGTCGTATGCGTCGTCGGCAAACGGGTTGCCATCCAGTATTTCGCGCAATTGGTCAGGGGTTTTGACGATAACGGCCAAATCCACGTTCAAATTCGCGTGCAGCAATTGATGTATTTTTTCGGCGGTTTCAACGGCAGGCCACGGGCTTTGCAGCGCAATATTGCCGCTTTGTATCCATGTGCGCACCGGGCCAAAATCATTACTCAATACGGCGCGCACATCGGCCATCTTGACGGCGTTTTTTCCGCTGGGCATCACGCCGCGCAGAAATGCGATAAGGGTTGAGTTGTTCATGGTTTTGATTTTCAAATTCAGGGGTTTTTGAAAATTGGCACTGATTTTTGAATCAAATCATCAATTCCCCACCTGCGCCCAAACCTTTTCCAGCCGCTTGACGCTGACGGGCTGGGGGGTGCGCAACTCCTGGGCGAAGAAGCTCACGCGCAGCTCTTCGAGCAGCCAGCGCAGCTCTTGCAGGCGGGCGTCTTGCACGCCCTTGCGTTCGGCGATGAGGCGCCAGAAGCGTTGCTCCTGGGCGCGGGCTTCCTGCATGCGCTGGGTGTCGCGGGCGGGGTCGGCGCGGAGTTTGTCCAGGCGCATGTGGATGGCTTTGAGGTAGCGCGGAAAGTGTTGCAGGGCGGGCCAGGGGGTGTCGGCCAGGAAGCGTTTGCCCATGAGGCGCGCCAGTTGTTCGCCGGCGTCTTTGGCGGCGGCGGGGGCGGATTTGGCGCTGTCTTTGACTTTGCGGGCGGCCTGGGCGTATTCGCCGAGGATTTGGGCTGCCAGACGGGCGATTTCGCCGGCGATGAGGGTGAGGCGCGCGCGCCCTTCCTGCACGCGCTGGGTGAATTGGGTTTCGTTGGCGGGTAGCGGCTCGGTGAGGAAGGCGCGCTCTATGGCCAGGTCGATGATCTGCTGGCGCAGCTCGTCGGCGCTGCCCAGGCTCATGTAGGCGACGGCCATTTTTTGCAGGTCGGGGATGTTTTTTTCGAGGTATTTGAGGGTGTCTTTGATTTGCAGGGCAAAGAGACGCCGCAGGCCGGCGCGGTGGCGGGCGGCGGCGGTTTCGGGTTCGTCAAAGACTTCGAGGGTGACGGCGTCGCCGGCGTCGATGAGGGCGGGAAAGCCGATGAGGGTCTGGCCCTTGCGGCGGATTTCCATCAGTTCGGGCAGCTCGCCAAAGCTCCAGCGGGTGTGGCGCTGCTCGGCGGCGGGCAGGGCAGGGGCCGGGGCGGGTTGCGCCGTGGTTTCGGGCGCAGCGACTGGGGCTTCGGTGGTTTGGGGCGTTTCGACAGGTTTTGCGGGGGCGGTGCGCAGGGCGGCCAGGGCCTGGAAGGCGCCGCGCGCCTGGTGGCCGAGCTTGGCTTTGAGGGCGGGCAGGTTGCGGCCGGCGTCGAGTTGGCGGCCGTGTTCATCGACGACGCGAAAGTGCATGAACAGGTGCTGGGGCAGCATGTCGAGTTTGAAGTCGGCGCGCTTGACGTCCAGGCCGGTTTCGGCGCGCACGGTTTGCAGCAGGGCGTCGATCAGGCTGCCCTGGCCGAAGGTGTCGGGCGCGCCCAGTTGGGCGGCCAGGCGTTCGGCGCTGGCGGGCAGGGGGGCGTAGCGGCTGCGGGGTTTGGGCGGCAGGCTTTTGAGCAGGGCCTGGATTTTTTCGCGCAGCATGCCGGGGGCCAGCCATTCGCAGCGGGCTTCGCTGATTTGGTTGAGCACGAACAGGGGCACGGTCACGCTCAGGCCGTCGCGCGCGTCGCCGGGTTCGTGCAGGTAGCTGGCGGCGCAGTCGGCTCCCCCTAAGCGCAGCAGTTTGGGGAAGGCGGCGGTGGTGATGCCGGCGGCTTCGTGCCGCATGAGTTCTTCGCGGCTGATGTGCAGCAGGCGGGGGTTGGCGCGGCTGGCTTCTTTCCACCATTTTTCAAAGTCGCGCCCGTTGCTGATGCCTTCGGGCACGTGGGCGTCGTAGAAGGCGTAGATGAGTTCGTCATCGACCAGCACGTCCTGGCGGCGGCTTTTGTGTTCGAGTTCTTGCACCTGGGCGATGGCGCGGGCGTTGGCGGCCACGAAGGGCAGGCGGCGCGGCCAGTCGTCGGGCCACTGGCCTTCGACGAGGGCGGCGCGCAGGAAGATTTCGCGCGCGGCGTGGGGGTCGGCCTGGCTGAAGCTTTTGCGGCGGCCGTGGTAGATGGGCAGGCCGTAGAGGCTGGCGCGCTCGTAGGCGATGACGTCCTGCGCTTTTTTGTCCCAGTGGGGGTCGGCCAGTTGTTTTTTGATGAGGTGCGGGGCGAGTTCTTCCAGCCATTGCGGCTCGATGGCGGCCAGGCCGCGGCCATACAGGCGCGTGGTTTCCACCAGTTCGGCGCAGACCAGCCATTTGCCCGGTTTTTTCGACAGGCGCGCACCCGGGTGGCGGTGGAATTTGATGCCGTGCGCGCCCAGGTATTCGGCGCTGCCGCTGCCGGGGGCTTTGGCGCCGTGCTGGCCTTCTTCGAGCTTGCAGCCGATGTTGCCCAGCAGGCCGGCCAGCAGGCTTTTGTGCAGCTCTTCGTAGCTGGCGGGGCGGGTGTTTTCGCGCCAGCCGTGTTCGGCGGCGACGGTGTGCAGTTGGGTGTGGATGTCGCGCCACTCGCGCACGCGGCGCACGCTGATGTAGTGCTGGCGCAGCAGGTTTTCCCACTGGCGGTTGCTGAGTTTGTGGGTGGGCGCGGCGGCAGGGGCGGGGGATGCGGCAGGCGCTGCGGGCTGGCCCAAAGCCTGGCGGGCGGCGGCCAGGGCCTGGGCGGCGCGCTGGTGGGCGCTGGCGGGGAGTTCGGCAGGCGCGGCGGACATTTCGGCCCGGGTTTCAGCGCGGGTTTTGGCGGCGCGGCCCTGGCGGGCGTCTTGCAGCCATTGCCACAGGCGCAGGTAGCTGCTGAATTCGCTTTTTTCGTCGTCGAATTTGGCGTGCGCCTGGTCGGCCTGGGCGGCGGCGTGCAGCGGGCGGTCGCGCACGTCGGGCACGCTCAGGGCGGCGGCGATGATGAGCGCCTCGCGCAGCGCGCCGCGCTCGCGCGCTTCGATGAGCATGCGGCCCACGCGCGGGTCCAGCGGCAGGCGCGCCAGCTCGCGGCCCAGCGCGGTGAGCTGCTGGGCTTCATCGACTGCGCCCAGCTCGGCCAGCAGGGCAAAGCCGTCGGCAATGGCGCGGCCCGAGGGCGCGTCGATAAAGGGAAAGTCCTGCACCGGCCCTTGGCCCAGCCGCAGGCTTTTCATGCGCAGGATGACGGCGGCCAGCGAGCTGCGCAGGATTTCGGGGTCGGTAAAGCGCGCTCGGGCGGCGAAGTCTTTTTCTTCATACAGGCGTATGCACACGCCCTCGGCCACGCGCCCGCAGCGGCCGGCGCGCTGGTTGGCCGCCGCCTGGCTGATGGGTTCGATGAGCAGTTGCTCCACCTTGCTGCGGTAGCTGTAGCGTTTGACGCGCGCCGTGCCCGCGTCGATGACAAAGCGAATGCCGGGCACGGTGAGCGAGGTTTCGGCCACGTTGGTGGCCAGCACGATGCGCGCCTGTCCGTGCGCAGCGAACACGCGGTCTTGCTCGGCTTGCGACAGGCGCGCAAACAGCGGCAGCACCTCGGCGCTGCGCGTGTGCGGGCGGTGCGCAAGGTGGGCGCGCAGGTGATCGGCCGCTTCGCGTATCTCGCGCTCGCCGGGCAGAAACACCAGGATGTCGCCCGCGGGCGAGCCGGCCCAAAGCTCATCAACGGCATCGGCGATGGCCTCGTTCAGCCCGTAGTCGCGGCTTTCTTCAAAGGGCCGCCAGCGCAGCTCCACCGGATAAGTGCGGCCCGACACCATCAGCACCGGCGCGGGCTGGCCGCTGGCGTCGGCAAAGTGGCGGGCAAAGCGTTCGGCATCGATGGTGGCGGAGGTGACGATGACTTTCAGATCGGGCCGGCGCGGCAGGATGTGGCGCAGGTGGCCCAGCAAAAAGTCGATGTTCAGGCTGCGCTCGTGCGCCTCGTCGATGATGAGCGTGTCGTACTGGCGCAGCAGCGGGTCGGACTGCGTTTCGGCCAGCAGGATGCCGTCGGTCATCAGCTTGATGCGCGCCGTGGGCGAGAGCCGGTCGCCAAAGCGCACCTTGTAGCCGGCCACCTCGCCCAGCGGCGTTTGCAGCTCCTCGGCGATGCGCTTGGCCACGCTGGTGGCGGCGATGCGGCGCGGCTGCGTGTGGCCGATCAGCTTGCCGCGCCTGCCATCCTGCCCCGGCCGGCCCCGGCCCAGCGCCAGCGCCATCTTGGGCAGTTGCGTGGTTTTGCCCGAGCCGGTTTCGCCGCAGACGATGACGACCTGGTGCGCGCGCATGGCCGCTTCGATTTCCGCGCGCCGCGCGCTCACGGGCAGATCGGGCGGAAAGTGAATCTTCAGCGCGGCCGGCGGGGGCGCGGAAGGTGCGGCCGAAGACGCCGCAGAAGGGGTGGAAGAAGGGGCTTGAGAGGGGGGCAGGGCAGGGGGCGTTTTCATGAGGGCGCGAATTATCGGCGCGCCCTGCGGCCCGCAAAGGGCCGGTTTCAGAGCAAGTTATCCACAGTTTTTTCCTGATTTGATAGCGCGCTGCGCAGTGTTGACGGGCGCTACGGGCCGTCTGCCTATTTGATGGGCAAAAACTTGTATCCAAATACAGGCCAGACTGCCCCCCACGCCTGCCGAAGCGGATTCGGCGGGCGCGTTTTCAAAAATCGGGAAAAGGGCCGGGATGAAGCGGGGGGCGTCGCCCCAGTCATGCCGCAGGCCGGTTTTTGCCAATCACCCCAGGCCCGCTGCGCTTGCGTGCGGGGCTCGCCCGCTGGGGTTGCGGGGATTTGGCGGACGCTGGTCGGGGCGTCTGGCGGCGGGGAAGGGAGGCTTTTGGAGTCGTTTCAGGAGAGGTTATCCACAGATTTTTCCTGATTTGATAGCGCGCTGCGCAGCATGGACGGGCGCTGCGGGCTATCTGCCTATTTGATAGGCAAATTCAGGTGAGAAGATGTTTCAGGCCGGGTCGGCGTCGTCTTCCGGGGCGAGGGTGGGGGCAGAGGTGGGGGTGGAGGCAGAGGCGGGGCGGGCGCTGCCCGGGCTGCGGTGGTTCATGGGCGGGGTGGCGGCCATGACTTCTTCCAGGGTGGTGATGCCTTCGGCCACGCGCAGCGCGCCGGCCAGGCGCAGCGGGCGCATGCCGTCGGCCACGGCTTGTTTGCGCAGGGCGGCCAGGCTGGCACCCTGCTGCACGCGGGTTTGAAAGGCGTCGCTGATGGTGAGCAGCTCGTGCAGGCCGGTGCGGCCCTTGAAGCCGGTCATGCGGCATTCGATGCAGCCCACGGGCTTGTAAAGGCGCGGGCTGGCGTTGAGTTTCCAGGGGCGGATGGCCGCTTGCAGCAGTTGTTCGGCCTGGGGGTCGTCGTTGGGCTGGCGGCAGTGGGGGCAGAGGGTGCGCACCAGGCGCTGGGCCAGCACGCCGAGCATGGTGGCCGAGAGCAGGTAGGCGGGCACGCCCAGCTCCATCAGGCGGGTGAGGGCGCTGGGCGCGTCGTTGGTGTGCAAGGTGCTGAAGACCAGGTGGCCGGTGAGGGCGGCCTGCACGGCCATTTCGGCGGTTTCCAGGTCGCGGATTTCGCCAATCATGATGATGTCCGGGTCTTGCCGCATGAGGGCGCGCAGCCCTTCGGCGAAGCTGAAGTTGATGGCCGGCTGCACCTGGGTCTGGTTGAAGGCCGGCTCGATCATTTCGATGGGGTCTTCGATGGTGCTGAGGTTGACTTCCTCGGTGGCGATGCGCTTGAGGGTGGAGTAGAGCGTGGTGGTTTTGCCGCTGCCGGTGGGGCCGGTGACGAGGATGATGCCGTGCGGGCGGGTGATGAGGCTCTCCCAGCGGGCGGCGTCGTATTTGGAAAAGCCCAGGGCTTCGGGCGTTTGGGCGGTGGAGGCGGGGTCGAAGATGCGCATGACCAGCTTTTCGCCAAAGGCGGTGGGCAGGGTGGACAGGCGCATTTCGACTTCTTCGCCGCCGGGGTTGCGGGTTTTGATGCGGCCGTCGAGCGGGCGGCGTTTTTCAACGACGTCCATGCGGCCGAGCAGCTTGATGCGCGCGGTCATGGCCGCCAGCACGCCCAGCGGGGCCTGATAGACGGGGTGCAGCACGCCGTCGATGCGAAAGCGGATGACGCCTTGCTCGCGCCTGGGCTCCAGGTGGATGTCGCTGGCGCGCTGGTCGAAGGCGTATTGCCAGAGCCAGTCAACGACTTGCACGACGCCCTGGTCGTTGGCGTCAAGTTGTTTGTTGTTGCGGCCCAGTTCGACGAGTTGCTCGAAGCTGGCGCTCACGGCCGCGCCGCCGGACTTTTGCACGGCGCGCACGGTTTTGGCCAGGGCGAAGAATTCGCCGGTGTAGCGGCGGATGTCGGCCGGGTTGGCCAGCACGCGGCGCACCTGGCGGCGGCTTTGGCGCTCGACTTCGGCTACCCAGTCGGTGATGAAGGGTTCGCTGGTGGCGACGACGACTTCGCCCGTGGTCACTTGCACGGGCAGCACGCGGTGGCGCTCGGCGTAGGCGGCGCTCATGGTTTCGGCCACTTTGCCCACATCGACCTTGAGCGGATCGATGCGCAAATAGCCCATGCGGGCGCGGCCGGCCAGGTATTCGGTGAGCTGCTCCACATCCAGCGTTTGCCCGCTGCCTGCGCGGCTCATGCCGATGGCGCCCAGGCGCACGAGGGCGGGCTGGGCGCTTTCGGCCTGGCCGATGCGGGCGATGGTGCGGTCGGCTTCTTCGTTGGTGATGAGGCCGTCTTCGCGCAGCCACTCGACCAGGTGCCGCCATTGCAGGGGGCCGCTGTAGGTTTGGGGGCTGGGGGTGGCGGCGGTGTCCAGGCGGGTGCTTCGGAAGGCGGGGTGGCTCATGGGGGCGGCTCCTGTTGGGGGGTCGGCAGAAGGGGGCAGTGTTTTTACCTGCGCCAGGGCTTGAGCAGCTTGGGCCAGCCGCTGGCGGGCAGGCCCCAGCGCTGGGTGATTTCGTGTGCGCGCGCTTGCAGGGCGGCCTGGCCGGGGCGGGCGGGGCGTCGCTGGGCGAGCACGACGGTGTTGCCCTCGCGCGTGGGCTTGAAGGCCCATAGCGCCTGCGCGCCGAAGGCTTCGCTCATGCACTGCATGCTGCGCTCGAAGCTGGCGGCGCGGCCAAAGAGGTTGACGCTCATCACGCCATCGGCGGTGAGCAGGCGGCGGCAGTCGGCATAAAAGGCGGCGCTGTCGAGCACGGGGGCGGCGGCCTGGTGGTCGTAGAGATCAACTTGCAGCGCATCGACCGTGCCCAGCCACTCTTGGCGGCGGATTTCCTCGGCGGCATCGGCCAGCACCACGCGCAGCAGGGGGCCGTCTTCGGGCAGGCGAAACCAGTGGCGGCAGGCGGCAAGCACCTGGGGGTTGATTTCGATGGCGGTGGCGCACATGCCCAGCGTTTGCATGCAAAAGCGGGTGAGCGCGCCCGCGCCCAGGCCCAGTTGCATGGCGTGGCCCTGCACGGCTTCATCCAGATCGGGCGCGAGCAGCAGCCAGCCCATCATGCGCTGCACGTATTGCAGCTCCAGCCGGTCGGGGTGGCGCAAGTTGATGCTGCCCTGTATCCAGGGCGTGCCCAGGTGCAGATGGCGCACGGGGCCTTCTTCGGAGATGCTGACTTCGGGCAGGTCGGATTCGATGTTGGCTTCAAAGTCGGCTTCGTTTTCGACGCCGGCTTCGGCGCGGGCGGCGGCGGGGCGGCTCATGCGGGGCGGCCCGGTTGCACGGCCTCGGGCACATCGACGGCCTCGCCCGTGGCGTAGAAGTGCCCGCCGGCCACGTAGTGCAGGCTGCGCCAGTGGGGCGGGGCGTTTTCAAACAGCCAGTGGCCGCGATCGAAGATGCGCGCATCGGCCCAGGAGGAGGTGATCTGGCCTATGAACAGGTCATAGACCGATTGGTTGCGCGGCTCGGGCAGCAGGCGGCAGGAGAGCCAGGCGGCGCAGCCTGCGACGAAGGGGGCGCTGTTCGGGGCGTGTGGCGTTTCCTGCGCCCGGGCGTCGGGCGGCTCCAGCAGGCGCACGCCGGCGTGGGCGAGTTTTTGCGCGTCGTCATGGAGGCTGTGCGTGCCCAGCCAGTGCACCAGCGCGGCTTGCGCTGCCGTGGGCACCTGAATGGCGAAATGCCCGCTTGCTTCCAGCAGCGCGCGCGTGGCCGCGCTTTTGTCGATGACGACGGAGAGCTTGTCAAAGTCCAGCATGCAGGCCCAGGCGGCGGCCATCACGCCGGCAACGCCCCGGCTGCGGGCCGATACCAGCACGGTGGGGCCGTGGTTGAGCAGGCGGTAGCGGTGCGGGGCATCGACGGCGCGCATGTGGGCGGCGGAGTCTTCAGGGGCGGGGGCAGTCATGGCGATTCAGTAAGGGATGAGGACGATCAGGGCGACGGCGGCGCGTCGTCCGGCAGCAGCGCCTGCGCGGCGGCGTCGGGCAGGGCCTGCACGTTTTTCAGGGCGCGGTTCATCACGTTGCTGCGCGTTTGCGCCTGATCGAGTGTGTTGAGCACGGTTTGCGTTTGCTTGCGTATGCGGGTGAGCACGTCGCCGAATTTGCCGAATTCGGTTTTGACCGCGCCCAGCACTTGCCAGACCTCGCTGCTGCGCTTTTCCAGCGCCAGGGTGCGAAAGCCCATTTGCAGGCTGTTGAGCATGGCCAGCAGGGTGACGGGGCCGGCCAGGGTGACGCGGTGCTCGCGTTGCAGGGCTTCGAGCAGGCCGGGGCGGCGCAGGGCTTCGGCATACAGCCCTTCGGCGGGCAGAAAGAGGATGGCGAAGTCGGTGGTGTGCGGCGGCTGCAAATATTTGTCGGCAATGCTGCGGGCCTGCTGGCGCAGGCGCGCTTCCAGCGCGCGGGCGGCGGCTTCGGCGGCGGGGGCGTCGGCGCGCTGCTGGGCATCCAGCAGGCGTTCGTAGTCTTCGGTGGGAAATTTGGCGTCTATGGGCAGCCACACGCCGGCATCGCC
>JBQNAO010000038.1:0-19278 GCA_052170415.1 Ottowia sp. | reverse complement strand
CCATTCATCTTTTGAAGAAGCTTTAAGAGATACTATTTATCTTGTTTAAGTATAAAAAGACGGGCCACGCCCCCGGCGCGCTGGCCGCCTTTGTGGGGCAGGCCGGGCAAGGCCGGGAAAGAGAAAGACCGGCCCCTTCTTCCGCAGGACTGGCGCAACTCTGAAAACCCCCGCCCGCCGGCCTCAACGCCCGCAGGCGAGGCGTAAAAAAAGCCGCTGGCGCGGCTCTTGCGGGGTGGGCGCTGGCGGGCCTGAAGGCGGGCGCTTCGGCCCAATGCCCCGGCGCTCCACCGCATGCATCAAAGGGCAAACAAAGGGGCGACGCAAAGGGCATCGCACCGCCCACTTATCCACAGTTTGCTTTCAAATCCATAGCTCGCTGCGCAGCACTGGCGGGCGTTGTGGGCGGTGTGCCTGTTTTTTGATCAGGATTCGCGGGGGTCTTCAGCGGCTTCGGCGGTGTCGTCATCGTCGTGCGCTTCGGCCAGGGCTTCCTGCAGGTAGGCCAGGGGCAGGCGGTGGCGCTCGGCCAGGGTTTGCAGGCTTGCGCCGGCGGCTATTTGTTCGCGCAGCTCTTGCTGCCAGCCCAGCAGGCCGCTGGAGAGCGAGCGGCCGGCTTTTTCGCCTTCGCGCGTGGCGCGGCCTTCTTCGCTGACTTCGTATTTGTTGGCGTAGCCGCGCGGGGTGACCATCAGGCCCTCGCGCATGAAGGTGTGGCTGTTGCCGATCAGCACGGTGCTGAGCATGCCGATGTCCAGCTCGGCCATGTGGGCCAGGGTGGTGAATTCGATGTGCTGGCGGCGGCGGTAGGCGCTTTTGACGACGGCCACGGGCGTGTCGGGGCTGCGGTGGCGCAGGAAGATGCGCTGGGCGTGGGCGATCTGGCGGGTGCGGCGGCCGCTTTTGGGGTTGTAGAGCGCGGTGACGAAATCAGCCGCGGCGGCCGCTTCCAGCCGGCGGGCGATGGCGGGCCAGGGGGTGAGCAAGTCCGACAGCGAGATGGCGCAAAAGTCGTGCGTGAGCGGCGCGCCGACCAGGGCGGCGCAGGCGTTCAGGGCCGATGCGCCGGGGATGATTTCAACGGTGACGTCGCTGCCATCGGGCCGCCAACCGGCCTGAAACAGCACTTCATAAGTGGGGCCGGCCATGCCGTAAACGCCCGCGTCGCCCGAGGAGATGAGGGCCACTTTCTTGCCCTGGCGGGCTTTTTCCAGGGCGCTGATGGCGCGGTCGATTTCTTCGGTCATGGCCTTGCGTATGACTTCCTTGCCTTCGAGAAGATCGGCCACGAGCTTGATGTAGGTGACGTAGCCGATGACGACGTCGGCTTCGACGATGGCAGCGCGCGCGCGGGCGCTCATGTGCTCGGCGTGGCCGGGGCCGATGCCCACAAGAAAGATGGCCCCTTCGGAGGCGGAGGCGGGGACGGCAGGTTCGGTGCGCGGTTCGGTCATGGGATGTTTTTCGGGAAAAAAAGGAAAAGGGAGAAAAGGGGCGGGAATGGGCAGGAAGGGGCGGGAAGGGGGAAATCAACCCGCATGGGGCGGCGCGATGCGGGCCAGCGAGACAGTGGCGTTGCGCCCGTCGGGGCCGCGCAGGCGGTGTTTTTCCACCACCAGGGCCTGCATGGGCGCAGGCGGCTGCGGCGGCAGACCTGCGCCCTGCCCTGCGGCCAGCAGCGCGGCGGCTTCGCTGACTGAAGGGGTGCCGGTGTAGCGCAGCACGGTTTCGGAGGGGTTGGGCACGGGCACGGCGGCCAGCTCGGCCGGGGCGTAAAAGCGCATGGGCCAGCCGGCCTCTGCCACCAGGGCCAGCAGGCCGGGTTCGTTTTCTTTCAGGGTGATGCTGGCCGCGCGCACGATTTGCTGCGGGGCCACGCCCGCTTGCGCCAGCGCCTGGGCCACGGCGGTGCGCAGGGTTTGCACGGGCGTGCGGCTGTCGCAGCCCAGGCCGATGGCGTAGCGCGCGCCAGCTTGCGGGGCGGGGGCGGATGCCGGGGCGGAAGCGAAAGCGGGAACGCTCGGCGGCACGCGATAGATCACCAGCTTGCCGTCCAGCTGCTGCTCAAGCCCGGGCGGCACTTGGGTTGCGGCGGCGGTGGCCCAGAGCACGGCGGCGCACTCATGCAGGGGCACGTCTTGCAGGCGCGCATACAGGCGGATGTGCGCGGGCAGCGGCGCGGCCTGCGGCCACCAGTCTTGCAGGCAGCCGGCTTCCTGCACGAAGGCCACCGGCTCGTCATTGACCACGGCGGCGGCGGCGCGGGTGAGGTTGGCCTTGGGCGCGTGCACCTGCCAGCCGCGCTCGCGGCCCAGGATGTCCACCGCGATCAGGCCGTGCACTTCCGATGCCGTGGTGACCACCGGCGTGGCTCCCAGCGCGGCGGCCACGCGCTGCGTCCATTCATTGGCCCCGCCAAAGTGGCCCGAGAGCACCGAGATGGCAAAGCGCCCGGCCTCGTCCACCACGATCACGCCGGGGTCTTGCTCCTTGCCCTGAAGGTGCGGCGCAATCAGGCGCACCACCGCGCCCAGCGAGACGAAGCACACGATTTGCTCGTGCGCGGCCAGCAGCGGGCCGATTTGCTCGCGCACCGCGCCTTCGTAAATGCGGCAGGGATTGGGCAGGCCCGCCAGCGGCGCGGCCCAGCGGGCCGGGGCATACACCGCAGCTTGCGGCCACTGCGCCGCCAGCCGCGCGGCCAGCGCCACGCCGTGCCGGGTGATGGCCAGCAGCGCAATGCGGGCAGATGCATCAGCCTGGCCTGCGGGGGGGAAAGAAGGGGATGTTTCGCTCATTTTTTTGTAGCTGCGATCGCAGTATCCACGGGCGTTTCAGGCCATTTGCGTCTTTGGGGCCATTTGCGCCCTGGCGCGGCCCGGGCCGATCAGGCGGGCGATGGGGTTTCGGGCGCTGCGGTTTTTTCTGCCGCCGGGCCGGGTTTTTTCAGGCAGCCCCGGATGCGCTCGCCGCGCACGCGCTGCGGGTTTTTCACGATCAGCAGCGAGAGGTAATGCACGGTCTGCCCGCGCAGCGCCAGCAGTTGCTCGCCGCCCAGGCGGTATTCGTCGGGCGCGCCCACGCGCTCGATGAAGTGGGCATGCGCCAGCAGGCCGCGGCGCACGAGCCAGTCCAGCAGCTCGTCAATCAGCGGCTTGATCTTCATCAGCACCAGGGTGTCGAAATCCAGCAGCAGGCGATCGACGGCGGCCACGCCATAGGCGGCCGGAACGATGGCGACGGTGTCGTCCTGCTCGGCCAGGGGCACGCCGCAATCGGCAGCGGCGGCGGCAAAGGCATTGACGCCGGCGATGACGGGGGTTTGCACGCGCTCATCCAGCCCGCGCACGGTGCGCGCCAGATGGCCGAAGGTGGCGTAGGTGCTGGCGTCGCCTTCCACCAGAAAAAGCACGTCGCGCCCGGCCTGCAACCAGGGCAGCACGGTGTGCGCGGCCTTGAGCCAGGCGCGGGCCAGCTTTTCGCCGTCGTGCGTCATGGGAAAAAGAAGGGTGCAGCTTTCGGCAGGCGGCGCAAGCTGCGCGCGCTGGAGGATGCCCAGCGCATAACTGGGCGTTTTGGCGCTGCGGGCGGGATAAACCCACACCGCATCGCGCCGCTGCAAGGCAGCCCAGGCCGCGCGCGTGATCAGGCCGGGATCGCCGGGGCCAAGGGAAACGCCGATGAGGCGGCCGGGGGAAATGGGGGCGGTCATGGAATCAGCCGATCAGGAGGTTTGGCGTTTGATGTTCAGGGGCTGGCCGCGGGCGTTTTTCCACTCGTCCCAGCCATTGGCGCTGCGCCCCGCAACGGCCTCCGCCGCACCGCTGGGGCTGCGAAACAGGTAATCGCACGTAAAGCGATAAGAACCGCCACTTTCTTCAGGCACCAGCGTGCCGTCTTGAATCAGTTTTTTGCGAGCTTGCTCGGCCGAGCTGCCCGTAAAGGAAGGCGCTTGAGCGACTCCGACTCGCGCGCGCGAGTCCTTGAGAACGACAAAGCCTTCATCGGTAAGCCGCCCGCGCGCGTCGTATTCGCCCTTGGTGTCTTTCAGGAAAAACAGCTCGCTTTGGCTGCCGGGCTGGCTGGCGCCAGCGGCGGTTTTTTGTACCAGGGCTTCAAAAACGGGCTGGCCCAGGGTGGCCAACAAGGTGGCGGCGGTGTCGTGAATTTCGTCGCAATCGGCCTTCAGTGGGTCGGGGATGTAAGGGGGGCTGCCGGCGTTGCCGTTTTCCAGCTTGTAGCGCCCGACTTCCTTTGCGGCCTGAATGGCCAGCGCCTCCAGATACAGCGCGTGCGTTTGGGTGAGGATGCTGTTGGTGGCAACGACGACATAGGCGCGCTGCCAGAAGTCCTTGTTTTTGTTGTGTTCCTTGAGCCGGGTTTTGAGGTCGCCCGTCTGCCCGATGTAAAGCTGGGGCAGGCTGTCCGGGTCATCGGGCTGGCCGACGAGGTAGTAAATGCCCACCTGATCGGCCTCGGGCCGCTTGAAAAATTCATCGAGCTGCGGGCGCGGCACTTCAAACACACGCACGATGCGGGTAGTGAGTTCGGCCACGCGCAGGCTGCGCGGATCGCCCAGGGGCAAGTAAATCTGGATGGTTCGGGGGTGCGGCGCTGTCATGAGGGGGCCTTTGCGGTTTTTTCCGGGGCAAGTCCGGCGGCTGTATCCGGCACATGTCGATATTTCGGCGTTTCATCGACATGTTTTGCCGATATGTCGATGGCATCGACATACCGCCCGAACGTGTCGATTTTTTCGGGTTTTATCGACATATCAGTCGGCCGCCTTGCGGGCGCAGACAAGCCAGACGGGGTTTTCGGCGGCCAGGCGGTGCATGTCGAGGATGGGGCGGCTGCGGGCCGCTTGCAGTTGCACCACGTCCCAGGCGATGCCCCGGGGCGCTTGCGCTTGCAGGGCCTGGCTGGCGGTGGCGAGGTTTTCGAGGGTGACGAAGTTCATGACGAGGCGCCCGCCCGCTTGCAGGCGCTGGCAGGCCAGCTCGATGAGCGCGGGCAGCTCGCCGCCGGAGCCGCCGATGAAGATGGCGTGCGGATCGGGCCAGGCGTCAAGACCATCGGGGGCCTTGCCGTGCAGCAGGGTGTAGTTGCTGATGCCGAAGGCGGCCCAGTTGGCGGCGGCGATGGCGTGGTCGGCCTCGTTTTTTTCGATGGCCCAGACGTGGCCCAGGGGGCACAGGCGGGCGGCTTCCAGGCCCACGGCGCCGCTGCCCGCGCCGATGTCCCACACCAGGCTGTCTGCGCGCAGTTGCAGGCGGGCCAGGCTGACGGCGCGCGCTTCCTGCTTGGTGATCAGGCCCTTTTCGGGCTGGCGCTGGGCGTAGCTGGCGTCGGGCAGGCCCAGGCGCACGGGGCGGGCGACGGGGCGGGTGCGCCAGGCGATGACGACGTTCAGCGGCGCAAATTCCATCTGCGCGGCTGCCTCGGGGGTGAGTTCGGCGTGCACGCGCTCATTGGCTTGCAGCAGGTTTTCGGCCACGGCCAGCAGCCAGTCGTCGCCCTGGCCTTCGGCCAGCAGCAGCCGGGCGATGCGGGCGGGGGTGTTGGCCGGGCTGGTGAGGATGAGCAGGCGCTCGTGCGCGCGCGTGGCCTGGGCCAGGGCGTAAAGCCCGTGGCCGGGAGGGCTGCCGCGCTGCCACTCGCCCGCGTCGGCGGCGTGGATGGAGACGATGCGCGCGTCCTGCCAGGGCAGGCCGATGCGGGCGCAGGCCAGTTGCAGGGTGGAAACGTTGGGCCAGATGCGCAGGGCGCGCAGGCACAGGTGGCGGGCCAGGTAGGGGGCGATGCCGTGGCAAAGAGGGTCGCCGGTGGCCAGCACGGCCACGCTTTGCCCGGCTTCGCGCGCTTCGCTGATCCAGCCGGGCATCTGGCTCAGGCGGCCGGTGAGGTCGTGCGTGCGGCAGCCGGGCTTGAGCCGGTCGGCAAACAAGGCCAGCGTGCGCGGCGCGCCGATGACGACATCGGCCGTGCACAGATAGGCCAGGGCCACGGGAGTGAGGCTGGCGGGGCCGTCATCGAGCACGCCGATGACGTGGCAGGGGTTGCGGTCGGTCAGGGCGCTCATGCGGGGCAAATCAGAGTGAATCAAGGCGGTTCGGGGTGAGGAAAAGGGGCTGAAAAAACGCTGCCTGCTATCAAAACCAGAGCTGCGAACGCAGTATCCACGCGGCTTTCAGCCGGTTGGCTGGAAATCGGGGGCGGGCGGCGATGGCGGGCGGGGGCGGCTAGTCGGTGTCGAAATCGGCGCTGTGGGTGTGGCCGATGCCGGTGCGCCCGGCGGTGGGGGGCAGGGGGCGGTCGTCTGCGGGGGCCGATCTCTCGTCGGCCACGAGCTGCCCGGTGGGGTCGGACACCAGCACGCGCAGCTCGAAGGCGCGGCCATAGCGCTCGGGCGCGGTCAGGGTGGCGATGGCCTCTTGCGCCAGGGCTGCATGAAAGGCCGCGCCCAGGCCGCGACTGGTCAGCAAATCCGCGCCGAAGCGGGCCGTCTTGGCCTCGGCTATGGCCTGGCAATCGGCCTGGCTGGCGCCGATGCGGCGCGCCACCCGGGCAACCAGATCGGTATTGACCACGTTGCGGTTGGCGTGGGTGATGGTTTCGCCCTGGGCAATCTTGGTGAGCTTGCCCACCATCACGCCCAGCACGACCTGGCGTATGCCCTGGGCCACGCATTCATCCAGCGCGTAGCGCAAAAAGTCGCCCATTTGCACAAAGCAGGTCAGGGGCAGCCCGGGCCGCTCGGCCTGCAAAAGGCGCATGGCAAAGGTTTCGGTGCGCCCGCCAGTGGTCAGCGCCACCAGGCCGTGCCCCAGCGTGGCCGCCACCTGCACGCCCTGCACCACGCTGGCGCGCCAGGCGCTGGTGGAGTAGGGCCGCACGATGCCGGAAGTGCCCAGGATGCTGATGCCGCCCAGGATGCCCAGGCGCGCATTGGTGGTCTTGCGCGCCATGACCTCGCCGCCGGGCACGCTCACCGTTACCTCCAGCCCGTGGGCGGCCAGCAGCTCGGGGGCGGCCTCGTGCAAGTTGGCGGCGATGTTGGCGCGCGGAACGGGGTTGATGGCCGGGCCGCCCACTTGCAGCCCCAGCCCCGGCAGGGTGACGGTGCCCACGCCCTCGCCGGCGCGGTAGACCACCTGCCCGGCCTGGCCGGGCAACACGCGCACGGTGGCGGTGATATGCGCGCCATCGGTGCAATCGGGGTCATCGCCGGCGAACTTGACGATGGCCGCATGCGCCGTTTGCGCCGCCGCATCGCAGCCGCTGGCGTGCACGGCAAAGCGCACGCGCTGGCCATTGGGCAGCAGGCTTTCGATTTCACCGGGCACCTGCCCGCGCAGCAGCCCCAGCACGGCCGCGCGCGCAGCGGCAGCGGCGCAAGCGCCGGTGGTAAAGCCGGTGCGCGTGCCCTTGCGCGGCACGGCGCCTTCAATATCGGAGAGGCTGTGGGTATCAACAGCGGGCATGGTTTTGAAAATGGGGAAATTGCGGCGGAATATGCAATGGCGGGTAAATGATTCACTATTTTCGGGGCGGGCCGAAACGGATTTTTTCAAATCCCAAAAATCATTATTTCGATTCCAGCTCCGCCAGCCATTGCAAATCATCTGCCGCGCCGGGCCGGGGCGATTTGTGCAGCGGTTTATGTGGCGGTTTGTGCGGCTGCCTGCCCGGCTTTTTGCCTCGCCTCGGCCAGCGCCAGCAGGGCGTGGATGGCGCCCACGACGAGGCTGGAGCCGCCCTTGCGGCCGCGGATGATGATCCAGGGCGTTTCGCTCACTTCGGCCAGCAGGTCTTTCGATTCGGCGGCGGAGACAAAGCCCACGGGCATGCCGATGACCAGCGCCGGGCGCACGCCTTCTTCACGGATGAGGCGCACCAGCTCGATGAGCGCCGTGGGCGCGTTGCCTATGCCGACGATGGCCCCGTCCAGCAGGCCCAGGCGCTGCGCCTTGCGCATGGCCTGCACAGCGCGGGTGGTGTCTTCGCGGCGGGCGGCTTCGATGACGTCTTCGTCGTTGATGAATTCGTGCGTGTGCAGGCCGAAGTGCGCCAGGCGCGGGCGCGACAGGCCGGTGCAAATCATGCCCACGTCGGCCACGATGGGCGCGCCGCCGCGCAGGATGGCCTGTATGCCGGCTTCGGTGGCCTGGGGATGAAATTCGGTCAGGCCGTTGAATTCAAAGTCGGCGTTGGAGTGAATCATGCGACGCACGATGGGCCACTGATCGGCGCTGTAGTGGTGCGGGCCGGCTTCGGCGTCGATGATGGCGAAGCTGCCGTGCTCGATGCTCTGGCCCGCGCGGGTGAGCTGTTCGGTCACGGTGTTGGCCGTGGTGGGGGCGGGAGATGGGGTGGGCGCACTCATGGCGTGGGTTCCTGATGATGGTGGTGGTCGTGATGATGATGGTCATGCCCGTGGTGATGGCCCGGCACGACGGGACGCGGGCCGCTGCCATCCAGAGGCAGGCAGTGGCCCCGCTCGCGCAGCTCGCTCACGTAGTGCTCCAGCAGGGCAAAAATTTCCGGCTCGAAGCCGAAATACGGCGCGCAGGCAAAGCGCATGCGCGGGTGCTGCACGCGCAAATGCTCCACCTGCCGCTGAATGCGCTCGATCAGCACGCCGGTATAGAGATAGTGCGGCAGCACGACGATTTGCCCCATGCCCAGGCGGGCGTGGCGCTGCACGACTTTTTCCAGCCGCGGCCAGGTCACGCCGGTGAAGGCCAGATCCACCAGCTCGTGCTCCGGCGCGGCCTCGAACAGCCAGCGCGCCATCCTGGCCATGTCGCCATTGGCCAGAGGATCGGACGAGCCGCGCCCCAGCAGGATCACGCCCGTGGTGCTGGGATCGGGCATGTCCAGCGACTGCAGGGCTTCATCCAGCCGGCGCAGCAGCACATCCAGAATGGGCTGGCAGGCCGACAGATGCGGCGCCACCAGAAATTCCACATCCGGGCAGTGCTGGCGCGCGTGCGCCACGGCCGCCGGAATGTCGCCGCGCACATGTCCGGCGGCGTTCAGGATCAGCGGCAGCGCCAGCACCCGGCGTGCGCTGCGCCCGGCCGCCAGCAGCGCGTCGTGCAAATCAGGTCGGCCAAATTCGATAAAGCCCACTTCCACGCGCCAGCCGGGCCGCCGCTCGCGCCAGCGCGCCACGAATTCGCGCACCTGGCGGTTGCCCTCCTCCTGGCGCGAGCCGTGGCCGATCACCAGAATCACTTCCCCTTCGGGCTGCACGGCGGCCACGGGGCGCGGCGCGGCATGGTGCACGGACTGGGGGGCATGGGCGTGCGCATGTTCATGGGCAGGTGCGGTCTGCGACTGGCAGTCCTGGCGATCCTGGCAGTCGCCATGCGGGGCGGGGGGATGCGGGGCGGGGGGATGTGCGTTCATGGCCGGGCCTTTCTGAAGCGGTGGGTGAAATCGGGGTCATACAGCCGGGAATGGATCAGATTCGGCCAGTGCAGCGCCCCCAGCGTGGGGCTGGCCACGATCATGGCCTGCGTGGCGATGCCCGCCTGGCGGCAGCGCGCCTTGATGTCGGCCAGCGTGCCGCGCACGATGCGCTCTTGCCCGTCGGGCCAGCTGGCCTTGTGCACCACCAGCACGGGCGCGTCCTCGGGCCAGCCCGCCTCGCGCAGCGCCGCCTCCACCTTGTGCAGCAGGGTGATGGATAAAAAAATGCACAGCGTGCAGCGGTGCGCCGCCAGCGCGGCCAGGTCTTCGCCCTCCGGCATGGGCGTGCGGCCGGCCACGCGGGTGAGGATCACGGTTTGCGTGACTTCCGGCAGCGTCATCGATTCACCCGCCGCCGCCATCGCCGCCATCGCCGACGACACCCCCGGCACCACCGCCCAATCGACCCCGGCCGCTGCCAGCGGTCGCGCCAGCTCGATCAGCGCGCCATACAGCGCCGGGTCGCCCGTTTGCAGGCGCACCACCGTGGCATGGCGGCGCGTTTGCTCCAGCAGCCAGCTGGTCATTTCCTCCAGCGTCATGTCTTTGGAGTCGCGCACCTCGCAGCCTGGCGGGGCGTGGCGCGTGACGGCCTCATCCACCAGCGAGCCGGCATACAGCACGGCACCGGCCTGCGCCAGCAGTTTCTGGCCTTTCACGGTGATCAGGTCCGCATCACCCGGGCCGGCGCCCACGAACCAGACTTTGCCGCGCCCGCCCGGGCCGGGGGCAGGGGCGGCGGCAGTGGCCGAGGCGGCCACGGGTACAGCAGCGTGCATTCGAAAAATCCCGTCGAATGAATGAAATCGCAGGCGGCGCGGCCGGGCGCGGCGCGCAAGGCGGGCCTGCGGCTGAACTTTTGCGCGGCCGGTCTTCTGGCTCGCCGTCGTCCTCCTCCGCGCCTTCCCGCCCTCTCTCTATGAGAGCAGTGGCTTTGTCTGCGAATTCGTCAGGCTCACAGCAGCGGGCGCTGCGCCGGATTTGCACCGGCTTCCCGTCACCGCGCAAAGGGCGCGAATGCTAACCGAGCGCCTTCAGCCCGCTCTGCCCCGCCCCAAACACCCCGGCCGCCAGCAGGCCCAAAGCCCCGCACTCGGCCCGTTTTGCTTGCATTTTGTTTCCTGATTTTGCTTATCAAATAGGCAGATCGCCCGCAGCGCCCGTAAACACTGCGAAGCGCGCTATCAAATCAGGAAAAACCTGTGGATAAGCTGCCCTGCCAGGCCGTGCTTCAGGCCAGGGTGACGCGGGCGAACTTGCGCTTGCCCACTTGCACCACGTAAACGCCGGCGGGCAGCTTGAGGGCCTTGTCGCTGATGACGGCACTGTCCACGCGCACGCCGCCGCCGTCTATGAGCCGGTTGGCCTCGCTGGTGGAAGGTGCCAGGCCCGATTGCTTGAGCACCAGGCCGATGCCCAGGCCGCCCTCGCCCGCGTTCAGGCGCACCTCGGGGATGTTGTCCGGCACGCCGCCCTTGCTGCGGTGGATGAAGTCCTGCTCGGCCGCTTCGGCCGCCTGCGCGCTGTGAAAGCGGGCGGTGATTTCCCGGGCAAGCATGACCTTGGCTTCCTTGGGATTGCGGCCCGCGGCCACTTCGGCCTTGAGCGCCTCGATTTCGGCCAGGCTTTTGAAGGAAAGCAGGGTGTACCAGCGCCACATCAGCTCGTCACTGATGGACAGCACCTTGGCAAACATGGTGTTGGCCTCTTCGGTGATGCCGATGTAGTTGCCCTTGCTTTTGCTCATTTTTTCCACGCCATCCAGCCCTTCGAGCAGGGGCATGGTGAGGATGCACTGGGGCTCCTGCCCGTATTCGGCCTGCAAATGGCGGCCCATGAGGAGGTTGAATTTCTGATCGGTGCCGCCGAGTTCGAGATCGCTTTTGAGCGCGACGGAGTCGTAGCCTTGCAGCAGGGGATAGAGAAATTCGTGCAGGCTGATGGAGGCGCCGCAGTGAAAGCGATCATGAAAGTCGTTGCGCTCCATCATGCGCGCCACGGTGTATTTGGCCGAGAGCTGGATCAGGCCGCGCGCGCCGAGTTGATCGCTCCACTCGCTGTTGTAGCGCAGCTCGGTGCGCTCGGGGTTGAGCACCTTGTAGGCCTGGGCGCGATAGGTTTCGGCGTTGACGCGGATTTGCTCGGCATTGAGCGGCGGGCGCGTGCTGTTGCGCCCGGAAGGATCGCCAATCAGAGTGGTGAAGTCGCCAATCAGGAAGATGACGGTGTGGCCCAAATCCTGCAACTGGCGCATTTTGTTGAGCACGACGGTGTGGCCCAGGTGAATGTCGGGCGCGGTGGGGTCCAGCCCGAGCTTGATGCGCAGCGGCTGGCCGGTGGACTCGGCGCGGGCCAGCTTGCGCAGCCAGTCCGGCTGGGGCAGCAACTCGTCACAGCCGCGCAGGGTAATTTGCAGCGCTTCGCGCACGCTGTCGGAAAAATGTTCGGGGGTGTTTTCAGGCGCGGCAGGTGAGAAATCAGACACTTGATTCATAAGGATTTTTAAAAAGGTAACAACCGGGCGGGAAATGCGCGAAGCACGCAGAAAAACTCACGTTACCGATATACTTCGCCGGTTTTGCCCAAGGGCAAAAAACCCCGGTTTGAAAAGCCGTTTTGATTGTAGGCGACGGGTTTTTTTCGACGGGCGGGCCGAATGCCGCATGCATAAAAGGCCGCGCCTCTTAATGAACGACGCAACGGTTCACAAAGTGAAGTCTTCCCCATTTCTTTTTTCGCTTGGCCAGATCTTGCAGCGCCACCCCCGGCGCGTGACTGCCGCCATCGCCGCCATCCTGATGAGCGCCGGCACCCTGGCCGTGGCCTCTCTCACCCCCACCCAGCCGCCGCGCCTGGTTCGCCTGGTATCAGAGCCGGTAGCCGCCCGCGCCGTGCTGCCTGCGGGCGATCAGGCGCTGACGCTGTATCGCAGCGACGCCACGCGCCACCACGAAGCGCCCGAAGACCTGCTGGCCCGCCTGGGCGTGACCGACTCCGAGGCCGCACGCTTTTTGCGGCGCGACGGCACGGCGCGCAACGCCCTGTTTTCGCGCACCGGACGCAGCGTGACAGCGCAAACCGATGCCGATCAAAAGCTGCTCCAGCTCAGCGCACACTGGCCGGACAAACCCGGCAGCGGCCAGTTTCACCGCCTGATAGTGCAAAAAACGGACAAGGGATTTGAAGCGCGCATGGAAACCGCGCCCCTCACGCGCAGTCAGCGCCTGGTCAGCGGAGTCATACGCTCCTCGCTGTTCGCCGCCGCCGACGAAGTGAACATGCCCGACAGCGTGACCCGGCAGCTCACCGAAATCTTCGGCTCCACCATCAACTTCCACAAAAACCTGCACAAGGGCGACCGCTTTTCCGTGCTCTACGAAACGCTGGAAGCCGACGGGCAAACGGTGCAGGCCGGACGCATCCTGAGCGCCGAATTTGTCAACCAGGGCAAAACGCACGAAGCCATCTGGTTCCAGGAAGGCAACGACGCCCAGCGCGGCGGCTATTTCGACTTTGCCGGCGAAAGCCTGCGTCGCGCCTATCTGGCCGCGCCCCTGCCCATGCTGCGCATGACCAGCCGATTTGGCGAGCGCCATCACCCCATCCTGGGCTATACGCACAAACACACGGGCGTGGACTACGCCGCCTCCACGGGCACGCCGGTGCGCACCATAGGCGACGGCACGGTGAAATTTGCCGGGGTGCAAAACGGCTACGGCAACGTGATTTACATCACGCACCTCAATGGCAAGGACAGCACGGTTTACGCCCACCTCTCGCGCATCGGCGTGAAACAGGGGCAGAAAGTGACGCAAGGCGAAATCATCGGCGCCGTGGGCGCCACCGGCCGCGCCACCGGGCCGCATCTGCACTTTGAGTTCCGCGTGGACAACCATCCAGTCGATCCCACCGTCGCCCTGGCCAACCAAAGCGGCGCAGTGCTGGCCTCCGTGGCGAACAAAGCGGCTTTTGCCCGCCTTTCGGCCGATATGCAAACCCAACTGGGCGCGGCCGCGCAAATCGGGCTGGCGCAGTTTGAATAAAACCCCGAATAAACTCCGCGCAAAAACAACAAATCACGCGCGGGGTGCACACCATGAAAAAAGGCGCTTTTTAAAGCGCCTTTTTTAATTGAAGCCTGAAAACTCAAGCCTTAATCAAAGCCGGGGCGGGGAACCAAATCGGAAGGCAGATTTTTCAGCTTTCATCCGCAACGGAAAACGAGGAGCCGCAACCGCAAGTCGTTTCCGCATTGGGATTGCGAATGACAAACTGCGCACCCTGCAAATCTTCCTTGTAGTCGATTTCTGCGCCCGCCAGATATTGAAAGCTCATGGCGTCAATCAGCAGGGAAACGCCGTTTTTCGTCATGGTTGTGTCGTCGTCGTTGGCGATTTCGTCGAAAGTGAAGCCGTACTGAAAACCCGAGCAGCCGCCGCCTTGCACGAACACGCGCAGCTTCAGATCGGGATTGCCTTCTTCTGCAATCAGATCGGCCACCTTGGCTGCGGCGCTGTCGGTAAAGACGATGGGATCGGGCATGGCCGGGGGTTGAACTTCGGGGGCGGCGCTCATGGGAGACTCCTGTTTGTTTTATTCGGCTCAATAACGCGAGCCAGTTTATCAAAGCAAGGGTTTTTCATGCTTTGAAAAGGGTTATGCCGCTTCCTTGGGCGGAATTAATTGCGGCCGTAATTGCCCGGAAATGATGGCGCCGGTTTCCATTTCAAGCGTGCGGTAATGAATGGTCTGGCTTTCCACGCGGGCGCTGGCGTGCAGGTCCAGCGATTCCAGCGCCTGCACATCGCCTTGCACCGTGCCGGCGATGATGATGAAGTTGGCGCGTATATGACCCTGCACCACGCCCGTGGGGCCAATGACGATCTTGGTGACCACCTGCGGCGAGCTGGGCATCACATCGCCCACCACCAGCCCGTCGATTTGCAGGCCGTCCTCGAACACACAGGGGCCTTGCACTTGCATGCCCGCGCCGATGGTGTTGCGCATGGCGGGGTGTTTCGTCGCTGTGAACATGGTTGGGCTTGTCTCCAGAAAAAGAAAAAACCGCGCCGCCCGATACAGGCTGGCACGGTTTTGCTTGTAGCACAGCCTGCCGCGGGGGCAGGCCAGGCGCCAGCAGCAAACGGCGCGCGCCCCGCAAAGAGCGCGCAGCCGCGTTTTCAGCGCTTGCTGAACTGCTTGCGCCGGCGGGCCGAGTGCAGACCGACCTTTTTGCGCTCCACCTCGCGGGCGTCGCGGGTGACGTAACCGGCGGCCGACAGCTGCGGCTTGAGGTTGGCGTCGTAGTCGATCAGTGCGCGGGTGATGCCGTGGCGCACCGCGCCGGCCTGGCCCGATTCGCCGCCGCCGTGCACGTTGACCATCACATCGAAGGTCTCGGTGTTTTCGGTCAGCACCAGGGGTTGCTTGCAGATCATGATGGAGGTCTGACGGCCGAAGTATTCCTCTATGGATTTGCCGTTGACCGTGATCTTGCCGGAGCCTTTTTTCAGAAACACGCGGGCCACGCTGGATTTGCGGCGGCCTGTGCCATTGTTCCATTCACCAATCATTGACGGCTCCTATCAGATTTCCAGCGTTTTGGGCTGCTGGGCGGTGTGCGGATGCTCTGCGCCGCCATACACCTTCAGCTTCTTGATCATGGCGTAGCCCAGCGGGCCTTTGGGCAGCATGCCCTTGACGGCCTTTTCCAGCGCGCGGCCGGGGTGCTTGGCCTGCATGTCGCGGAAGGTGGTCATGCGGATGCCGCCGGGGTAGCCGGTGTGGCGGTAATACTTTTTGCCCAGTTCCTTGTTGCCGGTCACGCGGAGCTTGGCGGCATTGACGACGATGATGAAGTCGCCGGTATCGACGTGAGGCGTGTAAATGGCTTTGTGCTTGCCGCGCAGACGGAGGGCAACTTCGCTGGCTACCCGTCCGAGCACCTTGTCGGTGGCGTCAATCACAAACCACTCATGCGTCACGTCAGCGGGTTTGGCGCTGAACGTTTTCATGCGAATTCCTTTTTTGGGGAAAGTTGAAGTGGAATGGCCGGCTCTATTCCACGGTCGGCACTCCTCTGAAGGGAGTCTCTTAGGTGGGAGCGCGCCAGGAGCCGATGCACGGGGCGAAAGCCTCTCGGGCGCGTTTTGCTGCGGAGCCAGGCGGTGCGCTGCAAAAAACGGCGGATTATATGACGCCCTCCGCTACGATTGCCGCACCATGTTCAGTTACCGCCACGCCTTTCACGCCGGCAACCACGCCGACGTCCTCAAGCACCTGACCCTGCTGCCCACCCTGCGCCACCTCATGCAAAAGGCAGCGCCGCTCACGCTGATCGACACCCACGCCGGCGCGGGGCTGTATCGGCTCGACAGCGAAGCCGCCCACACCTCGGGCGAAGCGGCCCGGGGCGTGCTGGCGCTGCGGGCGCACATCGCGCAGCAAGACCGGCCGGCCGCAGCCCTGGCCGACTATCTGGCCCTCATCGCCAGCTTCAACCCGCCCGGCGCGCAAGACTGGCGCATTTACCCCGGCTCGCCCTTTCTCATGCAGCGCCTGATGAGCGCGCCCGAGCGCGCCGCCGTGCACGACCGCCTGCGCCTGTTCGAGCTGCACCCCACCGACAGCCGCGCCCTGCAAGCCAACGTGGCGCAACTGCAAGCCGGGCGGCAAATCAGCATTGAAGCCGCCGACGGCTTTGCCAGCCTGCCGCGCCTGCTGCCCCCGCCGCCCGGCCCCGGCGGCTCGCGCCGCGCGCTGGCGCTGATCGACCCCAGCTACGAAATCAAAACCGACTACGCCCGCGTCGCCAGCGCCATCGGGCAGGCGCTGCGCCGCTTTGCCACCGGCGTCTATCTCGTGTGGCACCCCATCATCCCCCGGCCCGAAGCGCACGGCCTGCCGCGCCGCCTCAAAACCCTGGCCACCCAGGCCGGGCGCGGCTGGCTGCACGTCAGCCTCAACACCGGCAGCGGCAAAAGCGACACCGGCCTGGCCGCCAGCGGCGTCTTCATCATCAACCCGCCCCACACGCTGGAGCCCCAACTGCGCGCCGCCCTGCCCGCCGTGCTGCGCGCCCTGGGCCGCGGCCCCGGCCAGGGCTGGGCGCTGGAAGCCGGCCAGGCCAAATCCACCCGCCCCGCCGCGCAGGACGACTAAACCTTCACACTTTTTGTTGCAAGATTTTGCTTACCAAATAAGCAAACCGCCCGCAGCGCCCGCCAACACTGCGAAGCGCGCTATCAAAACAGGAAAAATCTGTGGATAACCATCCCCTGCCCCGCCCCTGAAAAGCCGCTTCAGCGCAACTCGTGCAACACCACCGACCCGTGCCCGTGCGCATGCAGCCCCAGCGCCCGCGCAGCCGCGTAGCTCAAATCAATCACCCGCCCGCGCTTGAAAGGGCCGCGGTCATTGATGCGCACCACCACCTGCCTGCCATTACTCGGATTGCGCACCAGCACCCGCGTGCCAAAAGGCAGCGACCTGTGCGCCGCCGTCAACTCGTGCATATCAAAACGCTCGCCACTGGCCGTGCGGCGGCCGTGCAAATCCGCCCCATACCACGAAGCCGTGCCCCGCTCCAGCTCCGCCCCATAAGCTGCGCGCGAAGCCGGCAGCGAACCATGCGCGCAAGCCGCAAGCGAGAAAACCACAAGCAAACCACCCACCCGCCGAAACAGCGGCCCCAATCGCCAGGATGTGACATTTTTCATGGGCGGCGATTCTAAAAAGACCACCGTCCACGCGCAGCAAGCGCCTGTTTTCAGACACTTTTCTCCCGATTTCTCACCAACCCCCAGCCGCTTCGCCCAATCCCCTCACGCCCCTTTTCTATATCCGCGTCATCCAGCAAAACAGCGGTTTTCCGAAAAAAACGCCCCGGCACACTTTCCGCACCCAATCCCATACGCACCCCAATTCCCGCCAATTCCCGCCGCTTCTATGCTCGCGCCCTTGCACCCCAAAAGGCGGTTTTCCCAAAAATGAAAGCACTACTCCAGCGCGTCTCGCGCGCCCAGGTCAGCTCCGGCGGGCAACTGCTCGGACGCATCGGCCACGGCCTGCTCATGTTCGTCTGCGCCGAGCCTGGCGACACCCCCGCCACCGGCGAAAAACTGCTGCTCAAGGCACTGAAACTGCGCATCTTCAGCGACCCGGCCGGCAAGATGAACCGCAGCCTGCAAGACGTGGGCGGCGGCCTGCTCATCGTCAGCCAATTCACCCTCGCGGCCGACACCCGCAGCGGCAACCGCCCCAGCTTCGCCGCCGCCGCCGCGCCCGAGCTGGGCCGCCAGCTCTACGAAGACCTGATCGCCCGCGCCCACGCCCTGCACCCCGAAGTCGCCAGCGGCCGCTTTGGCGCCGACATGCAAGTCGAACTCATCAACGACGGCCCCGTCACCATCTGGCTGCAAGTGCCACCCCCGCCCGCTGCCTGAAAGCCCCCCCGCAAAGGGCCAGGTTATCCACAGATTGCTTTGAAAAGCATAGCGCTCATCGCAACAAATACGGGCGCTGCGGGCGGTTTGCCGATTAATTAGGCAAATCAGGAAAAGCCGCGCCGCGCACGAAAAACGCCCGCCCGAAACCTGCCTGCCCGGCCCTGGGGCTTTGCGGTTTTCAAACACCGGCCCACATCGCAGCCCCGCCCGCACCCAGCCCGAATCCGCCCTTCCCCCTGGCCGCAAAAGTCGCCTTTTCTACCCCTAAACAAGGCCACTTACCCACAGATTTCTCCTGATTTGATAGCACGCTGCGCAATATGGGTGGGAGCTGCGGGCGGTTTGCCTGTTTTGTGGGCAAATTCAGGTTACGGAATGCAGGGCGCACAAAGCGCAATGGCAACGGGCAAGAAGGCGACCCGCACCACGCCGGGAATTTCCCCGATTTCCAGATTGCATGCCCGTCTTGAATGCCGAGATGAAGTCGAGCTTCCAGGCCGCAAAAGCCCCAAAACCTGACCCCATCCCCAGCCACTTATCCACAGTTTTCTCCTGATTTGATAGCGCGCTGCGCAGCATCCACGGGCGCTGCGGGCGGTTTGCCTTTTTTATGGGCAAATTGGGGTTACGAAATGCAAGCAGGGTGCAGGCGAAGGGCGGGGGGCCTGGCCTGGGGCGGGCGGGGGTCAGCCTTGCAGCACGGTGAGGAGTTCGCGCTCGATTCGGCTTTGGGTGCGTGGGTCGTGCAGGTGGGGGCTGCGCAGCAGAAAGGTGTCTTCCACGCGCTCGCCCAGGGTGGCGATTTTGGCCAGTTCCAGGCCGATGCCGTGGGCGGCCAGCACGCGGCTGATGCCGTAGAGCAGGCCGCTGCGGTCGCCTGCGGTGACGGTAAGCAGGCAGCGCTGGCCGTTTTCGTCGGGGCGCCATTCGAGTTGGGGGGTGAAGGCGTAGTGGCGCACGCGGGCCGAGGGGCGGCCCAGGCGCGCGGGCGGCAGCGGGCCGCTGGCGGCCAGGGCGGCGGGCAGTTGGCGTTGCACGCGCTGCGCGAGCGCGGGCAGGTCGGCGGCGGGCAGGGGGGCGTGCGCGCCGGTGATGCGGAAGGTGTCCAGCGCGTGGCCGCTGGCGCTGGTGTGGATGCGCGCGTCCAGGATGGAGTAACCGGCCTGGTCGAACCAGCCGCTCAGGCGGGCGAAGAGGTCGGCGCGGTCGGGCGCGTATATGAAGACTTGCAGGCCCGCGCCGGCCGGCAGGGGGCGGGCGGCGCAGACGATGGCCGTTTGTGGCGCGGGGGAATTTGCCGAATTTGCCGAATTTGCCGAATTTGCCGAATTTGCCGAATTTGCCGAATTTGCCG
>JBQNAO010000037.1:0-20312 GCA_052170415.1 Ottowia sp. | reverse complement strand
GAAATCGGAAATCGGAAATCGGAAATCGGAAATCGGAAATCGGAAATCGGAAATCGGGAAACTTGGGGTCATTGGGCAAATCTGAAAATTCGGGAAATTCGGGAAATTCGGTCGGTTCAATCAATCAGGCCATTCAAACCCCATCTCACAAAAACAGGACGACAGCAACCGCCGCTCAAATTTGCACCCGCCCCGCCCGCCAGCGCGCCCCCGCCCCAAACGCCCCCAACCCACTTGTATTTGGATACAAGATTTTGCTCATCAAATAGGCAAGCCGCCCGCAGCGCCCGTGGATGCTGCGAAGCGTGCTATTAAATCAGGAAAAATCTGTGGATAACTTGCCCCTGCGCCCGGCGCTGAAGCAGGCGCTGAAGGGCGCATGCGGCGTTGCGGCAATCCGCCCCATCCGCCGCCCATCCGCCGCCCATCCGCCGCACATCCGCCGCACATCTGCCTTATCCGCCCCATGCCGCAACGACAATCGGCCGTTTTGTGTATCTCCGGCAAAGGATTGGCATGTCTGGCGTTTCGCATTCCTTTTTGCATCAGCTCGTGGCCCGTTTGGGCCTGTCGCCTGCGCAGGGGCAGGCTTTGTGGGCGCTGGCGCGGCTGCATGGGCGGCCCGCTGCCTGGGCGCGGGCGCTGGAGCAGGCGCTGGCGGCGCTGGCGGCGCTGCTGCTGGGGGCGGGGCTGATTTTTTGGGTGGCGGCCAATTGGCCGGAGCTTGCGCGCGCGTCCAAGCTGGCGCTGCTGCAAGCGGCGGTGCTGGCGCCTGCGCTGGTTGCGCTGGCGGCGCTGCGGCGCTGGCCCCGGGCGGGCGCGGGCGCGCTGCTGCTGGCCACGCTGGCGCTGGGGGCGCTGCTGGCTTTCGTGGGGCAGACGTATCAGACCGGGGCCGATGCCTGGCAGCTTTTTGCCGCCTGGGCGGCTCTGGCGCTGCCCTGGGCGCTGGCGGCGCGGCGGGCGCTGCTGTGGGGGCTGTGGCTGCTGCTGGCGGCGCTGGCGCTGGCGCTGTGGGGGCAGCCCCAGTGGCTGCTGATGCTGGATGCGGGCGATGCGCGGCTGGCGCTGGCGCTGGCCGCCTGGTGCGCGCTGCTGGCGCTGCCCTGGGCGCTGGCGCGGCTGCGGCTGTGCCCGCCGGGGCTGGCGCTGGCGCGGCTGGCGACGCTGCTGACGCTGGCTTTCTGGCAGGCGCTGGGGTTGCTGGGCCTGTTTGTGAGCCGGGAAAGCCGGCTGTATGAGCTGGCGCTGGCGCTGTCGCTGGGTCTGGCCGTGTGGCTTTGGCGCGGGCGCGATGTGGTGCGCATGGGGCTGGCGCTGCTGGCAGTCGATGGCCTGCTGGTGGGCGGGGCGCTGCACGGGCTGCTGCGCATATCCGGCTCGGAAGACGCTTTGCTGGCGCAGGCGCTGCTGGCCATGGCTCTGCTGGGCGGCAGCGGCGTGCTGCTGGCGCGCATGAATCAGCGGCGGCTGGCGGCGGAAGAAATATCGGAAGAAGTTGCGGCAGAAATGCTGGAAAAGGAAATCGCGGCAGAAGAAAGATCAGAAAAAGAAGCCGCAGAAAAAGAAACGCCGCAGCCGCAGGCAGAAGAAGCCCCGCCTTCTGCGGGCGCGCTGGTGCAGTTGGCCATGCAGCGCGGCCTGTTGCCGCCCGAGGCGCTGGCGGCCTGGCAGGAGCAGCAAGAAGAGCGCGTGCAGCGGCACTGGATGTTTGCCGTGCTGGGCTTTTTTGGCGCGCAGCTGGCGGCTTGGCCGCTGGTGGGCTTTGTGCTGGCCTCGCTGGAGGGGCTGGTGCGCGCGCTCACCGGCGCCAGCGTGCTCGATCCGGCGGGCGCTTTTCTCGTTTCGCTGGCGCTGCACTTTGTGGCCCTGGCCCTGCTGCGCGAGCGCGGCGGCCAGCCGCAGCGCGACATGTTCATCGGCCAAATCGGCTTTTCCCTGCTGCTGGCGGCGCTGGCAATGCTGGGCGTGGCGCTGGGCGGCGTGTTCTCGTGGGAAAACGAAACGCCGGCGCTGCTCATCGGCACGCTTTGGCTGTGCATGCTGATGGCGCTGGTGCGCGTGCCCTGGGCGCAGGCGCTGCTGGGGGCGCTGGCCGTGGCGCTGGCGCTGGCCGTGCGGCTGCGCCCGCTGGGGGCGGCCGATGGCTGGGAGCTGGGCCTGGCCTCGCTTTTCGGCTATCCGCAGCCGTGGAACCTGGCCGCGCTGGCGCTGCTGTGGGCCGCCAGCACCGTGGGCGAGGCGCGCGCTGCGCACCCGCTGGCGGCGCTGCACGCGCGCGCCGGCCACGCCCTGGGCGGCGCGGGCGCGGCTCTGCTGCTGGCCGCAGGCGCGGGCATGTGGCCCCACTTCGCCCGCCCGCTGATTGGCGCGGCCACCGGCTCGGCCGATGCGCCCGAGGCAGGCAGCGCCGCGCTGCTGGCCATCAACCCGCATAGCGCGCTGCAACTGGCGCTGGCGGCGCTGGCCGCCTTCTGGCTGGGCCGCCACTGGCGCATTCGACTATGCCCGCTGCGGCAGCAGGCCCTGTTCGCCCTGGCCTGGGGCGCGCTGGCGCTGGCGGCGCTGGCGCTGCCGCACGCAGGCGTCATCGCCCTCATCGGCGCGGCCGCCCTGGGCACGCACCGCCGCGCGCTGCTGGCGCTGGCGCTGCTCATGCTGGCGCTGGGGCTGGGCGGCTTTTATTACGCCCTGGCCTGGCCGCTGGTGCACAAGGCCGCCCTGCTGGCCGCCCTGGGCGCGGCGCTGGCGCTGGGCCTGCTGGCGCTGCACCCCTGGCCGCCCGCTGGCAGCGGCCCGGCCGCATCTGCCCCGCCCGCTGCGGCCCTGGCGCGCTGGCAGGCCCCGGCCCTGATCGCCGCCGGCACGCTGGCCGCGCTGGCGCTGGTGCGGCTGGACGTGGCGGGCAAGGAAGAAGTCATCGCCCACGGCGAAAAAATCTACCTGCGCCTGGCCCCGCGCGATCCGCGCTCGCTCATGCAGGGCGACTACATGGCGCTGAACTTCGACCTGCCCGAGCCCGTGCGCAAGGCGCTGCACCAGCTTGATGCCCGCAGCAGCCCCACCCCGCGCGCCCGGGTCATCGCCCGGCTGGACGAGCGCGGCGTGGCCACCGTGCTGCGCGTGGCCGCGCCCGAAACGCAGCCGCTGGCCGCCAACGAGCGCCTGCTGCCCGTGCAGCTCAAAAACGGCAGCTGGACGCTCGTGACCGACGCCTTTTTCTTCCCCGAAGGACTGGGCCGTCCCTTTGCCCGCGCCCGCTTTGGCGAATTCCGCGCCCTGCCCGACGGCCGCGCCCTGCTGGTGGGCCTGGCCGACGAACACCTGCACGAAATCCAGCCAGGCAGGGCAGGGGATGAAGGGGCCGACGAGGCGCAAGAAACCAATGAGGCCGACGAAGCCCCCGGCGAATAAGCGGGCCGGTTTTCAGGCGGGCGGATTGCTTGTATTTGGATACAAGATTTTGCTTAAAGGTTAGGCAAACCGCCCGCAGCACCCGTGGATGCTGCGCTTCGCGCTATCAAAACCAAAGCAAACTGTGGATAACTACCCCTCTCCGGGCGCGGAAAAGGGCAAGAACGAACAAAAGAAGGCGGCCATCCAGCCAGGGCAAGGCGGCAACCCCCGCCCCGCCAAAACTGCCCGCCCGCGCCACGCCCGAACCGCTTGTATTTGGATACAAGATTTTGCTTATCAATGAAGCAAACCGCCCGCAGCGCCCGTAAACACTGCGAAGGCAGCTATCAAAATCAAAGCAAACTGTGGATAACCCGGCAGGCCCGGGGCGTTGAAACGGCCCTGAAACGGCCCCCGAATCAGCCCGCCTCGTCTTCGCCCTCGCCCTCGGGCGGGAAAAGCAATTGCCAGGGCTGCGCCCCCAGCGCCAGGGCCAGCTTTTCGATGTTGGATAGCGACACGTTCCACTGCGAGCGCTCCACCGCCGAGACATAGGTGCGGTCCAGCCCGCACTCCAGCGCCAGCCGCTCCTGCGACCAGCCCTTTTCCACCCGCCGCCAGCGCAATTGCCACGCCAAAACCCCCCGCAAGTCATCGGCAGCGGGAATTTTTCGCGGAGGGGCGGGCTTGGCGGACACCCCCGCATATTTGTTTCATGCCAGAGCGAAAACAGCCCCGTTTCCCCCTCTTTTTCCCCATGCCCATCCGCCCCGCCCCCTACACCCTGCGCTGCCCGGTCTGCGGCTGGCAGAAAACCTTTGCGCCCGCCTCGGATGTCTTGCGCAGCGCGCCCCTTGCGGCCTGCCCCCGGTGCCAGGCCGCCCCCCTTGAGCGCCGCCCGGCTGCATTTGCCGATGCGCCTTCCGCCCCATTCCCCGAGCTGGCCCCGATGGCCGATGCGCTCAAACGCCTGCTGGGGCGCTGATTTCTTTTTTCTTGTTTTTGAACGGAAAACTCACCATGAACCAACCCAATATCGACACCCTGCGCGGCGAAGCCCTGCGCCAGATCGAGCAACTGATTCAGCTTTTGCAAGACACCCGGGCCGGCGGCCTGCTGCAAGCGCCGGCCTCAAGCAAGGACGAGCGCCGCAGCCTGGACACCGAATCGCAGCCCCAGGCCATCGAAATGCTGGAAAACGAGCGCAGCAAACTTGAAAACCTGGACATGGTGCTGGCCGTCGTCGGCACCATGAAAGCGGGCAAATCCACCACCATCAACGCCATCGTCGGCGCCGAAGTGCTGCCCAACCGCAACCGGCCCATGACGGCGCTGCCCACCCTCATTCGCCACACCCCCGGCCAGACGCAGCCGCGCCTGACGCTGGAAAAGGTGCAGCCGCTCACCGACTTGCTCGCCCGCCTGCGCCCCGCGCTGGCGCAGGCCGCCCCGGGCACCCTGAAAAGCCTTGAATCCAACGACGACATGGCCGAGCTGCTGGCGCAAATTCGCGATCAGCGCCCCTTTGGAACCCGCTGCGAAGGCGTGGAGCAGATTTTTCACCTGCTCAAAAGCCTGAATGACCTCGTGCGCCTGTGCAGCGAGCTGGAAATGGAATTTCCCTTTGCCGAATACGCCACCGTCGATGCCCTGCCCGTGATTGAAGTGGAGTTTTCGCACCTGAAAAACGCCACCGACGCCCCCGGCCGCTTTACCCTGCTGGACACCCCCGGCCCCAATGAATTCAAACAGCCGCATTTGAAAAAAATGCTGCGCGACCAGCTTCGCAAAGCCTCTGCCGTGCTGGCCGTTTTCGATTACACCCAGCTCAAATCCGAGGCCGATGCCGATGTGCGCAGCGAGCTGAAAGAGATAGCCAAAAACTTCGACGGCCGCATGTATGCCCTCGTCAACAAGTTCGATCAGAAAACCAAAAACAGCGATGACGGGGAAACCGTCAAGAAAATCGTCTCCAGCGAATTGATGGACGGCCTCATTGCCGAATCGCACGTTTTCCCGGTTTCATCTTTTCAAGGTTATTTGGCCAATCATGCCCGTCATGAACTGGCCCTGCACAAAAAAATCAAACCCAATGAGCCGTGGGTGGAAGATTTTGGCAAAGAAACATTTGGCAAATTTTGGAGAAACCAGATTAATGACCCGGCTCTGGTTAAAAAGGCAGCCGATATGCTTTGGGAAGATTCCGGCTTTCCCGCCCCGCTGGCGGAAGTGATCGTCGTCGCCCACCAAAACGCCGCCAGACTGGCCCTGCAATCGACTTCCCGAAAACTTCTGGATCAGGCTGATAATGCGCATCAATTTCTCCAGTTCATTATCAGCACTTCTGAAAAATCCATAGAAGAATTGGAGGAGAGTATTCAGGCCGTGCAGGCCAGCATAGACAGCGCCAGAAATATTGCGGATGAAGTGAAAAAATCTCTGGATGAAGAGCTGGCCCGGATGGCAAAAACCATAGACGAGGCGAAGGGGCGCACTCTGGAAAATGCGGCAAAAGAGCTTCACAAATATTTCAAGGAAGGCAAGCGCGACGAAGAAAAAAGAAAAGAAGCCGCATCCAAGCGAGGCAAAAAATCCAAAAAAAAAAGAGGCAAAAAAAACGGAAGAAACCGGCGGCTCGGATAATTCTCTCCGTTCGACTCTAGGGCTTTGGGGTATAGGGGGAATACTTGGAGATCATAATTTTTTTGATTATCGCTCCCGTAATAATTCCGAAAACGCTCTTGATTTTGACCCCGACTCGCCAGTCATCGAGTTTGACACCACACTAGAAGCCCGTGAATTCATGGGAAAAATACAAGACTCAATCGAAGGTATTTTGGGTGATGCCCAAAATCAATTGAGCGATGACATGGGAGAGAGCCTGAAACGCTTTTCTGCCGGCATGAAAAAACAGCGCGACGAAGCCATTGCAAAAGTGAGAGAAACGCTGAACCAGGATTTGAAGGATTTTGAAATCGAGATTCGCACTCCCCGCTTTGATGAATCCAGCCTTGATTTTTCCATGAGTCATCTTCTCGAAGAACATATCAGGGAAAAAACGAGAACCGTGACTCGCCATCGCCGGCAAAAAGGCGTTTGGGGAACGATATGCGGATGGTTTGGTACAGACGACTGGGGCTGGGAATCATACAAAGACACGGAAGATTATATTGAAGTCGATATGAGAGAGGTCGGCAGTTCCACCCAGAAAGGGCTGGATGCATTAATGGCCTCTGCCGAAGACGTGGTGAATGAGGAAATCAGGCCGCAACTGGAAAACAGCGTGGAGGAGTTTTTCAATGGATTCGTTGAAAAAATCGAACACATACGCGCCGATTTGCGGGCCGGCCAGCAAATGCAAGAGCGCAGCAAGGAGGAGCAAACCCGTTTTGTCAGCGCGGCCAGCGGCCTGAATCAAACCGCGCTTTCATTGAAACAAGACGGCGCAGCGCTGGTCGAGTCCGTGGACAGTTTTTCCAGGCAAGGCCAGGCGATTGAAGCCCGTGGCGAATGGCGGTGATGGAAAAAATCATGGAAAAAGGCCCTTTGCCCGCACCTATCGCGCCCATCGCGCCCATCGCGCCCGATTCGGCCCTTTGCCAAAGCCTCACTTGTCTGCCTGAAAAGTTCATCGTGGACTTTGCCAACGGCATAGACGTGGTGCGCGATCACCTGCGCGTGCAGCGCCAGCGCACGGGGTTTTTTGCGCGCATGTATGACGGCTTCACGGGCCAGGGCGCGCGGCGGCAGGCCCAGATCAATGCCAGCCTGGCCGATGGGGTGGAGGCTTCGCTCAAATGGCTGGGCGAGTTGAGCCAATCGCTGGCGCGCAGCAATTGGGCGATTGCCCAGGTCAATGACCGCGTGAGCTGGCTGACCGGGCAGGCGGCGCAACTGGCGCACTACAGCGCAGATACGCGCCAGCAACTGCACGCGCTGGCGCAGCGCACGCAGGCGCACTTGCAGGCGCTGGAGCGCGAGGTGGCGCGCATCGATCAGGTGCAGTCGGCCCATGTGAACTTGCATGCGGCCTTTGCCAAGTGGGAATCCGGGGCGCTGGCCGCGCTCTCGCCCGCTGCGCGCTGCTTTGCCACGCTGCAAGAGCTGCGCTGGGGCGCGCTGGGCGACTACGGCCGCAGTTGCCATCAACACGATGGCCGCCACAAGCAGTGGAGCGAGATGCTGGGGCTGGTGGTCAACCGCGCCAGCATGCAACTGGCCCGGGACCTGGGCGGCCGGGCCGCGGCGGATGCGCTGGTGGAAACCGCCCAATGGCTGGCCGCCCCCGCCCGCGCCCGCGATGACGACTGGTGGCAGGCCGTGCAGTATCTGGCCGATAACGCCAGCGCCGCGAACGCGCCCTTTGCCCTGAGCGCCGTGCAGCGCCAGCGCGCGCATGCCAGCGTGCCCCTGATCAGCTCGGCCCGCCGCGTGGCCGCCGCGCTGGCGCACGAAACCCTGCCCAGGGGCGCGGCATGAGCGGCGCAGTCGTTGAAACCCACGCCGAAACCCGCGCCGCAGCGGGTGCGCCGCCCGTGGGGCTGGTGCTCTCGGGCGGCGGGGCCAGGGGGGCGTATCAGGTGGGCGTGCTCCGGGGCCTGCTGGAGCTGGGCGCAAGCATTGACATGGTGGCCGGCGCGAGCATCGGCGCGCTCAACGGCGCGGTGCTGCTGGGCGCGCCCACGCTGGCCGAAGGCGTGCAGCGGCTGGAGCAGGTTTGGCGCACGCTGGCGCGCGAGACGCCGCTGAAGCTGCGCCTGCCCTATCTGCAATTGCTGGCCAGCGCCGGGCTTGCGCTGAGCGTGCCGCTGCCGGGCGGCGCACCGGCGCTGATGGGCTGGCTGCAAAAGCTGGCCGGGTTCAGCGGCCTGGGCGCTGCGGGGGCAGTGGGCGCTGTGGCCGATGCGCCCGCGCTGCTGTCCAGCGAGCCGCTCAGGGAACTGCTGAACGAATCCCTCGACTTTCACGCCCTGGTGCGCGGCGGGCGGCCGCTGTATGTCTCGGTTTACGAAAGCCTGGGCGGCGTGCGCGACGCGCTGCGCTGCGCGCTGGCCGAAACGGGGCTGGCGGACACGCCGCCTTCGCGCTTCGTGCATGTGCAGTCGCTCTCGCCCGAGGAGGGCAAAAGCGCCCTGCTGGCCTCTGCCGCCCTGCCCCTGCTGTATGAGGCGCAGCAAGTGGGCGCGCAAGGCGACGACGTGCGCTACAGCGACGGCGGCCAGGGCGGCTGGCAAAAGGCGCAGGGCAATACCCCCATTCAGCCGCTGCTGGATGCAGGGTGCAAGCTGGTGATCGTGACCCACTTGAGCGATGGCGCGCTGTGGAGCCGCCATGACTTTCCCGAGGCGACGGTGCTGGAAATCCGCCCCGGCGCGGCCATCGCGCCCGATACGGGCCTGCTGGGCGGGGTGAAGGCCACGCTGGGCTTTGACGCAGGCAGCATCGAGCGCCTGATGACCCAAGGCTACGAAGACACCCTGCGTTGCGTGGGCCGGGTCATGCAGGCCGTGCAGGCCCGCCAGGCATTGCGCGAATCCGAATCGGCCGTGCAGGCCAGTCTGGCGCGCGGCGCGGCCGCCGATGCCGCACTGGATGCGGCCATGCAGCGGCTCGGGCAGGGCGGGCCGGGCCAGGCGTAGCGGGGCCGCCCCGGCCCCTCACCCCCCTCCTTAGAATCCGCCGCCATGCTCAAACCCAATGCTTTTTCTCTCGCCCGCCTGCCGGTTTTTTCAGCGGTTTTCGTCACGGTTTTGCTCTCTGCTGCGCCGTCTTGGGCGCAGCCCGCGCCTGGCGTGGCCGAGCAAGTCGGGCCGGCAGCGGCCCAGGCTTTGCCCGATCCGGCTCCGGCCGATCAGGCGCCCGCTGCCGACGCCGGGCGCGTGCAGCATTTGCGCGTGGAAGACGGCGGCAGCCGCATTGACGAAGTGCGCGTGGGCGGGCAAACGCGCAGCATCACGGTGCAGCCCAAGGTCACGCAGATGCCCGCCTACGAAGTGCGCCCGGCCCGCCAGGGGCAGCAGCAGGGCGAGCGGGTGTGGAAGATCGGCAACTTCTGAGCGCGCGGCATGGCTGTTTACACCCCGGTTCCCGCCACCGATGCCGCGCCGCTGTTCAAGGCCCTGGGCCTGGGGCAGTTGCTGGAGTTGCGCGGCATTGAAGGCGGCATCGAAAACACCAACTTTTTTGCCACCACCGAGCTGGATGGCCAGCCGCGCGAGTGGGTGCTGACGCTGTTCGAGCGCCTCACGCACGCGCAGCTTCCTTTTTATTTGCACCTGATGCGGCATCTGGCGCAGCGCGGCATTGCCGTGCCCGAGCCGCAGGCCAAGCCGGCCGGCATGCGCCGCCGCGCGGGCGAGGACGAGCTGCTGCACACCCTGCGCGGCAAGCCGGCGGCCATCGTCCATCGCCTGCGCGGGCGCAGCCAGCTCAATCCGGGCGCAGCGCACTGCGCCGCCGTGGGCGGCACGCTGGCGCGCATGCACCAGGCCGCGCAGGACTTTGCGCTGCACCAGCCCAATTTGCGCGGCCTGCCCTGGTGGAACGAAACCGCGCCCGTCGTGCTGCCGCACTTGCAGCCTGAGCAGGCGCAGCTTTTGCAGGCGGAGCTGGCCTATCAGAACCACATCGCCGCCAGCAGCGCCTACGCCGCGCTGCCGCGCGGGGCCGTGCATGCCGACTTGTTCCGCGACAACGTGATGTTCGAGGGCGAAACCCTCACCGGCGTGTTCGACTTTTACTTTGCGGGCGTGGACACCTGGCTGTTCGACCTGGCCGTGGCCCTGAACGACTGGGCCATCGAGCGCGCAAGCGGCGCGCTGGACTTGCCCCGCGCCCGCGCCCTGCTGGCCGCCTACCAGGCCGAGCGCCCCCTCACCAGCGCCGAGCGCCAATTGCTGCCGGCCATGCTGCGCGCCGGGGCCTTGCGCTTTTGGATTTCGCGCCTTTGGGACTGGCACCTGCCGCGCCAGGCCAGCCTGCTCACCCCGCACGACCCCGCCCACTTCGAGCGCGTGCTGCGCCAGCGCGTGGCCCACCCCGGCACTGCGGGCGAGCTGGCATGAGCGCGGCCCCGCCCCCCGCCGATTTGCGCACCGGCCTGCGCCTGCGCATCGCCCCGTTTGGCGAAGGCGCGCAATGGCTGCGCGACGGCGCGCGCGCCTTCATGCGCCAGCCGCTGGCGCTCAGCGGGCAGGCGCTCATGCTGATGGCGCTCATCAGCCTGATCGGCCTGCTGCCCGTGGCCGGCCCCGCGCTGGTCCTGGCCCTGCTGCCGATGGGCACCGTGGCCTTCATGGCCGCCACCGTGCAGGCCACGCAGGGCCGCTTTGCCGCGCCCGATGTGCTGCTCACCGCCTTGCGCGGCCCGCGCGCGCAAGTGCTGCGCATGCTGCAACTGGGCCTGCTTTACGCCGCCTGCGGCATCGCCCTGATCCTCATCAGCCACGCCCTGCTGGGCCAGCCCCCCGAGTGGCCCGCAGCCGCCAGCGCCAATGCGGCGGCCGGCCAGCCCCCCGGCATCACCGCCGAAATGGTGAACGACCCCGCCTTCAGGGAACTGCTGCATGCGCACGCCCGCCACAACCTGCTGCAAGCGCTGCTGTATCTGCCCCTGTCGCTCATCTTCTGGCACGCCCCGGCGCTGACGCACTGGCACGGCCTGTCGCCCCTGAAAAGCCTGTTTTTCAGCGCCGTGGCCGTGCTGCGCAACTGGCGGGCCTTCACCGCCTACGCCCTGGCCCTGGCGGCCCTGCTGCTGGCCGGCTCGTTCGCGCTGACCTTCACCGCCGCCCTGCTGGGCCAGCCCGCCCTGCTGATGCTGGGCGTGGCCCCCTTGAGCGTGCTGCTGCTCACCATCTTCTCGGCCTCGTTCTGGTTCAGCTACCAGGGCTGCTTTGAAATGCCGCAAGAGCAGCCCTGAAGCGCCAGTTATCCACAGATTTTTCCTGTTTTGATAGCACGCTTCGCTGCACTGGCGGGCGCTGCAGGCGGTTTGCCTGTTTGATGAGCAATTCCAGCCCGCAGGCCGCCTTCCTTCCCTCGATTGAGCGCCCCGGTTTTCAGAAATCGGCCCGCTTGCCGCCTTCCAAACGGCCCCGGGATGGGCTGGTTATCCACAGATTTTTCCTGTTTTGATAGCGTGCTTCGCAGCATTGACGGGCGCTGCGGGCGATTTGCCTGTTTGATAGGCAAATCAGGATGGGCGAACAGGGCCGCCCGCTGCCGCACACTTGCCTTTTCGTTTTTCGGGCGCTCGCATGTGCGCGCCCCAATTCCCATGTTTCACACCAGCAAGGAAATCTTCGTTCAGACCTCAAGCCGCCCGGCGCTGGCCAAGGGGCGGGCATGACGGGCGGCGCAAGGCATGGGGGCGCACATGAGCGGGCCAGCCTGGTGGGCCGCCTGCCGCCGGGCGCGCTGGACATCGTGGGCGATGTGCATGGCGAGTGGCACGCCCTGCAGGCGCTGCTGGCGCATCTGGGCTACGACGCCGGCGGCCGCCATCCCGCAGGGCGCACGCTGGTTTTCGTGGGCGATTTGTGCGATCGCGGCCCCGACACGCCGGCGGTGCTGGACTGGTTCTGCCAGGCGTGGCAGGGCGGCGCTGTGCATGCCGTGATGGGCAATCACGAAATCAACCTGATCCGCGCAGACCCCAAGGACGGCGCGGGCTGGTTCTTCGAGGAGCGCGCCGAGCGCGACCGCGCCCGATACGCCCCCTTTGCGGTGGCCTCGCCGCGCCAGCGCGAGCGCTATCTTGAGGTTTGCAACCGCCTGCCGCTGGCGCTGGAGCGCGCGGATTTGCGCGTGGTGCACGCCGCCTGGCAGCGCGCGGCCATTGAAGCTGCGCGCGCCCTGGCGCGGGGCACGGCGCGCCGCCATTACGACGCCTTTGAGGAAGAAGCGGCCGAGCGCGCGCGCTGCGGCGATTTGCAGCGCCGCTTGCAGCAGGAAAAGGCCGCCTGGCCGCACGATCTGGAAGACGGCCAGCGCCAGCCGCCCATGCTGGCCGCCCACGGCGAGCGCGAGCTGCTCAAGCAGGCGGCCAACCCGCTCAAGGTGCTGACCACGGGCGTGGAAGCGGCCACCGGCCAGCCCTTTTACGCCGGCGGCAAATGGCGCTTTACCGAGCGCCAGGCCTGGTGGAAGCACTACGACGAGCCGGTGCCGGTGGTGGTGGGGCATTACTGGCGGCAGTTGGTGGATGTGCAAGCGCCTGCGCCGCCGATGCCGCAGGGCGAGGGCGAGCGCTGCGCGCAAGGCGGGCTGTTTCACGGCGTGCCGGGCAACGGCTGGCATGGCCTGCGCAAGAACGTGTTTTGCGTGGATTTTTCGGTCGGCGCGCGCTGGAGCGAGCGCCAGCAAGGCATCCCCGCCGAGCGCAGCTGCCTGCACCTGGCCGCGCTGCGCTGGCCCGAGCGGGAACTGGTGCTGGACAACGGCCAGGTTTTTCCCACGGTGGCCTGAAGGTGGTTTTCAGGCCCTTTCCGCTTTTTCGCCGGGCCAGTTATCCACAGATTTTTCCTGTTTTGATAGCGCGCTTCGCAGCATTGACGGGCGCTGCGGGCGGTTTGCCTGTTTGATGAGCAATTCCAGTCCGCAGGCCGCTTTCCTTCCCCCCGATTGAGCGCCCCGGTTTTCAGAAATCGGCCCGCTTGCCGACTTTCAAACGGCCCCGGGATGGGCTGGTTATCCACAGATTTTTCCTGATTTGATAGCGCGCTTCGCAGCATTGACGGGCGCTGCGGGCGGTTTGCTGATTTGTTCATCAAATTGGGGTAAGCAAGCGTTACACGCTGTCGGCCAGTTGGGTGAGGGTTTGGGCCAGCTCGGTTTCGGTGTGGATGCGGCGCATGGGGGGCAGGGCGGCGAGCAGGCGGCGGCCGTAGCTTTGGGTGAGCAGGCGGGTGTCGCCGATGATGAGCAGGCCGGTGTCGGTTTCGCAGCGGATGAGGCGGCCGGCGCCTTGTTTGAGGGCGATGGCGGTTTCGGGCAGGGCCAGTTGGCTGAAGGGGCTGCCGCCGGCGGCCTGGATGCGGTGGCTGCGCGCTTCGATGAGGGGGTCGCCTGGCGGGGGGAAGGGCAGTTTGTCGATGAGCACGCATTGCAGGGCGGGGCCGGGGATGTCCACGCCTTCCCAGAAGGATGCGGAGGCAACGAGGATGCTGCCGCCGCCGCTGCCATCGCCGGCGCGAAATTGCTGCATGAGTTCGCGCTTGGGGGCCTGGCCCTGGGTGAGCACGCGTATGCCTTGCGCGGGCAGTTGTTGCTCCAGGGCGTGGCTGATGCTGCGCAGGGCGCGCAAGGTGGTGGTGAGCACGAGGGTGCGGCCGCCCAGTTGCAGGCTGGCCCGGGCGGCCAGGCGGGCGATGGCCTGGGGGTGCTCGGGCTGCTGGGGCAGGGGAAAGCGGGCAGGGGCGGGGATGTAGAGGGCGGCCTGGCGGGGGTAGTCAAAGGGGCTGCCGATGCGCAGGATGCGCGCCTGCCCTTGCAGCCCGCAGGGGCGGGTGAACCAGCTCAGTTGCGCGTCGTCGCCCAGGGTGGCGGAGACGAAGACCCAGGCGCGCGGGGGCGGGGGCGGTTCGGGCGGCTCGGGCGGTTCGGGGGGCGGGTCTTGCCAGAAGTCGTCGGCGCTGGCGGGGGCTTCGGGGGTGTGGGATGAATCGGGCGTGCCGGGTGTGTCCGGCGGGGGCAGGCCGAGCAGGCGTTCGCGCACGGTGGCGGCGATGTCCAGGGGCGATTCGGTCAGTTGCAGGGTGTGCAGGCCGACTTCGAGCCAGCGCACGGCTTCGCCCTGCATGGGGCGGGCAAAGCGTTCGGCCAGTTCGGCCAGGCGCTGGGCGCGTTCGCGCAGGCGGGGGAAGTCGGCGGCGGCGTCTTGCACGTGCTGGCAGGCCTGGGCGCTGGTGTGCAGGGCCTGGGCCAGTTGGGCCAGGGCGGGTTGCCATTGCTCTGCGCTGGTGTGTTCGGGGGCGGGGCCGCTCCAGCGCAGGCGGGCGTTTTGGCCGGGGGGGATGGGGGCCTGGGCGACGGCCTGGCGCAGCGCCTGCAAGGCGGCGTGCAGGCCGCCGGCGATGGCGGCCCAGTCGGCCAGGCCGCGGGCGTGTTGCAGGCCGGCGGCGAGGGTGTCGCGCGCCAAATCCTGCAAGTGGCGGTGGCTGATGTGGCGGCCCAGGAACTGGATGCCGGTTTCGTTGAGCTGGTGGGCTTCGTCAAAGACGACGGCGCGCGCGTGGGGCAGCAGCTCGGCCATGCCGGTTTCGCGTATGGCCAGGTCGGCAAAGAACAGGTGGTGGTTGATGACGATGAGGTCGGCTTCGAGCGCGGTGCGCCGGGCGCGGGCGACGTGGCAGTCGCGAAAGCGCGGGCATTCGCTGCCCAGGCAGTTTTCGCGGGTGGAGGTGACCAGGGCGATGACGGGCGAGCGCTCGTCCAGCTCGGGCAGCTCGGCCAGATCGCCGGTGGCGGTGGCTTGCGCCCAGCGCTCGATGCGGGCCAGCTCGCGCGCGGCGGCGGGGCCGGGGGGCGCTTCGTGGCGGGCCAGCTCCAGCCGGTAGGGGCACAGGTAGCTGGCGCGGCCCTTGAGCAAGGCCGTGCGCGTGGGCAGGCCCAGCGCGCCGATGAGCCGGGGCAAGTCGCGCCCGTAGAGCTGGTCTTGCAAGGTTTTGGTGGCGGTCGACAGCAGCACGCGCTCGCCCAGCAGCAGGGCGGGCACGAGGTAGGCAAACGTTTTGCCTACGCCCGTGGCGGCTTCGGCCACCAGCGCGCCGCCGCCTTGCATGGTTTCGGCCACGGCCTGCGCCAGCGCAAGCTGGCCGCTGCGGGGGCGGTAGGCGGCCTGCGCGCCGGATGCGGCATCGACCGGGCCGGCCAGCGGCCCCTGCTCGGCAAAAACGGCAGCCACGCGCGAAGCCAGATCAGGCATGGCAAAAGTAACAAGTCGATTTCATGAAAAACGCCACGCCGCCCCCACCGGCCGCCACAGACAAAACAGGGCAAAAACGGGCAAAAAGGCCCGGGCGGCGGGATAATAAGCAGCTTTGCATTTGGGGTTTCCCGATACACGGGTAACACATAAAAACACATTCATCCACACCCATCAACGCCACATGACCAAAGGCCAGACCACCAAGGAAAAAGGCTTTCGCCTGATCGCCGCTACCGGCCTGCACAGGGGCGATCGTGAATATCAGCAAGACCAGCTGGGCCTGTTCGCCCACCCGCGCGCGCTCGGCTGCGTGCTGGGCGTGGTGGCCGACGGCATGGGCGGGCGCACCGGCGGGCGCAAGGCGTCCGACCAGGTCATCATGACGGCGCGCCAGCTTTTCGAGGGCTTTGACCCCGGAAGCGAAGACGCCGCCGCCTTGCTGCGCCAAATTGGCGAGGAAGCGCACACGGTCATCCGCCTGACTGCCATCTCCGCCGAGCAGGAGCCGCACAGCACCATCGCCGCCTTCATGACCACGCCCCGGGGCGAATGCCACTGGGTGCACTCGGGCGACTCGCGCCTGTATCACTTTCGCGGCAGCGCCCTGATACGCCGCACGCTCGATCACTCCTACGTGCAGGGGCTGATCGATCGCGGCGACATCACCGAGGAGCAGGCCCACACCCATCCGCAGTCCAACATGCTGCTCAGCTGCCTGGGCGCCGAGCAGTCCCCCCGGCTGGACAGCTACTACATCCCCCGCCTGCAACTGGGCGACACCATCATGGCGTGCAGCGACGGCGTGTGGCACTACTTCAGCACCGAGGAAATCGGCTCCGTGCTCAACGCCCTGCCCCCGCGCGACGCAAGCGAATTCCTCGTTGAAAAAGCCCGCGAGCGTGCCGCCGGCGGCGGCGACAACCTCTCGCTCATCATCGTCAAGATCGAAGCGCTGCAACCGGGCCAGCCGCCCGGCCAGCCGGCGCTGGGATCGGGCTTCATGCAGCTGGGGCGCAAATCCCGGCAATAAGGCGCGAAGCCCCCGGCGGGCGCGCGCGGCCCGGGCCTGGCTTTAGGCGCGGGCAGGGGGCCGTCAGAGGAAAAAAATGACCACGCAGCTCTATGCGAAAGACGGCCACGAGTGCCTCATGTTTCACGACCTGGTGCAAGACGACAGCCAGGCCGTGCAATCCAACCAGTTCATCATCTGCCACAAGGATCACATGGTCGTCATCGACCCCGGCGGCATGATGACCTACAACGCCATCTTCCTGCGGCGCATGCAGTTCTTCCCCCACTCGCGGCTGGACTACATCATGGCCTCGCACGCCGACCCGGACGTCGTCGGCTCGCTCAACCGCTGGCTGGTGCAAACCGGCTGCAAGCTCGTCATCCCCGCCGTGTGGTCGCGCTTTGTGCCGCACTTTTGCACGCACGACATAGGCGATCGCATCATCTCCGTGCCCGACGAAGGCGGCATCCTGCCCCTGGGCGACTCGCGCCTGATCGTGCTGCCCGCGCACTTTCTGCACTCCGAGGGCAACTTCCAGTTCTACGACCCCGTCTCCAAAATCCTGTTCTCCGGCGACCTGGGCGCATCGCTGGTCAGCAGCGAGCAGGCCGGCCAGCCCGTGCAGGACTTTGACGCCCACGTGCCCAACATGCTCGGCTTTCACCGCCGCTACATGAACTGCCGCCGCGCCTGCCAATACTGGGCAAACATGGCGCGCGGGCTGGACATCAAGGCCATCGTCCCCCAGCACGGCGCCTGGTTTCTGGGCCGCACCATGTCGCGCCGCTTCATCGACTGGGTGGAGCAGCAGGAATGCGGCATGGACCTGATGACCCAGGACAACTACCGCCTGCCCGCCAACCGCCTGGCCTGACCCCGCGCCAGGAAAGTTATCCACAGTTTGCTTTGATTTTGATAGCGCCCGGCGCAGCACTGACGGGCGCTGCGGTGCATCTGCCTTTTATTTCAGCATTTTTAGGTAACAAAAAGCATGCGCGAAAAGGCAGGCGGCGCGCGCCCCTTGCCCTACACGGTCTTCGGGCGCTGTTTTTCCGGGCATGAGTTTTTTGGTTTTCTTTGCCCTGATAGGCGATCAAAAAATAATGAGCAAATCGGGCGCAAATAGGGCGTTTCCGGCACATATTGAATGCGCAATTTCAAATCATGACGCCTTTGTGATTCACAAATAAAAGCCGGCCGGTTTTCAAAAATCAGCCGGTTTTTTCATTGGATTTTCTGTTTGGAAAGAGAATAGATATTTCTGAAAAACCGACCGCAGCGGCTTCATTCGCCCCCAGCCCCCGCCGATCCCCAAATGTAACAACGCCCCAAACCCCAAAAAACGCCGCAACGCCCGTGGATACTGCGATCGTAGCTATCAAATCAAGAGCAAGAGACCGTTTTCAGCCCTCTGCTGTTACATTTTCAGTATGAAAAAAGCGCCCGGAATCCAGACGCTTTTTTGATCGGGTCGGAGCCTTACTTGAAGTCCTTGGCCTTCACCACCCCTTGCGGCAGCGCGATATACAAATGCCCATCCGAGCCATATTCCAAATGCTGCACCTGCGGCCAGGCGAATTTCTGCGGATCATTCAGCCAATCATCCGCCTGCGCCGGCTGGGCTTGTCCACTCACCCGCACGCTTTGGCCTGAAGCATTTACGCGATAAACCGTCGAAGCATTTTTGCCCGCTTCAGCCGTCATCCCGCGCACGGCCATCAGCAATTCATCGCCGATTACCGCAAAAGTTTCCACCGTTTTGCCCGCAGGCGGCTGGGGCAAAGTGAAAGCAACACGGCGTTTATCTGCAAGCCTGTGCCACACATAACGGCCGCTATCGACTTGCTCAATCGCATGAACACGCCCCATGCGATCGGAATCCAGCGTTTTGAAAATGCCCGATGCGCCCAGAGCGGTGTTATCCAGCGTGCGCACCTGCCAATCCTTTTGATCGACAGTGCGAATACGCCCGGCGTCAATCAAATAAAGCAGACCATTGGCATCGCCTTCCAAATCATGCGGAGCGGTGAAACGGGCCGCCTGGCCCATGCCATCGGCATAACCGGGAGGCTGGCCGGGGGCGCCGGCGACGAGGCGGCTATGGTTGGATGGCTCGAACTGAAACAGGCCGGGTGAGTAGCGTTCCCACCCGTTTCTCACAGCGGCGTGGTGGGCCAGAGCAGCAGGGTCGAGTTCATAGTTCAACTCGCTGTTGGCGGCCACATGGCCCAACATTAACGGGCGTCTGCGATCGCCGGGGAAAAACAGGCTATTGGAAAAACGTATCACCGGCGGCGAGGACCCGATTATGAAATGGGCATCAGGGTCAATGTTGATGCTGCGAATGACATCAGAACCTGAAACCTGAAACATAAATGTCCCTGGGTCATGAGAGGGTTTGATCTGATCCGCTCTGTATTCCACGGGATATACACGTCCCCCGGAACGCACGGCTTTGCAGGCTTCACCCGAATCAAGCAGATACAGCTCATCGTTGAATATCCGAGCGCGTATCAGGTGTGAAAACCGCTTTTCATTGCTATTCCTCCAGGAACCGTACGGACACACCTGCAAATCCGCTTCGGTGCTTCCGATCAAATGCTCCAGTTTGAAAGGCATCTGAACCGCGGGCGGCAATGGCTCTGGGCTATTGCCTCCATCGCCATCATTGCCCCCGCAGGCAGTCAAAGCGGCGGCCAGGGCCAAGGGAAGAAATTTAAAAAGGTATTGATGAGTCATGAATCAATCTCCAAAAAAACAATCCGGAAATTCGGAATGGTTCCGGCCCTATTTGAAATCCCTAGCCCGCAGCACCCCTTGAGGCAGGGCGATATACAAATGCCCATCCTGGCCATATTCCAAATGCTGCACTTGCGGCCAGGGAAGCTGCTGCGGGGCATTGAGCCAATCATTCTCATGCGTCGACCGATTTAACCCACTTACCCGTATGCTTTGGCCTAAAGCATTCACGCGATACACCGCCGAAGAATTTTTTCCGGCTTCAGCCGTCATCCCGCGTACGGCCATCAGCAATTCATCGCCGATGACCGTAAAAGTTTCCACCGTTTTATCCGCAGGCGGATAGGACAGGGTGAAAGGAACGCGGCGTTTATCGGAAAGCCGATGCCACACATAACGACCGTTATCAATTTGCTCAATCGCATGAACACGCCCCATGTGATCGGAATCCAGCGTTTTGAAAACGCCTGACGCACCCAGGGAAACATTATCCAGTGTGCGTACCTGCCAATCCTTTTGATCGACCGTGCGAATACGCCCGGCGTCAATCAAATAAAGCAGACCATTGGCATCGCCTTCCAAATCATGCGGAGCGGTGAAACGGGCCGCCTGGCCCATGCCATCGGCATAACCGGGAGGCTGGCCGGGGGCGCCGGCGACGAGGCGTTCACCACCTCTGTCTTCGGCCCTTGAAAACACACCCAGCCCGAAGTTTTTCCAAATCTGCCGCTGTGTGTAATCGGCTAGAAGAGATTCATTCAGATCAAACCCTGTTTCGCTGGATGCGGCCCCATAGCTGAGCACGACAAAACCTTTTTTATCCCGCCGATAAAAGCTGTTGATAAACATGGCGGAAGTAGGCTTGTTTGTCTCGGTAGGAAAAGATGCTCTGCGCCAAAACGAAGCAAAATATCGAACCCAGGCGAAGTCAATAAGATGAATGACTGGCCCGGTGCCTCTGTGCTTCCTTGTTTCGCAGCCTTCACCCGAATCGGTCAGGAAAATTTGATCGCCATGAGTGGCTATTCTTTCCAGATGCCTGAAACGTGCGTGAATGATCGAAAGGCCAAAATGTTCACTGCCTACGCATTCATTGAAATTCACGTTGGTGTCGCCCGCCAGCATTTCCAGCTTGAAAGGCGCTTGCACGATGGGCGTTGGATTTGGATTTGGATTTGGAGTTGGAGTTGGAGTTGGAGTTGGAGTTGGAGTTGGAGTTGGAGTTGGAGTTGGAGT
>JBQNAO010000036.1:0-21352 GCA_052170415.1 Ottowia sp. | reverse complement strand
CCAGCAGGCGCTCGTAGTCTTCGGTGGGAAATTTGGCGTCTATGGGCAGCCACACGCCGGCATCGTCCGCGCCGCCCGCGCCGCGGCCGGGCAGGCGGATGGCGAAGTCCACCGCGTTGCGGCTGCCCGGGCGGGTGGGCACTTGCGCGGCGTATTGCTCGGGCGCGAGCGCCTGCTCCAGCAGCGCACCCAGCTGCGTTTCGCCAAAGATGCCGCGCGTTTTCACGTTGCTCAGCAGGTGCTTGAGGTCGCCCACGCCCTGCGCCAGCGCGTGCATTTCGCCCAGGCCGCGGTGCACCTGCTCCAGCCGATCGGCCACGTGGCGAAAGCTCTCGCCCAGGCGCTGCTGAAGCGTGGCGTGCAGTTTTTCGTCCACCGTGCGGCGCATTTCGTCGAGCTTTTCGGCATTGCCCCGTTGCAGTTGGGCCAGCTGCTCATGCAGCGTGCCGCGCACTTCCTGCAGGCGGCGGGCGTTGTGCTCGCCCAGGGCTTGCAGCTGGGTGGCGAGGGTGTCGGCCAGGTTTTTTTGCAGCAGGGCCAGTTGTTGGGCCAGGGCGTCGATCTGCGCGTTTTGCGTGCGGGTGGCTTCGGCGCTCTGGCGGGTGAGGGTTTGCTGGAAGGCGGCCAGCGCGTGCAGGTTTTCCTGCCGCCCTTCGCGCGCGCTGTGGCTGATTTGCTGGCGCAGTTCGCGCTCCAGCCGCTCGTTTTGCGCGCTGGCGTGCTCGACCAGGCTTTGCACGAGCTGGCGCACATCTGCCAGCGAGGGGGCATCGGCGGGCCGCGGCGGGCGGCGCAGCAACAGGGCCAGGAGCAAGGCGGCGTTGAGCAGGCCCAGCGCCAGCGCGGCCCAGGGCACGAAGGGGGGCAAATCGGTCATGCGATGGCTTGTGGTTCGGGCGCGGCGGCGGGGCCGGGCGGATCAGGTTTTTTCCGCAGCGGCGGCGCAGTGCAGCTCGTGCAGGGTTTGCAGCAGGCGCAAAACGTCGGGGCGGGCGATGGCGTAGAACACGTTTTTGCCGTCGCGGCGGGTGCTCACCAGCCCGTCCGTGCGCAGCACGGCCAATTGCTGCGACAGCGTGGGCTGGCGTATGCCCAGCAGGGCTTCCAGATCGCTCACGCAGCTTTCGCCCTGCGAAAGCTGGCAAAGCAGCATGAGGCGGTCTTCATTGGCCAGCATCTTGAGCAGGCGCACGGCAGCGGCCGCGCCATCGCGCATGGTTTCGGGCGAAAAGCGGGCGGCAGCGCCCGCAGGCGTCGGCGGCAGGGAAGCGGTGTGAGGGGCGGTGGGAGGCATACAATTTATTTTTTAATATATTATGAGCGCTTGAAATGAGGCAGGCGCTGCGCGAGGATAGCCGCCATGCGCCCGGGCAGCGCCCGCCATTTCGTCAAACCGATCTGTTCCGAAGGAGAAAAGCCATGAAATTCAACGTTGGCGGCATCGACCGCATCTTGCGCATTCTTGTGGGCCTGGCGTTTATTGCCGCGTCGGCGCTGGGCTATATCGGCTGGTGGGGCTACGTGGTGGCCGCCGTGGCGCTGGCCACGGGCGCGATCCGCTTTTGCCCGCTTTACGGGCTGCTGGGTGTGAATACCTGCCCCGTCAAACCGGTGCCGCCGCAGCCGCCCGCCGATAGCTGAAAAGCCTGCGCGCAAAAAAGAAAGGGAGCATGTGATTCATGCTCCCTTTTTGTTTGGGCCGTCGGCCTGGCGGCTCAGAACAACATGCGCGCACGCACGGTGCCGGGCACGGCGCGCAGGCGGTCGATCACGCTGGCGGCGGCACCGGCGTCGGTGTCGATCACCACATAGCCCAGGGTGTCGTCGGTTTGCAGATATTGCGCGGCCACGTTGATCTTGGCTTCGGCAAAGATTTGGTTGATGGCCGACATCACGCCGGGCACGTTTTTGTGTACGTGCAGGATGCGGTCGCGCCCGGCGTGCGCGGGCAGCGCGGCTTCGGGGAAGTTGACCGAGGTGGTGGTGGTGCCGTTGTCGGAGTACTTCACCAGTTTTTCGGCCACTTCCAGGCCGATGTTGGCCTGCGCTTCCATCGTGGAGCCGCCGATGTGCGGGGTGATGATGACCCGATCCATGCCGCGCAGGGGCGAGTGAAATTCATCCTTGTTGCTCTTGGGTTCGGCGGGAAACACGTCTATGGCCGCGCCCAGCAGCTTGCCGGACTGGAGCGCGGCGGCCAGCGGCTCGATTTCCACCACGGTGCCGCGCGCGGCGTTGATGAAGACGGCGCCATCCTTGCAGGCGGCGATTTCCTTTTCGCCAATCATCCAGCGCGTGGAGGGCAGATCGGGCACGTGCAGCGAAACGATGTCGCTTTGCCCCAGCAGCTCGTGCAGGCTGGCCACTTGCTGCGCGTTGCCCAGCGGCAGCTTGGTTACCACGTCGTAAAAGCGCACCTTCATGCCCAGCGCCTCGGCCAGCACCGAAAGCTGCGAGCCGATGGAGCCATAGCCCACGATGCCCAGCGTTTTGCCGCGCGCCTCGAAGGAGTTGGTGGCCGATTTCAGCCAGCCGCCGCGGTGGGCCACGGCGTTTTTCTCGGGGATGCCGCGCAGCAGCAAGATGGCCTCGGCCAGCACCAGCTCGGCCACGGAGCGGGTGTTGGAGTAGGGCGCGTTGAACACGGCGATGCCTTTTTGGCGGGCCGCCTGCAAGTCGATCTGGTTGGTGCCGATGCAAAACGCGCCGATGGCCACCAGTTTTTGCGCCGCTTCCAGCACATCGGCGGTCAGTTGCGTGCGCGAGCGCAGGCCCACGAAGTGCACATCGGCAATTTTTTCTTTCAACTCATCGCCTTGCAGCGCGCCGGCCAGGTGCTCCACATTGGTGTAACCGGCGTTTTTCAGCACCTGCACGGCCGAGGGGTGTATGCCCTCCAGCAACAGAAATTTGATTTTGCTTTTGTCCAGCGATGTTTTGCTCATGGTGTTCGGCCCCGGAAATGAAGGTGAAAAAAGAGAAAACGGGCAAGGCCAAAAACCTTGCCCGGACATGAGAAGCGGCAATTGTAGGGGGCGCTGTAAGGGGAAGTTGCCGCTGCCGCGCGCATGAAAAAAGGCCCGGCGGGCAGTGCGGCCGGGCCTCTTTCGGGCAGGGGCAGGGCGGCGGTTTTGCGCCCTGCTGGGGTTTTTATTGCGCTTCGTCCGGTGCGGCAACGGCGGCCGGGGCGCTGGCGCTGGCGGGGCGGGCGGCCACGCCCACGGCTTCGCGCACCTTGTTTTCAATTTCGAGGGCCAGATCGGGGTTTTCGCGCAGGAATTCGCGGGCGTTGTCGCGGCCCTGGCCGATTTTTTCGCCGTTGTAGGCATACCAGGCGCCGGATTTGCTGATGACTTTGTGTTCTGCGCCCAGATCGAGGATTTCGCCCTCGCGGCTGATGCCCTGACCGAACAGGATGTCGAAATGCGCCTGCTTGAAGGGCGGGCTGACCTTGTTTTTGACCACCTTGACCTTGGTTTCGTTGCCGATGGCCTCTTCGCCTTTTTTGACGGAGCCGGTGCGGCGGATGTCCAGCCGCACGCTGGAGTAGAACTTCAGCGCGTTGCCGCCGGTGGTGGTTTCCGGGCTGCCGAACATCACGCCGATCTTCATGCGTATCTGGTTGATGAAGATGACGGTGCAGTGCGTGCGGTTGATGGTGGCGGTGAGCTTGCGCAGCGCCTGGCTCATCAGGCGCGCTTGCAGGCCGGGCAGGCTGTCGCCCATGTCGCCCTCGATTTCGGCCTTGGGCACCAGCGCCGCCACCGAGTCCACAACCACCAGGTCCACCGCGCCGGAGCGCACCAGCGAATCGACGATTTCCAGCGCCTGCTCGCCCGTGTCGGGCTGGCTGATGAGCATGTCGGAGAGCTTGACGCCGAGTTTTTCGGCGTAGGCCGTGTCCAGCGCGTGCTCGGCGTCGATGAAGGCGCAGGTGCCGCCGAGCTTTTGCATTTCGGCGATCACTTGCAGGGTGAGCGTGGTTTTGCCGCTGGACTCGGGGCCGAAGATTTCAATGACGCGCCCGCGCGGCAGGCCGCCCACGCCCAGCGCGATGTCCAGCCCCAGCGAGCCGGTGGAAACCACCTGGATGTCCTCGGTGCGCTCGCCCTCGCCCAGCCGCATGATGGTGCCCTTGCCGAATTGCTTTTCGATTTGCGCCACGGCCGCTTGCAGGGCTTTGGCTTTTTCTTCGGCGGCGTTGGCCGGCGGCTGTTGGTTTTTGGCGGCGGTGCTCATGCGTGCGTTTCCTTGAAAGGGGCAAAAAAGAAGGGGCAGAAATTGCAAAGCCGGCGAATGTATCAGGCAGGCGGGCGGCCTGCCGGGCCGGCTTCAGGGGCGCTTCAGAGGGCAGCCCGCAAGGCCGCCACAAGGGAAGTTATCCACAGTTTGCTTTGATTTTGATAGCGCGCTGCGCAGTGTTTACGGGCGATGCGGGCGGTCTGCACTTTTTTTAAGCAAAATCTTGTGTCGATTTGTGTATGGCGGGTGAGGGGCGGGCGCAGGGCGGGCGGCGGCTTGCCGGCTTATTCCAGGTTTTGCACCTGCTCGCGCATTTGCTCGATGAGCACTTTCATGTCCACGCTGATGCGGGTGATTTCCAGCATGGCCGATTTGCTGCCCAGGGTGTTGGCCTCGCGGTGCAGCTCCTGAATGAGAAAGTCCAGGCGCTTGCCGGTTTCGCCGCCTTTTTTGAGCACGGCTTCGATCTCGTCCAGATGCGCGCCCAGGCGGCCCAGCTCCTCGGCCACGTCGATGCGGATGGCGTAGGCGGTGACTTCGGCCAGCGCGCGCTCTTGCGCCTGCTGGGTGGCCGCTTCGCTGGCGGCGGCCGCGCCCAGCGCTTCCTGCCAGCGATCGAGAAAGCGCTGGCGCTGCGCTTCGATGAGCTGGGGGATGAGGGGGGCAGCCTGCGCGGCCAATTGGCGCAGCGCGGCGATGCGCTCGTGCAGCAGCGCAGCCAGGCGCGCGCCTTCGCGCTGGCGCGCGGCCAGCAGTTCATCCAGCGCGCTGGCGGCCAGCGGCAGCAGGGCTTCCTGCAGGGCCTGGCTCTGGCCGGATTTGCCGCCGCCGGCCCAGTCCAGCGCCTGTGCCACGCTGAGCGCGGGCGCATCGGGCAGCCACACGCGCACCTGCTCTTGCAGGGCAGCCAGGCGTTGCAGGGCCTGGGGGGAAGGGTCGGGCAGGGCGCGGCCGGCGCCGGTTTCCACGCTGGCGCGCAGCTCCACCTTGCCGCGCTTGAGGCGCTTGCCCAGCAGCTCGCGCAGGGCCGGCTCCTGCGCGCGCAGCTCATCGGGCAGGCGCAGCGCCACATCCAGAAAGCGGCTGTTGACCGAGCGCAGCTCCAGCACCAGACAAGCGGCGGCGGCAGTGGGCGCGGCAGGCGGGGCAGGGGGGGTGTGCTGGGCGCTGGCGTAGCCGGTCATACTGTAAACTGGCATGAACAATTTCTTTCCTTTTGTAAATGAGACGTTTGCCAGAAGCAGCAGACGCCCGAAACGAAAAAGCCCGGTTTGACCGGGCTGTGTTTTATTTCCGCAAATTATGTCAAAACCCAAACCTGCTTCACTGGCTTCGGGCACGATTCTGGGCGGCTATCGCGTGGTTCGCAAGCTCTCGGCAGGGGGGTTTGGCGTGGTGTATCTGGCCACCGATGCGCAGGGCCAGCAAGTGGCCATCAAGGAATATCTGCCTTCGGCGCTGGTCACGCGCGCAGAAGGCGAGCTGATTCCGCAAGTGGCCCCCGAAAAACTCTCGCTCTACCGCCTGGGGCTGAAAAGTTTTTTTGAGGAAGGCCGCTCGCTGGCGCAAATTGCGCACCCTTCCGTTGTGGGCGTGCTCAACTTTTTCCGCCAGAACGAAACCGTTTACATGGTGATGAACTATCTGGAAGGCGCGAGCTTGCAGGAGTTCATCGTCACCGCGCGCGATCTGAACAAGAAAAAGGTCTTCCGCGAGTCCACCATCCGCTCGCTGTTTGACGAAGTGCTGCGCGGGCTGCGCATCGTGCATCAGCACAAGATGCTGCATCTGGATTTGAAGCCCGCCAACATCTTCATCACCAACGACGACAAGGCCGTGATGATCGACTTCGGCGCGGCGCGCGAGGTGCTCAACAAGGACGGCAACTTCACCCGCCCCATGTACACCCCCGGCTTTGCCGCGCCCGAGATGTATCGCCGCGACACCACGATGGGGCCGTGGACGGACATCTACGCCATCGGCGCCTGCCTGTATTCGTGCATGCAGGGCTATCCGCCCAACGACGCGCCCCAGCGCCTGGAAAAAGACCACCTCGACAGCGCCCTCACGCGCATGCGCGGCATCTACTCGGACAACCTGATCGAAGTGGTGCAGTGGTGCATGGCGCTCGATCCCCTCTCGCGTCCGCAATCGGTGTTTGCGCTGCAAAAGGAATTGAGCCGCGAAGTCGAGCGCACCTACACCCGCCCCAGCGTGGGCGAGCGCGTGCGCATGCAGCTCGACAGCATCATGGCGGACGGCAAAAAGCCCGGTAAATAAAGCCCTTTCACAACACACAAGCCATGAAATTCTCAGTTTTTGAAGCCACGCACCAGGGTTCCCGCGAAAAGAACGAAGACCGCATGGGCTACAGCTACACCCGCGAGGCGGGCCTGTTTGCCCTGGCCGACGGCATGGGCGGCCACCCCGAAGGCGAAGTGGCCGCGCAAATTGCGCTGGAAACCATGTCGGCCCTGTTTCAGCGCGAGGCGCAGCCGCGCATGATTGACGTGCCCAGCTTTCTCGGGCGCGGGCTGATGGGCGCGCACCATCAAATCATTCGCTACGCCAGCTCGCGCGGCATGATGGACACGCCCCGCACCACGCTGGTGGCCGCCGTCGTGCAGCGCGGCCAGCTGCACTGGGTGCACTGCGGCGATTCGCGCATGTATGTCGTCCGAAACGGCCAGCTGCTCAAGCGCACGCGCGATCACTCCTATCTGGAAGCCAAGGTCAGCACCGGCGGCGCGGCCAAGGATGTGAACCGCAACGTGCTTTTCACCTGCCTGGGCTCCACCGTGCGGCCCATGTTCGATGTGGGCGGGCCCATCGTTTTGCAGGATCAGGACAAGGTCATGCTCTGCTCCGACGGCCTTTGGGGCACGCTCAATGACGATCAGATCGTGCGCGGCATGGCCGAGCGCCCGCTGGCCGAAGGCATGCCCGTGCTGATCGAGCAGGCGCTGAAAAACGGCGGCTCGCGCTGCGACAACATCACCGTGCTCGGCTTCGAGTGGGAAGCGCCGGTGAAAAAAGCCAAATCCGGCCGCCACCGCGACGGCTTTACCGAAACCGAGTTCATGGACGACAGCGCCTTCACCTCCACCATCCAGCCCAGCGGCTTTGACAACCCGCTGGACGAAATGGACGACGAAGCCATCGAGCGCTCCATCGCCGAAATCAACGAAGCCATCCAGCGCACCGCGCAAAAGAAAAAAGACTGAAATCCGTTTTTCCCCCATTCCAAAGGCCGCCCGCAAAGCGGCCTTTTTTATTTGCCCCGCTTGATTTGCATCGCTTCATTGCAGAGTATGAGTATTAGTAATGATTTGCATCAGCGTTGCTAACATCCGCGCCCTGAACCAGCCCGCGCCGGCGCGGTTCACCCATCAGCCATCGTCCCCGGGCGTGGGTTGGCAAACCCGGCCCGAAGGGAAGAAAGCCGTTTTCCCCTTCACTTTCCCCCAAGCGAACCACTCACATGACTGCACCCCAATTCGCGCCCGCCTGCGCCCACCCGCCCCGCCACTTTGCCCGCAGCCTGCTGGCCTTGAGCCTGCAAGGCGCGCTGCTGGCCTGGGCCGGCAGCGCCCTGGCGCAAGCGCCCGCATCCGCCAGCCAGGCGGATTCCCAATCCGCCCCATCTTCTGAAACCACCGCCGAAACCACCTCTGAAACCGCCCCCGTCGCCGGCAGCCTGCCCACCGTCAAAGTCACCGGCCAGGCCGAGCTGGAACCCGGCGGCGGCGTGCAACTGCGGCGCGGCGAATCGGGCTTGAGCAACGCCGGCAACCTGGCCGACATCGTGCGCTACCAGCCCCTCATCGAAGCGCCCAGCGTCATCACCGGCGCGGCGCGCGGCGCGAGTCGGCACGACCGTGGCGGCAGCGCCGGCTACAACGTGCGCGGCGTCGAGGGCAACCGCGTCGGCATGAATCTGGATGGCGTGGAGCTGCCCGAAGCGGTTGAGCGCGCCGGCTGGACGGGCAGCCGCGCCACCGGCACCTACAGCATGGGCCGCGAGTTTTTTGATCCCGAGATGTATTCCGGCGTCCACATCCAGACCGGCGCATCCGGCGGCAAGGGCAGCGCCAACACCGTCGGCGGCTCCGTCGGCTTCAAAACCAAATCGCCCGATGACTACCTGAAAGGCAGCCGCACCGCCTTCGGCCAGCTCAAGGGCGGCTACGACAGCGTCAGCAACGCTTGGCTGGCCAGCGGCACCGCCGCCCTGCGCTCGGGCAGCTTTGCCGGCCTCGTGGCCTACGCCCGGCGCCACGGCCACGAAACCGAAAACCACCCCAAATCCCTGCTGCGCAGCGAACCCGAGCAAACCCGCTCCAACGCCCTGCTGCTCAAGGGCCAATGGCGGCCCCACCCCGCGCACCTGATCGAGCTATCGGCCGACCTCTACCGCCGCCGCGATCAATCCGCCTTCAGCACCCTTATCGAAGGGGCCAACGGCGCGCCCCACACCTACAGCCACTCCTGGCAAACCGCCCGCACCTGGCGCAACACCGTCCAGCTCACCCACCGCTACACCCCCGCAGGCAGCTTTGTCGATCTGCTCGAAACGCGCCTGTATCACCAGCGCACCCGCATGAAAGACACCACCGACACCCTCCCCCCCAGCAACCGCCCGCCCCTCGTGCGCGAAATTTCTGATAACGCCAACCGCAGCACGGGTCTCGCCCTGCGCGCCGAAAAACAATGGGGCAGCCACCAAATCAGCGGCGGCATCAGCGCCTCGCGCAACGCCAACGAACACGAAATGTTCAGCACCCAGGTGCGCATCAACCGCGACCCCCAGGCCATGCAAAAGCCCTACCCCGACAACGCCACCCGCCGCATCGGCGCGTTTGTGGAAGACGCCATCAGCCTCTCCGTGGGCGGCCGCCGCCTCGTCGTCACCCCCGGCCTGCGCGTGGAACAAGTCAAAAGCCGCATCAGCAGCCTGCAAGGCATGAGCAATTCCCTGCTGATTTCCGACGACGACCTGCGCAGCGTTTACGGCAAAACCCCCAGCGAAACCATCGTCAGCCCCAGCCTTGCCCTCTCCTACTACCTTCAGCCGCAGTTCATGGCCTATGCGCAGTGGAAGCGCGGCGGGCGCGCGCCCACCAGCGTCGAGCGCTACGGCATCTGGCGCAGCGGCATCAACCTTTGCCGCTGCATCATGCTGGGCGACCCCCGCCTCAAGGCCGAAACCAGCAACACCTTCGACCTTGGCCTCAAAGGCAGCCCCGTCAAGGGCGTCAGCATGAACAGCTCGGTTTTCTATACGCAATACAAAAATTTCATCGGCTACACCCGCTACCAGCGCGCCTTCTTCCCCGACATGTTCATCGGCCAGCCCGCGCGCCTGAACGCCATCTTCCGCGCCGGCAACCGCGACCGCGCCCGCATCTACGGCCTCGAATTCAGCGCCCGGCTCGAGCACGGCGTGTGGCAGCCCTCCGTGCGCGGCCTCTACAGCCAATGGGGCATCGGCTACTCCAAAGGCAAATCCAAATCCAACTACGACGGCGACAAATACCTGCCTCTGGACAGCGTCCAGCCTGCCAAAGCCATCATCGGCGCCGGCTTTGACGACCCCGGCAAGCTCTGGGGCCTGAACCTCACCGGCGTCTTCACCAAAGGCAAGCGCGCCGTCGCCACCACCCGCAACAGCTACAACAACACCGGCGCGCCCCTGGCCGAAGCCAACGTGCCCATGTTCCGCGTCCCCGGCTTCGCCCGTTTTGACCTGGCCGCCTACTGGCAAATCAGCCCCGCCGTGCGGCTGGATTTGGGCATCCACAACCTCGCCAACAAACGCTACTGGAACTACAGCAACACCCGCCAGCTTCAAACCAACACCGCCGCCGACCTGCGCCAGATCGACCTCTCCACCCAGCCCGGCCGCAGCTACAGCCTCTACCTCACCGCCAACTTCTAACCCGGCCGCCCGCAAACCACGGGGCCACGGGGCGCACACCCAGCGCCCCTTTTTTTCGCCCCCGGCACAATCCGCCCCCCTTTTTTCCCCTCATCAACACTCCGAAAGCCCCCCAATGACTGCCCCCGCCCCCGCCCGCACCGACCGCCCCCTCAACGCCCTGCGCCCCGTGCGCATCACCCGCCGCTACAGCCGCCACGCCGAAGGCTCGGCCCTCATCGAAATCGGCCACACCCGCGTGCTGTGCACCGCCAGCGTCGAAGAAAAAGTGCCCCCCCACCAGCGCGGCAGCGGCGCGGGCTGGATCACCGCCGAATACGGCATGCTGCCGCGCGCCACCCACACCCGGGGCGATCGCGAAGCCGCGCGCGGCAGGCAAAGCGGCCGCACCCAGGAAATCCAGCGCCTCATCGGCCGCAGCCTGCGCGCCGTGTTTGATTTGCGCGCCCTGGGCGAGCGCACCCTGCACATTGACTGCGACGTCCTCCAGGCCGACGGCGGCACCCGCTGCGCCAGCATCACCGGTGCCTACATCGCCGCGCACGACGCCGCCTGCTGGCTCCTGGCCCAAAAGCGCATCGCCGCCAGCCCCATCCGCCAGCCCGTCGCCGCCGTTTCCGTCGGCATCCTGGGCGAGCAGCCCCGGCTTGATCTCGACTACGCCGAAGACAGCGCCTGCGACACCGACATGAACATCGTCATGACCGCCGACGGCCGCTACATCGAAGTGCAAGGCACCGCCGAAGGCCAGCCCTACACCCGCGCCCAAATGCAAACCCTGCTCGACCTGGCCGCCAAAGGCATCTCCGAACTCATCACCTGCCAGCAACAGGCCCTCGCCAGCGACTGAACCCCGCCTGAAAACCCCCTGCAAACCCGAATTTATCCACAGACAACTCACATTTTGATAGCTGCCTGCGCAGCATCCACGGGCGCTGCGGACCTTATTGCTGAAAATTTCATCAAAAAAATAAGCAAATATTCATCCGCCCCGGCGCGGCGCGCCCAGGCCCGGAAAAACCGCCCCGAACGCCGCCCCGGAAATCGCCCCGGAAACTGCCCCAAAACCCGGCCCAAAACCCGGCCCAAAACCCGGCCCAAAACCCGGCCCAAAATCCGGCCCAAAATCCGGCCCAAAATCCGCCCCGGCCCCAGGTTATCCACACTTTTCTCACTTTTTGATAGCGCCCTGCGCAGTGTTTACGGGCGCTGCGGGCCTTATGCCTGTTTTTTGAACAAAAAGTTGTAATCAAATATTTACCCTCACCGCTGGCTTTCGGCCCGCGGGCAGGGGCAGGGCAAGGACAGGGCAAAGGGCGGGCATGATTCGCGCCGCTTTCCGGGCCTGGTTTCAAGGCCCGGGTTTTTTCACTCACTGCAAGGAAATCTTCACCATGAACAAAAGCACTGCAATTGCCCTGGCCGTGGCCGTGGCCGCCGGCATCTACACGGGCGCGGCCTGGCAAATGGGCCGCCACATGGAGCAGGGCACGGCCCAGGCGCTGGAGCAGGCGCAGCAGGCGCTGGGCGCAAAGGGCAAGGTGAGCAGCCAATATGAAAGGGGCCTGTTTGGCGCAAGCAACGCCATCGTGATCGAGCTGCCGCCGCCGGTCGGCCTGGCCGAGCCGATCCGCATTCACCTGGCGCAGCAAACCAGCCACAACCCGCTGGCCGGCGCCAGCGCGCGCCTGCAAATCGAAAAAGTGCAGGGCCTGCCCGATGAGCTGATGCAAGCCTTTGCCCAGGCGCCCTCGCCCGTGCTCACGCTCAAGCGCCCGCTGCTGGGCGACTCGCTCACGGGCGAGCTGCTTTCGCCCGCCGGGCAAATCAGGCTGCCGCTGCCGGACGCGGATGCGCCGCTGCAAGTGCAGTGGGCCGACAGCCGCAGCGAGTTCACGCTGAAAAACCTCTTCGGCCAGGGCCAGGCGCGCCTGACGGGCCAGGCCGATAACGGCGCAGTGCAAATTCAAATGCCGCTGGAGCCAAGCGCCTGCGACGAGCCGCCCTGCGAGCCGCTGCGCCTGGAGCTGGGCGAGGGCCGCGTTTCTTTCGAGCAGGAAGTGCAAGACGGCCTTTGGCTGATCGGCCCCGGCCAGCTCAAGGCCAAATTCAAAAACGTGCGCTGGAGCCAGGGCGGCAAAACCTGGCTGCAACTGGGCGAAACCCGCCTGCAAACCGAGGCCAGCCGGCAAGGCGATGTGTTCAACATCACCCAATCGCTGCAAGCCAGCGACGGGCAGGTGATGGACTTGAAGCTGCAAGAGCTGAAAAACGAAACGCGCATCGAAAAATTAAGCGCCGCAGCCATGCGCCAGCTGCAAGAGGCCATCACCTTGATCTGGCAAACCCTGCTGCAAAACCGCCAGGGCAGCGAAGAAGAAATCCGCCAGGCGGTGCAGGAGCTGGCCCCCAGGCTGGACAAGCAACTGCAAACGGCGCTGACCGAGGCGCTGCAAGCAGGCCCGGCCGTGCACGAGCGCTACGCCGCCACGCTGGGGGGCAAAAGCGGGTTTGTGGAATACGGCCTTGCGCTGCAAGCGCCCGAGGCGCAAAAGGCCGCGCGCCGCCTGCCCCCGGCGCTGATGGCGCTGATGCTGATGCAAACCATGCAGGTGAACGCAAAAGCCAGCGTGCCGCACGCCTGGGCCCCGGTGATGGCCGAGGCGCTGAACCGGGCCGAAATGGGCGAAGACGTGAGCGCAGACGAAATCACCGAAGCGCTAGATGAACTGGTGCGCCAGGGAATGATCCAGAGCGAAAACGAGGCATGGACGGCCACCTTCGAGATGAGCGAGGGCGGCAAGATGAAGCTCAACGGCCGTCCGCTGAACTGAACGGCGCGCGCCGTGTTCGCCGCAGCCGCCGTCATGCACCCCGCAGGCCGCAGCCGCGCCCTGGCGGCGCTGCTGCTGGCGCTGTGGCTGCCCGGCCCCGCGCTGGCGCTGGCCGCCGCCCTGGTGCTGCCTGCGCGCGGCGCGGCCGTGGCGCTGGCCATGCTGGCGGGCGCGGGCCTGAATGCGGCGCTGCTGTGGCGCTTCTGGCAGCGGCAGTCGCCCTGCCTGCTCACCTTTGACGGGCAAACCTGGCAGCTGCGCCAGGGCAGGGCGGCCACGCGCGAGCGCCCGGCGCTGGCGCTGCAAGTGGCGCTGGACTTGCAAAGCGCCGCGCTGCTGCGGCTGCAACTGCCGCCCGAGGCCGGCAGCGGGCAGCGCCCGATCACGCATTGGCTGTGGCTGGCGCGCCAGCGCGGCCCCGGCGGCGCGGCAAGCTGGCACCGGCTGCGCTGCGCGCTATATTCGCCCGCCCTTGCGGCCGGGCGCGCCTGAAATCCAGCCGGAAAAAAGGGCGCACGCGGCTTTTTCACGCCCCTGCTTTCCCATTTCGTGTCTTCGGCCACCCCCCCCCAATCTCCCCCGCCGCCCGCCGATGGCGACGCCGCCCTGGTTGCCCGCGCCGCAGCGGGCGAGGCCCGCGCCTTTGAGCTGCTGGTCATCAAATATCAACGCCGAATCGAGCGCCTGATCAGCCGCATGGTGCGCGATGTGGACTTGGTGCAGGACATTGCGCAGGAAACCTTCCTCAACGCCTGGCGCGCGCTGCCGCAGTTTCGCGGCGAGGCGCAGTTCTACACATGGCTCTACCGCATCGCGGTGAACACCGCCAAGCGCGCCCTGCTGGGCATGAAGCGCGATCCGCTGGTGGTGGAAGCGGCCCTGCGCAGCGCCGACGAGGACGACGACGGCCCGCCGCGCCGCGCGGAACCAATTGCCGAAAGCACACCCGAAACCGAGCTTGCCGCCCGCGAAATCGCCGCTGCCGTCAACGCCGCCATGCAGGCGCTTTCGCCCGAGCTGCGCCAGGCCGTGACGCTGCGCGAAATCGAGGGCCTGAGCTACGAGGAAATTGCCGAGCTGATGGGCTGCCCGATTGGCACCGTGCGGTCGCGCATTTTTCGCGCCCGCGAGGCCATTTCGGCCCGCGTGCGCCCGCTGCTGAGCCACCAGACGGGCAAGCGCTGGTAATGCCCCCGGCCCCCGGCTTTTGAATGTGAGGAAAGAGCGAAAAACCATGACTGAAGACGAACGCCTTGTGTTGAGCGATTTGCTCGATGGCCGCCTGCAAGGCCAGGCGCTGGAGCAGGCCGTGCGCCTGGCCTGCGCCAGCGAAAGCGCGCGCGAGCACTGGCACGCCTGGCACTTGGCCGGCGACGTGCTGCGCGCCGGCGAACTGGCCCAGGCCCACGCCCGCCTGGGACCGGACTTTGCCGCCGCCCTGATGGCGCGCGTGCAGCAAACGCCGCAGGAAGCCGCGCCGCCCGCGCCGCAGGTGGTGCAGATCGGGCAGCCCGTGCCCGCCGCCAACGACGCGCGCTGGCGCTGGGTAGCGGGGCTGGCCTCGTTTGCCGCCGTGGCCGTGTTGGGGCTGAGCCTTTGGGGCCGCGCGGGCGACCCGCAAGGCGGCGCGCAATGGGCCGGAACGCAAACGCCCGCGCCCGCCGTGGCAGAGGCCGCCCCGGCGCAGGCCCCGGTGCAGGCTTCGGTTTTGACACCCGACCCGGCCTGGCAGGCCGCCTACTCGGCCGCCCCGCAAGGGGCCATGCTGCGCGATGCGCATCTGGATGAACTGCTGGCCGCCCACCGCCAGGCGGCCGACGCGGCGGCGCTGGGTTCCACCCAGGGCTTTTTGCGCAACGCCACCTTCAGCGACACCATGCCCGCGCCCGCGCGGCCCTGAATTCGCCCCCGAATTCGCCCCGAGTCCGTTTTTCCTTTTTTTCCGATTCCCATGAGCCCGCCGCCTTCTGCCCGCCGCCTTCGCGCGCTGCCCCGCCTTTGCCTGCTCGCCCCGCTGGCGCTGCTGGCATCGCTGCCCGCAATGGCGCAACCGGCGCAACCAGCGCAACCGGCAGACCGCAGCAAGGCCGCCAGCGAAGCCGCCCCCCAGCCGCACACCCAGCCACGCACCCTGGCGCAGTGGCTGCACCGGCTGCAGCGAGCCGCGCGCCTGCCCGCCTACAGCGGCACCTTCGTCGTTTCGGCCCCCGAGGGGCTGCTGGCCAGCGCCCGCATCTGGCACGCCTGCGAAGCCGCCGCGCCCGGCCAGCCCGCCGTGGAGCTGGAGCGCGTGGAAACCCTCTCCGGCCCGCCGCGCACCACCTTGCGCCGCAATGGCGAGGTGCTCATCCTGCAAGCCGGCCAGCGCCCCGCGCGCATGCAAAGCCAGGCCAGCGCCAATCTGTTTCACGGCCACGTCGCGCCGGGGCAGGAAGAAGAAGTGGCCCGCCACTACAGCCTGCGCGTGGAAGGGCAGGGCCGCGTGGCCGGGCTGGATGCCGACATCGTTCACCTGGCCGCCAAAGACGCCTGGCGCTATGACTGGCGCATCTGGAGCGAGCGCCAGACCGGCCTGGTCATTCAAACCCAAACGCTGGACGCGCAAGGCCGCGTGCTGGAGCAATCGGCCTTTTCCGAGCTGCAACTGCTGGGCCCCGCCCGCGCCGGCGAGCTGGCCGCGCGCCTGCGCCAGTCGCCCGACTGGCAACAATCTGCGCCCGAAGACGCCGCCCGCCCGCTGCGGCCCGTCAGCGCCCGCGCCCAGGGCTGGGCGCTGCGCAGCCCGGTGGCCGGATTTGTCGAGCGCCAGTGCGTGCAGCGCGGCCTGGGCGGGCACGGCCAGGCGCTGATGCAGTGGGTGTTTTCCGACGGGCTGGCGACGGTTTCGCTCTTTCTGGAGCCGCACGACGAGCGCCGCCCCCGCATGGAAGGCGCGGCCCGCATGGGCGCCACGAACACCCTCACCCTGCGCCTGCCCGCCGATGGCCCCTGGTGGCTGACCGCCGTGGGCGAAGTGCCCCTGCCCACGCTGCAAGCCTTCGCCCGGGCGCTGGAGCGGGTGCAGCCCTGATCCGCCCGGCCGGCTTTGCAAAGCTTCACACAGGCGGGGCGCAACTTTTGCGCCGCCCGCCACTCCATGCAGCCACGGTTTTCTTGCGGGGCAGCGCCCCGGCCCGTTTTTGTCTTTTTTTATTGAGGAGAACACCCGCCATGTCCATGCACACCTTCATCCGGCAGCGCAGCGCCGTTGCCCTGGCCGCTGCCGCCTTTGCCCTGGGCGCAGGGGCCTTGAGCGCGCTGCCGCACACCCCGGCGCAGGCGCAGCCCACGGCCACTGCACGCGGCCTGCCTGATTTCACCGATCTGGTGGAGCAAGTCGGCCCGGCCGTGGTCAACATCCGCACCGCCGAGCGCGTGAAAACCAGCCGCGGCCGCAACCGCGCCCCCATGCTGGATGACGAAATGGCCGAAATGCTGCGCCGCTTCGGCATTCCCTTTCCCATGCCCGGCCGCCCCGGCGCGCCCGATGACGAGGAAGAAAGCGGCCCCGGCTTCGAGCGCGAAGTGCCGCGCGGCATGGGATCGGGCTTCATCCTCACCGAAGACGGCTACGTCCTCACCAACGAACACGTGGTGCGCGACAGCGACGAAATCATCGTCACCCTCTCCGACAAGCGCGAGTTCAAGGCCAGGCTGATCGGCGCAGACCAGCGCACCGACGTGGCCGTGCTCAAGATCGACGCCAAGGGCCTGCCCGTGGTGAAGATCGGCAACGTCGATACCCTGCGCGTGGGCGAGTGGGTGATGGCCATCGGCTCGCCCTTCGGGCTGGAAAGCACCGTCACCGCCGGCATCGTCAGCGCCAAGCAGCGCGACACGGGCAGCTACTTGCCCTTCATCCAGACCGATGTGGCCGTCAACCCCGGAAACTCCGGCGGCCCGCTCATCAACCTGCGCGGCGAGGTGGTGGGCATCAACAGCCAGATTTACTCGCGCTCGGGCGGCTTCATGGGCATCTCGTTTGCCATCCCGATTGACGAGGCCATGAAAGTCAGCGAGCAACTGCGCGCCACCGGCCACGTCACGCGCGGGCGCATTGGCGTGCAAATCAGCAATGTTTCGCGCGAAGTGGGTGAATCGCTGGGGCTGGACAAGGGCCACGGCGCGCTGGTCAGCGCCGTGCAGGCCGACTCGCCCGCCGAAAAAGCCGGCGTGAAAGCGGGCGACATCATCACCCGCTTCGACGGCCACGCCATCGAAAAAAGCAGCGATCTGCCCCGCCTGGTGGGCGGCACCCGCCCCGGCACCCGCAGCGCCATCACCGTCTTTCGCCAGGGCAAATCGCTGGAATTGAGCATCACCGTGGATGCCCTGGAGCCTGAAAAAACCGGCCGCAAAACCGCCGCCAGCGCCGCCGACGAGGACGAGCCGCAAACCAACGCCGCCAGCGCCGCGCTGGGGCTGAAGGTGGTGGCCCTGACTGCCGAGCAGAAAAAGCAGCTCAAAACCGAGCGCGGCGTGCGCGTGAGCGCCGCCAGCGGCCCCGCCGCCCACGCCGGCCTGCGCGCGGGCGACATCATCCTGGCCGTGGCCAATACCGACGTCGCCACCCCCGCCCAGTTCAAGCAGGCCGCCAGCCGCGCCGCCGCGCAGGCCGGGGGCAAGCCCATCAACATGCTGGTGCAGCGCGGCGAAATGGTGCAATACGTGCTCATTCGCGGCGTGAACCCGTAACGGCTTTCCGCCCCGCTTTTCCCTTTCGTGCAACTTTTGCCGCCAGCGCCCGCCGTGGGGTCTGGCGGCCTTTTTTTGGGGCGCTACCATCCACGCCCTTTGCGCCCGGGGCCTGGCTGGCCCCTTTTTGCTTTTTTGGCCTCTTGTTGGCCCAACCCCTTCTTGCAGTTTTTTAAGAAAGGATTTCGTCTCTCATGCGCCGCCGCCAATTCATGCTTGCCCTGCCCGCCGCCGCTGCCACCGGGCTTTGCGCCAGCGCCTGCTCGCCCGAGCCTGCCAGCGCCACCCGCCGCCAGGGCGCGCCCGAGAGCCTCACCATAGGCATGCTGCTGGAGCCGCCCGGGCTGGACCCCACCGCAGGCGCGGCCGCCGCCATCGCCGAAATCACGCTCTACAACGTCTATGAAACCCTCACCAAAATCGGCCCCGACGGCCGCCCCGGCCCCCTGCTGGCGCTGAACTGGGAAAACGAGCCAGATTTGAAGCACTGGACTTTCTATCTGCGCCGCGACGCCGTTTTCAGCAACGGCCAGCCCCTCACCGCCCAAACCGTCAAATACGCCTTCGAGCGCGCCGCCCACGAAGGCAGCACCAACAAGGACAAGCGCGTGTTCGCCAACATGCGCCAGATCGAAGCCGTCGATGCCCCTGCCGCCAGCACTGCCGATGCGCCCCCCCTGGTGCGCATCACCCTGGCCGAGCCGGAACCCGATCTGCCCTTTTTGCTGGGCCAGGCCACATCCATCATCGTCGAGCCGCAAAGCGCCGCCCACAACGCCAGCCAGCCCACCGGCACCGGCCCCTACGCGCTGGAGCGCTGGAACCGGGGCGCGCTGCTCACCCTGCAAGCGCGCCCCGACTGGCGCGACGCCCCCGCCATCGCCTACAAGCGCGTGCACTTTCGCTTCATTGGCGACCCCGCCGCCCAGATTGCCGCCCTGCTTGCCGGCGATGTGGACCTTTTCCCCCGCGTCAGCGAGCGCGGCGCGGCGCGCCTGCAAGCGGACAAGCGCTTTCTGCTGAAACAAGTCGGCTCGCGCGCCAAAACCATCCTCGCCTTCAACCACCGCCACCCCGCGCTGGCCGACGTGCGCGTGCGCCGCGCCATCTGCGCCGCCATCGACCGCCAGGCCGTGCTCCAGGCCGCCCAAAACGGCATGGGCCAGCCCATAGGCAGCCACTACACCCCCGGCGCGCCCGGCTATGTGGACACCACCGGCATCAACCCCCACGACCCCGACCGCGCCCGCGCCCTGCTCAGGCAAGCCGCCCTGCCCGCGCCCCTGGCTCTCACCCTCACCCTGCCGCCCACGCCCTACGCGCGCCAGGGCGGCGAAGTCATCATGGCCCAGCTCGCCCAGGTGGGCATTCAAGTCAAGGCCCACAACGTCGAATGGGCGCAGTGGCTCGATCAAACCTACGGCCAGGCCCAATTCGACCTCACCCTCATCAGCCACGTTGAGCCGTTCGACCTGGGCAACTGGGCCAAACCCGGCTACTACTGGGGCTACCACAACCCGCGCTTTAACCAACTCTACGAACGCCTGCGCAGCACCGCCGACGAAACCGGGCGCGACGCCCTGCTGGCGCAAATCCAGCGCCTGCTGGCCGAAGACGCCGCCGCCGCCTTCCTCTACCAGCCCCGCTGGCTCATTGCCGCGCGCCAGGGCATCCAGGGCCTGCCCGACGAAATGCCCCTGTTCACCAACGACCTCAGCGCCCTGCGCGAACGCCCCGCCTGAAAGGCCGCCAGCCCTGCCAGGCCCCGCCCCCTTCACAGGCCGGCGGGGCCTTTTTGCATCCGCCCCAGGGCCGACGGAAAACGTAAGGAAATACTCGCGTCCAAAAACCGCCAAAACGCCCGAAACCCCCGCCAATACTGCGCAGGCAGCTACCAAAACAGTAGCAACTTTGTCATTATTGGATATGAATCAACGAGTTTTCAAACGAAAGTTGCGTTACGATACAAACGCGATCGGCCTGAAAAAACCCGCCGCCGGGCCGAAGCGCGCGTGAACAGGGCCTTGCAATGAACAAAAACCGTCATTTCCTCATCGTCGCCGCCTTCAGCCTGCTGGCCGCATTCGCGCCCGCGCAGGCGCAGTTCCCCGGAGAAGACGAACAGGGCTTTCTCACCGGGCTGCTGATGAGCGGGCCGCAATATTCGGCCCTCATCGCCATCTCCCCGTCCGATACGGGCGACATCATGGCATTCGGCTTCAAAAACAAATCGCCCGTGGGCCGCAAAATCCTTGCAAACTGCCTTCCCGAAATATTTTGCCGCGCCAAAATCGACGGAACGGAAAGCGAAAAAATGCTGGAAAAAATACAGGCATTCGAGCTTCCCCTGTCAGTCGCATTTGAAATGACGCAGGCCGAAGAAGCGCACATGGTTTCTAATGTTAATAATGACAATCCCAAAAAACTGAAAACCCGCTTCGGCGTTTTCAGCGTGGATGAAGAAAAATATCTGCGCTTCAAGGGCCGGCGCGTGCAGCCCGAAGTGCAGGGAAATACATCCTTATCGTTGGAAACCGTTTTTGAATCCGGCGCGCAGGATATTGCCCTGATACAGGAAGTGGGCGGCACGGCCTGCCCCGGCACATTTTATTTTGTCAGCGTAAACGCGCGCGGCGTGCAAAAAGTCAGCCCCGAATTTGGCAGTTGCTCCGACATCTTTCGCGTTTATCAAAGAGAAGACGACGCCATCGTGTTTTACACGGTGGAATACCAAGGTCCCTTTGAGGAAGAAATCAAGCCCTTGCGCCGCATGGATTATGTTTATCACCAGGGTCGCTTGACGGAAAACGGCAAGGAAATCAAACCATGACCACAGCAAACCCCAGCCAAACGCTGCTGCATTTGCAGCAACAAAAACAGGCCCTGCTGGCGCAGGGGCGCAACGATTTCACCTTGCGCATGCACCGTGCCTTAAGCTGGCTGAGCCGCGCAGAAACCCTGGCCGGCGAAGATGAAGACCTGGCCTTCATCAGCCTCTGGATTGCCTTTAATGCCGCCTACGCCCAGGAAAAACCCGGATACGCCGAAAAAGAGGTTTTCCGCGAGTTTTTCCAGCTCGTATCCCGCCTGGATACCGAAAAAACCATTTACAAACTGATCTGGAACGAATTTTCCGGCCCCATCCGATCGCTTTTGGATAACCGTTACGTGTTTCAACCCTTCTGGGAAGCGCACAACTCCGGAAAACCCGACGGCTGGCAGCAGGATTTTGAACAGGCCCGCAAAAAAGCCCACCGGGCGCTGGCCGCGCAAGACACGGATGAAGTGCTCTGGGTGCTTTTCCAGCGCCTTTACACCCTGCGCAACCAACTCGTGCACGGCGGTGCCACCTGGAACAGCTCGGTCAATCGCGCCCAGGTGCGCAGCGGCCGCCTGCTGCTTTCCCGCCTGCTTCCGGCCATGCTGGAAGTCATGATGAAACACCCCGCCGAGTTTGCCGCCGCGCCGTTTTACCCGGTGGTATCCGATTGAATCACGCCGCCAAAAAAATTTTTCAACCCAACCCTGCAAGGAAAGAGAAAATGATGCCAATCAGCAATCAGCAATCAGCAATCAGCAATCAGCAATCAGCAATCAGCAATCA
>JBQNAO010000035.1:0-22389 GCA_052170415.1 Ottowia sp. | reverse complement strand
CGCGACCTCAACCTTGGCAAGGTTGCGCTCTACCAACTGAGCTATTCCCGCGTTTTAGCGAAGCGCGCAGTATAACCTGTTTTTTTCGCCCTTTCCAAAAATTTTTGCAGTTCAGGCTTCAAATTTTTTCAGCGCCAGCGTGGCATTGGTGCCGCCAAAGCCAAAGCTGTTGGAGAGCACGGTGCGCAGCGCGGCCGGGCGCGAGGCCGTGACCAGCGGCAGGGCCTGCACGGCATCGTCGGGCGTTTGCACGTTGATGTTGCCTGCGATGAAGCCGTGTTTGAGCATGTAAAGGCAGTAGATGACTTCCTGCACGCCCGTTGCGCCTTGCGAGTGGCCGGTGAGCGATTTGGTGGAGGAAAAGGGCGGCACCCGGGCGTCGGCGTTATCGGCATCGGCCCCGCCAAAGACGGCGCGCAGCGCGCGCAGCTCGGGCACATCGCCCACGGGAGTGGATGTGCCGTGGGTGTTGATGTAATCCACGGGACCATCCAGCCCTTGCAAAGCCTGGCGCATGCAGGCAACAGCGCCATCGCCCGAGGGCGCGACCATGTCTGCGCCGTCAGAGGAAAGGCCGAATCCGACGATTTCCGCCAGGATTTGCGCCCCGCGTGCCTGGGCGTGCTCCAGGCTCTCCAGCACCACAGCGCCGCCGCCGCCTGCGATGACAAAACCATCGCGCGCGGCGTCATACGGGCGCGAAGCCTGCTCGGGCGTGTCGTTGTAGGCGCTGGACATGGCCCCCATCGCGTCAAACAGCGTGGCCAGGCCCCAGCTCAGCTCTTCGCCGCCGCCGGCGAACATCACGTCTTGCTGGCCCCAGGCGATTTGCTGGGCGGCCGCGCCTATGCAGTGCGCCGAAGTGCTGCATGCGGATGTGATGGAGTAGTTGATGCCCTTGATGCCAAAGGCGGTGGAAAGGTTGGCCGAGACGGTGGAGCCCATGCAGCGCGTGACCTGATACGGCCCCACGCGGCGTATGCCCTTGCTGCGCAGGATGTCGGCTGCCTCGATCTGGTTGGCGGGCGATGCGCCGCCCGATCCCATGATGAGGCCGGTGCGCGGGTGCGAGATTTGCGCGGGCGTCAGGCCGGCCTGGGCGATGGCGTCTTGCAGCGAAACGTAGGCATAGCCGGCCGCGTCACCCATGAAGCGGCGCAGCTTGCGGTCAATGCGCTCGTCCAGATCGATTTCGGGCTGGCCGGCCACCTGGCTGCGCAGGCCCATTTCGGCAAACACCGGCATGGCGCGTATGCCCGAGCGCCCTTCGCGCAGCGAGGCCACCACGCTGGCCTCGTCATTGCCTATGCACGAGACGATGCCCGCGCCCGTGATGACGACTCGTCGCTTGCTTGCCATGACGCTCACTCCCCGCTGCTGCCCTGCCCGCGCTGGAACAGCCCCACGCGCAAGTCGGATGCCGTGTAAATCTCCTTGCCGTCGGCCAGCAGGCGCGCATCGCCTATGGCCATCACCAGCTTGCGCTTGATGACGCGCTTGATGTCGATCTCATACACCACCTGCTTCACATCCGGCCCCACCTCGCCGGTGAACTTGACTTCGCCCGCGCCCAGCGCCCGGCCGCGGCCGGGCAGCTTCAGCCAGGTCAGATAAAAGCCGATGAGCTGCCACATCGCATCCAGCCCCAGGCAGCCGGGCATGACGGGATCGCCCTGAAAGTGGCAGGCGAAAAACCACAAATCGGGCTTGACATCCAGCTCGGCGCGAATGTGGCCCAGCCCGTGCGCGCCGCCTGCGTCGTCGATATGCGTGATGCGGTCAAACATCAGCATGGGCGGCAGGGGCAGGCGGCCGCTTTCGGGGGTGAACAGGCGGCCTTCTCCTGAGGCGATGAGCTGTTCGTAGCTAAACGATTCGAGCATGGGCAAAACCTTCGCGGTGCGTGGGCAAAGAAAAGCTCGCGAGTATGCCAGTCAGCGCCTTTTTTGCGCGCCTGCCCGCCGGGCTGCGCCGCAGGCACCGAAAGCGGCTCATCGGCCCTGTTGCGGGCAGGCTTTTTCAGGCGCCCGGCAAGGGGGCTGCATTACCATTTGACACGGTTTTTCCCCTCTTTCGCCCCTTATTTCAAAGGAGTGTTTTTCCATGCAATTTGACATTCTTATCAGCGGCGCAGGCCCGGCCGGGCTGTGTCTGGCGCGCGCGCTGGCTGATACGTCTTTGAGCATTGGCGTGCTGGAGCAGCAGCCCTTGCAGGCGCTGGAGCAGGCCGCGTTTGACGGGCGCGAAATCGCCCTCACCCAGCAATCGGCGGCCATGCTGCGCGAGCTGGGGCTTTGGCAGCGCATCGAGCAGATGGAGCCTGCCGCGTTCTCGCCGCTGCGCGACGCCCAGGTGATGAACGGCCCCTCGCCCTTTGCCATGCAGATCAGCCACAGCCTGACGGCGCGCGACGAGCTGGGCTGGCTGGTGTCCAACTACCTCATCCGCCGTGCCGCGCTGGCGCAGGTGCAGGCCGATGCGGCCGAGCACGGGCGCATCACCTTGCTCACCGGCCAGCCCGTCACCCAGGTGCAGTGCAGCAGCGAAAGCGCGCGCGTGAGTCTGGCCGATGGCAGCGAGCACAGCGCCCGCCTGCTGGTGGCCGCCGACAGCCGCTTTTCCAGCGCCCGCCGCGCCGTGGGCATAGGCGCGCGGCAAAACGACTTCGGCCGCAGCATGCTGGTGTGCCAGATCACGCACGACACGCCCCACCAGCACGTGGCCTGGGAATGGTTTGGCTACGGCCAGACCCTCGCGCTGCTGCCCATGAACGACGACCCGGCCACCGGCATGCCGCGCTCTTCGGCCGTGCTCACCCTGCCGCATCAGCAAATCGAACAAATGATGGCGCTGGACGAAGCCGCCTTCGGGCAGGACATGGCCCGCCGCTTCGAGGGCCGCCTGGGCGCGGTGCGGCTCAACAGCAGCCGCCACGTCTATCCGCTGGTGGGCGTGCTGCCGCAGCGCCTGGTCAGCGCCCGCTTTGCCTGCATCGGCGATGCCGCCATCGGCATGCACCCCGTCACCGCGCACGGCTTCAACTTCGGGCTGCTGAGCGTGCGCACCCTGGCGCAAGAGCTGCGCAAGGCCCAGGCCGCGCAAACCGACATCGCCTCGGCCGATCTGCTGCGCCGCTACGAGCGCCGCCACATGCTGGCCACGCGCCCGCTGTATGAAGCCACCGCCCTCATCGCGCGCCTTTACACCACCGATGCGCCCCCGGCCCGTCTGCTGCGCGATGCCGCCTTGCGCGTGGCCCAGCGCCTCACCCCCTTCAAGTGGCTGGTGGCCGCCTCGCTGGCCGGTTGATTGCCCCCCTGCCCTTCTTTTTCAAAAAAACCAACGCGCCAGCGGCCCCTTGCGGCCCTGGCGCGTTTTCATGCCGGCTTTTTTTACGGGCGACTCACCCGGCACGCTGGCGCAGCGCCTCATACAGACACACCCCGCTGGCCACGGACACATTCAGGCTTTGCACCGCCCCCATCATCGGAATGCGCGCCAGTTGGTCGCAGCGCTTGCGCGTGAGCTGGCGCATGCCCGGCCCCTCGGCCCCCATCACCAGCGCCGCAGGTCCGCGCAAATCGGTTTCGTAAATCGTGCGCTCGGCCTCGCCGGCCAGGCCCGTCAGCCAGATGCCGCGCTCCTTGAGTTCGCCCAGCGTGCGCGCCAGATTCGTCACCATGAAATAGGGCACCGTCTCGGCCGCGCCGCTGGCCACCTTGGCCACCGTGGCGCTGATGCCGGCGGCGTGATCGCGCGGCGCAATCACCGCATGCACCCCCGCCCCATCGGCCACGCGCAGGCAGGCGCCCAGGTTGTGCGGGTCCGTCACCCCATCCAGCGCCAGCAGCAGCGGCGGCGGCGCATCGGGCTGCGCGGCCAGCGCGTCCAGCAAATCATCCAGCGAGCGCGCCTGCGGCAGCTCGCGCACCCGCGCCACCACGCCCTGGTGCCCCGCCCCGCCGGCCAGCTTGTTCAGGCGCGGGCCGTCGGCCTCGATCACCCGCAGCTGCGCCTGCTGCGCGCGCGCCAGAAACTGCTTCATGCGCGCATCGCGCCGCGAAGCATCCACAAACACCTCCAGCACCGATTGCGGCGCCACCTTCAGGCGTACGCCCACGGCGTGAAAACCAAACAAAATCCGGGTTTGAATCGACATGGCGCGGCATTATCCGCAGCCCTTGCGGGCGCTATTTGTAACAGGCAAAAAATCAGCCAAAATGCCCGCAACGCCCGTGGATACTGCGATCGCAGCTACAAAAAACGAAGCAAAGCCTCCGGCTCTGTTACAAAATCGGCCCCTTTTTCCGCCTTTCCCACATCCCCCCGCGCCCTGCCCCATGAGCCGCCCGCCCCGCCCTGCCCACCTGCCCGTGCGCGATGGCGTCGGCCCCAGCTCCGTCGCCCTGCCGCCGGGCGCGTGGCCGCTGGTGCTGGACTTTCTTGCCCAGCGCCTGCCCGCTCTCAGCCGCAGCCAGTGGCAAGAGCGCATGGCCGTCGGCCAGGTGCTGACCGAAAACGGCCGCCCCCTGCCGCCCGACGCGCCCTACGCCCCCTTTGCCGCCCGCCCCGGCCAGCGCCTGCACTACTGGCGGCACGTCGCCGCCGAGCCGCCCCTGCCCGCCAGCGAAAGCATCGTTTATCAGGATGAGTGGCTCGTGGTTGCCGACAAGCCCCACTTCATGCCCGTCACCCCCAGCGGCTCTTACGTGCGCCAAAGCCTGCTGGCGCGCCTGCGCCGCCGCCTGGGCCTGCCCGCGCTCAGCCCCATCCATCGCATCGACCGCGACACCGCCGGCCTCATCGCCTTTGCCGTGCAGCCGGCCACCCGCGCCGCCTACCAGCAGCTTTTTGCGCAGCGCCAGGTGGGCAAGCTCTACGAGGCCATCGCCGCCGACTGGCCCGCCAGCGCCCCGCCCCTGCCGCACACCCACCGCAGCCGCCTGGTGCAGCACGCGCACTTTTTCACCATGCACGAGCAGCCCGGCGCGCCCAACAGCCACACCCGCATCACCCGCCTGCGCGGCCTGCCCGGCCAGCGCGCGCTTTATGCGCTCGAACCGCTCACCGGCCGCCGCCACCAGCTGCGCGCCCACATGGCCGCGCTGGGCCTGCCGCTGGAAGGCGACCCCTTCTATCCGGCCGTCACCCGCGCCGCCGACCAGCCCGACGACTGGCAGCGCCCGCTGCAACTGCTGGCGCGCCGCCTCACCCTGCGCGACCCCCACAGCGGCCTGACCCACCACTTTGAAAGCCGCCTGCACCTGTCGGGCCTGACCAGCGCCGCCCCAGCGCCCTGAAAAACCGAAGCAAGGCACTCGGGTTTTCGCCCTTCAGAGGGCATTTGGGCGCATAGTTACAGGTTTTGTATTTTTTGAAACATCGAGGAGAAAAACCCATGAGCGCAAACAACGCCCCCGCCAAACCCACCCCCGCCAAACCGGCCGCAGCCAGGCCCGCAACCAAATCCGCCGCCCGCCCCACCGCCGCCCGCCCCGTGCGCCAGCCTGGCGTGCGCCCGGCCGCTGCGGGCGACACCCCGCCCGCGCTGGGCCAGGGCGACATCGCCAGCTTCGTCGCCCGCAAATCCACCTCGGCCGCGCAAAGCCGTCTCATCAGCACCGCCGTGGGCCTGCTCGAAGGCAAGGACGCCCCCAAAAACCGCGCCCGCGCCCTGCGCGCCCTCATCGAAGGCGCCTCGCCCGACGACCAGCGCGCCCTGCGCAAGGCGCTGGAAGGCAAGGCCGCCATCTCCGGCAAAACCAACCCCGACGAAGAACTCTCCGACACCTGGCGCGACGGCGGCTACCCCTACAAAAACCTGCTGCGCCGCAGCACCTACGAAAAGCAGAAATTCAAGCTGCAAGTGGAGCTGCTCAAGCTGCAAGCCTGGGCCAAGGAACACGGCCAGCGCATCGTCATCGTCTTCGAAGGCCGCGACGCCGCCGGCAAGGGCGGCACCATCAAGCGCTTCATGGAGCACCTCAACCCGCGCGGCGCGCGCGTGGTCGCCCTTGAAAAGCCCACCGACGCCGAGCGCGGCCAGTGGTACTTCCAGCGCTACGTGCAGCACCTGCCCACGCATGGCGAAATCGTGCTGTTTGACCGCAGCTGGTACAACCGCGCGGGCGTGGAGCGCGTGATGGGCTTTTGCACCAATGACGAATACCGCGAATTCATGCGCCAGGCCCCCGAATTCGAGCGTCACCTCGTGCACTCGGGCATTCACCTCATCAAGTTCTGGTTCAGTGTGAGCCAGGAAGAGCAGCGCCGCCGCTTTGCCGAGCGCAGGGCGCACCCGCTCAAGCAGTGGAAGCTCAGCCCCATCGACAAGGCCAGCCTCGACAAGTGGGACGACTACACCCGCGCCAAGGAAGCCATGTTCTTCGAGACCGACACCGCCGACAGCCCCTGGACCGTCGTCAAAAGCAACTGCAAAAAACGCGCGCGCCTGAACGCCATGCGCTACGTGCTGCACAAGCTGCCCTACGCCAACAAGGATCTGGAGCAAATCGGCAAGCTCGACCCCCTCATCGTCGGCCGCGCCTACGCCGTCTATGAACACGGCGAGCGCCCCGAGATGCCTTGAGCCGCCCCCTCGCGCACCCGGCGGGCCACCCCCGGCCCGCCCCGGCACAACGCAACCAGCCTGCGGGCTGGTTTTTTATTGCCTAACAAACAGGCAAACTGCCCGAAACCCGCATGGATACTGCGCAGGGCGCTATCAAAACAGGAAAAATCTGTGGATAACCTGCCCTGCCCCACCCGCCCTGCCCGTTCTTGGGGCCAGGGCCTTTAAACGCCCTTGCCCGCCTGCGAAGGCGGGGCCTCGCAAGCCCCCGCTTCAGGCGTTTGTTCAGGCGTTTGTTCAGGCGTTTGGCGCGTGGGCGCACGCGCAGCGGGCACATCGCCCGGCTTGCCCTGATGCAAAGACGCCTCCAGCCACAAGGCCGCCACGAACGAGCGGTCAAACCACAGCCACAGCAAGATGGGCGCCACCGGCGTCAGCATCAGAAAGCCGAACTGATAACCGTAGGCGACCAGCTCATGCGCCCAGCCCGGCCAGCCCAGATAGGCGACGGCGTTGTCGCCCGAAGTCAGCGCCACATCGCGCAGCCACTGAAAGCACAGCCCCCAGGCCTGCGCCGGCACCAGCAGCGCGCTGCCCAGCAGGCCCTTGAGCGGCCACCAGCGCGGGCGCGAAGCCAGCAGCATGGCCCACAGCAAGGCCAGCCCGTAGCCGTAAACGGGATAGCTCGCCTCGGGCGTGAGTTCGGCCAGCGCCTGCCGCCCGTCGCCCAGCGGCATCACCACCTGCACCGTCGTCAGCAGCGTGGCCGTCACGCCCTCGCGCTCTACCCCTTCCACCCACGGAAAAACCAGCTTCATCACCGCCCCGGCCAGCCACACCGGCGCAGCCGCCAGCCAGGGCGCAGCCCAATACCACAGCGGCAGCAGCACCAGCAGCCCCAGCAGGCAAAGCAGCAAAAAACGTCCGATCAAGGTGGAGCGCATGGCAGTCAACAAGCAAAAAACGATGGAAAAACAAAACCCTTTTCAGGCCGCCGGCGCATCCGACGAGGCATCACGGGCAGCGGCATCGTGGCGGGCCACATAGCGCATCCACAGCAGCCAGACGATGAGCACATCCAGCATGATGAGCGCCTGCCACATATAAAGATGAGCAAATTCAAACACTTTCATATTCCACTGCCCGATGAAGAACAAGCTCACCACGCGCAGCAAATTCACACCCTGCACCGCCAGAAAGCCCAGCCCCAGCCCCCAGAACTTCATCTTCCAGCTCGACGGAAAGGCCAGCACCGCTGCCAGCAGCACGATGGCCGCCTCCACGCCATTGCAGCCCGGCTCGATGGAAATGCCAAAGCCGGAATCGGCGCTTTGCACCACGCGCCCGTGGGAAATGGCCGAGGGATCGAAAAACTTGATGATGACCGCGCTCACCGAAGCCACCAACCCCGTCCAGGGCTGCACCACGGCTTCTTGCACGCTGTTGAGCATTTCCACGCCAAAAAGCACGGCTTGCACAGAGAGAAAAATCAGGAAAAAACGGGACACGGCAGACGCTGAATAAGGAAAAAAACAAGGCGGCTAATGTAACGACGGCAACGGCGCGCGCCTCTTGCCTGCTGCCATGCCCGGACAGGCAGCCCGGCGGGCCTTTCAGAGGCCAGATTCGGGCAAGTTATCCACAGATGTTTCCTGTTTTGATAGCGCGCTTCGCAGCATGGACGGGCGCTGCGGGCGGTTTGCCTTGTTTTTCAGCAAAATCTTGTATCCAGATTTCACACGCGGGGCGGCGATGCGCCGTTTGAAAACCGGAAAGTCGAGGGCTGGCAAGTCGGAAATCGGAAAGTCGAGGGCTGGAAAGTGGTGGCGCAAACCGGCTGGTTCACGCCGGATTTGCTGTCGCGCGCCCGGCCGCATTCATGCGAATTTCGGCCGCCCGAATTGCCGACTTATCCACAGGTTTTTCCTGATTTGATAGCAGCCTGCGCAATATCCACGGGCGCTGCGGCCGGTTTGCCTGTTTTTCGGGCAGGTGAATCACAAAGTCAGCCAGCCCTGCTTCAGGCCCGCGGCGGCGACGGCGGCCATCGCCAGCAGCGCGCCGAAAAACAGCCACTCGCGGCGCGAAAACAGCGCGCGGCCGTGCTCGCGCCGCGCCCAGGCGTAAAGCAGCGCGCCGGGGATGTAAAGCAGGCACGACAGCAGCAGATATTTCAGCCCGCCCGCATACAGCAGCCACAGCGCATACACCACCGCCAGCGCGGCCACGGCCACATCGCGCCGGCGCGCGCCCGATTCGGCCGGGCCATAGCCCTGGCCGCGCCAGGCCAGCCGCAGGGCAAACAGCGCCGCCCAGGTGTAGGGCAGCAGCACCATGGCCGTGCCCAGTTGCACCACGGCCACATAGGTGGCCTCGCTCACGAGCGTGAGCAGCAAAAACGCCTGCGCGCAGGCGCTGGTCATCCACAGCGCGGCGGCGGGCGCGCCGTGCGCGTTTTCGCGCGTGAGCCAGTGCGGCGCGGTGCCATCGCGCGCGGCCATGAACAGGGTTTCGCTGGCCAGCATCAGCCACGCCAGCAGCGCGCCCGAAAGCGACACCAGCACGCCCACGCTGATGAAAGCCGCCCCCCAGGGCCCCGCCACGTGCGCCAGCACATGCGCCATGGAAGGATTGGGCAGCGCGGCCAGCTCGGGCTGGCTCAATATGCCCATGGAAAGCACGCTCACGGCCACCAGCAGCGCCAGCACCAGCACAAAGCCGATCAGCGTGGCGCGGCCCACATCGGCGCGGCGCTCGGCGCGGGCCGAATACACGCTGGCGCCTTCGATGCCGACGAACACCCACACCGTCACCAGCATGGCGCCGCTGATTTGCTCCAGCACGCTGCCCAGCGGCTTGCCCCCCGCCAGGCCCTGCCCCCAGAGATCGCGCGCAAACACTTCGCTTTTGAAGGCAAACGCCGCCACCAGCACGAACAGCGCCAGCGGCGTCAGCTTGGCCAGGGTGGCGATCTGGTTGACAAACGCCGCCTGCCGAATGCCGCGCAGCAGCAAAAAGTGCATGCACCACACCAGCGCCGAAGCGCCGGCCACGGCCCAGGGCGTGTTGCCCTGGCCAAACAGCGGAAGGTAATGCCCCAGCGTGGAAAACAGCAGGATGTAGTAGCCCACATTGCCCAGCACGCCCATGAGCCAGTAGCCCCAGGCCGAGGAAAAGCCCACGAAGGGGCCAAAGGCGGCGCGGGCGTAGGCGTAAACGCCCGAATCGAGCTGCGGCTGGCGCAAGGTCAGGCTCACGAACACAAAGGCCAGCGCCAGCATGCCCAGCCCGGTGATGCCCCAGGCCAGCAGCGTGGCCGCCGGGGCGGCGCTGGCGGCCATGTTTTGCGGAATGGAAAAAATGCCCCCGGCCACCATGGAGCCGACGACCAGCGCGACCAGCGGCGCCAGTTTCAACTTGATTGGTTCATTCATGTCAGCAGCCGCTTGCGGCAAAGGGGCGGGACTTTAACCGCGCCAGGAAGCACATTTCACAAACAGACACACGATAACGGGCGATGGCTGATTGACAGCCGAAATAGACGCGCCATAGCGCAAACATGCGGCTGCAAAGGCCAGTTGCCCCTTCAACTGGCGCCGTCTGGTAAGCGATTGGGCTTGGGTAGGCATTGCAAAAAGGCAAAAAAAGCGCCCCGTCGCCTGCGGCAAGACGGGGCGCGACTGAAGACAGAACGGCAATGCGCACCCTGGCGTGTGGGCGGTTACACGCGCTTGCGCCGTCGCCAGAAAGCCGCGCCGCCCAGCAGGCCGCCGAGCAGGCCCAGACTCCAGCCCTCCAGCGTGGGAACAGGGGTGGCGGTAGCGGCTGGTGTGGAAATCCGGTCGCATTGAGACTGCGTAGCAGACTGCACGCCCAGCCATATTGCGCCGCCCCCATCGTCGTAAACAGCAAAAGCCAGTTCGTTTTCACCGGCTTTCCATTGCTCATCAGCCGTGGCGCCGCCGCCAAGAGTGATTGCGCCGACGGGCAGCGAGTCGTGCATACGTTTGCCGTTCAGATAGATACCGCGCACATGGTCATCCGCCCGCACGGCGCCGGCTGGCAATTTCAGCTTGTAGGTTGCGGGGTTAACGCTGGCATCCAGTTTGAAGCGGTAACGGAGGTAGTACAGGTGGTTGGGAGGCAGGGTAGAGGAGGGATAACTGCCAACATAAATGCCAGGATAGAAGCTATATGGATGAGGGTGAGGGAAGTTAACCGTATAGCGGTCAAGCTCGTGCCCATTAAAAAAGGCCCAGGTCAATGTGCTAGGCAAAGGGTCGGAACCCGTTGACTGGAATGCGAAAGAAGCCGTCGCCCGCTCCCAGCGCGGCTGGTTGCCCCGGTCGGCATCAGTGGGGCTGTCGTTTTTGGCCCGGGTATTGAGCTGGTTTTCCACCGTGTCTGCATCGGTAGGCCGGTTGGCGTCGCAATAAAAAGTGGGAGGCGTACCTGCCGGCGTGACGGCGCCAGCCGAAGCAGCCAGCAGGCCGGCCACGATACCCAGTACAAAAGTAGAAGAACGTTGCATGTGCGTATCCCCATTGATGAAAGTTACGAATTCTAGGATGGATCAGGCCCTTTTGCAGGAAGACCAGGGCACAGGCGAACACTGGCTTGCGTATGCCTGCGCCAAGCCGAAGCGCAGGCTTCTCAAGGGGAAAACAGGCACAACGGCAAAGGGCTGGCTCAATAGTCCGCCTGCCAGTCCACGATGATGCGGCGTGCGGGCAGGTCCACCTCATCGACATAGGCCGACACGAAGGGGATCAACCTCTCGCCCGACTGGCCGTTTGCGTCCTCGAAGGCCAGCACCAGCGTGGTTTGCGGGCCGGTGGGCAGCAAATCGCGCACCACGCCCAGCGCCACGCCCTGCCGGTTGACCACGGCCAGGCCGAGCAGATCAACCCAGTAGTACTCGCCCTCGGCAGGCGTGGGAAAGGATGAGCGGGCCACGAACACGCGCGCGCCCTTGAGCTGCTCGGCCACATTGCGGTCGGCCAGACCCTGGGCGCTGGCCACCACCGCCTGCCCGTGGGCGCGCGCCTGACGCACGGCCAGACGCTGGCAGCCCTCGAAGGGCCGCGCGCCCTGCGCGGGCGGCAGCAAGAACCAGCGTCTGGATGAAAAAAGCGCCTCGGGCGAGGCGCTGTAAGGCTGTATGCGCAGCCAGCCCTGTATGCCCCAGGCACCTTGCACGCGGCCCACTTCGACCGCGTCGGCGGGCAGCTCGGCTGCTTCCAGGGGCCAGTCAGTCATGGCTGGCGGCACGGGCATCAGGCGGCGGGCTGGCTTTTGAGGGCCTGCTTGACCAGGCGCTCGACCGTGGGCGATGCCTGCGCGCCCACGCTTTTCCAGTAGGCGAGGCGGTCATGCGCAATGCGCAGACCTTCTTCGCCTTCGACGGCGCCGGGGTTGTAAAAGCCGATGCGCTCGATAAAGCGGCCATCGCGGCGCACGCGCTTGTCAGTCACAACGATGCTGTAGAAGGGGCGGGCCTTGGCGCCGCCACGGGAAAGACGAATAACGACCATGTTTGGATTTGCCTTGTAGAAGCTGCGCAGCCGCCCGGCCCGTGGGGTCATTGGGCCTGGCGGCTGCTTTCGGGGTTTCTTTCCGGTGCGCGAGACACACGACATGGCCACCCGGCCAGCGGCGAACCGAAAACCGCGCATTATAGGCTTTGCCCTGCTTTGGACGCTTGACTTTTGCCTGTTTTTTGTGCTGGCGCCGCAGCCTGCACCCCTATCATCGCGGCCCATGCGCCGCCCGCCTCCATCCACCCCAGCTTCCGCCCCGGCTCACCCGCCCGAGCGCGCCCTGCCCTGGCCTTTGGCCCTGCTGGCGCTGGCGGTGATGGCGGTGTGGGGGTCGAACTTTGTCGTCATCAAGCTGGGGCTGGCGCAATTGCCGCCCTTTTTGTTTGCCGCGCTGCGCTTTGCACTGGCGGCGTTTCCGCTGGTGTGGCTGCTGCCGCGCCCGGCCGTGAGCTGGGGCAATCTGGCCTTTTACGGCGTGGCCATAGGCGCGGGGCAGTTCGGGCTGCTGTTTCTGGCGCTGGATGGGCGCATCTCGCCGGGGCTGGCTTCGCTCATCGTGCAGTCGCAGGTGTTTTTCACTATCGGCCTGGCCGCCTGGCAATCGGGCGAGAGCCTGCACCGCTGGCAGTGGCTGGCGCTGCTGCTGGCTGCGGCCGGCATGGGGCTGATTGCGCTGCGCACGGGCGGCGACGCCTCGCTGTTGGGGGTGGCGCTGGTGCTGCTGGCCGGTTTTTCGTGGGCGCTGGGCAATCTGGCCAGCCGCGCCGCGCATGGGGTGAATGTGCTGGCCTACATCGCCTGGTCCAGCCTGTTTGCCGTGCCGCCGCTGCTGGCGCTGTCACTGACTCTGGAAGGCTGGCCCCGGATCGCCGGCAGCCTGGAGACGGCCACCTGGCAGGCCTGGGCCGCGCTGCTGTGGCAAACGGTGGGCAACACCTTGTTCGGCTACGGCGCGTGGACCTGGCTGCTGGCGCGCTACCCGGCTGCCAGCATCAGCCCCTTTGCCCTGCTGGTGCCGGTGTTTGCCATGCTGGCTTCGGCCTTCTGGCTGGGTGAGAGCCTGCCGGCCTGGAAGCTGACCGCAGCCGCGCTGGTGCTGGCGGCGCTGACGCTGAACCTGCTGGGGCCGCGCCTGCGCCGCAAACCCGGGCCGGCGGCCCGCTGAATGCGCCCCGGCCAGATCGCGCCGCCTTCGCTATCAAAATACGAGCTGCCCGCGCACTATCCACGGGCTCTGGCGCGCATTTGCCGCATTTGCCCCGCTTCGGCCCCGGCAAATGGGGGGATGCGGTTTTTTTTCAGTGTTTATTGGTTCTGACATTCATGACTTTCGAGATTCCCCCCATCGCCGCGCTTGATCCGGCCCTCGCTGCCCGTGTGCAAGCGGCGCTGGATAACAAAACCAAGCCCCTGGGCTCGCTGGGGCGGCTGGAGGCGCTGGCGGTGCAAATCGGCCAGATTCTGGGCAGCGAAGCGCCGCAGCTTGCGCAGCCGCAAATGCTGGTGTGCGCGGCCGACCACGGCATCGCGGCGCATGGCGTTTCGCCCTTCCCCACCGAAGTCACCGTGCAAATGGTGCGCAACTTCCTGGCCGGCGGCGCGGCCGTGAGCGTGCTGGCCCGCCAGCACGGCGTGGCGCTGACGGTGGCCGACTGCGGCATGCGCCAACCCCTGCCCCCCGCCCCCGGCCTGCGCGATCTGCGCATCGGCTGTGGCACGCAAGACAGCACCCGGGGCCCGGCCATGAGCCTGGCGCAATGCGAGCAAGCCCTGCACAACGGCGCCGAGCTGGTGCGCAGCCTGCCCGGCAACGCCGTGCTGCTGGGCGAAATGGGCATAGGCAACACCAGCGCCGCCGCCTTACTGCTGGCGCGGCTGAGCGGCCGCGAAAGCGGCGCGGCCCTGGCCGAATGCGTGGGCCGTGGCAGCGGACTGGACGACGCGGGCCTGGCGCGCAAATGCGCCACGCTGGAGCGCGCCCTGGCCGCCAACGCCCAGGCGCAAACCCCGCTGGCCGCGCTGGCCGCGCTGGGCGGCTTTGAAATCGCCACGCTGGCCGGCATCGCCCTGCAGGCGGCGCATCAGCGGCGCGTCATCGTCGTCGATGGCTTCATCACCACCGCCGCCGTGCTCGTCGCCTGCGAACTGGCCCCCGCCCTGCGCGACTACTGCGTTTTCGCCCACCAGTCGCAAGAGCGCGGCCACGCCCTCATGCTGCAACGCCTGCGCGCCCGCCCCCTGCTGGCGCTGGAGCTGCGGCTGGGCGAAGGCTCCGGCGCCATGCTGGCCTGGCCCCTGCTGCAAAGCGCCTGCGCCATCCTCAATGAAATGGCCACCTTCGCCTCGGCGCAGGTTTCGGGCCAAAACACCTGAATTCGCACCTGAATTCGCGGCTGAAGCCGTGCCCGAATCCGCCCCCGCCGCCGCCCGGCGCGGGGCCCCGATCTTGTTTCAAAACCTATAATTTCCGGCTTTTTTTCACCGTCTGCGGCCCCTGCGGCCGCGTTTTTTTGCCCCATGTCCACCCCCCACGCCCCCACGCCCGCCGCCCCCGAACAAGATGAAAACAAACTGATCGCCGAGCGGCGCGACAAGCTCAAGGCCCTGCGCGAGCGCCAGGCCGCAGGCGGCGGCGTGGCCTTCCCCAACGACTTCAAGCCCCAACACCGCGCCGCCGCCTTGCTGGCCGAGCACGGCGAAAAAACCAAGGAAGCGCTGGAAGCGGGCGAAAAAATCACCGTCAGCGTGGCCGGCCGCATGATGCTCAAGCGCGTCATGGGCAAGGCCAGCTTCGCCACCTTGCAAGACGCCACCGGCCGCATCCAGATCTACATCGCCCGCGACGACGTGGGCGAGGCCGACTACGCCGACTTCAAGCACTGGGATTTGGGCGACATCGTCGCCGCCGAAGGGCATCTGTTCAAAACCCGCACCGGCGAGCTTTCCATCCACGCCAGCCGCATCCGCCTGCTCACCAAAAGCCTGCGCCCGCTGCCCGACAAATTCCACGGCGTGCAAGACACCGAGCTGAAATACCGCCAGCGCTACGTCGATCTCATCACCGACGAAGCCGCCCGCAGCCGCTTTGCCGCCCGCAGCAAAACGCTCTCGGCGCTGCGCCAGTTCATGACCGACAACGGCTTCATGGAAGTGGAAACGCCCATGCTGCACCCCATCCCCGGCGGCGCCAACGCCAAGCCCTTCGTCACCCACCACAACGCGCTGGAGCAGGACATGTTCCTGCGCATCGCGCCCGAGCTGTATCTCAAGCGCCTGATCGTCGGCGGCTTCGAGCGCGTCTTTGAAATCAACCGCAGCTTCCGCAACGAAGGCATCAGCGTGCGGCACAACCCCGAATTCACCATGATGGAGTTCTACGCCGCCTGGTGGAACTACCGCGATCTGATGGACTACACCGAGCGCCTCATCCGCGACACCGCGCAAAACGCCTGCGGCACGCTGCACCTGACCTACCAGGGCCGCCCCATCGACTTGAGCCAGCCCTTTGCGCGCATGACCATCCGCGAAGCCCTGCACGCGCACACCGACATCGGCGCGCACGTGGACGACGCCGCCGAACTCATCCGCCGCCTGAAAAAACTGGGCCTGAGCGAAGAAAAAGAGCGCCTTGCCCAGCGCAGCCTGCCCGCGCTGCAAGTGCTTTACTTTGAAGAAGAAGTGGAAAGCCAGCTATGGCAGCCCACCTTCATCATGGAGCACCCCACCGAAATCAGCCCCCTGGCCCGCGCCAACGACGCGCGCCCCGAAGTGACCGAGCGCTTCGAGCTGTACATCACCGGCCGCGAAATGGCCAACGGCTTTAGCGAACTCAACGACGCCGAAGACCAGGCCGCGCGCTTTGCCGCCCAGGCCAGCGCCAAGGACGCAGGCGACGACGAAGCCATGTATTACGACGCCGACTTCGTGCGCGCCCTCGAATACGGCATGCCCCCCACCGGCGGCTGCGGCGTGGGCATAGACCGCCTCATGATGCTGCTCACAGACAGCGCCAGCATCCGCGACGTGCTGCTCTTCCCCGCCCTGCGCAAAGAAGCCTGACCGCCGCCCTGCCCCGCCCCCGCAAAAGCCGCAGCAGCGGCTTTTTTCATGCCCGGAAAAGGCAAGTTATCCACAGAAAATTCCTGAATTGATAGCGCCCTTCGCAGTGTTTACGGGCGCTGCGGGACGTTTGCCCAATTGATAAGCAAAATAAGGCAAGCAAATGTAAGCCACTGAAGGCGCATACCCGTCCGCATCAACCCGACCCGCGCCCCGAAATGGCAAAACGCCTCGCCTGTTGACGGCAAAAACGGCACAAAACGAGAATCGCTTTTTTTCACACCCCCAGGAAACCGCATGACACCGCAACGCAACGCAATCCCCGATCACCCCCTTCGACTGTCGCAACTGGCCCTGCTGATTCAACTGCTGGTGTGCGGGGGTCTGGCCCATGCCCAGGCGGCCGATGCCGAAGACCCTGCGCAAAAGCTGCCCGCCATTGAAGTGCGCGATCAGCGGGCCGACGGCTACACCCAGACGCAAAGCAGCGCCGCCACCGGGCTGGAGCTGGGCCTGCGCGAGACGCCGCAATCGGTTTCGGTCATCACCCGGCAGCGCATGCGCGATCAGCAAACCCGCACCGTGGGCCAGGCACTGGAGCAAGTCAGCGGTCTGACGACCACCCACAACGACGACAACCGCAAAGAAATTTCCTCGCGCGGCTTTCAGGTCGAAAACTTCCAGCTCGATGGCAACCTGCTCGTCTCCGACAACGTGCGGCCCGATCTGGGCCTTGCGGCCATCTATGAGCGCATAGAAATCACCAAGGGTGCCACCGGCCTGCTCTCGGGCACGGGCGACCCTTCGGCCACGGTGAATCTGGTGCGCAAGCGCGCCCACCGCCGCCAGTTTTCTGCCGAACTGGATGCCGAAGTCGGGTCGTGGAAAAACCTGGGCCTGGCCGCCGACATCGCCGCCCCCCTGAGCGCCGATGGCAGCGTGCGCAGCCGCTGGGTGCTGGCGCATGAGCGCGGCGAGGGCTTCAGGGATTTGAAAAAAGACCGTCTGCTCACCCTGTATGGCACCGTGGAAGCCGACTTGAGCGCCAGCACGCGCTTGAGCGTGGGCCTGTCGCACGAGAGCAAGCAAACCGACGGCGCGTTCTGGGGCAGCCTGCCCTTTTATTTCAGCGACGGCACCCGCACGAACTGGCGTCGCAGCCAAACCACCGCGGCGCGCTGGAACCGCTGGAATCTGCACCAGACCAACGCTTTTGCCGAGCTGGATCACACACTGGCCAACGGCTGGCAATGGCGCAGCTCGCTGAACTACACCCGCAAATACGAGCGCTCCAACCTACTTTGGGTGAGCGAAGCGCCGGATCGGCACACCGGCCAGGGCATGAAAGGCGAGCCGTATTTCTGGAAACAAACGCCCGACAACCTGGACTTCAACACCGGCCTGACCGTGCCGTTTCAGGCCCTGGGCTTTGCGCAGCAAGCCAGCATCCGCCTGCACTACAACCGCTTCAAGGGCGGCTGGATGGGCGGCGGCGCAGACGCCAATTTGCTCAACGCAGACCACGCCAGCGGCGACGTGATCGGCAACTTCTTCACCTGGGACCACAACAGCCCGGCCCCCATCTGGGGCGAGCCGCCCATAGGCTCGCGCTTTGTCACCACGCAAAAAGCCATCAGCTTTGCAAGCCGCCTGCAACTGGCCCGGCCGCTGAAGCTCATCCTGGGCGGCCGCTACAGCCACTGGGAGCAAAACAACCAGCAGGCCGCCTGGACGCCCGCTGCCTACAAGCAGAGCGAAAAAGTCTTCGTGCCCTACCTGGGCGTGGTGTATGACCTCACGCCCGATCTGGCCGCCTACGCCAGCTACACCAGCATGTTCAAGCCGCAGGACAACAAGGATCGCTACGGCCGCCATCTGGCCCCCGTGCGTGGCAACACCGTGGAAGCCGGCCTGAAAAGCGCCTGGTTCGACAACCACCTGCAAGGCACGTTGGCGATCTATCAAACCCGCCAGGACAACTTCGCCGCGCCCGACGAAGGCCACCTCGTGCCCGGCACCACCGACACCGCCTCGCGCGCCATCAAGGGCGCCAAAGTGCGCGGCTACGAACTGGAGCTCAACGGCCGCCTGGGCCACGCATGGGATTTGAGCCTGGGCTGGTCGCACTACTCGGCCAAGGAGCCGGGCGGCGCGCACCTGAACGCGCACCAGCCGCGCAAAGTCTTCAAACTATTCGCCAAATACGACGCCGCCCGCCTGCTGCCGGGCCTGAGCCTGGGCGCCGGCCTGCGCTGGCACAGCCGCCCCCCCATTGAGCTGACCAACCCCGGCACCGGCCTCAAGGAAGCCGCCGGCCAGCCCGCCTATGCGCTGCTCGATCTGATGGCGCGCTATCAGATCAACCCCAAACTGGCGCTGCAACTGAACGTGAACAACGCGCTGGACAAAACCTATTACCAGCTCAACCAATGGTGGCCAGACACCATGAGCTACGGCGAACCACGCCGCATCCAGCTCGGTCTGAACTACCTGTTTGACTGAATGGGCCGAGCGCCCAGACGGCAAGCCTGGTTATTTGGAAGAGAGCGAATGAATGGCGGGATCAGCGCCGGAATGCGTTTTTAAGGCGTGACCCGCCTCGTCATGCAAAACAGGGACAAGCAAAAGCGGAGAATAAAAAAACATCAGCAAATAACGATATTCGGCGGCAATCGACATAAGAAATATGCCGGCAAGCTGAATGAACAGGGTTGCCAAAATCACCCTGTTGGCCATGTCATGCGTGCCGGCATTTTTTTTCGCAGCCACGGCCAGCAAGACAAGACCGACAAACGGCGACCAGAAAAGAAAGCGCCAGGCGTAGGTGAAATCAAAGGCCTGCAAAAAAAGGCTTTGAAGCCTGTCGAACCCAAAAGGGTTGTATGTGGAATTTGTGGAGACAGTATCCAGAATATCCTTTCCGGAAGTGGGCGCCACAATACCCCCTTGCGCAAGCGCGGAAGCCAGAAATATATTCACCCGACTGGCCGAAAAAGCAGGAATATTGCGCCACAGGTTGTATTTGAAAAAATCCTTGCGCAGATAACGCCAATCCTTGTCGCTCATGCCATGAAACCTGACCCGATCCTGATTGGCATGCCACAAGGTATCCCAATAATCGCGGTCATACAGTTCATCAATGGCATCCTGGCTGATATGGCGATACATGATTTCTTTGGTTCTGTCCGTCACCATATGCCGCGTTTCCCATAGATTCATGGGCCTGGACTGCATGAAATTCGTGGTTTCAAAGAGAATCAATGGTTTCAGGGCGGGATGGCCTTCACCCAGGTCGAACCTTTGATGACAAATTGTGCCAATGCCCCACCACACCAGCATGGTCAACAGGATGAATATTTTTTGAGCACGCGGCTTCAGCACCCAGGCCAGATACAACATGGGCAAAACGATGATAATGCCATTGGCCTTGAATGAACTCGCAATCGGAAAAAGTATGAAAATAAAAATAACGCTTGTTTTCGTCAGCCCATTCTTGAGCGCAAGCCATATTTCAAAAAGCAGAGCGATGAAGGCAAGACTGAAAATGGAATCAGGATAAAGACTGCTGGCAGCATTCAGCACATGAGGAGTGCATGCAATAAAAATTGCAGATGCAAACGCCACTTTTCTGCACCCCATATTCCACAAATGTGCAACCAATCTGGCAAAAATCAGCACATGCAGGATCAGCAAGGGAATGGTAATAGCTTCGACATACCCGGTTGCTCCGTATGTCAGAAGTGCATAAATAAGCCACGCCCCCTCTTTACCCGTCCATTTCGGCGATCCCTGGCTGATATTGATCAGCAGTGAATAACCATCCTGCCCGGTCGGACCCGGCCAGAATACCGAATACCATAATCCATAAATAAAGAGAAAAAATACAAATATTATGATTGTATTTCTTGTTTTTTGCTCTGCCATTGGGCGCCTTCTCTGTATTTGAACATATGAGGGTGAATTATATTCATGGCCTTAGGTTGCTTGACATCGGCCTGGAAAAGCAATTTTACGGCAACAATGAATTCGCCAAGGACTCCAGGCATGTCAACGATATAGAGTCTTTCTGGAGCAAAGCTCGGGCATCGGTTAGCGCAGCACCATGACACCCGAGCTAACAGGTTCAATCTTCACCTCAAGGAGACAAGGTTCCGTTTCAACCACAGACATCATGACCTCTATAAAGTGCTCTTGAAGCCACTTAGAGACAACCCTCTTTAAGGCGTTTGCTTCCTAAGCCCCTTTATATTGTTCATCAGCCCATCAAGTCGGTTTCAATGCATTCAATCATTTTTTCCTTGCATGGCAAATCATGATTTGATTCCATAAATCACCCAACCCAAACTCCATCGCAGGGCCGACAGCACACAATAAATCTGGCCCGTTGCCTGGTTAATGGAAACAAAGGTGCGACTCCGCCCACAAGGTTGTCAAATTCATAAAACGCAGTCCATGCCTGCTGCGCAGGGCGTTGTCACTGATGAGCGGCTGCGCTGGCGCTCACCGAGGGAAACAAGGCCGCCCCTTTGGAGAAAGGCTTGAGCGCGGCTAGTAAAGAACGGCGCTGAACGAAGCCGAACACAAGCCCTCGTTTCACCAAGAAAAAAGCCCTTCAAGCAGCTTTCAGCACTTGAACGGCTTGATGAGGCAGCGGGACAAGGTGGGGCTGGCCGTTTTCTTTGCATGCCTTGGTGCGCTTCATGCGGGCAGATGGGATTGTCCATGGCGCTTCTTCGAGATTGATTTCGTCCCACGTTGCGCCCCGCAATTCGCCTGGCCGCTGAAATAGCATGGGGGCCAGTTGCAGCGCCGCGCGCACTACCAGCCCGCCCTTGTAGCTCTTGATGGCGCGCAGCAGCACGCCTAGCTGTTCGGGGTCGGTGATGGCCGCAAAATGTTTGCCCCAGCATGGGCTGCGCTCCATTGCCCTTCTTGCTTGGCATACCACTCCATAGCCACCACGCGAAAGCTGTCGCCTGCCGGATTGTGGGCTTTGAGCTTTTCTATCTTGCGCGCCTGTGCAGGGTCAATGCCGCTGGCCTTTTGCAGCTTGGCTGCATCACGCGCACGGCGGGCCGCTATCAGACTGACAACAGGGTAGCCGCCTAGTGCAAGGCGGGTTTCTTTGCCGCCGCCATACAGCTTCATAAACCATCGCTTGCTGCCTGCCGGGGAGACTTCCAGATACAGCCCTCCGCTATCGGTCTAGCGCACCCGCTTTCTGTCTGGCGGGCATTTTGCGTTGCGGCATTGGGCATCGGTCAACACAGGCGTCTTTCGGCACTCGTGCCCCGGTCATTGGGGAAAAATGGATTTTGTGCCCCGTAATGTTTCCCCGATGGCGTCTTGTATGCCAATGTTCTTCCCTGAATACTGTTGAACAGCAAATGACTGATTTGCCAAAGAAAAAGCCCTTCAATTGGATGAAATTGAAGGGCTTTGTATAAGTGTCTGGTGGCGGAACCATTCCGACGAGACCGCACGTCTGTTCGATGTCGCCGAGTCGATCCTGAACACCGGCGACATCCGAGGCAACAAGCGCCTCTACGACGCCTTCGACGTGCCATGCGATGACGCGCCACCCTTCATCTGGAACGACTCCGTCAAGAAGGAGCTGGAAGCGCAACTCACCAGCGCAATGCGACTGGGCGAGCCGTGCGAGGTGGTCTACGTACCGTTGGCCGACGAGAAGAAAAACGGTGACACCCAGATCACGCATTACCTCGTTGTCCGGTTTGCCGGAGATCAGGTGACGGCGGTGCAGGTCGTCAACCGCAACCGCAAGAGCTTCTGCTACTTCCCGGCGCGCGATGCCACGTTGATCTACGCTCCGGACCGCAAGGTGGTCGAGGTCTATGCACATACCCTGTCGACACGCGCTCCGCTGGCGAATGTGTTGTCCAAGCACGGCTTCAAAGCCCCGTTATCGAATCGCCCACTGAACCGGTCACGATACGACCTGTCGCGGTTCGCACTGCCGCTGAAGGACGAAAAGCCGCGTCTGGATGGCGCAAAGGTCGAGCGCCTCTACCTCACCGAAGCCAAGGCCCTGCTCGGCCATTCGACGGATGCTGTTTCGCTGCACATCGACAGCGGTGCCGAACTGCATGACGTGATCAGCGGACGATGGGGCAATCATCCGTTCTCCCAGCCGGGAGCCATCATCGGCGTGACCTTGGTGGCCGATCTGGTGTTCGAGGGTGAAACCAAAGAAACGCC
>JBQNAO010000034.1:0-22481 GCA_052170415.1 Ottowia sp. | reverse complement strand
TCTACAAGCAAACGCAGCTGCAAGACACCTTCGGCATCAACATGGTGGCGCTGGTGGACGGCCAGCCCAGGCTGTGCAACCTGAAAGACCTGCTGGAAGTCTTCCTGCAACACCGCCGCGAAGTTGTTACGCGGCGCACCATTTTCGACTTGCGCAAGGCACGCGATCGCGGCCACGTGCTGGAAGGGCTGGCGGTGGCGCTGGCCAACATTGACGAGTTCATCCGCATCATCCGCGTATCACCAACGCCGCCCGTTGCCAAGACGGAGCTGATGGCCCGCACGTGGGACAGTGAGCTGGTGCGCGAAATGCTGACCCGCAGCCGCGAGGACGGCAGCGTCGTGCGCGCTGACGATTACCGCCCCGAAGGGCTGCCGCGCGAGTTCGGTTTGCAAGCCGACGGCTTCTATCGCCTTTCCGAAACGCAGGCGCAGGAAATCCTGCAAATGCGCCTGCAACGCCTGACGGGGCTGGAGCAGGACAAGATCGTTGCCGAATACAAGGACGTCATGGCGCAAATCGAGGACTTGCTCGACATCCTGTCCCGCCCCGAGCGCGTCACGGCCATCATCGGCGACGAGCTGGCTGCGCTGAAAGCCGAATTCGGCCAGACGGGCGAAGGTGTGCGCCGCTCCACCATTGAGCCCAATGCGCAGGAGCTGGCGACCGAAGACCTCATCGCGCCAACCGACATGGTCGTCACGCTCAGTCACACCGGCTACATCAAAAGCCAGCCGCTGAACGAATACCGCGCCCAAAAGCGCGGCGGGCGCGGCAAACAGGCCACCGCCACCAAGGAAGACGATTGGATCGACCAGATCTTCATCGCCAACACGCACGACTACATCCTGTGCTTTTCCAACCGCGGGCGGCTGTACTGGCTCAAGGTGTGGGAGGTGCCATCCGGCTCGCGCGGCTCGCGCGGACGGCCCATCGTCAACATGTTCCCGCTGGAAGATGGCGAAAAAATCACCGTGGTGCTGCCCCTCACGGGCGAGGCGCGCGCTTTCCCGCCCGACCGCTACGTGTTCATGGCAACGGCCGGCGGCACGGTCAAGAAAACCGCGCTTGCCGAATTCAGCAACCCGCGCAAGGCCGGCATCATCGCCGTGGGGCTGGACGAGGGGGACTACCTCATCGGCGCTGCCCTGACCGACGGCAGGCACGACGTCATGCTGTTTTCCGACGGCGGCAAGGCCGTGCGCTTCGACGAAAACGACGTGCGCCACATGGGGCGTCAGGCCCGCGGCGTGCGCGGCATGAATCTGGAAGAAGGCCAGCGCGTCATCGCCATGCTGGTGGCCGAGGCCGAAGCCGGCGATGCGCAGCATGCCTCAGAGGCTGCCCCCGCCACCCGCAGCAGCGTGCTCACCGCCACCGAAAACGGCTACGGCAAGCGCACCCACATCAGCGAATACACCCGCCACGGACGCGGCACCAAAGGCATGATCGCCATCCAGCAAAGCGAGCGCAACGGCAAGGTCGTGGCCGCCACGCTGGTCAATGCCGACGATGAAATCATGCTCATCACCGACAAGGGCGTGCTGGTGCGCACCCGCGTGGCCGAAATCCGCGAAATGGGCCGCGCCACGCAAGGCGTAACCCTCATTGCGCTGGACGACGGCGCGCGCCTGAGCGGCCTGCAACGCATCGTGGAAAACGACGCCCAGGCCGACGACGAAACACTTGCTGACGAAGCGTCGGACAACAGCGGCGACATTTCCGCCTCCTGAACCTTTCTCTTTTTATTTTTTCACTGGAGTCCATCTTGAAATTCATGCCCTCCCAATCCCTGGCCGCCATTGCATTGGCCGCATGCACGTTCGGCCTGCCCCTGGCCGCTCACGCACAAAACGCCGCCGCCAACGAAACCAACAAGGCTCTGGCCGTAAAGCTGGCGCAAATCCAACAAAAAAATGATGCCCGCCAAGTCGCCAGCCAGCTCGTGACTGCGGTGGTGCAACCGGTGATCTCCAACTGGTCGCACGCCATAGAGCAAAACGTGCCTGCCGACAAACAAAAAGACGTGCGCGAAAAACTCGATGCCGAGCTGCGCAAGCTCATCGAATCCACCGGCAAGACCATAGAAGCCGAGGCCATCAAAACAGCCGAAACCGCGCTGGCGCCCGTCTATCAGGAAAAACTCACGGCCGAAGAGCTGAAAACCGTCATCGCCTATCTGGAAACGCCCGCCAGTCACAAATTCCAGGAAGCAGGCGGCGAAGCGGCCAATGCCTGGATCAGCCTGATCACGAAAGCAACCGTTTCCCCTGTGGAGGGTTATCTCAAGGAATTTGACTCGGCTGCCGAAAAAATCATCGCCGCCGCCGCTGACAACAAATCAGGCGGCAAGGCAGCCGCCAAGCCCCAAGCGCCAGCCAAGGCTGCGGCCCCCACCGCATCTTCAGGCGGCATCAAAACCAAGGTCGAGCGCATCGAGCCGAAATAAGCAGCCATGAGCGCCGCTTCCGACGACCGTCCCCCTGCCCCTGTCCAGTCTGCCGAGCTGGCAGCGCTGCGCACGCAAATCGACGCGCTGGACTCGCAGCTTCTGGCGCTGCTCAACCAGCGCGCGCGCGTGGCCGAGCAAGTGGGCGATCTCAAGCGGCGCGAAGGCACGCCCTTTTTCCGGCCCGACCGCGTGGCCCAGGTCATTCACCGGGTGCAGACGGGCAACCAGGGGCCGCTGCTCAATGACCATGTCGCCAGCATCTGGCGCGAAATCATGTCGGCCTGCCTGGCGCTGGAAGTGCCCCCCCGCGTGGCCGTGCTGGGGCCGCAGGGCACTTTTTGCGAGCAGGCTGGCATCGAATATTTCGGCAGCGCCGCCAAGCTGATTTATTGCGACAGCTTCGATGAAGTCTTTCACTCCACCGCCACCGGCACGTCCCAGTTCGGCGTGGTCGGCATGGAAAACTCCACCGAGGGCGTAATCACCCGTTCGCTGGATTTGTTCCTGCGCTCGCCCGTTCACGTGGTGGGCGAAGTCAGCCTCACCGTGCGTCACAACCTGCTGCGCCAGGTCAATGAGCTGGAAGGCATAGAAGTCGTCATGGCGCACCCGCAAGCGCTTATGCAGTGCCAGGACTGGCTCAGCCACCATCTGCCGCAAGCCGAGCGCCGCGCCGTCTCCAGCAACGCCGAAGGCGCGCGCCTGGCCGCCGAGAACCCTGCCTGGGCCGCGCTGGCAGGCGAGCGCGCCGCCGCCCAATTCGGCCTGCACATCGTGGCGCACGCCGTGCAGGATCAGGCGCACAACCGCACACGCTTTGCCATCATCTGCCTGCCGCAAACCATGCCCATGCCAGCCGCCAGCGGGCGCGACTGCACCAGCATCGTCGTCAGCGTGCCCAACCGGCCCGGCTCCGTGCATGACCTGCTGACGCCCCTGAAAAAGCACGGCGTTTCCATGACGCGCTTTGAATCCCGCCCCGCCAAGTCCGGGCAGTGGGAATACTATTTCTACATAGACATCGCAGGCCACCCCGCCCAGCCCAACGTGGCGGCAGCCCTGGCCGATCTGCAAGCCTTGTCTTCCTTCTACAAAATGCTGGGGAGCTACCCCCTGGGGCAAGATGTTTGAGCAATTGGGATTAATTGGATGCGGCCTGATGGGCGGCTCCCTGGCGCTGGCGATGAAGCGCGCCGGACTGGTCAAGCGCGTGGTGGGCTACAGCAAATCGCCTTCGACCACCGAGCGTGCCCGCGAAATGGGCGTCATCGACGTGGAAGCGCCCTCGGCCCTGCTGGCCGTCTCCGGGGCCGATCTGGTTGTGCTGGCCGTGCCCGTGTCGGCCACCGAAGCCACGCTCAAGGCCATACGCCACCTGGTCAATCCGTCCATGCTGATGATGGACATGGGCTCGACCAAGCGCGACGTGATCGACGCCGTGCGCCGCGTGCTCAAGCAAAACGCGGGCATCTTCGTGCCCTGCCACCCCGTGACCGGGCGCGAAGTGTCGGGCGTGGAAAACTCCGATCCGCACCTGTTCGCGGGCAAGCAAGTCATCCTCACGCCGATGGAGCGCACCCAGCTTGCAAAGCTGGAAAAAGCCACGGCCTTGTGGCAGGCGCTGGGCTGTCTGGTCACGCCCATGTCGGCCGATGCGCATGACGCGGCCTTTGCCGCCGTCAGCCACCTGCCGCACATGCTGGCCTTTGCCATCATCAACGGCATTGCCAGCCAGAAAGACAGCTGCTCCGATTTCCTCTCGCTGGCCGGCCCCGGTTTTCGTGATTTCAGCCGCATTGCCGCCAGCAATCCGCAAATCTGGCGCGACGTGCTCATTGCCAACCGCGAAGAGCTGCTGGCGCAACTGCACCACTTCCGGCACGCGCTATCCAAGCTGGAGCACGCCATCACCAACAGCCAGGGCGACGAGCTGGAGCGCCTGATCAACCAGGCCAGCCACCTGCGCGCGAGCTGGCGCATCAACGCCCCCACCAAATGACCCTCATGGCCCGCCACTGCTGTCAGGCGCTTTGGGCCGCGCACCGCTTTTCCCCGGGCTGACGCATTGCGCCGGCCTTTTTTTCACTCAACTTTGTGGAGATTCATTCATGAGCATTCAAACAGTAGGCATCGTGGGCGCAGGCACCATGGGCAGCGGCATTGCACAAGCATGCGCGGTCAAGGGCATACAGGTCGTCATGATCGACATCTCCCAGGCCGCCGTAGATAAAGGGCTGGCAGCCATAGGCAAAAGTCTGGATCGCCTGCTGGCCAAGGAAAAAATCACGGCCGAGCAAAAAGACGCAGCGCTGGCCCTCATTCAAACCGGCACGGACTACGCCGCCCTCAAAAGCGCGCAGCTCGTCATCGAAGCGGCCACGGAAAACCACGAGCTGAAAAACAAAATCCTCAAGCAGCTCGATGAACTGCTGCCGCCCGAGGCCATCATCGCCACCAACACCTCGTCCATCTCCATCACCCAGCTGGCCGCCGTCACCGGCCGGGCCGATCGCTTTGTGGGCATGCACTTTTTCAACCCCGTGCCCATGATGGCGCTGGTGGAAATCATCCGCGGCCTGCAAACGAGCGACGCCACGCACGACACCGTCAAGGCCCTGGCGCAAAAGCTGGGCAAAACCCCCGTCACGGTCAAGAACGCCCCCGGTTTCGTGGTCAATCGCATCCTGATTCCCATGATCAACGAAGCCTTTTACGTGCTGGCCGAAGGCGTAGCCTCGCCCGAAGACATTGACGCCGGCATGAAACTGGGCTGCAACCACCCCATAGGCCCGCTGGCGCTGGCCGACATGATTGGGCTGGATGTGTGCCTGGCCATCATGCAAGTGCTGCATCAGGAGCTGGGCGAGAGCAAATACCGCCCCTGCCCGCTGCTGCGCGAATACGTGGCCGCCGGCCAACTGGGGCGCAAAAGCGGCAAGGGCGTATTCAGCTACGCCGCCTGATTCGCCCCGGCAGGATGCCCGGGCGGGCTGTGAAGCTCACTTTTTTGTAGCGCGCTTCGCAGTATCCACGGGCCTTTGCGGCCTTTCGGCCATTTTTTCGACAGCCTTTGCGCCCCGGCTTGGCGCAAAGGCTGTTTTGCTTTTTTGGCAAACGCGGACGCAGCGCCGCTTCACCCGCCCTGGCGCAAAAAGTTGCGCAGCATGGCGTGGCCGTGCTCGGTCAGGATGCTTTCGGGGTGGAACTGCACGCCCTCCAGCGGCAGGCTTGTGTGGCGCACGCCCATGATTTCGCCGTCATCCGTCCAGGCCGTGATTTCCAGCTCGGGCGGGCAGCTGGCGCGCTCGATAGCCAGCGAGTGATAGCGATTGACGGTGAACTGGCGCGGCAGCCCGGCGAAAACGCCTTTTTGATCGCAGGTGATGAGGCTGGTTTTGCCGTGCATTTGCACCTGGGCGCGCACGATGCGCCCGCCCAGCGCCGCGCCCAAAGCCTGATGGCCCAGGCACACGCCCAGGATGGGCACGCGGGAGGCAAAGTGCTTGATGGCCGCCACGGAAACGCCCGCCTCCGCCGGCGAGCAGGGGCCGGGGCTGATGCACAGGCGCTCGAACTCGCCCGCGTCGAACAGCGCCTGCAACTCGGGCAGCGTGATTTCGTCATTGCGCACGGTGCGCACCTGTGCGCCCAGCTCGCCGAAGTACTGAACGATGTTGTAGGTGAAGCTGTCGTAGTTGTCGATCATCAGCAGTTTCACAGCGGTTCTCCTTGCATTTGCGCGGCCGGTTGCGCCGCCTGCGCCTGGCGCTGTTGCATGCGCGCCAGCTCCTCGTGTTCATAGGCGATGCAGCACTCCATCAGCGCGCGGTAGATGCGCTCCATCAAATCGGGGTTGCCGCCCTCGGCGGCGGCCATGCGGCGCACGCGAGCCGCGATGGCCTCGATGCGCGCCTCATCGCGCACCAGCGCCGGGTCGTTTTTGATGCGCGCGGCCTGCGTCATGTAGCCGCAGCGCGTGACCAGCAGCGGCGTGAGGATGTCATCCAGCGCATCCACCTGCGCGCGCACTTGCGACATGCTGGCGCAGTGCTGCACCTGATCGATGGCTCTCATCTCAGCGCAGCCCCTCTTCCACCAGCTCGGCCGCGCGCAGCAGCGCGCGCGCCTTGTGCTCGGTTTCGCGCCACTCCATCTCGGGCACGCTGTCGGCCACCACGCCGGCTGCGGCCTGCACGTAAAGCTGCCCGTCCTTGACGATGCCCGTGCGTATGGCAATGGCCAGATCCATGGCGCCCGCGTAGCTGATGTAGCCGCAGGCGCCGCCATACAGCCCGCGCTTGCTCGGCTCCAGCTCGTCGATCAGCTCCATCGCGTGCACCTTGGGCGCGCCGCTGAGCGTGCCGGCGGGGAAAGTGGCCTTGAGCACATCCATATTGCTCATGCCCGGCTGCAACAGCCCCTCCACATTGCTGACGATGTGCATGACGTGGCTGTAGCGCTCCACCACAAACGCCTCCGTCACCTTCACGCTGCCCGTACGGGCGATGCGGCCGATGTCATTGCGCGCCAGGTCGATCAGCATCACATGTTCGGCGCGCTCCTTGGGATCGGCCACCAGCTCGGCCTCCGTGGCCCGATCGGCCTCGGGCGTGGCCCCGCGCGGGCGCGTGCCCGCCAGCGGGCGTATGGTGATTTTTTCGCCCTCGGCCACGCGCTCGTGCCGCACCAGAATTTCCGGGCTGGAGCCCACCACCTGAAACTCGCCCAGGTCATAGAAATAAAGATAGGGCGAGGGGTTGAGCGAGCGCAGCGCCCGATACAGCGACAGCGCATCGCCGGCAAAAGGCCGCGAAATGCGCTGCCCCACCTGCACCTGCATGAAGTCGCCCGCCGCAATCAGCTCCTTGGCGCGCTGCACCGCCGCCAGATAGGCGGCCTTGTCAAACTCGCGGTGCACCTCGGGCGTGGCCGCAGGCTGAAGGCGCGGCGGCGTCACCGGCTGGCACAGGCGCTCGTGCAAATCTGCCAGCCGCGCGCGCGCCTGCGCCCAGGCCCCCGGCTGCGCCGGATCGGCATACACAATGAAATGCAGCTTGCCCGTGAGGTTGTCGATCACCGCCACCTCGTCGCAGTGCAGCAGAAAAATATCCGGGCAGCCCAGCGTATCGGGCGGGCACGTCGCCTGAAGCTTCTTCTCGATATGGCGCACCGTGTCATAGCCAAAGTAGCCCGCCAGCCCGCCGCAAAAGCGCGGCGCATCCGGCGGCAGCGCCACCTTGAAGCGGCGCTGATACGCCTCGATAAACGCCAGCGGATTGCCCCGCGCCTCCTCCAGCACCTGCCCGTCGCGCACCAGTTGCGTGCGCGCCTGCTCGCCAAAGCCGCTGGCGCGCAGCAGCGTGCGCGCCGGCAGCCCGATAAAGGAATAGCGCCCGAAACGCTCGCCCCCCACCACCGACTCCAGCAAAAAGCTGTATTTCCTCTGCTGCGGCTCGCCCGCGCGCGCCGGCGCCGTCAGCTTCAAATACAGCGAAAGCGGCGTCTCCAAATCGGCAAACGCCTCGGCCACCAGGGCAATGCGGTTGAAACCCTGCTCGGCCAGGGCGTTGAATTGCTCTTCAGTCATAAACCATCAAAACGGGCGAAAAAAACGCGGCGCCAAGCGCCGCCAACAACGGGCGCCGAATTTACTGGAGCGCCCCGCCCCCTGCACTCTCCGCCCCCCTGGCCTGCGCCAGCAGCTGCGCCAGCGCCGGCAAATCGGCCACCACCCCATCGCTGTCTTCCTGCTGCACCGGCTGGCCGTGGTTGTAGCCATAAGGCAGCAGCAGCACCGGGCAGCCCGCCGCCCGCGCCGCCCGCGCATCGTTGCGCGAATCGCCCACCATCAGCGTGGCCGCAGGCCGCGTGCCCAGCAGGCGGCAAGTCTCCAGCAGCGGAAGCGGATCGGGCTTTTTGCGCGCAAACGTATCGCCGCCATGCACCAGGGCAAAGCGCCCCGCCAGCCCCAGCAGCTCCAGCAGCGCCCGCGCCGGCTGCTGCGGCTTGTTCGTCAGGCAAACCAGCGGCAACCCCAGCGCCTGCAAATCTGCCAGCCCCTCGGCCACCCCCGGATACGCCTGACTGTTTTGCCCATTAATGCGCGCATAAGCGCGCGTATAGCTCTGCCACGCCTGCTCAAAAAGCGCCTCATCCGGCAAAAGCCCCCCGTCCTGCAAGGCCAGCGCGCTGCGCACCAAATGCTCGCCGCCGCGCCCCACCAGCTTCTCGATCTGCTCCCGTCCTATTGGCGGGCGGCGTAACTCGCGCAGCATGGCATTGAGCGCCACATCGAAATCCCCCAGCGTATTCACAAGCGTGCCGTCCAGATCGAGCATAACGGCTTCAATATTGGCGAACATAACGATTTAAAAAAACCAAAAAAACCAAACCAGCGCAATCTTCCGGCCGCGCCCCAAAACCCTCGATTTTCCCCTACACCGCCCGCCCGAGCGCCCCTCGAAAACAAAGTTATCCACAGATTTTTCCTATTTTGATAGCGCGCTTCGCAGTATTTACGGGCGCTGCAGGTGATTTGCCTGTTTTTCGATCAAAATTTTACTTCAAAATGAAACAGAATGCGGGCTGCGGCGGCGGCATCACTTGTTTTTCACAAAATATTTATATACACTTCCCACGATTACACTGATCAACATATAAAGCATGATAAAAAAACTGACGTCCATCATCAAAAACAAATACCAGAATCGCGCTGCCGCAGGATATGCAATATTAACCCCCAGCATTCAAAACAATCCCCCGAGAAAAAGAATAACGGTGCAGGACTTGCGCCGGCGGAAATATGCAATCAGGTCAAGCAGGTTGGAAAGGGATATCCCAAATCCGGCAAAATCAGGAAATATTCCATATTCCGAAACTCAAAACCGTTCGAGATTCATGGCAGCGCCCGGCATGCTTGCTCAAATTTCGCGCGCCGGGCGTGAATGCACAAATGAAACGCGCAAACAAAAACGCCCAACCTGAAAAGGTTGGGCGTTTGCATTTGGTGGCCTGGGGCGGGATCGAACCACCGACACAAGGATTTTCAGTCCTCTGCTCTACCAACTGAGCTACCGGGCCATAAAGAAGGCGAATTCTAGCACGGCTTTCAGGCGGCCTGGCTGTGCTTGCGGTTGCGGGAAAGGTCGATACCCAGCTGCTTGAGCTTGCGGTACAGGTGTGTGCGCTCCAGGCCGGTTTTTTCGGCCACCCGGGTCATGGAGCCGTTTTCCATGGCCAGATGGTATTCAAAATAGGTTTTTTCAAAGTGATCGCGGGCCTCGCGCAGGGGGCGGTCCAGATCGAAGCTCTGGCGGCTTTGAGGGCCTGTGGGCGCAGGGTCGGGCTGAACAGCGGGCGCTTGCGGGTGCCCTGCCAGGGGCATGGTGACGGCGGTCAGCGCGGGCGTGACTGGACGCGGGGCGCTGGCGAGCTTGGGCGCAGGGGGCGGGTCACGGTGCAGGGCCTGCTGCACGGCTTTGAGCAGTTTTTGCAGGGTGATGGGTTTTTCCAGGAAATCCTGCGCGCCGATGCGGGTGGCTTCGCTGGCAGTGTTCAGGGTGGCATGGCCGCTCATCATGATGACGGGCATGGTGAGCAGGCCGGCGGCGCGCCACTCCTTGAGCAGGGTCACGCCGTCGGTGTCAGGCATCCAGATGTCAAGCAGCACCAGGTCAGGCTGGGATTCCAGGCGGGCGGCGCGGGCGCTGGCGGCGTTTTCGGCCAGCTGCACGGTGTGGCCTTCGTCATTGAGGATTTCGGAGAGGAGATCCCGGATGCCCAGCTCGTCATCAACCACCAGAATATTTGCCATGGTTATTCGTGTTTTCTCAGATATCAAACGTCGCTTTTGAATGATAACGACACCAGTGCGCCGCACGCCGCGCCGTTTTCGCAGCGGTTGGACAGGTCGATGCGCGCGCCGTGTTCGTCGGCGATTTTCTTGACGACAGCCAGCCCCAGCCCGGTGCCTTTGGCCTTGGTGGTGACGTAAGGCTCGAAGGCGCGCTGGAGAATGGCGTCGGCAAAGCCGTGGCCGCTGTCGGCGATGGTCATGCGCACGCGGTGCAGGCCGTCTTCGGCTTGCAGGGTTTGGGTGCGGATGATGACGGGGGCGCTGCGCCCGGCCGCTTCCGTGGCGTCCTGCGCGTTTTGCAGCAGGTTGTGGATGACCTGGCGCAGCTGCTGCGCGTCGCCCAGGATGCGGGGGCTGGCCGCGTCCAGCTCGGCGCGCACGGGCACGCTGCGCGCGCCTTCGCCGGATTCGTAAAGCGCCAGCACGTCGGTGATGAGCGCGTTCAGATCCAGCGGCTTCAAATCGGCGCGGGGCAGGCGGGCGTAGTCGCGGAATTCATTGACCAGCCGCTTCATGGCTTGCACCTGATCGACGATGGTGGCCACGGCTTTGTCCAGCATCTGGCTTTCGGCCTCGGGCAGCTTGCCGGCCAGCTTGTGCGCCAGCCGCTCGGCCGAGAGCTGAATGGGCGTGAGCGGGTTTTTGATTTCGTGCGCCAGCCGCCGCGCCACTTCGCCCCAGGCGCGGGCGCGCTGGGCGGAGACGATTTCGGAGATGTCGTCAAACACCAGCAGCCGCAGCCCGCCGGGCAGGCTGGCGCCTCGCGCCACCAGGGTGATGGCGTGGTCGGCCACATCGCCGGCGGCGGCGTGCAGCTCGAAGGTGTGTTGCCAGTGGGTAATGGCGTGCTCGGCGCGGGCGGCTTCCATTTCGGCAAATTGCGCCTGCACGCCCTGGCCGAATTTTTCAAATGCGGGCAGGGTTTGCAGCGGCTTGCCCAGGCAGTAATCGGTCAGGGGCAACCCCAGGATGCGGTCGGCACCCGGGTTGCTCGATTGCACGGCACCGGCTGCATCCAGCACGATCACGCCGGCAGTGAGGTTGTCCAGGATGGTTTGCAGTCGCGTGCGGTGCTGGTCGGCAATACGGCGGGCGTCGGCCAGTTGCTGGGTCATGTCGGAGAAGGAGCGGGTCAGCTCCACCAGCTCGTTTTTGCCGGCCAGCACCAGCTTGGGGGTGAGATCGCCTGCGGCCACTTGTTTCATGCCCTTGGCCAGCATGAGCAGGGGCGTGGCCAGTTGCTTGCCCAGCAGCACGGCCAGCAGCACCGCGCCGAACACGGCCAGAAACAGGCTGAGCGTGAGGGTGCCGATATACATGCGCCGCAGGCCGCCCTGCCCCAGCGCGCGCTCCTGGTATTCGCGATTGGCCACTTGCACCGCCAAGGCGTTGCGCACCAAAGCGCCGGGCAGGGCCTGCACGGCCTGAATGAAGCGCTGCTCGTCCACCAGGCTGACGCCGGGCGCGCTCAGCAGCACCAGGGCCTTGATGCGCGGCTCGCCTTCGGCTTCATCCAGGCCCTCGATTTGCGTGGCTACGCCCTGCGCGCGGGCGGCGCGGATTTGCTGGCTGGAAGGGCGGGCCGGGTTGATTTCAAAGTGCGCCCCGCCGGCGCTGGCCACTATGCGCAGGGGGCTGCCGCTCCACAGGGCCACGTCGGTCGCGCCGGTTTGCTCCTGTATGCGTTGCAGGGGCTGGGCGGTCAGGGTATCGGGCGTTTGTTCGACCAGGGCGGCGGCGGTCTTGAGCTGGTTGCCAAAGTCACGCGCCTGGGTTTCCAGCGAGGTGTGCGCCAGATTCAGCCCCGCTTCCAGCGCGCCTTCCACCTTGGCGTCAAACCACGATTCGATGGAGCGCGAAACGAATTGATAGGACACCACGTAAATCAGCAGCCCCGGCAGCACCCCCACCAGCGCAAAGATGGCCGCCAGTTGCACCAGCAGGCGGCTGCCAAAGCGCCCGCGCCGCCAGCGCTGCCACAAATTCAGCAGCCCCCAGCTGATGCCGATGAGCAACAGCAGCGCCACCAGCCCGTTCATCAGCACCAGCGGGTGGTAGTAGTCCTGATGCAGCTGCAAATTGCTGGTGGCCTGCGCCAGCAGAAAAAGCAGCGTCATGCCCACCGTGAGCATGACGGCGGCGGCGGCCACCAGCACGCGGCGTTGCAGTCGGCTCCACTGGCGGGCAAAGCGCGTGATGTTGGGCGGCGGGGGGGCGTCTTCCAGCGTGCTGTCAGGCAGCAGTGGGGCGGGTGTGGTGGGGGCGGGATCGCTCATGGGGCGATGTTGAGGGCGATGGCGCGGGCGGCTTTCCCGCGTGGGCTGCTTCAGGTCAGTTCGATGGCGCGCTGCACTTCGATGCGCTCGTCGGCCTGCAAGGGGCGCGGCAGCCCGCGCTCTTGCAGCGTGAAGCGAAAGCCCAGCGTGTGTCGGCGCTCTTTTTGAAGGTCGCTCACGTTGACGATGCGCCAGTTCTGCATGCTTTGCATGCTGGTCAGGGCTTCTTGCAGGGAGTCGTAAATGCTGGACGCCACGCTGGCGGCCACCGGCCCGTTTTCAGGCGCAAGGGGCTGATCGCTTTGCCACACGCGCCAGTAGCGCAGCAGGGGCTGATAGGCCAGACGCCAGTAGTGCGCCTGGCGAACCACTTGCCGATCGCGCCAGTACCAGCGGTGGCGGCTCACGATGGCCTCGGCCATGAAGTGCAGCGGCACGCCCTTGAGCAGCGCTTGCTCCAGCGTGTCGGCCAGCACGAAGCGCACGTGCGCCGTCAGCAGCAGCTCGCCATCGGGTTCAAGCTGGGTGCGCAGCTCGGTCAGGCCGGCGGCAGCCGAAGCGGGCACGGGCGGCGCAGGCGAGTCTGGCGGCGCTTGCTGCTCTTGCGCCTCGCCTTGCGGCCAGACCGGCGCGGGCCAGGCGGCTGCGCACAAGGCGGCCGCGCCCAGCCGCAGGCAGGCGCGGCGTGGCAGGCCGGCGGGCAGCGGGCCGGACGTCAGTCCTGTCAAGTCAAGGCGCGATTTTTTCAAGCAGGGCATAGAAAAAGCCGTCTTCGGCGGCCGGATCGGGGAAGGCAAGGGGCCGATCTTCGCCCCTTTCCCCCACGTCGGGCAATAAATATCCCGGCGCAGCGTGAGGGCGCGCCTGCGGGCGGCGCTGGAGAAAGCGGGTGATTTGCGCCTGCCCTTCGGCATCGAACACCGAGCAGGTGGCATACAGCAGCCGCCCGCCCACGGCCAGCAGGGGCCAGAGCGCTTCCAGCAGGCGGGTTTGCATCCGGGCCAGTTGGGCGATGTCGCTTTCGCGCCGCAGCCAGCGGGCATCGGGGTGGCGGCGGCTGATGCCCGATGCGCTGCATGGTGCGTCCAGCAAGATGGCGTCGAAAGGCTGGTCGTCCCACCAGTCGTCGGGGCGGGCGGCATCGGCCACTTGCACTTGCGCATGCAGCGCCAGCCGGGTCAGGTTGTCCTGAATGCGCGCGGCGCGCCGGGCATCCACATCCAGCGCCAGCACTTGCGCGTCGGGCCGCAGCTCCAGCAGGTGCGCGGTTTTGCCGCCGGGGGCGGCGCAGGCGTCCAGCACGCGCAGGCGCTGGCCCGTCTGGCTTGCCGCCGCGCCCAGCAGCAGGGGCGCGGCGCGTTGGGCGGCGGCGTCTTGCACGGAAACACAGCCTTGCTCGAAGCCGGGCAATTGCGTCACGGGCACGGGCCGCGCCAGCAGCACGCCCGCTTCATGCGGCTGGCCCAGCGCTTGCGCGGGCAGGCCCGCTTGCGCCAGGCGCTGCAAATAGCTTGCGCGGCTTTGGCGGCGCAGGTTCACGCGCAGCGTCATGGGCGGGCTTTGCCGGGCCGCTTGCAGCAGCGCCTGCCAGTGGCGCGGGTGGTCTTTTTGCAGGCGGCGTATCCACCACAGCGGGTGGTTAAAGCGCGCGGGAAGCTGGGTTTGCACGGCCTGGAGCAGCTCCTGCCGCTGGCGCAGCAGGCTGCGCAGGCAGCCGTTGATGAAAGCAGCGTGGCCGCGCGTGCTGCGCTGGCGCTTGGCCGCTTCCACGGTTTGATCGACCAAGGTGAAGTCGCTGTAAGGCGGCGGCGCGTCGCCCGCCGGGCAGGCCAGCGCCAGGGCCAGGCCCAGCAGCGCGGCCACTTCTGCGGGCGGGGCGCGGCGCACCAGTTTGGCTTGCAATGCCTGCGCCTGCCCCCAGTGGCGCAGCGCGTGATAGGCCAGCGCCTGCACGCCGGGGCGATCGGCCGCGGGCAGGACCGCCAGAGCGTCGTTGAGCGAATGGCCGCCAAGCGTGACGGCCTGCACCACGGCCGCTGCGGCTTGCAATTGCTGCCACAGCGCAGGCGCGGGCGAGGGGGGGTGATTCATGCTGGTTGCTATTTATTTTGTAGCTGCGAACGCAGTATCCACGGGCGTTTCCGCCGTTTTGGCCTTTTCGGAGGCATCTTTTTGCAAGGCCCGGTTCAGGGCATCGACAGCCAGCGACCAGGGCGCGTCGGCCTGCATTTGCTCAACCAGCAGCTGGCGCTGCGCTGCATTCCAGAAAGGGGCGTCGCACAGACGCATGTTGGCAGGCAGCTGGTGGCTTTGCACAAAAGCATCTATCTCGGCCTTGTCGCTGGGCAGGCCCAGTTGCTGAAACAGATTCATCAGGGTGGGAGCGTTGGTGTTGAGCATGCAAATTTCCTTCGTGGGATGAAAACCGGCTTCAGCCCAGCGCCAGGGCGCGCAAGGTGGCAGCGGGCTGAAAGCCCACCAGCCGCGCCAGCAGGAGGGCGGGAAACTGGGCGATGGCGCGGTTGTAGGCCAGGATGGCGGCGTTCAGCGCCTCGCGCAGCGGCAGGCTTTGGTGCAGCAAATGGGTGCGGCGCGCGGCCAGGCGGGCGGCGTCGGTGTCGGGGTTTTCCTGCGCCAACGCATCCAGCGCGCGCTGCCAGGCTGCGCCCAGGGTGTCGTGCGCGGTGGCCAGCCCTTCCATGAGGGCGGGGGCGTAGGGGTTTTGGCGGGTTTCGGCCAGGGCGGCGGTCATTTGCTCGCAGGCGCCCCACAGGCGCACCAGGGCGGCCTGGCTGTCGTCTTGCAAAGTCAGAGGGGCGGGCATGGTGTGGCTGCGCAGGGTGTCGGGCAGGCAGCCTTGCACCCACACCAGCTCGCGCAACATGAAGGCATCCAGCGCGGCAAAGGTTTTTTTCACCTTGGCGCGCAGGCGCATGAGGCGGTTGTATGCGCCCACGGCCCAGAAAAAAAGCACGGCGGCTGCCGCGCCCAGAAACAGGGGATTGGCCCAGTTCATGACAGTTGGTTTTGAAGGGAAAAAACGGCGCGGCGCCGGGCGCGTTCCGCAAGGAGGGCCAAGTGTGCCAGCGCCCTGCGTTGCTAGCATGGCCGTTTCTTTTTTCCACATGCCCCTTGCGATGACTGCCCCTTCCTCTGCCGTGAGTTTTTCCTTCATGCGCCGCCACCCGGCGCACTGGCTGGCGCTGGCAGGCGGGGCGGGGCTGGCTCCTTTTGCCGCGGGCACGTTTGGCACGCTGTGGGCCTGGGGGGTGTGGGCGCTGCTGCTGGCGGGGCGCTCGCCCGGCGTGCAGGCGGGGGTCATCGTGGCGGCGTTTGCGCTGGGGGTGTGGGCCTGCCGGGTGACGGCGCGGCATTTGGGGCAGGCCGATCCGGGGGCCATCGTGTGTGATGAGGTGGCCGCTTTCTGGCTGGTGCTGTGGCTGCTGCCGGCGAGCTGGGGCGGACTGGGACAGGCAGCGGCGTTTGCGCTGTTTCGCTTTTTCGATGCGGCTAAGCCGGGGCCGGTACGCTGGGCCGATGAGCTGTTTCACGAGGCAGGCGGCTGGCGCGGGGCGCTGGGCATCATGTTTGACGACGCGGTGGCCGCTTTTTGCACGCTGCTGACGCTGGCGCTGCTCGTGCGGCTGGTGGGGTGAGGCGCGCACAATCGCGCATTTTTTTCTCGGGCTTTTCCCGCGTTTTTCCCCGCCTTTGATTTCCGACTGCCTCGCCGCCCATGTTTCGCCTGTTTGAAAACCGCATCAACCCCTACCCGGAGGCCGATCCTGCTTTGCCGCCCCGGCGTTTTCTGGCTTTTATCTGGGCCTGCACCGAGGGCGTGCGCGGCGGGGTGGCGGCGCTGGCGGCGCTGGCGGCGGGGCGCGCAGCTTATGACGCGGCGCTGTTTGCCATGCTGGGGCTGGTGGTGGACTGGCTGACGCAAACCGGCCCGGATCACTTCTGGGCCGTGCACGGCGGGCATCTGGCGCTGCTGGCGGCGCTGATGCTGGCCTCCATTGGTCTGATTGCGCTGCAAACGGTAGTCAAGCATCAATTGCTGGCGATCAACTTCCCCATGCGGCTGCGCTGGAACTTTCACCGCCTGATGCTGGGGCAGAGCATGTCGTTTTACGCCGATGAGTTCGCCGGGCGCATCACCACCAAGATCATGCAGGCGGCGCTGGCGGTGCGCGACATGGTGTTTGCCAGCGCCGATGTGGTGATCGGCATGGGCATTTATCTGGTTGTCATCTTCTCGCTGGCGGCCGGTTTCGAGGGCTGGCTGGCGCTGCCTTTCGTGCTGTGGGCGCTGGGCTATGGCGCGGCCTGCTGGTATTTCGTGCCGCGCCTGGGGCGCGTGGGCGCGGCGCAGGCCGATGCGCGCAGCGTGATGACCGGGCGCATTACCGATGCCTATACCAATATCGCCACGGTCAAGCTCTTTGCCCACGGCAAGCGCGAGCAGGCGTTTGCGCGGCAGGCGATGGAGGAGTTCCGCGCCACGGGCTTTGCGCAAATGCGCCTGATCAGCGCGCTGGACATCGTCAATCACACGCTGATCGTGCTGCTCATCATCTCGTCCTGTGGGCTGGCGGTGTGGCTGTGGTCGCAGGGGCAAACGGGCGCGGGCGCAGTGGCAGCGGTCACGGCGATGGCGCTGCGCCTGGCAGGCATGAGCCACTGGGTGATCTGGGAGCTGACGGGCCTGTTTGAAAACGTGGGCACGGTGCAAGACGGCATCAACACCCTCACCCGCGTGCCCGATGTGGTGGATGCGCCCGATGCCCGCCCGCTGCAAGTGCAGCATGGCCAGGTGCGCTTTGAAAACGTGTGCTTTGCCTACCGCGACGGCAAGCGCGCCGTAATCGAGGGGCTGAATCTGCACATCGCCCCAGGCGAGAAGGTGGGCCTGGTGGGGCGTTCGGGCGCGGGCAAATCCACGCTGGTGAATCTGCTGCTGCGCTTTCACGACGTGCAGGGCGGGCGCATCCTGATCGACGGGCAGGACATCGCCCACGTCACGCAAGACAGCCTGCGCAGCGCCATTGGCATGGTTACGCAAGACACCTCGCTGCTGCACCGATCCATGCGCGAAAACATCCTCTACGGCCGCCCCGAAGCCGATGAAAGCCAGATGCACGCCGCTGCCGTGCGTGCGCAGGCGCACGAGTTCATCGGCCAGCTCACCGATTTGCACGGGCGCAGCGGCTACGACGCGCAGGTGGGCGAGCGCGGCGTGAAGCTCTCGGGCGGACAGCGCCAGCGCGTGGCCATCGCCCGCGTGATGCTCAAGGACGCGCCCATCCTGCTGCTGGACGAGGCCACCAGCGCGCTGGACAGCGAAGTGGAAGCGGCCATCCAGGAAAGCCTGCAAGAGCTGATGCAGGGCAAGACGGTGATTGCCATTGCGCACCGGCTCTCCACCATCGCCGCGCTGGATCGCCTGATCGTGATGGACGCCGGACGCATCGTGGAAGAAGGCACGCACGCCGAGCTGCTGGCGCGCGGCGGCATTTACGCCCGCCTCTGGGCGCGGCAAAGCGGGGGCTTTCTGGGCGGCGACGAATCCCCGGCTGCAGCGGAGCAGGCCGGCTGAACATGGCAAAAAGCCCGGCCTGAAAACCGGGCTGAACAGGGGAAGCACATCAGGGCTGGGAAAGCGGCAATTGCTACGTTTTTTGTAGCTGCGAACGCAGTATCCACGGGCCTTTCAGCCGTTTTGGCCCTTTTTGCGGCCTGCGCTCCATGCGATGTGCGGCGCGCTTTTTCAATAAACCGAAGGCTCGCCCGGCGGGCGTGTTTTGAAGCGCTTGTGCACCCAGTAGTACTGCTCGGGCATCTGGTCAATCCACTCTTGCAGCAGGTGATTCATGAGGGCCGTATCGGCCTGCACGTCGTCGCTGGGGTAGTTTTTCCAGTGCGGATGCACTTGCACCTCGTAGCCGGTGGCCGTCATGCGGGTGATGACGGGCACCACGCGCGCGCGCCCCAGCCGGGCAAAGCGCGGCAGCGAAGGCACGGTGGCCGCCAGCACGCCATAAAAGGGAACGAAGATGGATTCCTGCGGGCCGAAATTCATGTCGGGCAGCAGGTAGAGATAGCGGCCTTCGCGCAGTGATTTGATGATGGGCTTGACGCCGTCTTCGCGGTTGAGCGGCAGCACGTCGCCAAAACGCTGACGGCCCTGCCGCATCCAGGCATCCAGCGCCGCATCGCGCTGAATGGTGTAAATGGTGCTGCCGCGCTTGAGCACCTGCTGCATGATGCCGGTGCCGCCCGCATCCATGCCGTAAAAGTGCGGCGCAAACATGACGGCGGCTTCGGGCTGGCGCAGCTCATCCACCGCGCCGCGCACAGCAATGCGCTGGCGCACGACGTCTGCCTTGCCATGCCAGAGCCAGGCACGATCAAGAAAAGATTGGCAAAAGCAAATGAAGCTCCGGCGTGCGACCTGGCGGCGGCGGCGCTCGCTCCACTGCGGAAAGCACAGCCGCAAATTGGTCAAAGCCACCCGGCGACGGCGGCCCGCCAAGGGCCAGGCCAAGCTGCCCAGCAACCAGCCCGCGCCGCGCAGCCAGGGCAAGGGCACAGGCGCCAGCAGTCGCATCAAACGCACGATCAGGCGGCCCGTCCAGCGGCCCTGATCGGCGCTGGCAGAAGGCGCAGGATGCCCAAAAGAACTCACATCAAACCTCGTCACGACTGCGCACGCGGCTGCTTGTAGCGCCCATAACCCCACAAATACTGCTGCGGGCACTGGCGAATCAGGCCTTCCATCGCCTGATTGATCTGCGCCACCGCCTGCGGCAAGTCATCGGCCAGCGGCTGCGGCATGGGCTGGAAATGCAGGCAAAACCCCCGTCCGCGCGACAGGCGCTCGCCCCACACCAGCACAGCCGTTGCGCCCGTTTGCAAAACCAGGCGGGCCGCCAGTGTCATGGTGTAGGCATCGCGGCCGAAAAAAGGGGCCCACAGGCCCATTCCATCCGGCGGCACCTGATCGGGCAGCAAGCCCACGGCATAACCGCTGCGCAGGGCCTTGATCATCTGGCGCACGCCTGCCAGCGTGGTAGGCACCGTGGCCAGTCCCTCGCGCTGCCGCGCCGTTTCCAGCACCTGCGCCAACGCCGCTTGACGCGGCGGGCGGTAAAGCACCGTGATCGGCCCGTGCGCCGCCGAATACTGCGCCGCCACAGCCTGCGCCGTGATTTCAAAACAACCCATGTGGGGGGTAAGAAAAACGATGCCCTTGCCTGCGGCATAAGCCGCATCGATGACCTCACGCCCCTGCCAAAACACCGGCACGGGCGGACCAAACCACAAGCGCGGCGTCTCGCACGCCATGCGGCCCGCATGCGCCACGGCGGCGCGCACCTGGGCAAAGGAATATCCAGCGCGAGCTGCGTTTTCGATAAAGCGGCGGCGATACGTGGGAGAGGCCAGCCAGCCCAGCCAGCCCAGCGCCGCGCCCAGACCATGCAACAACCCCAGCGGCCACGCGGAAACCAGGCGATAGAGCGTAAACATGACAAAACGGCGTGGGTAGAATGTGTAACTCATGTCGCCGAGTTAATCGGGCAACTTGCGGGGCGACATTAAACAAATCCTGCTAAAGCGTTCGCCAGATTTCTCCGGTTGCCCTTCTGTACACGCGAATGGCGGCGACGCGCAAATCCATGGAGTTTATTCACAAATGGCGAACGACTTTCTCTTCACTTCCGAATCCGTATCCGAAGGCCACCCAGACAAGGTGGCCGACCAGATTTCCGACGGCATCCTGGACGCCATCCTGACCCAGGATCCGCGCGCGCGCGTGGCGGCCGAAACGCTCACCAATACCGGCCTCGTGGTGCTGGCCGGCGAAATCAGCGCCAACGCCAACGTGGACTACATCCAGGTGGCGCGCGACACCATCAAACGCATCGGCTACGACAACACCGACTACGGCATCGACCACAAGGGCTGCGCCGTCATGGTCTGCTACGACAAGCAGAGCAATGACATTGCCCAGGGTGTCGATCACGCATCCGACGATCACCTGAACACCGGCGCGGGCGATCAGGGTTTGATGTTTGGCTACGCCTGTGATGAAACGCCCGAGCTGATGCCCGCGCCCATCCACTACGCCCACCGCCTCGTGGAGCGTCAGGCCATGTTGCGCAAGGATGGCCGCCTGCCCTTTTTACGCCCCGACGCCAAAAGCCAGGTGACCATGCGCTACGTGGATGGCAAGCCCCACAGCATAGACACCGTGGTGCTCTCCACCCAGCACAGCCCCGACCAGAGCGAAAGCGCTACCAAGATGAAGGCCAGCTTCATCGAGGCCGTGATCGAGGAAATCATCAAACCCGTGCTACCTGCCGAGTGGCTCAAGAACACCAAATACCTGATCAACCCCACCGGCCGCTTTGTCGTCGGCGGCCCGCAAGGCGACTGCGGCCTCACGGGCCGCAAGATCATCGTGGACACCTACGGCGGCGCCTGCCCCCACGGCGGCGGCGCCTTCAGCGGCAAAGATCCGACCAAGGTCGATCGCAGCGCCGCCTACGCCGCCCGCTACGTGGCCAAGAACATCGTCGCTGCCGGGCTGGCGCGCCAGTGCCAGATTCAAGTGGCCTATGCCATTGGCGTGGCCCATCCCATGAACATCACCGTCTATACCGAAGGCACTGGCAAACTGCCTGACGAACAACTGGCCAAACTGGTGCGCGAGCATTTCGACCTGCGCCCCAAAGGCATCATCGAAATGCTGAACCTGCAACGCCCCATTTACGCCAAAACAGCCGCTTACGGCCACTTTGGCCGCAATGAGCCCGAGTTCAGCTGGGAACAGACCGACAAGGCCGCAGCACTGCGCGCCGCCGCCGGCCTGTAAAACCCGCACGCCGCCTCATGCGCCTGCCTCGCCGCTTCGCCCTTCCGTCGGTCTGCTTGGCCTGCGCGCTGCTGGCGGCCTGCTCGCCCGCACGGGAGACCGTGGCCCCCGAAGCCCCGCCGCCTTCCAGCGCCGACAGCGCTGCGCTGCGCGTGCGGGCCGATCAGGCCCTGCGCCCGGCGCTGGAGCCGCTGGTGCGTGATTACGAAGCGCGCACGAAGCGGCGCATCAGCTTGTCTTTTGCTCCAGCCGCCCAAGTGCGCGCCCGCATGGCGCAAGGCGATGAAATCGACGCATGGCTGGGCGTTCACCAAGACGCCAGGCCAGGGCGAACTTCGCCTCAAGCCATTGCACAAGACCGCCTTTGTCTGCTCAGCGCGCCTGCCGTCACCGTCGCGCCGGCCACAACGCTGGGCACGCTGCTGCGCAAAGATGTTCGTCTGGGCGTGGAGACTGTAGAAACCGAAGGCCCCGCGCCCGCCTGGGATGCAACTGCTCGTCAGGTTTTTGAACGGGCCGAACAGCTGCAATCAGGGGCGTATCAACAAATTCAGTCCAAAGTCGTTGGGTTACCCGCCGGGCAAACCGCCGATGCAGCCATCAGGCAGGGGCAAATTGATGTCGCCATACAGGGGTGCATGAGCGCCAGCGCTCATGCAGCAGGCACGTCCTTGCACGTCACCCCGCTGTCTGGCGCGCTGGATACGGGTTTGACTTACACGATTACGGGGCGTTCTTCTTCGATGGCTTTTGCATCTTTTGCGCACTGGCTGCAAAGTGCCGAGAGCCAAAAACAATGGCGCGCCATGGGCCTGCAAGCTGTTGCGCACTGAACTCATCCGCCCGCGTCAAGAACAACGCCAGCGGCTTCGTTTGAACTCAATCTGTCAGCCACACGCTTCAAACGAATTCAAACGAAGACAAATCGGCAATAAAAAAGCCACCTTTTGCAAGGTGGCTTTTGAAAGTTTGGCGGAGTGGACGGGACTCGAACCCGCGACCCCCGGCGTGACAGGCCGGTAT
>JBQNAO010000033.1:0-24006 GCA_052170415.1 Ottowia sp. | reverse complement strand
CAGACAAAGGCAATGTGCCCACGGCCATGCTCAGGGCAGACAAGAGCTACCTGATCATCAGCGACCACCTGGGCAGCGTGCGTCTGGTCATGGACACCGAAACCGGCCGCATTGCCCAGCAAATGGACTACGACGTGTGGGGCGCAGTCACTCATGACAGCAACCCCGGTTTTCAACCCTTTGGCTATGCGGGCGGGCTGTATGACCCGGACACCCAACTGACCCGATTTGGCGCCAGGGACTACGACGCCGAAACCGGCCGCTGGACAGCCAAGGACCCCATTTTCTTTAATGGGGGAGATACCAATTTGTATGGGTATGTGTTGCAGGATCCGGTGAATGGGATTGACCCGGAAGGTCTCCAAGCTTATATGTGTGCCGCAGGCTTACCCGCCTGGTGCAGCTCGATACCATAACCTAAAGATCCGATACCTGAGGTAATTGGGGCTACTGGTGATTTTTTAAGAAATTATTCAGATATGCGACAGGCAGATACCATTAATGGAGATAAATATTTTCATTGCAAGGCAAACTGTGAAGCGTCGCGCAGAGGAAAATGGGGGGAAGCCACTGCTTGCACAATTTCAAGCACTCGAGAAGTTTGGGATCGAAATATTAAAGATGATACACTTGAACAATCAGCAAAAGATGAATTCGCGAATGCGTATGGCAGACGCTTTGGATCCAACTTTAATATTCCTTGTGATCTGGCTTGCTCGCCATTCAGGCCACCATCCTTTGTAGGAAGAGGTATAAAATGACCAAGAAAATCATCATTGGCATTGTGATGTTGATTGTTGTTTTGTGGCTTATTGATTTGCCTGCAGAAAAATGTATTGATCGTGGCGGAGTTTGGAAATATAAAGAATGGAAGTGTCAAGAGCCACACTATTAAATAATGAGCATCCTGCCCGACCGCCGCAGCTTCCACACCCCCGAAATCGAACAGAGCTACCAGCGCTTGTACCAGCAACTCACCCAACTGTAAACCGGAAGACATTACCTGACAGGAGGAAGAAATGACTATGAACGCATATGTAAAAGATAAAAAAACAAAAATTAGAATACTGTTGACTGGGGTGATGGCATTGTTTTGGTTTGTATTTTTATGTGCTGCAATCTTATTTGGAGTTGCGGGTAGAGGAGCATTAATTTTTATTTTTGTTATTTTTCTTGTAAATTGTGCTGTAATGGGGGTAAAAAAAGGTTTTGTCATTGTTGGTGTTGAATATTTTATTATTGGAGTGGGTGTGTTTTTTTTGGCTTTTGCGCCGAATGAGGGGAACGCTCCGCGGATAAGTAATGATTATTTGAGATTATTGATTGTGTCTGTTTTTCTTGGGCTGGCGCTGTGGGGTGCAAATTATCTGCTTGAGGATTGAAGCGGAAACTGGAATTTCATGTGTCAAATTTTTCTGAAGATGCAGGCGTAACGGCAAAAATGAACCAAATAATCATGATTGCCCATGATGCGAAATTTCAGGCATGACGAAAAAGAAGGTGGAAACAGCAGGCGCTCAATCATTTGGCAATGAAATTTTTTTGAACTGGTAAAAGCTCTGCCAAAGCGCGCAGCGCCATGATTCGCGCGGGCAAGACCTATCAAATCATCAGCGACCACCTGGGCAGCGTACGCCCGGTCATAGATACTGAACCGTCCGCTGGACAGCCAAGGATCCCATTTTTTCAAAATATACTCGTGGCGGATTGTCGCTGGTGAAATAAATGATATTCGTGAAAAAGATTTCAAAATGGAATAATGACTGCTTGCTATTATCGATGGATAATCAGGGTCTTGAGTGTTTGATATCAAAATACAAGACAAGCAATGGAATGGAGATATTTTTTTGGAAAAATGATTCAAAGAAATGTAGTTTGAACATGAATTTCCGAGCAAAAGAAACCAATATTTTTGTTGCTGATGGAAGTATCGTGCTGAATTTATCGAAAAAATCAAGCAGTCAATTTTATGAAATTCTGGTTTCGCTTGAAGGAAGGTATTCCTGTCATCAATATTTTAACATTGTTGGGCCAGATTTTAATATAAATTTAATAATTTCAAAAAATGAGTATTTCAATAATATGGATAATTTATATAAAACGACTGACTAAATATTGTGTATCTGCGCAGACAAGCCCCACAGCCCCAGCGCCATGATTCGCGCGGGCAAGACCTACCAAATCATCAGCGCCCCCCTGGGCTGTATCCGCCTGCTCATCGATACCAAAACCGGCCGCTGGACAGCCAAGGATCCCATTTTTTTAATGGGGGAGATACCAATAAAGAATACTCGAATTGGCGAGGAGTGGAGGCCGTAATGTCAAAACTGCATGGAAGTGACTAAATGACGCAAGATTTGAAAAATAAAAAGTATTATTTTTTTGTGTCTATATTATATAGATCATCGATAGATGGAGAAAGTGGTGAATCCGACCTTTGGGAAGAGCAAATTATTGCCATACGGGCCTATTCGGAAAGCGAGGCGCATGAAAAAGCCATGAAGTTTGCCTTGTCGCAAGAGTATTCATACTTTAATGAAAACGGTGAAAATGTAAGGTGGGAATTTCATAAAATAGAAAGAATATTTTTTGTCGAGTCTGAAAAAATAGAGGATGGAACGGAGGTGTTTTCAAGGTTTTTGAGAGCCAGTGAAGCGCTCAGCCTGCTTACTCCGTTTGATTGAAATGAATTTGCGCCCACAGCCCCAGCGCCATGATTCGCGCGGGCAAGATCTAGCAGGTCATTAGCCCCCCTGGGTTGTATCCGCCTGCTTATCGACACCAAAACCGGATGAATCGATCCTGCTATCGCAATAGGCGCAAGACTTGCAGCTAGAGTATTTTTCGCAGGAATTGGAACACTTGCCCAGCGGCTTTAGGGCCAACGATTGGCGGGGTTGCTGCCTGTATCGTTTCAGCTTCACCTTGGCCGCAGGGTCGATTATTCAAAGGATAATTTATGCGAGCATTATCATTTTTGCACGATGCGGAACTGGTTTGCCTGAAAATGGATAAGAAGACGAATTCAATTTCAGTTTTTTTTGAAAATGAGAATGGGGCAAGGCAAGAAATAAAGGCTGCCGATTTGATCTTTGTCAGAAGCGTGGACATGGCGCATCAAAATATTGTTGGTTATGTATTGTCATCCCGTTTTCAGGATTTTGATGAAAAAAGCATACTTGAATGGTTGAGATGGATAACCAGTTCAATGGATTCCGGCTCTTTCCTTGATGAAAGAAATATGAAAAAAGCATGTGAAAGAATTTTGAGGGGGGATTGGGAATTGATGCTTGTATTTCCATCGGCGGGCATGCAGATGGGCATTGTTGCAAAAAATATAGAGGTGCATGGCGGGTGAGATAAAGAAGAAACAAATGAAAGGGATGCGGATATCCAACTTCCCGAAATATTATTCTGTTACAGGATCATTGATTGCAGGCATGGAGTTTGAGATAGTCGTTCCTGATTAATAATGGTGAATGGTGATAAAGTGTTTTATATATAATCAATAATTTATATTGGTGTTTTTATTGTGATTGGGTTTTGAATGAGGAAATAACGCAATGAAATTGTTTCTGCCATACTATGCGATTTCCATTTGTTTATTGCAAGCTGGCATTTTGATGATGATTTGCTCAAGGCCATAATGGCAGCGCAAATGGTTTCGCTTGTGTTGTTGTCCTTTTTGTTGAGGATGAAAAGGCTGCTGGTGGTGTTTTTTGCAATGATTGCGTTTACTTCCACGTTTCCATGGAGTCCTTATTTGGGTTACGCAATAGAGCCTGTTCATTTGATTGAAAAAATATCCGGGGTGGAAGATGAGCATTATGTGGAACTGGATGATGGAAATGTGGTGTTTGTGTATAAAAAGAATGGGGTGTGGAAATGCATGGGGAAAAGATATGCTAAAAGCAGGTGTGGATATGTGCTAAGCAGTATGCGAAATTTGCTGCACTCCGGCAATCGTTCAGATTTGCGGCCCTGAATGAAAAGAAGCATTGGATGACCGGAAAAATAATTGTCGGGGGGGTGTTGGTTGTTTCTGTTTTTCTGGGTTGATGTTATGGGGTTTGAAATATTTGTTTGAGAGTTGAGCTTTGTGGCGCAAGAGGTTTGAATATATGAATTCGTTGGGTGGATTTTAAAATATGTCGAAGGTGCTTTGTCAGATATTCGGATTGTTGGCTGTCATAATTTTGTCGATTGGGTTTTTGTCAAATGCTTTATTGTTGTTGTTGCCCCGGGAAAAGATATATAACAGGCTGGGGTTGATATTGGTAAAGAAATGGAGGCGGAATATTTTCGAAAGAAATTGCCTCAGCAAATTGGGTTTGTTTTTGTATTATACCTTTTGCGCGGTTTGTTTTGCAATATTTGTATTCTTTCTCGTTGGGGCATTGTTGGAACATTTTGGATTTAGTTGTCCCAATTATGTTTTGTAGATCAGGCTCTGCCGATTTGTTTGTGCTGAATCGGCCGCGTTAATAAGCGCAGGTATTTTTATTTCAGAATGAATTGTGAGGTGGCGGCCAGAGGGGCAGGCCGCATCCGGCCGTTTTTGCCCCCTTTCCGGCAGAACTTATCCACAGGTTCCTCCTGAATTGATAGCGCCCTTCGCAGTGTTTACGGACGCTGCGGGCGGTTTGCCTGTTTTTTCAGCAAAAAAATGTTGAAAAAGGTTTCAGGGTGAGGGGTGGTCCAGCTTGCGCAGGGCTTGTGAGGCCAGGCCGGGCAGGATGGCGAGTGCGCCTGCCGTGCCCAGGGCGACGAAGAGCCAGCGCGCGCCTATGGCCTGGCCCAGCGGGGTGGCCAGTGCCAGGCCCAGGGGGGCGGCCAGGCCGGTGAGGGTGTTGAGCAGCGAGAGCACGCGGCCTTGCAGGCGGTTGGGCACGCGGCTTTGCAGCAGGGCCATGAAGGGGGCGTTGCCGATGGTGAAGGTGATGCCGCTGATGGCCCAGCACAGCACGCCCAGCCACAGCTGGTGGCCGGGGGCGAGGGCGGTGAGGGCGATGGCCAGCGAGGAGGCGGCAAAGCCCCAGAGGATCCAGGGCACTTGCCGCCGGGGGGCGAGGGCGGCCATGAGGGCGCCGCCGGCGATCATGCCCAGCCCGCTGAGGCCCTCGAACAGGGCGACTTGCCCCGCGCCGCCGCCAAAGTGGGTTTTGACCAGCAGCGGCACGAGGGTGAACAGGGGCATGACGAGGAAGATGGCCGCGGTCATGAGGCTGTAGAGCTGGCGCAGGCCGGGGCGCTGCCAGATGGCGCTGACGCCTTCGCGAAATTCGCGCCACAGGCTGCGCCGGGCGCCGGGGTTTGTCGGCGGCTGGGGGATGGGAAAGAGGAGCAGGGGGGCGATGCCCAGCAGGGCGGTGATGACGTCTATGGCGAGCGCCCAGCCGACGGGCATGAGGCTCATGGCCAGTGCGCCCAGTGGGGCGGCGCCGACGGTCATGATGCCCAGCAGGGATTGGTTCAGCCCGGCGGCGCGGGGCAGGAAGTGGGCGGGCACGAGCATGGCGGTGCTGGCCGAGGCGGCGGGCTGCTGAAGGGCCTGCATGGCGCTGCGCACGGCCATGAGGGCGTAGATGTGCCAGAGGGCGACGCGCTGGGTGAGAAACAGGGCGATGAGCGCGGCCATGCACAGGGCGCTGATGAGGTCGGCGGCGATCATGAGCAGGCGGCGGCTGTAGCGGTCGGCCAGGATGCCGCCCAGCGGGCCGAGCAGGGCCTGGGGCAGCAGCGCGGCCATGCCGGCCAGGCCGAGGGCGGCGACGTCGCCGGTGGTGTCGGTGATCCACCACAGCAGCACGAATTGCGTCATGGCCGAGCCGATCATGGACAGGGCCTGGCCGCTGAAGATGAGCCAGAAACGCCGCTGCCAGCCGGGGCCGGGCGGCGGGGCGGCGGAGGTGTCGGGCTGGGGGGATGGATCGGCGGGGGCGGGCGCGCTCATGCAGGCAGGGGCAGGGCTTGCACTTGCACCCGGGTGGCCAGTGCCTGCACCTGGGCGGGGGCGGGCAGGTGCGGGCCGATGCGGCCGAGTTTGGCGGTGGCAAAGGCCACGCCCAGGCGCAGGGCTTCGGGCCAGGGCTGGCCGGCGTGGCGTGCGGCCAGCAGTCCGGCCACTTGCGCGTCGCCCGCGCCTACGGTGCTGAGGGGCTGCACGGGCAGCGGCGCGGCTTGCCATGCGCCGGTGGCGGTGCATAGCAGCGCGCCGTCTGCGCCCAGTGAGATGGCGACGGCTTCGATGCCCAGGCCGTTGAGCCGGCGCGCTTCGTGCAGCAGCGCGGCGGTGTCGGGCAGGGGGCGGCCGGCCAGCTCTTGCAGCTCGTGCCGGTTGGGTTTGATGAGGGCCAGCGGCAGGCGCTCTTGCTGCACGGTTTGCATGGCTTGGGCCAGGGCGGCGCCGCTGGTGTCCAGCGCTACGCGCGCGCCCCGGGCGGCTAGTTTTTGCAGCAGCGGGGCGTAGCCTTGGGCGCGCAAGTCGGGCGGCAGGCTGCCGGCGGCCAGCGCCCATTGGCCGGGCTGCACGCGGGCGGCCGCGTCGGCCAGCAGCGCCTGCCAGGCGGCGGCGGGCACGGCGGGGCCGGGCAGGTTGATGTCGGTGGTTTCGCCGGTGTCGGCGGCGGCCAGTTTGATGTTGGTGCGCGTGGCGCCGGGCAGGCGCTGGCAGGCGTCCTGTATGCCTTTTTGCGCGAACAGGGCTTCAAAAGGGGCGGCGTTGTCTTGCCCCAGCAGCCCGGCGGCGATGACGGGCGTGCCCCAGTCGGCCAGGCAACTGGCGACGTTGATGCCCTTGCCGCCCGCGTTGTGCTGCACGGCGCGGGCGACGTTGACTGCGCCGGGGGTGAGCGCGGGCAGCTCTATGGTTTGGTCTATGGCCGGGTTGGGCGTGAGGGTGAGGATGGGCAGGGCGCGGGTCATGGCTGGGCGGCGGAGTTCGGGGCGTGGGCAGGGGGGGTGAAGCGCGCCCTGGCGGGCATGCGCTCGGCAATGCGGGCGCGGCTGGCGGCCAGGGCGTCGTCGTCGGGCTGCCAGTCGCGCCAGAGGGCGGCGTCGCGCGGCAGGTTGGCCGGCCAGATGTGCGTGACTTTGAAGCCGCGCCGGCGGCATTCGGCGTGCAGGGCGTCGTAGCGCTTTTGCAAAAAGGCCAGTTTGTCGAAGAAAAAGCGCACGTGGCCCGTGCCCAGCTTGTATGCGGGCGGCTGGCCGATCAGGCTGTAGCGGCCGCGGGCGACGGCGTTGGGGATGCGGGTGAGTTCGCGGTGCTCGGCCAGCAGGTGCTGGTCGCACAGCTCGGCAGGGGGCACGAGGTTGATGCGGGTCATCTTCAGGGCGGCAGGGTTCAGGGTTGTGGGGTTTGCTGCCAGAGGGCAAAGCCGCGCGCGCGGGCCTGGGGCCAGTGGGCGCTGTCGATCACATACACATTCACGCTGCCCGTGGCGCCGCCGCACACGGCGGGAAAGGCCACGTCGCGCAGTTCGTCCTTGCGGCGGGCGAGCACAGCGATGCCGGCCAGATCGCGCCCCTGCATGTCATCAGGGCTGATGCCGCTGCCTGCAGCGCACTGGCGCGCGCCGTCGGATTTGTAGATTTCCAGCGTGGATGCGTCGGGGGCAGTGGGTGCGGCGGGGTGGGTGCAGGCACCCAGGCCCAGGGCGCAGAGCAGGGCCAGGGCAGCGGGCACAGCGGTGGGCAGGGCAGGGGGGCGCTTCACGAAAAAAGGGGCTGGTTCGGGGGGCTTCAGGGGGGCAGGGGATGGCGCGGGGGCGGGCTTCAGCGCTGGTTTTCGGCCTGCGGCAGCCGGGCGTGCACGATTTGCATATCCAGATTGCGCCGACCCCAGGCGGTGGCCAGCAGCAGGCGCAGCAGCAGCGGATAGCGCGGGCCGCAAAGCGTGCCCAGGCCCCGGTGCTCCAGCACTTGCAGGCCCAGCGCGGAGATGTCCTGCATATCGCCGATGCCCCATTTCAGCTCGGGCGGGTTTTTGCCCATTTTTTGCAGCGCGTCGTGCTGGCGCTGGCGGCCCACCAGTTTGCGCGGCAGGGCGTCGAACACCAAATGCGCCTGCGGCAGATGCTGCGCCAGCTTGGCCAGCCAGTCTTGCACCGTGGCGCGGTCGAAATACATCAGCACGCCTTCGGCCACCAGCAGCACCGGCTTGCCATGTGCGGCGGCGGTTTGCATCCAGCTTTCATCCAGCATGGAGGCGGGCAGATACACATTGCCGCTTTCGGGCAGCAGGCGGCGGCGCAGCTCGATCACCGGGGGCAGGTCCAGCTCATACCAGGCCGCCACCGGCGGGCGGCCCAGGCGCTCGTAGCGCGCATCCAGCCCCGCGCCGATGTGCACGACGACGGCATCGGGGTGCTCGGCCAGGAACTGACGGATGTAGTCATCGAGCATGGCGGCCCGACCGCAGCAGCCCACTTGCGAGGCGCGCGCGCCGGTGAGGATGGAAAAGTCAAAGTCAATCAACTCCAGCATGCGCGCGGCCTCGGCATCGCGCAGCAGGGCATCGGGCCGCTTGTATTCAACGGCCTTGGCCCAGAGCGTGATCAACATGGTGGCCGACAAGGCGCTGACGGCGGCGGGGGAGAGTTTTTCAGTCATGGCAGGCGGCTGGGGCGGGTGTGGAGAAGGGGAAAAAGGCGGCAGAGAGGGGGCTTCAGCGCTTGATTTGCTCCGGCGCATCCAGCCGGGCGGCCAGGGCGCGCACGCTGTCGGCGTCGGGGCTGCTCAGGGCCAGGCCGGCCAGTTCGGCCAGCAGGGCGCTGTCGCAGCCGCGCAGGGCGGCCTTGACGGGGGCGATGTCGCGCTGGCTCATCGAAAGCTCGCGCACGCCCAGCCCCACGAGGATGGCCGCGCCCAGCGGATCGCCCGCAATGCCGCCGCACACGCCCACCCAGCACTTGCGCCCGGCCTGGGTGGCGGCGCGCGCGCCTTGCACGGTGCGCTGAATCATGCGCAGCACGGCCGGGTGCAGGCTGTCGGCCTCGCGGGCCAGCTCGGGGTGCTGGCGGTCGATGGCGAGCACGTATTGGGTGAGGTCATTGGTGCCTATGGAAAAGAAATCGACCTGGCGCGCCAGCTGGTCGGCCATGGCGGCGGCGGCGGGCACTTCGATCATGATGCCTATGGGCACATAGGGCGCGTCCACCTGCTGGCGGATGCGTTCGCAGTCGCCCTTGAGCGCAATGATTTCGGCCAGGCTGGTGATCATGGGAAACATGATGGAAAGCGCGCCGAGCGCCACTTGCGCATCCTTGGCGGCGCGGTAGATGGCGCGCAGCTGCGGCTCCAGCAGGTCGGGGCGGCGCAGCATGAGGCGGCTGCCGCGTATGCCCAGAAAGGGGTTTTCCTCGTGCGGCAGGTTGAGGTAGGGCACTTGCTTGTCGCCGCCGATGTCCAGCGTGCGGATGATCAGCGGCTTGCCGCCCAGGGCCGCGAGCATGTCGCGGTAGATGGCGTATTGCTCGTCTTCGCCGGGGGCCTGGTCGCGCTCCAGATAGAGAAATTCGGTGCGCATCAGGCCCACGCCTTCGGCTCCGGCGGCCAGGGCGGCGGGCACTTGCTCGGGGCGGTTGAGGTTGGCGGCCACTTCCACGCGCTGGCCGTCGGCGGTGGCGGCTTCTTGCAAGGCGGCGGCGGCCTGGGCGCGGGTTTGCTCCTGTTGCCGCGCGCGCCACTGGCGGGCGCTGGCCAGGTCGGCTTCGCTCAAGTCCCAATACAGCCGCCCGCCGTCGCCATCGACGACGACGGTTTGCCCGTCGGGCATGTCCAGCAGCGCGCTGCCTGCGGCCACGAGCGCGGGCAGGCCCAGGGTGCGGGCGATGATGGCCGTGTGCGAGGAGGGGCCGCCCTGCGCGGTGCAAAGCCCGGCGATGCGCTTGAGATCGAGCGCGGCGGTGTCACTGGGGGTGAGGTCGGCGGCGGCGATGACCAGGTTTTCGCCCTCATCCGGCCCGGCCGCGGGCAGCGCCAGGCCGGGGGCCAGGTGGCGCAGGGCGCGCAGGCCCACGTCGCGCAAGTCGGCCGCGCGCGCTGCCAGCAGCGGGCTGCCCACCTGGGCGAGCTGGTCGGCCGCCTGGGTGATGGCGGTGTGCCAGCTCCAGGCCGCGCCGTGGCCGCGGGCCATGTGCTGGCAGGCGGCGGCGATCAGATCGGTGTCGCCCAGCAGCTGGGCCTGGGCGCGAAAGATGCCGCCTTCGGATGGGCCGATGCGCGCGGCGGTGGTCTGGGCCAGTTGCTCCAGCTCGGCATGGGTGGCGGCCAGGGCGGCGTCCAGCGCGTCGGCGGCCTGGGCCAGATGGGCGGGCGGCTCGTCGGGCACTTCGATGGCGGCGGGGCGGCGCACGCGCAGCACCCCCACGGCCAGGCCGGGGCTGGCGCTGATGGCCGGCAGCGACAGCGCCTTGCCGGCCGGCCGCCAGGCCCGGCTTGCGGCGGCCTGGGCGCTGGCTTGCTGCCGGGCGGCTTTTTCGGCCTCGGCCTGCTCCACGGCGGCAAGGCGGTCCATGACGCCCTTGAGCGCAGCCAGCGCGGCCTCGGCGTCCGGCCCCTGGGCCGAGATGTGGATGGCCGCGTCTTTGGTGATGCCCAGTTGCAGCAGGGCCATGAGGTTTTTGGCGTCGCCCGCCTCGCTGCCCATGCGCACGCGCACGCTGGCGGCAAAGCGCCGGGCCGTTTCCACCCACTGCTGGGCCGGGCGCGCGTGCAGGCCGTTGGGGTAGGGCATGAGCCAGTCAAAGCCCTGGGCAAAGTCGCCCGCCGGGGCGGCATCGGCAGCCGGGGCGGGGGCGCTTTGCTCGAAGGCGGCCAGGATGTCGTTGGCGTCTTGCGTGGTGGCCAGCTTGTGCAGCGTGGCCTCGTCTTGCAGCAGGCGGGTGAGGCGGCGCAGCAGCGCCAGGTGCTCGTCAGACTGCGCGGCGATGGCAAAGATGAGCGTGGCGCGCTGCTCGGCATTCCAGGCCACGCCCTGCGGCACTTGCAGCACGGCAATGCCGGTGCGCGCAATCATGTGGCGATCGGCAATCTGCCCGTGCGGAATGGCCACGCCGCTGCCCAAAAAGGTGTTGGCCGTTTGCTCGCGCGCCAGCAGGCTGTCGATATAGGCGGGGGCGATGCAGCCGGCATCGGCCAGCAGCTGCCCGGCCTGGCGTATGGCCTCGGTCTTGTCGGCGGGGGCAGCGCCCAGGCGGATGAGCTGGGGCTGAATGAGGGTGGCGTGGGCCGGGGCGGCGGCGTTGGACACGGCGTTTTTCTCCTGAATTGGGGGCAATGCTGCTGCGCAGTCTAGCGACTGCGAAGGGGGCTTTGCGCAGGGGCCGGGGGCGGATTCGGGCGGGCGCGGCCACGGCCGGCCGGGCTGGCAGCGCCGCCCGGGCTGGGGGCAGCCTGATTTGATGAAAAAACAGGCAAACCTCGCGCAGCGCCCGTGGATACTGCGATGTGTGCTATCAAAAACAAAGCAAATTGTGGATAACTTTTGCCGTCCGGGGTGGGTTAGGGGCAAACCCGCTCGGTATTTGTTCGGGTTTCAAAAAGCCTGCGGCTGCCCACAATGAAATCCGGCCCGGGGCGTCATGTCCGGGCCGCATTTCAATAAAGGAGACAAACCATGACCGCAACGCCTGACCTGGTGGCCGAGCGCATTCAGCGCAGCGCCAAATACCAAAAGCTCAAAAGCGCGCGCAGCCGCTTCGGCTGGACGCTGAGCATCCTGATGCTGGCGGTGTATTACGGCTACATCGCCCTCATCGCTTTCGACAAGGAATTTCTGGCCCGCCCCATGAGCAGCACGGGCGTGACCACCATCGGCGTGCCCATAGGCATGGCCATCATTGTTTTTTCGGTGGTGATCACCGGCCTTTACGTGCGCCGCGCCAATGGCGAGTTCGACCGCATGACGCAGGAAATCATCGAGGAGGCCACGCAATGAAACGCTTTGCTCAAACCCTGATTTGCACCTTCGCCCTCACAGCTTGGGGCGCGGCCTGCGCCGCAGGCGGCGATGTGGGAGAAGCCGCCCGGCAAAGCACCAACTGGACGGCCATCGTCATGTTTGCCGTTTTCGTGCTTGCCACGCTGGGCATCACCAAATGGGCGGCCGGGCGCACCAAATCGGCGGCTGATTTCTATACGGCCGGCGGCGGCATCAGCGGCTTTCAGAATGGCCTGGCGATTGCGGGCGACTACATGTCCGCCGCGTCTTTTCTGGGCATATCCGCCGCCGTCATGGCCAATGGGTATGACGGGCTGATCTACTCCATCGGATTTTTGGTGGGCTGGCCCATCCTCACCTTCTTGCTGGCCGAGCGCCTGCGCAATCTGGGGCGCTTTACCTTTGCCGACGTGGCCGGCTATCGCTTCCAGCAAGGGCCGCTGCGCCTATTTGCGGCCAGCAGCACGCTGGTTGTCGTGGCCTTTTATCTGATCGTGCAAATGGTTGGCGCGGGACATTTGATCAAGCTGCTGTTCGGGCTTGAATACTGGATGGCCGTGGCGCTGGTGGGCATCTTGATGATGGTTTACGTGCTTTTTGGCGGCATGACGGCCACCACCTGGGTGCAAATCATCAAGGCCGTGCTGCTGCTGTCGGGCGTGAGCTTCATGGGCTTCATGGTCATGCTCAAGTACGGCTTCAGCCTGGAAGCGCTGTTTGCCGACGGCGTGCGCGTGCGCAGCGACATCGCCGCCAACAGCGGCAAAACGCCCGAAGAAGCCGCCCGCGCAGGGCTGGCCATCATGGGGCCGGGCGGCTTCATCAAAGACCCCGTCTCGGCCATCAGCTTCGGCATGGCCCTCATGTTTGGCACCCTGGGGCTGCCGCACATCCTCATGCGCTTTTTCACCGTGCCCAACGCCAAGGAAGCGCGCAAATCCGTCTTCTGGGCCACTACCTGGATCGGCTACTTCTACGTGCTCATCTTCATCATCGGCTTTGGCGCGATCACCCTGGTGCTCACCAACCCCGAGTTCGCCGATACCGCCACCGGCGTCATCCACGGCGGCGCGGGCACTTCCAACATGGCCGCCGTGCTGGTGGCAAAAAGCGTGGGCGGCAACGTCTTTTTTGGCTTCATCTCGGCCGTGGCCTTCGCCACCATCCTGGCCGTGGTGGCCGGACTGACGCTCTCGGGCGCATCGGCCGTCTCGCACGACCTTTACGCCACCGTCTTCAAGGGCGGGCGGGCCGATTCGGCCTCCGAGCTGCGCGTCTCGCGCATCACCACCGCCGCCCTGGGCGTGATCGCCGTGCTGCTGGGCATCCTGTTTGAGAAGCAGAACATCGCCTTCATGGTCTCGCTGGCCTTTGCCATTGCCGCCTCGGCCAACTTCCCGGTGCTGCTGCTTTCCGTGCTGTGGAAAGGCTGCACCACGCGCGGGGCGGTGATCGGCGGCTTTCTGGGACTGGCCTCGTCGGTCATCCTGACCGTCATCTCGCCCTCGGTGTGGGAAGCCACGCTGGGCAACCCCAGGGGATCGGCGCTGTTTCCCTACACCTCGCCCGCGCTGTTTTCCATGACCATAGGCTTTATCGGCGTCTGGCTCTTTTCCCTGCTCGACCGCAGCCCCGGCGCGGAACAGGAAAAAGCCGCCTTCGCCGCGCAGCAAGTGCGCTCGGAAACCGGCCTGGGCGCGGCCAGGGCATCGGCTCACTAAAGCCACGCTAGCCATCTGAAAAAACGGGCCTGCACGGCCCGTTTTTCATGCCTACACGCTGAAGTTATCCACAGTTTTCTCCTGATTTGATAGCGCACTACGCAGCATTGACGGTCGCTGCGGGCCTTTTGCCTATTTGGTAATCAAAATCTTGTTGCCAAATGTGAGTGGAGGCTTGGGGTGGTTTGCTTGCCGATCAGGCGCAGGCCGCGCGGGGGTGAGCAGTCCGACGCCCGATCAGATGGATTACCTGATCGGGCAGCCTGCGGGCGGGGTGGGGCGCTTTGGCTGCCAATGGATGCGCTGCACGAGGCCAAGAAAAAAGCCCTTCAATCGCAGGAATTGAAGGGCTTTTTGGGTGTCCTGGCGGAGAGAGCGGGATTCGAACCCGCGGTGGGCTATTCACCCACACACGCTTTCCAGGCGTGCGACTTAAACCACTCATCCATCTCTCCGTGGAAACCGCGCATTGTAGCCTAGCGCGGGGTGAAAAGCTGGTTTTCAGCTGCTGCGCTGGGTGGTTTGCACCATTTTCATGGCCGAGCCGATGAGGGCCGAGATTTCGGTCATGTTGCTGGGCACGATGAGGGTGGTGTTGGAGTCGAAGGCGACGCGGCTGTAGGCGTCCACGGCTTTTTCGGCCACTTTCAGTTGCACGGCTTCCTGCCCGCCGGGTTGGCGGATGGCTTCGGCCACTCGCATGATGGCTTCGGCGGTGGCGGTGGCCACTTCGGTGATGGCGGCGGCTTCACCCTGTGCATTGTTGATTTGGGACTGCTTCTCGCCTTCGGATTTGGCGATGGCGGCCTGCTTCTGACCTTCGGCCAGGTTGATTTGCTCCTGGCGCTTGCCTTCGGATGTGGCGATGACGGCGCGTTTTTCGCGCTCGGCGGTGATTTGCGCCTGCATGGCGCGCAGGATTTCGTTGGGCGGCGTCAGGTCCTTGATTTCGTAGCGCAGCACTTTCACGCCCCAGTTGAGCGCCGCCTCATCAACGGCTTCAACCACCTTGGCGTTGATCATGTCGCGCTCCTCGAAGGTTTTGTCCAGCTCCAGCCGGCCGATCACGCTGCGCAGCGTGGTTTGCGCCAGTTGCGAGATGGCCATGACGTAGTTGCTGGAGCCGTAGCTGGCGCGCATGGGGTCGGTCACCTGGAAGTAGAGGATGCCGTCCACCTGCAGCTGCGTGTTGTCGCGCGTGATGCAGACCTGGCTGGGCACGTCCAGCGGGATTTCCTTGAGGCTGTGCTTGTAGGCCACGCGGTCGATGAAGGGGATGATGGTGTTGAAGCCGGGCGAGAGGGTGTTGTTGTATTTGCCCAGGCGCTCGACGATCCAGGCGTTTTGTTGGGGCACGATCTTGATCGTGAACTTGGCCACGGCGATGACGATGACGGCGACGACGATGAAAAAGATTTCCATGATGGGGGTCTTGCTAGGGATGAAAAAAACGGGAAAACCGGGGTGGCGGCGCTTCAGATGGGTTCCAGCAGCAGCCGGCTGCCGATGATTTCGGCCACGCGGTGCGGGCCGCTTTGCAGGGGCAGGCCGGGGCGGCCCACGGCGGTCCAGATGGTGCCCCGGTAGCGCACCTGGGAGGTGCCATCGGTGTGCCACTTCTGCACCTGGACGGTGGCGCCTACGTCCAGGTTCACGTCCGGGTTGGCGCTGGCGGGCACGGAGCCGGGGCGGCTTTTGTGCCAGCGGTGGCAGGCCCACACGGCCAGGGCGCTGACGGTGGCGGCGGTGGCCATTTGCGCGGCGATGCCCAGGCCCAGATGGGCGGTCAGCGCGCCGGCGGCAGCGCCCAGCGCGAGCATGAGCAGATAGAAGGTGAGCGTGGCGATTTCCAGCACGGCCAGCGCGCCGCAGGCGATCCACCACAGGTTTGCATCAGTCATATGCCGTTTCTCCTTTTGGGCGTTTCGGGTTGTGAAAAAAGCTGGGTCGATTTTCAGGGTTGGGGGGCGGTTTTTGATAGGCCGGACATGTTTTTTTGGCGCGTTTCCCGACGCGGGCACGGCGGGGCGGATTCCTTAAACTTGCCCTCTTTTTCAACGGCGGCGCTGCCCGTGCAAGGTAGCGCCTTTTTTGTATCCTGAACTTTGCGCCCGGGAGCTGCGCCCATGAAATTTCACTTTCCCATCGTCATCATTGATGAGGACTACCGGCAGGACAACACCTCGGGTCTGGGCATACGGGCGCTGTCCAAGGCCATCGAGGATGAGGGTTTCGAGGTCATCGGCGTGACCAGCTATGGCGATCTGGCCCAGTTTGCGCAGCAGCAAAGCCGCGCCAGCGCCTTCATCCTGTCGATTGACGATGACGAGTTCAGCTTGAGCGAGGGCAATGACCTGGCGCCTGCGGTGCTGAATTTGCGCAATTTCATCCAGCAGGTGCGGCGCAAGAACCCCGATGTGCCCATTTATCTGCATGGCGAGACGAAAACCAGCCAGCATTTGCCCAACGATGTTTTGCGCGAGCTGCACGGCTTCATTCACATGTTCGAGGACACGCCCGAATTCGTGGCGCGGCACATCCTGCGCGAAGCCAAAAGCTATCTCGAAGGCATACAGCCGCCGTTTTTCAAGGCGCTGCTCGATTACGCGGAAGACGGCTCTTATTCGTGGCACTGCCCCGGCCACTCGGGCGGCGTGGCGTTCTTGAAAAGCCCCATCGGGCAGATGTATCACCAGTTTTACGGCGAGAACATGCTGCGCGCCGATGTGTGCAACGCCGTGGAAGAGCTGGGCCAGCTGCTGGATCACGACGGCGCCATTGGCGAGAGCGAGCGCAACGCGGCGCGCATCTTCAATGCCGACCACTGCTTTTTCACCACCAACGGCACCTCCACCAGCAACAAAATCGTGTGGCATCACGCCGTGGCGCCGGGCGATGTGGTGGTGGTGGACCGCAACTGCCACAAAAGCATCCTGCACGCCATCATCATGACGGGGGCGGTGCCGGTGTTTCTCAGGCCCACGCGCAACCATTACGGAATCATCGGCCCCATTGCGCGCGAGGCGTTCGAGCCGCAGGCCATCCAGGCCAAGATTCGCGCCAATCCGCTGCTGCGGCATGTGGACGCCGAAGCGGTGCGCCCGCGCATTCTTTCGCTCACGCAGTCCACCTACGACGGCATCCTCTACAACACCGAAACCATCAAGCAGCTGCTGGACGGCTACATCGACAACCTGCATTTCGACGAAGCCTGGCTGCCGCACGCGGCCTTTCACCCCTTCTACGGCGCGTATCACGCCATGGGCAAGAAAAGGCCGCGCCCGAAAAAATCGCTGGTGTACGCCACCCAGTCCATTCACAAGCTGCTGGCGGGCATCAGCCAGGCCAGCCAGGTGCTGGTGCAAGACTCGCAAACCGTGCCGCTGGACCGCTTCCTTTTCAACGAGGCGTATCTGATGCACACCTCCACCAGCCCGCAGTACAGCATCATCGCCAGCTGCGACGTGGCCGCCGCCATGATGGAGCCGCCCGGCGGCCGCGCGATGGTCGAAGAAAGCCTGCTGGAGGCAATGGACTTTCGCCGCGCCATGCGCAAGGTGGCCGCCGACTTTGGCGAGGGCGACTGGTGGTTCACCGTGTGGGGGCCGCAGCAGCTTGCCGCTGAAGGCGTGGGCCGCGCCGATGACTGGATCATTCAGGACGGAGCCGCCAAAAAGAGCAGGGAAAAGGGCGGCAAAAAAAGCGGGCAGGAAAGCTGGCACGGCTTCGGCCAGCTGGCGCCGGGCTTCAACATGCTCGACCCCATCAAAACCACCATCATCACCCCCGGCCTGGGGCTGGATGGCAAGTTTGGCGACACCGGCATACCCGCCAGCATCGTCAGCAAATACCTGGCCGAGCACGGCGTGGTGGTGGAAAAAACGGGCCTCTACAGCTTTTTTGTCATGTTCACCATCGGCATCACCAAAGGCCGCTGGAACACGCTGCTGGCCGCCTTGCAGCAGTTCAAAGTGGACTACGACCGCAACCACGCCCTCTGGCGCGTGATGCCCGAGTTTTGCGCGCAACACCGCCGCTACGAGCGCATGGGCCTGCGCGACTTGTGCCAGCACGTGCACCAGCTCTACGCCAAATACGACATCGCCCGGCTGACCACCGAGATGTATCTGAGCGACCTCACCCCCGCCATGAAGCCGGCCGATGCCTACGCCTGCATCGCCCAGCGCCGCACCGAGCGCGTGGAAATCGACCACCTGCAAGGGCGCGTGACCGTCGGGCTGGTCACGCCCTATCCGCCCGGCATACCGCTGCTCATCCCGGGCGAGGTGTTCAACAAGAAAATCGTGGACTACCTCAAATTCGCCCGCGAATTCGCGCTGGAGTGCCCCGGCTTTGAAACCGACATCCACGGCCTGGTCGAGCAGCAAGACGAGCAGGGCAACACCCGCTACTTTGCCGATTGCGTGGCCCTGGATGCCTGAAGGCGCGGCGCGCCCGACCTGTTTTTTGCGCCGGGGCGCAAGACCTAGAATTGCCCCGCAAACCAACCCCAAAAGAAAGGAAAGTCCATGTTCCCTGAGTACCGCGACCTGATTCACACGCTCAAAGGCAGCGATGCGCACTTCACCCGCCTGTTTGAGCAGCACAACGACCTGGATCACCAGATCAAGCGCATGGAAAGTGGCGAAGAAAGGGCCGCCCACGAAACCATTGAAACCCTGAAAAAACAAAAACTGCACATCAAGGACGAGCTCTACACCATCTTGCGCAAGGCCGACGCCGCCCGCAAGGCAGGCTGAAAGCGGCGCATGCCCACACCCTGAAATCCAACCCGCCCCAACCGGCGGGTTTTTTTTCGCCCGGGCGCAGGCGCAGCGCTCTTTCAGACCCGCGCATAGCAGGGCAGGGAAAGCAAAGTTATCCACAATTTGCTCCTGATTTTGTAGCTGTGATCGCAGTATTTACGGGCGCTGCGACCGATATGCCGTTTTTTTAATCAATTCAACCCTTCGTTCGAGACAAATCGGGCGGCGCCAAAAGCAGTCTTGATTTCCGCCCCGCCGGGCACATGTGCATCAGCAACAGGAGATACAACCACCATGCGAATCGACAAATTCACCACCAAATTTCAGGAAGCCCTGGGCGAAGCCCAAAGCCTGGCGCTGGCTCATGACAACGCCTACATCCAGCCCGAGCATCTGCTGGCGGCCATGCTGGCGCAAGAAGGCGGCCCGCGCTCGCTCTTGCAGCGCGCCGGCGTGAACACGCAAAAGCTGGCGCAGGAGCTGGACGCGGCCATCACCCGCCTGCCCCAGGTGCAGGGGCAGGATCAGGTGCAGCCCGGCCCTGACCTCATCAAGCTGCTGCAAGCCACGGAAAAAGAAGCCCTCAAGCGCGGCGACCAGTTCATCGCCAGCGAGCTGTTTTTGCTGGCGCTGGCCGACGCCAAGGGCGAGGCCGCCCGCATCGCCCGGGAAGCCGGCCTGATGCGCAAAAGCCTGGAAGCGGCCGTGGACGCCGTGCGCGGCGGCCAGGGCGTGGACAGCGCCGATGCCGAGGGCCAGCGCGAGGCGCTGAAGAAATACACGCTCGATCTGACCGAGCGCGCCGCGCAGGGCAAGCTCGATCCGGTGATCGGGCGCGATGACGAAATCCGCCGCGCCATCCAGGTGCTGCAGCGGCGCAGCAAGAACAACCCCGTGCTCATCGGCGAGCCGGGCGTGGGCAAGACGGCCATCGTCGAGGGGCTGGCGCAGCGCATCGTCGCCGGCGAAGTGCCCGACACCCTGCGCGACAAGCGCGTGCTGGTGCTGGACATGGCGGGCCTGCTGGCCGGGGCCAAATACCGGGGCGAATTTGAAGAGCGCCTCAAGGCCGTGCTGAAGGAAGTGGCGCAGGACGAGGGCCGCATCATCTTGTTCATCGACGAAATTCACACCATGGTCGGCGCGGGCAAGGCCGAAGGCGCGATGGATGCGGGCAACATGCTCAAGCCCGCCCTCTCGCGCGGCGAGCTGCACTGCATAGGCGCGACGACGCTGGACGAATACCGCAAATACATCGAAAAAGACGCGGCGCTGGAGCGGCGCTTTCAGAAAGTGCTGGTTGATGAACCCACCGTGGAAGCCACCATCGCCATCCTGCGCGGCCTGCAGGAGAAATACGAAGTGCACCACGGCGTGGACATCACCGACCCGGCCATCGTCGCCGCCGCCGAGCTGAGCGCGCGCTACATCACCGACCGTTTTCTGCCCGACAAGGCCATCGACCTGATCGACGAGGCGGCGGCCAAGATCAAGATCGAAATCGACTCCAAGCCCGAGGCGATGGACAAGCTCGACCGCCGCATCATCCAGCTCAAGATCGAGCGCGAGGCCATGAAAAAGGAAACCGACGAGGCTTCCAAAAAACGCCTGCAACTCATCGAAGACGACTTGAGCAAGCTGCAAAAGGAATACGCCGATCTGGAAGAAATCTGGAAGGCCGAAAAAGCCAGCGCCCAGGGCAGCGAGCAACTGCGCAAGGAAATTGACCAGCTCAAATTCCAGATCGACGAATTCACCCGCAAGGGCGACTTCAACAAGGTGGCCGAGCTGCAATACGGGCAACTGCCCGTGCTCGAAAAACGCCTGAAAGAAGCCCAGGCCAGCGAAGGCGCGCACGAAAAAGCCGCCCCCAAACTGCTGCGCACGCAAGTGGGCGCGGAGGAAATTGCCGAAGTCGTCAGCCGCGCCACCGGCATCCCGGTGAGCAAGATGATGCAGGGCGAGCGCGAAAAACTGCTGCACATGGAAGACGCGCTGCACCAGCGCGTGGTGGGGCAAAACGAGGCGGTCAACGCCGTGGCCGACGCCATCCGGCGCTCGCGCTCGGGCCTGTCCGACCCGAACCGGCCGCTGGGCAGCTTTTTGTTCCTCGGCCCCACCGGCGTGGGCAAAACCGAGCTGTGCAAGGCGCTGGCGGGCTTCTTGTTCGACAGCGAAGAGCACCTCATCCGCATCGACATGAGCGAGTTCATGGAAAAACACTCCGTGGCCCGGCTCATTGGCGCGCCCCCCGGCTACGTGGGCTACGACGAAGGCGGCTACCTCACCGAAGCCGTGCGCCGCAAGCCCTACAGCGTGGTGCTGCTCGACGAAGTGGAAAAAGCCCACCCGGACGTGTTCAACGTGCTGCTGCAAGTGCTTGACGACGGACGCCTCACCGACGGCCAGGGCCGCACGGTGGACTTCAAGAACACCGTCGTCATCATGACCAGCAACATCGGCTCGCACCGCATTCAGGACATGGCCGGCAAGCCCTATGACGACGTGAAAGACGCCGTGTGGGAAGAGCTGAAAAACCACTTCCGCCCCGAGTTCCTCAACCGCATCGACGAAACCGTGGTCTTCCACGGGCTGGACGCCGCGCACATCGGCCAGATCGCCAGGATTCAGCTGGCCACCCTGCAAAAACGGCTGGAAAAACTCGACCTCTCGCTCGACGTCAGCGATCAGGCCCTGGCCGAGCTGGCCAAGGTCGGCTTCGACCCGGTATTCGGCGCGCGCCCGCTCAAGCGTGCCATTCAGCAGCGCATTGAAAACCCGCTCTCCAAGGCGCTGCTGCAAGGGCGCTTCGGCCCCAAATCGGTCATCCGCGTCAGCGTAGACCCCATCAAGGCCCCGGGCGAATTCCAGTTCACTAGCTGAAACCCTTGCCGCCCCACAAAAACCCCCGCCTTTGAAAAAGGGCGGGGTTTTTTTATGATTGTTTGGCCCTGGAATATGAAAAATACGGTTTTGCAGAAAACAAGTAAAAACCAGATTTGAAATGACCGACTCAATCAATCCAGGCAAGTAAGCGGGGATGCCAATTCCGTCAGTCGAAATCAATACTTATGAAACGAATGTCCGTGTAAATGTCAAAACCCGTTTTTTTAAGGAAGGCTGGTCAACAAATTCCGATAAAAGAGAGAGTCGCTATCAAGGGCTAGTGACCAATCGGTGCGCCTCAAACTGAATTTCAAACCCTGGTTGGCGCAAAAATTGAAGTAATTGATATTGAAAAATAAATATTTTTGACAGGGGTGTGTTTGCAAAAGGCGTTCTTGATTCCAATCGGGCGCGTCTGCCGCCCATGAAAAAGCCCCGTCCTGCTTGGAGCAGGCGGGGCTTTTTGGGGGCCGTTGGGGTGGTTTTTCAGGCCACTTTTTTCTTCAGCAGCCCCAGCAGGATGGCGCTGAGCAGGGCGCCGGCGGCGATGAGGTACATGCCCAGATGGGTGACGGCATTGGGGATGGGCAGCACGAAGGCGCCGCCGTGGGGCACGCGCAATTCGCACCCTGCGAGCATGGAAACCGCGCCGGTGAGGGCCGAGCCTGCGGCCAGCGCGGGGATGACGCGCAGCGGGTCTTGCGCGGCAAAGGGGATGGCCCCTTCGGTGATGAAGGCCAGGCCCATCACGCCGGCGGCCTTGGCGCCGTTGCGCTCTTCGGCGGTGAAGCGGTTTTTGAACACGAAGGCGGCCAGCGCGATGGCCAGCGGCGGCGTCATGCTGCCGGCCATGACGGCGGCCATGGGCGCATAGACCTGGCTGGCGATCAGCCCGGTGGCGAAGGTGTAGGCCGCCTTGTTGATGGGGCCGCCCATGTCGATGGCCATCATCCCGCCCAGCAGCAGGCCCAGCACGATGGCGCTGCCGGTTTGCATGCCTCTTAGCCAGTCGGTCAGGGCGGCCAGCGCGGCGGCCACGGGCTGGCCCAGCACGTAATACATGAGCAAGCCGGTGATGAGCGTGCCCAGCAGCGCCAGCCCCAGCGCCACGGCCACGGCAAAGCTGGCCAGCGCCATCACCGCAGCGGGCGCAACAGCGCCCGAAGCCGTCAGCCTTGGCGGGCCGCAGCGCACGTCGTCTACGCCGCGCAAGCCATCGGAATAGTCATTGGCCAAATTGCGGCCCGTTTGCAAAGCCAGCGCCACGCCAGCAGCCAGTAGCGCACGAGTCCACGAAGCCGCGCCCAGCGCAAAAGCAATGCCCGCTCCCAGCAAAACAGGCGCAATGGATGCAGGCAGCGTCCGCAGCCGAACCACTTCAACCCATGAGGCGGCGGAAGACTTCATTGCGCCAATCCTAGCGTTGCGCCCCCGGCGCAAAAGCGCAAGCCGGGCGCGGGCCAAGGGCGGTTTGCTCTTTTTCCGGGTGTCAGTTCAAGACCCCGAATACGCCTCCATCGCACGGTTTTACAGGCTTTGTCGCTATCAAATCAGGAGCGGAATGGCCGCTTTGCCCGGCGCTTTCGGGGCGTCTGGCGCACGGTTCGCCGCTGCACCAAATCAGGTCACAATCCGGCCGCTGTATTTTTTTGATTCAAAAGGGAACTTCATGAAAAACGCACATCGCGCTGGCCGCTAGCAGCGCTGCTGCTGGCTGGCATCACGGCAGCGCACGCCCAAAGCCTTTCTTGCGTGGGCGTGCCCGCTGGCGGCACGGCCACGCTGGAAGTCAAAACCGGCCCGGGCTGGAAATTTTTTTACAGCAACACGCCGTCGCCTGACATCACCAACGCCGGCTGGAAAACCCCTCATGCCAGCGACTGCTCTGGCACGCCGGCCTGCCACTCCTGGTGGCAATCCATCCAGAGCACAGCTGCGCTGGGCGGCGCCCAATGGCTGGCGCCCATGCCGCTTGCCGGCACTTCCGGGCCGGTTGATTTCAGCTACCTCTCGCCCGCCATCACGGTGGACCCCCGGGTGAACCTGGGCACCCTGAGCATGCAGATCCTCGCCGCAACGGATAACTCCTACAAATCAACCGGCGTGATCAACGGCAGCCCCCTAGCGTTGCATGAAGACGGCGCGTCCCAGACCAGCCTGTCACTGCATTCAGGCTCTCCCGACACGAAAACTTTTGCCGCAGGCACAACGCCCATGAATCACTGGCGGCACGGCGTCAATTACATCTTGGCCCGCACCCGGGATGACAGCGGGAGCTACGACTTCAGCTCTCCCTGGCTCACGGGCTTCATCGCCAAATACACGCTCACGGCCACCTGCATGGCGGCCTCCTCCTCCCACGCCGTTCCGGCCAATCACCCGCTGACGCTGACTTTGGGCGCGCTGGCCCTGGCAGGACTGGCGGGGCTGAAGCTGCGCCGGCGCAAAGCCTGACAAGCGGCTTGCCCTTTCACAAACGACAAAAAGCCCGGCCAGACCGGGCTTTTTTCAGGCTTTTTCGCTCCTGCTTTGATAGCAGTAAAGTCCCTGAAACCGTGCGATGGAGGCGTTTTCCTGGGGGTCTGAATTTGCTCCTGCAAAAAGAGCGCCGCGCGCGTCCCCCATCAGGCCCGCGCGGGTTTCTTGAGCGCGCCCAGCAGCACGGCGCTCAAGACTGTTCCGGCGGCAA
>JBQNAO010000032.1:0-24161 GCA_052170415.1 Ottowia sp. | reverse complement strand
GCTCGGGTTTTGGCTCGGGTTTTGGCTCGGGTTTTGGCTCGGGTTTTGGCTCGGGCCGGGGTTTGGGGGCGGGCGGGGGCGGGGCGCTGGCGGCGGCCTGGGGGGCGGCTTGCTGGACGGTGGCGGCCCAGAGTTCGGCTTCGACGGCGTCGCTTTGCAGGGTCTGGCGGCGCCAGTTCATGCTGAGCAGGGCCAGGGCGAGAAAGAGGATGAGGTGCGCGCCCAGGGCCCAAGGCAGCAGGGGGCGCAGGCCGGGGTCGGACGGGGGGGTGAAATCAATGCGCGCAGGGGCTGTGGCCTGCGCGGGGCGGGGTGCGGCGGCGGGGGCGTCGGCCTGGGGCATGGGCGGGGGCGGGGCTTATTGGACGGACAGGGCCACGCGCTGCACGCCGGCTTCGCGCAGGCGGCCCATGAGGCTCATGACTTGCTGGTAGGGCAGGTTTTTGTCGGCGGCCAGCAGCACGGGCAGGTCGGGCTGCTGGGCCAGGGCTTGCTGCACGCCGGCGACGAGGGCGGCTTCGCTGGCGACGGCCTGCAGGGCGCTGTCGCGGCCTTCGCTGCGGCCCTGGTTGTGGCTGTAGCCGCCTTTGTCGTCGATGGCGACGATGAGGTAGTTGTCGGGCGGGCGGGCGGATTTGCCGGCGCTGGGCACGTTGATGGCGCCGGGGGTGATGACGGTGGCGGTGACCATGAAGATGATGAGCAGCACCAGCATCACGTCAATGAAGGGAACCATGTTGATTTCATTGACGGAGCGGCGGCCACGGCCACGGGAGGCGACGGCGGGCATGGGCGTTTCTCCTTGGGGCGGGCGTCAGATGCGCGCGGCGGCTGGGGAAGCAGGCGCCGGAGCGCCGAGGTTGCGCTGGAGGATGTTGGTGAATTCTTCGATGAAGGTTTCCTGCCGGGTGGCGAGGCGGTCGATGTCGCGCGCAAAGCGGTTGTAGGCCAGCACGGCGGGAATGGCGGTGAACAGGCCCAGCGCCGTGGCCACGAGCGCCTCGGCAATGCCGGGGGCGACGGTGGCAAGGGTGACTTGCTGCAAGCCGGCCAGGCCGGTGAAGGCGTGCATGATGCCCCAGACGGTGCCGAACAGGCCCACGTAAGGGCTGACCGAGCCTGCGGAGGCCAGCAGCGACAGGTGCGTTTCGGCGGCGTCCATCTCGCGCTGGAAGCTGGCGCGCATGGCGCGGCGCGCGCCGTCCAAAAGCGTGCCGGGATCGGCGATGCGGCGCTCGCGCAGCTTTTGATACTCGCGCATGCCGCAGGCGAAGATGCGCTCCAGCGGGCCGATCTGGCCGGCGTTGCGGCTGGCGTTGTCGTACAAGTCGTTCAGGCTGGCGCCCGACCAGAAATCGCTCTCGAACTGGCTGTTTTGCCGCTGAATGGCGCGCAGCGCGGAGGCTTTGCGGATGATGGCGGCCCAGCTGGCCACGGAGACCAGCAGCAGCAGCAGCATGACGGCCTGCACGACGAAGCTGGCGTGCAAGATGAGCTGGAAGATGGAGAGTTCCTGGTTCATGGTTGGTTTGGCTGTGTGGTGAAAACGGAGCCTTCAGCCGCGCAGGCGCTCAAGCAGAAGGGGCGGAATGCGTTCGGGCCGCATGCCTTCGGCGCTGACCCAGGCCAGGCGGAACTGGCCGGTGACGAGCAGGCGGCCCGCGCGGGCTGCTTCGGGCGCATCAGGCGCATCGGTTTGCCCGCCTTGCAGCCAGATTTGCTGGCCAATGAGCAGCGAGGCCGCGCCCGCCTGCTCCAGCGTGGCGGTGACGGCGACGCGGTCATCCAGCCGCGCCGGATGCAGGTAGTTCACGCTGGCGCGGCTGACGACGAACATGCCGCCTTGCTGCTCGCTCAGACTGCGCTGGCCCAGGCCGCGCGCGCGCAGCCATTCGGTGCGGGCGCGCTCGAAAAAGCGCAGGTAGTTGGCGTAATAGACGATACCGCCCGCATCGGTGTCTTCCCAGTAAATGCGGGCGGCGTAGATGAAGCTGGCGGGGGCGGTCATGCGAGCAGCGCTTTCATGCGGGCCACGGCTTCCTGCAACTGCGGCAGGGCGTTGGCGGTGGAAAAACGCACGCAGCGGGCCGTGCCGTTGGCGCCGAAATCGCGCCCGGGCGTGACGGCCAGGCGCGCGCGCTCCATCAGGGCGAAGGCGAAGTCCCAGCTGTTCATGCCTTCGCCGCCCAGGCGGCGGGCGGCTTCGGCGCAATCAGCCCAGGCGTAGAAAGCGCCGTCGGGCATGACGGGCACTTGCAGGCCCAGCGCGGCCAGGCGCGGCACGAAGGCGTCGCGCCTTTCCCTGAAGCTGGCGCGGCGGCTTTCGTATTCGGCCAGGCTGGCCGACTCGAAGCAGGCCAGCGCGGCGTGCTGGGCGATGGCGCTGGGGCAGATGAACAGGTGCTGGGCCATTTGCTCCACAGCGCCTGTCAGCGCCTGGGGCAGCACCAGCCAGCCCAGCCGCCAGCCGGTCATGCAGAAATATTTGCTGAAGCTGTTGATGCTGATGATGTTTTCATCCAGCGCCAGGGCGCTGCGGCCGTATTCGGCTTCGTGGCTGAGGCCCAGATAGATTTCGTCGATCAGGGTGAAGCCCCCGCGCGCCTGCACGGCGGCGTGGATGTCGCGCAGCGCCTGCGGGTGAATGGATGTGCCGGTGGGGTTGGAGGGCGAGGCCAGCAGCACGCCGCGCGTTTTCGCGCCCCAGGCGGCGGTCACCTGGGCGGCGTCAAGCTGAAAGCGCTGCGCCGCGCCGGCCGGCAGCAGCACGGGGCGGCCATCGGCCATGCTGACGAACTGGCGGTTGCAGGGGTAGCACGGATCGGGCATGAGCACTTCGTCGCCCGCGTTGATGAGGGCCAGGCAGGCCAGTTGCAGCGCGGCCGATGCGCCTGCGGTGACGACGATGCGCGCGGCAGGAATGTTCAGGCCGAAGCGGCTGGCATACCACTGGCTGATGCGCTCGCGCAGCTCGGGCAGGCCGCAGGCGGGGGTGTATTGGCTGCGGCCTTCGCGCAGGGCGCGCTGCGCCGCTTCCTGCACCAGCGGGGGGGCGACGAAGTCGGGCTCGCCTATGTTCAGGTAAATCATGGGCGCGCCGCCTTGCTGCGCCAGGGCGGCGGCGGCCTTGGCCATTTCCATCACGTAAAAGGGCTGCACGCGCTCGGCGCGCATCGACAGACGGGGGGCGCTGGTGTGGGAAGAGGGCATGGGAGCGGGCATCGGGTCAGGGCTTGCGGCGGGGGCCGCCCGGCAGGCAGCCGGGCCGCGCTTTACGGACGGCGCTTCACGGGCGGCGCTTGCGGTCGGCCTGCACTTCCGGCGCGCGCAAGTCCTGCGCCAGGGCGTTGAGCACGCCGTTGACGTATTTGTGGCCGTCGGTGCCGCCGAAGTCCTTGGCCAGTTCGATGTATTCATTGAGCACGACGCGCCAGGGCACGTCGGGGCAGCGCATGAATTCGTAGGCGCCCATCCACATGCAGGCGTGCTCGATGGGCGAAAGCTCGGTCACGGCGCGGTCCAGGCGCGGGGCGATGAGCGCATCCAGATCGGCGTGAATATCCATGCAGCCGCGCAGCAGCGCGTCGTAGTGGGCCGAGTCGCATTTGTGAAAGCCCGAGAGATCGCGCGTGAAGGTGTCGATTTCCGCCGCCTGGCCGCGGCCCACGATGAATTGATACAGCCCTTGCAGGGCGAATTCGCGGGCGCGGGCGCGGGCCGATTTGGTGGAGGACTTGCGCGTGCCGCCCGTCAGGCGGGGCGGGCGGGCGGCGGGGGCAGCGGGTGCAGCCTCGTCGCCGGCGTCTTGCGACTGGCCGGGCGCGGGCATCAGGCCGGGGATGAAGACTTCGCCGCCGCTCATGCCCGCACCCTTTGCACCAGGCGGGCCATTTCCACGGCCACATCGGCCGCTTCACGCCCTTTTTCAATGCGCGCCAGCGCCTGCGCCTCGTTTTCGGTGGTGAGGATGGCGTTGGCAATGGGTAGGCCGCTGTCGAGCGAAACGCGGGTCACGCCCGCGCCCGATTCGTTGGCCACCAGCTCGAAGTGATAGGTCTGGCCGCGGATGACGCAGCCCAGCGCAACCAGCGCGTGAAAGCGACCGGTGGCGGCCATCGCCTGAAGGGCCAGCGGCACTTCCAGCGCGCCGGGCACTTGCACGTGGCTGACGGCGCTCACGCCCAGCGCCTGCAATTGCTGCGTGCAGGCGGCGGCCAGGGCGTCGGTGATGTGGGCATTGAAGCGGGCCTGCACGATGCCGACGGCCAGCCCCTGGCCGTTCAACTCTTGAGGGACCTGGCCCCGGTTGGCTTCCAACATGGTGATGTTCTTTCTGTGTTTCTGGTGGGTGCGTGTGGGGGGAAATTCATTGAATCGGCCCGGACTCAATCGGCCGGATTCACATAGCCGGTCACTTCCAGTCCGAAGCCGCCGGCCATGCTGGGCAGGCGACGCGGCGTGCCCAGCAGCTTCATGCGCTGCACGCCCAGCTCGCGCAGGATTTGCGCGCCCACGCCGTAGCTGCGCAAGTCCATGCGGCCGCGCCCGGGCGCGTGGCTGGCGCGGGCCTTGCCCTCGAACTGGGCCAGAAGCTGCTCGGCGCTTTCGCCGCAGTTGAGCAGCACGGCCACGCCGCGCCCGGCCTGCTGGATGTAGGCCAGGCTGGCGTCCAGGCTCCACGAATGCATGGCGCGGCCCGGCTCCAGCCAGTCCAGCGTCGATAGCGGCTCGTGCACGCGCACGGGCACTTCGTCGCCCTCTTGCCACTGGCCCTTGACCAGCGCCAGGTGCAGCGCGCCGCTGGGCGTGTCGCGCCAGGCGTGGGCGCTGAACTCGCCGTGCGCCGTTTGCATGGGGCGCGAAGCCACGCGCTCGATCAGCGATTCGTGGCGGCTGCGGTATTCGATCAGGTCGGCAATCGCGCCTATCTTCAGCCCGTGCTGGGCGGCAAAGATTTGCAAATCGGGCAGGCGGGCCATGGTGCCGTCGGCGTTCATGATTTCGCAGATCACCGCCGCCGGCGTGCAGCCGGCCATGCGCGCCAGATCGCAGCCGGCCTCGGTGTGGCCGGCGCGCATGAGCACGCCGCCTTGCACGGCCTGGATGGGAAAGATGTGGCCGGGCTGCACGATGTCGCTCGGCCTGGCGTGGCGGGCCACGGCGGTTTTGATGGTGTGCGCGCGGTCGGCGGCGGAAATGCCGGTGCTCACGCCCTCGGCCGCTTCGATGGAGGTGGTGAAGGCCGTGCCGTAGCGCGTGCCGTTGCGCTGGCTCATGGGGGCCAGGCCCAGCTGGTCGCAGCGCCCGCGCGTGAGGGTCAGGCACACCAGGCCGCGCGCGTGGGTGATCATGAAATTGATGGCCTCGGGCGTGACGAAATCGGCCGCCAGCACCAAGTCGCCCTCGTTTTCGCGGTCTTCCTCGTCCACCAGGATGACCATGCGCCCGGCCTTGAGCTCGGCCACGATTTCATGCACGGGGGAAAGCACGCTGGATGAGGGGACCAAAGGCTGTGCGCCAGGAACTTGCGCGGGCGTGGCGGTGGGCGGCGTGGTCGGCAATGACATCGGAAAAAAAGCAAATCAAGGAACAAATATCAGGCGCTGCGCCCGTTCATGAAAAAACCGGCGCGCGGCTTGAATGGGCGTCGGTTTTTTCTCTGGCGCGGCGTCCGCGGCAAAAGGCGGGCGATTGTAGTCCGCGCCCCTGCCTGCGCCCTTGCCGCAGGGCGGTTTTGCTGCCGGATGCAGGCGTTTCAAAGGGATTTTGCAAATGCCTTTGATATTCAAATTGCATCCAGCCAATCTCCATTGCAGCAAATGCCTGGCAAATCCGCATTCGATTTCATTCGATATTCATACGGCGCGCATAGGGGCATATTCGGACATATTCATTCCATATGCGAAGCGCATATTCCGGCCCCGGCTGCCCCAGCCTTGCCCAGCACCCGGATGGAGGCAAGTTATCCACAGATTTTTCCTGTTTTGATAGCACGCTTCGCAATATCCACGGGCGCTGCGGGCGATTTGCTGTTTTTTTACGCAAATTTTGCTACTCCTTCTCCAGCCTTTCGCATGCCGGCATGCCCGGCCCGCGCGGGCGGCAAAAAATCTGCACAATTCCCGGCCTTTGCGGCGCGGCCTGATCGGCCCGGCAGATCGCGGCGCGCCGCCCGCGCGGCTGCCTGCGCGGCTTCTTTCCTCTTTTTCTCCTTTTTCCCTTCCCCCATGCACATCTTTTTCCTGCGGCCGCGCCCTGCCCTGCTGGCCGCCAGCCTTGGCGCGGCCCTGGCCCTGGCCGCCTGCAACAAACCCCCAGCGGCCGAGCCGCCCGTGCGCGCCGTCAAGCTGCTGACGATTGGCGCTGCCTCAGCCGCTGCGGCCGGGCCGGAATACGCGGGCGAAATTCGCGCCGAAGTGGAGTCGCGCCTGGGCTTTCGCGTGGGCGGCAAGATCGTCGAGCGCGCCGTGGAGCCGGGCCAGCGCGTGAAGGCCGGGCAACTGCTGGCGCGGCTGGATGCGCGCGACTTCCGCCTGGCCGCCGATGCCGCCAGCGCGCAGGTGGCCGCCGCCCTGGCCCAGCGCGACTTGGCCGCGGCCGACTGGCGGCGCTACAGCGCCCTGCGCGAAAAGGGCTTCATCAGCAGCGCCGAGCTGGACCGCCGCAGCGCCGCGCTCAAGGCTGCCGAGTCCGCCTTGCGCCAGGCGCGCGCGCAGCAGGCCGCGCAGGGCAACCAGACGGGCTACACCCAGCTGCTGGCCGATGCCGATGGCGTGATCACCAGCGTGGATGCCGAGGCCGGCCAGGTGGTGGCCGCCGGCTCTCCCGTGGTGCGGCTGGCGCGCGATGGCGCGCGCGACGTGGCCTTTGCCGTGCCCGAGGGGCTGGCGCAGCAGTTGCAGACCGGCCAGCCCGTGCAGGCGCGCCTGTGGGCGGGCGATGAGGCGCTGCCCGCGCACATCCGCGAAGTGGCCGCCAGCGCCGATCCGGCCACGCGCACCTATGCCGTCAAGGCCGCGCTGCAAGGCCAGGCCGCCGCGCGCGCGCCGCTGGGGGCCACGGCCTACGTCACGCTGCCGGAGCAGGCGGCGCAAACGGCCGCCATCGCCCTGCCCACCAGCGCCTTGTGGCAGGCCGCCGATGGCCACAGCAGCGTGTGGGTGTTCGAGCCTGCGCAAAGCGCCGTGCGCGCGCAGCGCGTGCAGGTCGATGGCGTGCAGGGCGAGCAGGTGCGCATCAGCGCCGGGCTGGAGCCGGGCATGCAAATCGTCACCAGCGGCGTGCATGTGCTGCAAGAGGGGCAGAAGGTGAGCCTCTATCAGCCACGCAACGAGGCGCGCAGCGAAGCGCCGCCCGCAGCGCATCCCGAAACGCCCGCCGCCGCCCTGGCCCCGTCTTCTTCCCGCAGTGAGCCATCCCATGCAGCCCCCGCGCCCTGAATCCGGCCCGCGCCGCCCCGAGCCTTCGGCGCGTTTCAACCTCTCGCGCTGGGCGCTGGCGCATGTGCCGCTGGTGCGCTATCTGATGGTGGCGCTGATGGCGCTGGGCGCGGCGGCCTATTTCCAGCTGGGGCAGGACGAAGACCCGCCTTTCACTTTCCGCGCGATGGTGGTGCGCGCCTTCTGGCCCGGCGCCACGGCGCGGGAAATTTCCGAGCAGGTGACTGACAAGATCGAGCGCACCTTGCAGGAAGTGCCGCACGCCGATCGCATCATCAGCTACTCCAAGCCGGGCGAAACCACCGTCACTTTCCAGCTCAAGGACTCCTCCCTGCCCAGGGACGTGCCCGATGCCTGGTATGCCGTGCGCAAAAAAATCGCCGACATGCGCGCCAGCTTGCCGCAGGGCGTGGTGGGGCCGTTTTTCAACGACGAATTCGGCGATGTGTATGGCGTGATCTACGCCCTTCAGTCCGGCGGGGGCTTTTCCGATGCCGAGCTCAAAACCATCGCCGACGACGTGCGCAGCCAGCTTTTGCGCGTCAGGGACGTGGCCAAGGTGGAGCTTTTCGGCGCGCAGGACGAGAAGATTTACATCGAGATTTCGCAAAAGCGCCTGGCCCAGCTGGGGCTGAACATGAGCGCCGTGCTGGCCCAGCTGGGGCAGCAAAACGCCGTGGTTTCCGCCGGCAGCATTCACAGCGCGCTTGATGTCGTGCCCGTGCGCGTGAGCGGCGCGTTCGGCTCCGTGCAGGCGCTGCGCGAGATGCCCATACGCGGCCCCTCCGGCCGCCTGCTGCGCCTGGGCGATATCGCCGAGATCACGCGCGGCTACATCGACCCGCCGCAGGTCAAGGTGCGCCACGACGGCCACCCGGTCATCGCCCTGGGCGTTTCCATGGTCAAGGGCGGCGACATCATCGCCCTGGGCCACGCCCTGAAAGACGCGGCCGCGCGCATCGAGGCCACGCTGCCGGCCGGCATGACGCTGGAGCAAATCCAGGATCAGCCGCGCGCCGTGGCCAATTCGGTCAACGAATTCATCAAGGTGCTCATCGAGGCCGTGGCCGTGGTGCTGGGCGTGAGTTTTCTCTCGCTGGGGCTGCACCGGCGCGCCGGCAGCCACTCCTGGCTGCCCTGGCGGCGCTGGACGCTGGACGGCCGCCCCGGCCTGGTCGTGGGCATCACCATTCCGCTGGTGCTGGCCACCACCTTCCTGCTCATGTATTACTGGGGCATAGGCCTGCACAAGATTTCGCTGGGCTCGCTCATCATCGCCCTGGGCCTGCTGGTGGACGACGCCATCATCGCCGTGGAAATGATGGTGCGCAAAATGGAAGAGGGCTATGACCGCCTGCGCGCGGCCACCTTCGCCTACGAGCTCACGGCCATGCCCATGCTCACCGGCACGCTGATTACCGCCGTGGGCTTTTTGCCCATAGGCATCGCCCGCTCCACCGTGGGCGAATACACCTTCGCCATCTTCGCCGTCACCGTCATCGCCCTGCTGGTGAGCTGGGTGGCCTCCGTGCTGTTCGTTCCGCTGCTGGGCGTGTGGCTGCTCAAGACCCCGCCGCACGTGGCCCAGGCGCAGGCCCGGGGCCGCCATGACGAGCATCACGAAAACTTCGACACCCCCTTCTACCGCGCCTTCGCCCGCCTGGTGGCCTGGTGCGTGCGCCACCGCTGGCTCACCCTGGCGGCCACGGCCTTCGTTTTTGCCCTGGGGCTGGCCGGCATGGGGCGCGTGCAGCAGCAGTTCTTCCCTGATTCCACCCGCCCGGAAATGCTGATCGAGCTTTGGCAGCCCGAGGGCGCGAGCTTTGCCGCCAGCGAGGCCACCGCCGTGCAGGTGGAGCAGCGCCTGCTGCAAGAGGCCGATGTGAAGGGCGTGAGCCAATGGATAGGCTCCGGCGTGCCGCGCTTTTATCTACCGCTCAACCAGCTCATGCCGCAAAGCAACGTCGCCCAGTTCATCGTGCTGCCGCACGACCTGAACGCGCGCGGCCGCCTGCTCAAAAGCCTGCCCGCCCTGCTGGCGGCCGAGTTTCCGCAGGTGCGCGCCCGCGTCACCCTGCTGTCCAGCGGCCCGCCCGTGCCCTATCCCGTGCAGTTCCGCATCATCGGCCCCAACCCCGAGCAGCTGCGCCACTACGCCAGCGAGGTCAAGGCCCTCATGCGCGCCAACCCGCACATGCGCGATGTGAACGACAACTGGAACGAATCAGTCAAAACCCTGCGCCTGCAAATCGATCAGGACAAGGCCCGCGCGCTGGGCGTATCCAGCCAGTCCATCGCCCAGGCCCTGCACATCATGCAAAACGGCGCAGCCGTGGGCCAGTACCGCGAGGGCGACAAGCTCATCGACATCACCTTGCGCCAGCCCGCCAGCGAGCGCGGCACGCTCGGCAGTCTGGAGGGCGCCTACGTCACCACCGCCAGCGGTCGCGCCATTCCGCTGGCGCAAATTGCCACCCCCGTCTTTGCCTGGGAGCCGGGCGTGCTCTGGCGCTTCGGCCGCGAATACGCCATCACCGCCCAGGGCGACATCAGCGAAGGCATGCAGGGGGCCACCGTCACCGCCGCCCTGCTGCCCGCCCTGCGCGAACTCGAAGCGCGCTGGGCCGTGCAAGCCCCGGGCTACCGCATCGAAGTGGCCGGCGCGGTGGAAGAAAGCAACAAAGGCTCCAGCTCGATCGCCGCCGGGCTGCCGCTCATGCTCTTTCTCACCTTCACGCTGCTGATGCTTCAGCTTCAGTCCTTCAGCCGGGCGCTGCTGGTCTTTCTCACCGGACCGCTGGGCATTGCGGGCGTAGCCGCCGCCCTGCTGGCGCTGGGCCGCCCCTTCGGCTTCGTGGCCCTGCTGGGCGTCATCGCGCTGATGGGCATGATCCAGCGCAACTCGGTCATCCTGATTGACCAGATTGAGCTCAACCGCAGCCAGGGCGCGCCCGCCGCGCAGGCCATCGTCACCGCCGCCGTGGGCCGCCTGCGCCCCATCGCGCTCACCGCCGCTGCGGCCGTGCTGGCCATGATTCCGCTCTCGCGCAGCGCCTTCTGGGGGCCTATGGCCGTGGCCATCATGGGCGGGCTCATCGTCGCCACGGCGCTCACGCTGCTGGCCCTGCCGGCCATGTATGCGGCGTGGTTCAAAGTGCCCGCCGATGGGCTGGAAGATGGCCCGAAAAACGACCTGGAGCACCCCCCAGCGCCCGCGTAAACCCGCATCAATCCGCATCAACGGCCTGCCTAAAATTCACGCCATCCCACCCCGCCAGCCTGCCGTTTTTCTCCGTTCCCCCCCGCAGCCCGGCATGAGTCGCACCCGCCCCCTCACTGCTCACGCATCCCGCGCTGCACCGGCGGCCCGCGCCCCCTGGCAGCGCGCCCTAGCCCTCCTCTGGGCCCTGGCCCTCACCTTCCAGGCCCTGGCCTGGGCGCACATGCCCATGCCCTCGGGCGCCAGCGGCTTCACCCTCATCTGCACCCCGGGCGGCATGCGCGCCCTGCCCCTGGCCCATGCAGATGACCCGGCCGGCCTGAACTCTCCCGCCGATCCCGCCGCCCCCGATGGCGGCCTGGCCCACGCCAGCGGCGACATCTGCGCCCTCTGCACCCTGCTGCACGGCCTGGCCGCGCCCGTGGCCCTGGCCCTCCTCCCCCTGCCCCCGGTCACCGCCCCCGGGCCCCGCCTGCCCACCGCCCGGCCCCTGCTGCCGCCCACCCCCTGGGCGCTGCACCCGGCACGCGCACCCCCCGCCCTGGCCTAAGCCCCCCGCAAAAACCCCGCGCAAGCCGTCGGCCCGCATTTGCTTACCGAATAAGCAAACCCCCGCCGTCGCCCGTCTGCAAAGGGTTTCCTGCTACAGATTCAGGAGTGATCTGTGGATAACTTTCCCCTTCGCCCTGAGCCACCCAGGGGGCTACACCCACCCCAGGCGGCCTGATTCAGCCCGGCCGGCTGACCCCGCCCTGCCCTGACCGCCCCTGCGTTGCGCCATGTGCGCCATGTCACGTCGCGTCACGTCCCGTCGTGCCGCGCCGGGCCACACGCCCCTGCGCACGCCACAGGCCCTGCGGCCTGCCTGCTTTCATTTCTTTCATTTTTTTTGATTCCCCGCGCGGGCCGGCGGCCCCGAATCGCCCCCCGGCCCGCGCCCTGTCGGAGCGCACACCATGTCTGCCTTCAAAACCTTCCCCCTCTCCCCCCTGGCCGCCGCCCTGCTGCCGCTGCTGCCCCTGCTCGCCCTCAGCGCCACCCCCGCCTCGGCCCAGGCTCAAACCAGCACCCAGGCCAGCGAAAAAGCCACCACTCAAACCACCCCCAAAGCCACCCCAGAACTCGCCCCCATCGTCGTCACCGAAGCCCCCGCCACCGCCTTGCACACCCCCGTGGCCGCCGGCAGCCGCCTGGGCCTGACGGCCGCGCAAACGCCCGCCAGCGTCCAAACCCTCACCCGCGAGCAACTGCAAGAGCACGGCGACGCCAGCATCACCCAGGCCGTCACCTGGTCGGCCGGCATCAGCGCCTCGCCCCACCCCGGCAACGGCCTGAGCGAGCTTTCCGCACGCGGCTTTGCCGGCAGCACCTCCGTCATGTGGCTGTACGACGGCCTGCGCCAATACGGCGGCCTCGGCATCACCTTCCCCTTTGACACCTGGGCCATCGACCGCATCGAAATCCTGCGCGGCCCCGCCGCCGTCATCCACGGCGACGGCGCCATCGGCGGCGTCGTCAACGTCGTCCCCAAAAAACCCCACAGCGGCCCCATCCGCCACGAGCTGCAAACCCGCCTGGGCAGCCACGCCAGCCGCCACCTCGCCTACGGCAGCGGCGGCGCCCTCAGCGAGCGCCTCAGCTACCGCCTTGACCTCAGCGCCCAACGCAGCCACGGCTGGCTCCCCCTGGGCGACAGCCGCGACGCCAGCTTCTCCGGCGCCCTGCACTGGCAAGCCAGCCCCACCCTCGCCCTGCAACTGAGCCACGCCCAGGGCCGCCAGCGCCCCGCCCGCTACTTCGGCACCCCCCTCTTCAACGGCCACCCCGACCCCGCCCTGCGCGAACAAAACTACAACGTCCTCGACAGCCTCATCCGCTTTCGCGACCGCTGGAGCGAACTGGCCGCCACCTGGCAGCCCAACGCCCAGGCCAGCCTCCACGCCCGGCTCTACCACGTCGACAGCTGGCGCCAATGGCGCAACGCCGAGTACTACACCCCCAACCCCGCCAGCGGCCTCATCGACCGCTCCGGCAACACCCAAATCACCCACGACCAGCGCCAAAACGGCCTCACCCTCCACACCCGCCTGCAAGGCCACATCGCCGGCCTTGCCAACACCTTCTCCGCCGGCCTCGACCTGCAACGCGTGCACTTTCGCCACCTCAACAACACCTACGCCGGCAGCTCCGGCCCCGTCACCCCCCTGAACCCCAACCCCGGCCTCTTTCGCAGCGACCAGCCCTTCCTCCCCCGCTACAGCAACACCGCCAGCCAACGCGCCCTCTTTCTGGAAAACCGCCTCGTCCTCGGCCCCCGCTGGTCACTCATCGCCGGCCTGCGCCACGACAGCGCCCGCGTGCAGCGCCGCGACCTCATCAGCCAACAACCCAGCTTCACCCGCCGCCTCAGCCACACCGGCTGGCGCCTGGGCGCCGTCCACCAGCTCCACCCCGATCTGGCCCTCTACGCCCAATACGCCAGCGCCGCCGACCCCGCCAGCGGCCTGCTCATGCTCAGCCCCGCCAACGCCCACTTCGACATGACCCGTGGCCGCCAGGCCGAAATCGGCCTCAAGCACCACTTCTGGCACGGCCGTGGCGAATGGACCCTCGCCGCCTACCACCTGCGCAAAAACAAACTCATCACCCGCGACCCCGCCCACCCCGACCAGCGCCTGCAAATCGGCCAAAGCAGCGCCCGCGGCCTGGAAGCCACCCTGGCCCTCACCCCCGCCCCCCGCTGGCGCATCGAAGCCAACGCCGCCCTGCTGCGCGCCCGCTACGACGACTTCTTTGAACCCGGCAGCGGCGGCGCCCTCATCTCGCGCCAGGGCAAAGTTCCCCCCAACGTGCCCGAACGCAGCGCCAGCCTCTGGCTCACCTGGAGCCCCCTGCCCCACTGGAGCCTCATGGGCGGTCTGCGCCACACCGGCCGCCGCCACGCCAACAACGCCAACACCCTCACCCTGCCCGCCTACACCCTGGCCGACCTGGCCCTGCGCTGGGAACCCACCCCCCGCCTCACCCTCACCGCCCACGCCCACAACCTATTGGACAAACACCACTTCGTCAGCGCCTACTACAGCCAAACCCAATGGCTGCACGGCCCCGGCCGCCAACTCGAACTCACCCTCCACTACCGCTTCTGACCCGCCCCCCGCCCGCGTAAAATCCGCGCCCTTTCACACCCGCGCGGGTGGCGAAATTGGTAGACGCACCAGGTTTAGGTCCTGACGCCTGCAAAGGTGTGGGGGTTCGAGTCCCCCCCCGCGCACCAGCGCATTTGCGGCCCCGCAGCCGCCCATGCGCCTTCCCCTCAAAAAGCCGCCTTCGGGCGGCTTTTTTCATGGCGGGTTTTCCCTGCCCTGCCCCGTTTTGTTTGCATTTCGTAACCTGTTTTTGCTTAACAAACAGGCAAACCGCCCGCATCGCCCGTCAATACTGCGCAGCGCGCTATCAAATCAGGAAAAAACTGTGGATAACCTCGCCCCGCGCGCCTGTTTTTCTGCTGCTTTTCCGCCCGGCTGGCGCGCCTTTCGGGCATTTGCATTCGCTTGCAGCGGCCGATTGAGGCCGGTTTGATAATGCGCGGCTCGCCCCGGCCGGCCGGGGTTTTCTTTTTGCAAATCCGTTTTTTTTCAGGCACGGGATGAACTATGAAAAGTTTGGTTTTTCGCTCTGCGGGGGTCTTGCGCACCTGGGGCGCGGCGCTGGCCGTATCGGGCAGCTTGCTGGCCTCGCCGGCGTGGGCCGATGGGGTGCAGGCGCTGGAGCAGTTCGTGCAGCACGCCCGGGCGGGGCAGGCGCAGTTCACGCAGGTGGTGACCACGCCCGGCGCGCAGGGCCAGGCCGGGCGCAGCAAGACTTCCAGCGGGCAGTTTGCGTTCCAGCGGCCGGGGCAGTTCCGCTTTGATTACACGCAGCCGTTTGAGCAAACCATCGTGGCCGACGGGCAAACGCTGTGGCTGCACGATGTGGATTTGAACCAGGTCACGGCGCGGCCGCAGCAGCAGGCGCTGGACGCCAGCCCGGCGGCCATCCTGGCCGCGGCCACCAGCTTGCAGGCGCTGGAAAAAGACTTTGAAATCAGCGCCGAGCCGGATCAGGACGGGCAGCAGTGGATTCGGGCCGTGCCGCGCACGCCGCAGGGGCAGATTCAAAGCGTGCGCATGGGCTTTGCCCCGGCCGCCCAGGCGGGGCAAGCGCCGCTGCTGCGCACGCTGGAGATGAACGACAGCTTCGGCCAGCATTCGCTGATTCGCTTTGAGCAATTCACGCTCAGCCCCTCGCTGCCGGCCAGCCGCTTCGAGTTCCGCCCGCCCGAAGGGGCCGAAGTGCTGCGGCCCTGAGCCGGCCGCCGGGCATTCAGCGCGGCCGCGCGGCAGGCAAGGGGCAGGGGCCGTGCTGGCGGCGGAAGTCGGTCGGGCGCTGGGGCGCGGGGTCGGCAAACAGGCCGCGCCGCGCGCGCTGGGCGGCGGCCTGCTCGGCGGCGTAGGGGCCGGCGTCGCGCCGGTGGCGGCCATAAGACCAGGCCCAGCCCTGGGCCACGAGCTGCGCGGCGGCATCGCGCCCGTTGACTTCCAGCACCACGACCGAGCGCCCCCAGCGATCGCGCGCCAGGCTGCGCACGCGCACGCGCTGTCCGTGCGCCAGGGCAATGAGCGCCTGCCGCGCCTGGGGGCCGCCCACCTGGCAGCTTTCGGGCGCGTCGATGCCATACAGGCGCAGCTTGCGCGGGCGCTGGTTGGCTTCATCCGGGCGCACCCAGAGGGTGTCGCCATCGCTGACTCGGCTGACCACGCCCGTCCAGACCGCAGGCGGCGCCTGGCGCGCCGGCCCTGCATGCACGGCGGCGCAGGCGGGCAGCAAAAAGGCAAAAAGAGCGAAACGTGCAAAAAAGCGGCGGGCGGAAATCGTCATGGAGTTCAAGATAAAAAAACGCGGCGATTTTGCCGCCGCCCTTTTGTTTTGCCTTTTTGATTTCCGGTTTTTCATTTCTCGCGTTTTCATGAAAAACCGGGTTTTCCGATTTTCAGATTCATCCCCAAAAAAAGGCCGCCCGAAGGCGGCCGGATGGTTTTTGATTCAGACGCTCAGAACTGATAGCGCACATTCAGCGCGATGGTGCGGCCCGCCTCGGTGTAGTAGTTCATGCCGCGCGGGCTGGCGTTGATGCGCGCTGCGCCGTTGCGGTAGCGTGACCAGCGGGCGTAGAGCTTGTCGCCCACGTTGTAAATCCCGCCGCTGATAGTGAGCTGCGGCGTGGGCTTGTAGTAGCCCACCAAATCCACCACGCCCCAGCCCGCGATTTTTGCGGGCCAGCGGGCCGGCGCGCGCTGGCCGAAGGTGAAGATGGTGTCGGGCAAGTCCTTGCGCTTTTTCTCGGCGGCAAATTTCACGCGCGCGGCCAGGCTCCAGCGCTCGTCGGGCGCTTCAAAGCGCAGCGCCAGATTGCCGCCAAGCGGGTTGATGCGATACATGGGCTGGCCGTCGGCTTCCTTGCCCTTGTTCCAGATCAGGCCGCCTTCGAGCATCAACCCGCGCGGCGCGCCCAGCGCGGCCAAATCCAGCGCGCCTTCAAATTCGGCGCCATACATGCTCGATTTGCCCGTCAGGTTGTCCACATAGCAGTCCAGCGTGCCCGTGCTGTCGTCGCAGTCGAACTGAATCATGTCGCGGTAGCGGTTGTGAAACAGCGCCGTTTTCTGCCGCCCCAGCTTGCCGCGGCTGCTCCAGGCCAGCTCCACGGTGTCGGCCTTTTCCGGGCGCAAATTCGCCAGGCTGGAGCGCACAAAGCTGTTGTTCAGCTCGCCAAAGCCGGGCATGCGCACGGCCCGGCCGTATTGGGCGGTGAGCAGGTGCTCCTCTGCCGGCTGCCACTCCAGCAGCAGCCCGCCGCCGGCCGAGGTTTTTCTGAAAGGGCTTTGCTTTTCCACCGAGGGCCACTCGCGCGTGGCCTTGGGCCAGGAGTGCACGCGGGTGACATTCAGCGAGGGCGTGATCGCCAGGCCGCTGCTGCCGAACTGGATGCGGTCGGACACATGCGCCACCCACTGCGTTTGCTTCTGGCGCGGAAACTGCGGGTTTTCCACCTGCCACACGTAGCTCAGATGGTTGTCGGTGAGCGCCAGGTTCAGGCCGTAGTGCACATCGTGCTGCACGCCGCCGCGCGCGGCCATCTGCCCCAGGGTTTTGTAAAAGTCGGTTTTGAGCGAGTAGCTCTTGATGTCCAGATCGTTGTTGCCCGGAAAAGTCGTCGTGCGCGTGACGGAATAGGGCGGCAGATTCGGCGGCGCGGTGCGCGTGGTGGTCACCGTGCGGTGAATCGCGCTCAGGCCGGTTCCGCTCATTTTTTGCACGGCCAGCTGCCAGCGCAGCGCGTCAAAGGCCGGGCTGCGCAGCGCCCCCAGCTCCTGCGCCAGCGAAAGCGCATCGCGGCGCATCTTCTGCGTGGTGAAGTGAGAGTGCGTCTGGGTATCGACGCGGTAGGTCTGCCCGTTATTCACGCGCGACTGGCTCGTCGTGCCCACCTGGGTCAGGCGGTTGATCTCGCTTTTGCTGTCGAAATGCTGCGCCAGCACGGTGATCTTGTTGTGCGCGGCCGGCTCAATCACCCATTTGCCGTTCAGGCCGTTGCTGCGGCCGTGCAGCGGATCGCGCCGGGTGCGCGCTGCGCCCACGCCCTCCTGGCCGCCCTTGTTCTTCAGCTCGTGGAAGTTGTGGCGCGTGTAGCTCAACGACACGCTGCTGATCTCGCTGATGCGCGTGGCAATGCTGGCGCCCAGGCTGCGGTCATTCGTGCCGCCGCTGTAGCCGGCGCGCACCTCGCCGCCCACGCGCTGGCCCTGGCGCAGATAGTCGGCCGGGTCTTTCGTGCGCATCTGCACGCTGCCGGCAAAGCCGCTGCCCACCGCGCCCTTGTAAATCTCCACCGCCTTCAAGTCAGCCGGATCGATGTATTGGCGGCCATTGCGCACGTTGTTGCCGTAGCTCATGGACTGGCCCAGCTCCATGCCGTCCACCTCCATCTTCACGCGGTTGCTGCCCACGCCCACCACCTCATCGCCCGTGCCGCCCACGCCGCGAATTTCAACCTCGCCGCCCTGCCCGCCCGTGCCCGCACCGGCGCCCGCGCCCATGCCCAGCTCGGTGAATTCCACGCCGATCACGTTGTCGAACACGCCGCGAATGTCCCTGGGCGGCTCCTTTTCCAGCTCCTTTTGCCCCACCTTGCGGCTCACCGCATCGGCGCGATCGCGCACCACCACCGTCTCCAGCGTCTTCGCCCGCGCCGCATCGGTCTGCACCTGGGTTGGGGACTGGGCCTGCGCCTGCGCCCACACCGGCAAACAGCACACCTGCGCAATCAGCAGCGCCAGCGGCGCACGTCGAAAAATCATGGCAATCCTCCAAAGTTACAAAATGAGAAATTATGCCGAGTAAACAAGAATGATTTGCATGAATAAAAACACTTGGCCCGTTTGTTCGCCCGTTTTTCCGGCTTCTTCCCTGCGTTAACGCCAAGCCACGATGACAATCGCCTCTTTTTCAGCAAAACCCGCGTTCATGGCGACTTTTTATGAATTTTTTGCAGGAGGCGGCATGGCCAGGGCCGGCTTGGGCGCTGGCTGGAATTGCCTTTTCGCCAATGATTTCGACGCCAGAAAAGCCGCCGTCTACGCCGCAAACTGGGGCAGCGAGCATTTGCGCGTGGGCGATGTGGCTGCGCTGCGCTGCGCCGACTTGCCTGGACAGGCGGATTTGGCCTGGGCATCTTTTCCCTGCCAGGACTTGTCTCTGGCAGGCGCAGGCGCAGGGCTGGGCGGCGCGCGCTCCGGCTCGTTCTGGCCCTTCTGGCAGCTCATCAGCGGTTTGGAACGGCAAGGGCGCGCGCCGCTTCTGATCGCGCTGGAAAACGTCTGCGGCGCGCTCACCTCTCACGGCGGCAAGGACTTTGCAGCAATAGGCCAGGCGCTCGCCGATGCCAACTACCGCTTTGGCGCTTTGGTAATAGACGCGGCCAACTTCCTGCCGCAATCGCGCCCGCGTCTGTTCATCGTGGCCGCGCACACATCCCTGTCCCTGCCTGCCCATCTACTGGCCCCCGGCCCTTTGCCGCAATGGCACCCGAGCGCGCTAACCGGGGCTTATCAAAAGCTCTCTGCCGCCACGCAAAAGGCGTGGCTGTGGTGGCGCCTGCCCGCCCCGCCCGCGCGCCAGTCGAGATTGATTGATCTGATCGAGCGCGAACCTGGCGGCGTGCGTTGGCACAGTCCGCAGGAGACACAAAAACTGCTGGACATGATGGCCCCTTTGCACCAGCAAAAAGTGCAGCTCGCGCAAACCAGCGGCCGCCTGACAGTCGGCGCCATCTACAAGCGCACCCGCGCCGGACGGCAATGCGCCGAGGTGCGCTTTGACGATATGGCCGGCTGCCTGCGAACGCCTGCCGGCGGATCAAGCAGGCAAACGCTGCTATTGATTCAGGGTGCAAACATCCGCTCTCGCCTGCTCTCGCCGCGCGAAGCCGCGCGCCTGATGGGCCTGCCCGACAGCTACGCGCTGCCGGCCAACTACAACGAGGCGTACCACCTGGCCGGCGATGGCGTGGCTGTTCCCGTGGTGCAATTTTTAGCCGCACAGCTGCTGGAACCATTGCTGGCGCCCCCCGCAAAAAGCCGCAAAAAAATGCAAGAGAAAGAAGCCGCGTAATGGATCAGGCAAATAAAGCGGCGCTGGAGTTGGCGCTGCAACAGTTCCGGAAAAACAAACGCTTTAGCGGCAAAGGCGCCTTGTGCGTGGCGCTCATCGTCACGCAGCATGCCCGCAAAGGGCTGCCATTAAACAAAGACGACCTGCTGACCGGCAGCGGCGGTCAAGTGCTGGGCTTGGGCAAGGATGCCGTTCAAGCCGTGCTCAAACGCCACGACATCCCCCGCATCCTGGCCGCCGAAGGCGGGCGCACCAGCCGAGGCAGCATCGGCAACATGCGCGAATACGCAGACTTTCTCAACGCCTGGGCGCAGGCCCACCCCGCCCTGAACGCCCAAACCATCGCCGAGGAGGCCGAAAAATTCTGGGTTGCCTGCGTGCGTGAGTTTTTTGCAGCCGGACCTTTTCAACTCAGACGCGACAACGCGCGCAGTCTGCGCATGCTGATACGCGACGTCATGCAGCAGGCCCAGGAGCGCCAGCGCGGCATGCCCGGCATGCAATACGCAGGCGCCGTGCTTCAGCATCTGGTGGGCGCCAAGCTCGATTGCGCACTGGGCAAGGACAGCCTGAAACACCACAGCTTTTCCACATCCGATGCGCAAACCGGCCGCGCGGGCGACTTTTTCATAGGCGAAAGCGTGGCCCTGCACGTCACCGTCACGCCGGGCGAAGCCGTCATCGACCGCTGCCGGCAAAACCTGGATGAAGACTTGCGACCCGTCATCGTCACCACGGCGCGCGGCCTGGCTATAGCCGAAGGTCTGGCCGAGCAGGCGGGTCTGGACGAACGCATCGATGTTTTCGAAGCCGAGCAATTCATCGCGCTCAACCTCTACGAGCTAGGCAAATTCACCCCGCAGGGACGCCATGACGCCGTGCAAAGCGTTGTGAACCGCTACAACGAAATCGTGCAGGCGGTGGAAACCGACCCCAGCCTGCAAATCGAACTCCGCCCATGAGCCAAACATCGCCACAACGCAGCCGCACCATGCGGGCTGTGCGCTCGCAAGACACCGGCGCAGAAATGGCCGTGCGACGTTTTTTACATGCCCAGGGGTTGCGCTTTCGTCTGCACGACAAGCGCCTGTCAGGCACGCCTGATATCGTGTTTGCCAGTCGCCGCGTGGCGATATTTGTGCACGGCTGCTTTTGGCACCAGCATCCGGGCTGCCCTGCCGCCGCCCGTCCGTAGTCCAACATCGAATACTGGAGCCGCAAGCTCGATGGCAACACAGCACGCGACGCCCGCCACCTGGCCGCCCTGCAAGCGCAGGGCTGGACAACGCTGGTGATCTGGGAGTGCGAAACGCGCAATGCGGAAAAGCTGGCGGCGCTGGCACAGCAAGTTCGGCTAGCCACTGGCAATTAAGCTCTCCGCGCCACTTCAAACTCACCCTCAAATACTTCTTCTAACCTCCCGCCCCGCCGGGCAACTTTCACCCCCCCAACACCCGCCCCGGCGGGTGTTTTTTGCCCTCTATCAGGTCAGTTATCCACAGATTTCTCCTGATTTGATAGCGCGCTGCGCAGCATGGACGGGCGCTGCGGGCGGTTTGCCTGTTTAATAAGCAAAAACAGGTTACGGAATGCAAGCCCCATCGGCCCGCCCTGCCTGCTTCTTTCATCGCATCCGGCCCATTTCCTTCAAACGGCAATGAATCAAAACTTCCCATTTTTTCCAATTAAAAACAGGCATTACGCAAATTTCAATAAAATTGCGCAAGCTAAAAATCCGGCCTGTTTTTCAAGGCAGCGCAAATAAAAAAGGCGGGGTTGAAACCCGCCTTTTTTATTTGGATGCATTTTCCTGAATGCTTACACATTCACATGGAAAACCACGTCGATATTGCCGCGCGTGGCGCGGGAATAGGGGCAGACTTCGTGCGCCTTGGCAATGAGCGCGTCGGCGGCGGCCTTGTCCATGCCGGGCAGGGCGATGTTGAAGACCACGCCCAGGCGGAAGTGATCTTGCTCATCCTTGCCGATGCTGACGTCGGCGTCTATGGCCAGACCTTGCGGCAGCGCGATTTTTTCGTTGCCGGCGACCAGGCGCATCGCGCCCATGAAGCAGGCGGCGTAGCCGGCGGCGAAAAGCTGTTCGGGATTGGTGCCCGCGCCGTTGCCGCCCAGCTCTTTGGGCGGGGCGAGTTTGACGTCGAGCTTGCCGTCGTCGCTTTTGGCTGCGCCGTCGCGGCCGCCGGTGACGTGAGCGTGTGCGGTGTAGATGGTTTTCATGACGGTTTTCCTTTATTGAACCAATGGAAGGCGCATGGTATTTAAAAATGCCATTTGCCGGTTTTTGTTTTTTAAAAAACCGTTTTGAATCGGGTTATTCGGCCCGCCTTGTCACGCGCTCTGCCATTCGATGTTACGTATGCGCGGGTGGCTGCGCAAAACCGCATCCAGGGCGGCGGCGAGTTTTTCCACGGCAGGCCGCGTGTCGGTGGCGCGAAACAGGCGTTTGAGCGGGCGCACGATGGGGCGATCGGGCGTGATGAAGCACAAAAAGCCTTCGTCTTCCATGCTGCCGCAACCCAGACGCAGCGGGAAGGCGGCGTTTTCAAAGGCGATTTCCCAGCCCCAGTCTTCGTCATGGCAGTCGCGCACCGTCAGCCCGTGCGCGGGCAGCTCGGCGGCAAGCCACTGGGCCAGTTTTTTGCCGTGGATATGCGGGGCGTTGATGGTGTCGCCCGGCACGGACGGGAAGGCGTCGGAATCAAACGTGACCTGGGTTTTCATGGGCGCGGGGGTTTTCATGCGGTGTTTCCCTTATTCGGCAAGGCGGTTTTGACGGGCGGGCGCAAGTGGCCCAAGGCCCGGAGATGGTCATTTTCCCGAGCGAATTTCCGGCTGCGCGGGGCCGGGGCGGCTACCAGGGCGATTACCGGGGGATTGCGCAATGGGCGGCGGCAGGCGGCGGCTGGTTTGCCCATGAATTGCGGGCCGTTTGCGTGAGGGTGCGCGGGCGTGGGGGCCGGCCGGGCGGGCATGGGCGAGGCGGGGGCGCTCCGGCCGCCACGCCACGGGCCGGAGCGCTGGGCTGCGCCGCTTTCATGCCCCGAAAAACCGGCCCGCGAAACCGGGCTTTTTCAAGCGGCCAGGCCGGCATATGCCCTTTTGAATGCACATTTATCCACAGATTACTACGAAAATCATAGCGCTCTTCGCAGTGTTTACGGGCGCTGCGGGCGTTTTGCTTATTTGCTAAGCAAAATCTTGTTTCCAAATATGAGCAGATGGTGGGCGCTGCCGCCGCAGCGGGGGCGGGCAGCGAAGGCGGGTGCAGCGGTGGCGGGGGTTAGCTGAATAGGTCCTTGGCTTTGTCGAGCCAGCTTTTTTCGTCGGGGGCGTGTTTGGCGCCGCCTTTTTGCAGGGCTTCGTCGAAGGCGCGCAGGAGTTTTTTCTGCTGGTCGTTGAGTTTGACGGGGGTTTGCACGCGCACGTGGCAGTACAGGTCGCCCCGGATGCTGGAGTGGATGCCTTTGATGCCCTTGCCGCGCAGGCGAAATTGCTTGCCGGTTTGGGTGCCTTCGGGGATGGCGATGAGGGCTTTGTCTTCCAGGGTGGGCACTTCGATGTCGCCGCCCAGGGCGGCGGTGGCAAAGCTGATGGGCACGGAGCAGTGCAGGTCGTCGCCGTCGCGCTCGAAGATGGGGTGGGGCTTGATGCGCACTTCGATGAAGAGGTCGCCGGGCGGGCCGCCGTTGACGCCTGGCTCGCCGTTGCCGCTGGAGCGCAGGCGCATGCCGCTGTCGATGCCGGCGGGGATTTTGATTTCCAGGGTTTTGTGGGTTTTGACGCGGCCCTGGCCGTGGCAGGTGTTGCAGGGTTCGTCGATTTGTTTGCCGCTGCCGTGGCAGTAGGGGCAGGTTTGCTGCACGCTGAAAAAGCCCTGGCGCATTTGCACGACGCCCTGGCCGTGGCAGTGGGTGCAGGTTTTGGCGCTGGTGCCCGGCTTGGCGCCGCTGCCGCCGCAGGTGTCGCATTCGTTCCAGCCGGGGATGCGGATGGATTCGTTTTTGCCGCTGGCTGCTTCTTCCAGGCTGATTTCGATGGCGTAGCTCAGGTCTGCGCCCCGGTAGATTTGCCGCCCGCCGCCGCGCCGCCCGCCGCCGAAGATGTCGCCAAAGATGTCGCCAAAGGCGCCCGCGAAGTCGCCAAAGCCTTCTGCGCCGCCGCCACGGTTGGGGTCAACGCCGGCGTGGCCGTATTGGTCGTAGGCGGCGCGTTTTTGCGGGTCGGAGAGGATTTCGTAGGCCTCTTTGCCTTCCTTGAATTTGGCTTCGGCTTCAGCCTTGGCGGCTTCGCCCTGGTGGCGGTCGGGGTGGTATTTGGAGGAGAGCTTGCGGTATGCCTTTTTGATTTCGTCGTCGCTGGCGTTTTTGGGCACGCCCAGGATTTCGTAGAGGTCGCGTTTGCTTGACATGGCTGGCCGGTGTCGGGGGTGGGGATGGGGGAAAAAGAGAAAGCCTCGACGATGGCATCGAGGCTTTCCCGGGCTGGGGCGCTAGGGGGCGCTTTTCAGTCTTTCTTGACTTCCTTGACTTCGGCGTCTACCACGTTGTCGTCCGCTGCTGCGCTGCCCGCTGCTTGCGCGCCGCCGCCGGCCTGGGCTTCGGCCTGGGCCTGGGCATAGACCTTTTCGCCCAGTTTCTGGCTGGCGCTCATCAGGGCTTCGGTTTTGGCTTCGATGGCGGCCTTGTCGTCACCTTTGAGGGCTTCTTCCAGTTCCTTGGCGGCGGCTTCGATTTTTTCTTTCTCGGCCGCCTCGAGCTTGTCGCCGTGCT
>JBQNAO010000031.1:0-24359 GCA_052170415.1 Ottowia sp. | reverse complement strand
GAAAATCCCTGGCCGCAAGGCGTGCCGGTTCGATTCCGGCCTCAGGCACCACAAACCAAATTTGGTTTATCAAAAAATCATCCGCTCCCTCTAAGATTGCCGCCTTCGGGCGGCTTTTTTTATGCCGTTTTCTTACTCAACCCAAACTTGCGGCCCAAAAAAGGCCCAACGGATGGCACATGGCAACGGCAAAACAGCGGGGCAAAGGCATCTGGGGCATCCAGATCAAAGTCAGGGGCAGGCGCGAGAGCGGCACGTTCGCAACCAAGCGCGAAGCGGAGCTTTGGGCGGCGCAGCGCACGCTGGAACTCAATCTGGAATCCACAGGCCGCGCGGGTGAAGTGCGCACACTGGGAGACGCCATGCGCCGCTACGCGCAAGAGGTGTCCCCCACGCACAAAGGCGAGCGGTGGGAGCGCATCCGCCTGGAAGCCTTGCAAGCGCAATTGCCCGTCACGCTGCCGCTTTCCAAGCTCACGGCCGACCATTTCAACGAGTGGAAGCGCGCGCGCCTGAAGGCCGTTTCTGCGGGGACGGTGGCTCGCGAAAGAGGGCTGATTTCTGCCGTGCTGACGGCTGCACGGCAGGAATGGGGATGGCTCAAAGGCGACCCGCTGGCCGATGTGCGCACGCCAGAGAACTACAAGCCGCGCGAGCGCGTGATTACATGGCAGGAGACGCGGGCCATGCTGCGAGCGCTGCATTACAGGCCAGGCCATGCGCCGCAGTCCACGCGCGAGATGGTGGCCTACGTGTTTTTGCTGGCGCTGCGAACCGGGATGCGCCAATCAGAAATCACGGGCCTGCGCTGGCAAAACGTGCATGACAGCTGGGTGACGCTCACGGACACGAAAAACGGCGATGCGCGGGATGTGCCGTTTTCGCGCAAGACGCAGCGGCTGCTGGAGGCCCTGCGCCCGCTTGACCGCGAGCGCGTGGTGAAGGTGAATTCGGCGTCTGTTGATGCGTTATTCCGGCGCGCACGCCAGCAGGCCGGGCTGGATGGCTTTCGCTTTCATGATTCGCGCCACACGGCGGCTACCCGCATTGGGCGCACTGTAGGCCAGCCCGGCAAATTATCCTTCCCTGAATTTTGCAAAGTATTTGGCTGGCGCGACCCGAAGCACGCTCTGATTTACGTGAATCCGACGGCGGCGGAATTGGCGCAAAAGCTCTGATAGGCGCAGTCCGCTATCAGTCGGCGTTATGGTGGTAAATGTCTTGCCCCGACCCGGAAATCGACGCTTGCACGTTCATGGCGTTCAGCCCGGCAGCCGCTTGCGTGCCTAGCATCTGGGCATGCGCCATCGCCACTTTCACGCGCGCATCAATGGCGGCCATGAACGTCTCTACATTGGTTTTCTCGGCGCGATGCTTCAGGTCGGCTTGCTGCATTTGCACGCGGGCGACCATTTCTTCGGCATTGACCTGCGCGGTGTATAGCTGCACAAGGGCGCTGGCCAGGTTGTGTTGCGCTTGCGAGATGGCCGTGGCCACTTTGGCGGCAGCGTCGGCGCTGGATGCCAGCGCACTGATATAGCGAATGGCCGCATCCAGCGCCGCCTTGTGCCAGTCCAGCAGCTGCTGCACTGCAAATCGGATGTTCTCGATTTCCGTTTCAAAGCTTTTGATAGCAATCTCGCGGCTGCTGGCGGACAGCTCGCGCGCAGACTCGACCCGCATCTGCGCCACCTGCGCGGCCAGCGCGCCGGGCGGCATGGGGTAACCTTTGGCCGCCCACTCGCTGGCTGCGGCTTGCTGCTGGCGCTCGAACTCACGGGCAATTCGTGCGCGGTCTCGCTCCCACAGTTGCTGCTCTACGCTGGCGCGTATGCCCGTGCCGCCCTCGTTGATGGCACGGCAACACCAGCGCAAGGCAGCCTCATGGCAATGCGGCGGGGGGAAATATTTGTCGATGAAGTCCGTGAAGCCTTTGAGCAGCCGGTCGTAGATTTCAGGAAACAAGGTACGAAATAGCGTTTCAGCGCGATCAGCCTGATCGGGGTCTTGCGGCAGCACAGGCTCCCGTGGCTTGGAGACATGCACAGGCACGGGCGGCTGCACTTGCGGCGCTCCATTCACCAGCGCCAGCGCCGCTCGGCTCATGGCTTGCGAAGCCTGGCTCTTCTCTCTGGCGGTATCCCACATCTTGCCCATCACGCTATCGACCACCTTGGCGGGGCCGCCGCTGAAAACCGGCGTGGCTGATACGCTCATGTCTGCACTCTCCTGCCTGACAGTTCAATCACCCGGAACTGCACGGAGTCAAGCTCAAAGTCCGTGCCGTCCTGGTTCACAATTTCCAACCTAATCACATTGGCGCGCAAGCCACGACCCAGGTCAATGCGCTGCTGCATCATTTGCGGGCTGAAGGCGCGGGTGCGATAAACGTATTCCCGCCCGCCCGCGCTCACTTTCAGATACAGGTGCCCGCTGCCGCTCATGCCCGCGTAGCACTCGCTGATGGCTTTGAGCTGCGGCGTCCCCAGATCGGGCGTTCCCAGCCCCACGGCGGCGTCAATCGGCTGGCCCGCGTCGCTATCGCCTGCCAGCAGGCACACCCCCCGCCCGTTCGCGCCGAAGTAGCGCCCACCGATGCGCGCGTAGCTGTTAAAGCCCACGCTGTAGCGGCTGGCCGCGCCCGTGGTTTGATTCCAAACGTGGCTGTACGACACACTCGGAACTGGCGCTGCGCCGCCAGCGCTGACGAGAATCTCCATGATGGCCTGCGCCAAAGCCTGCGTCGCCCAGCCATCTGTGGCCCGCAAACTCTCTTGCAGGGCGGCGTCCAGCAGCGTTTGCGCCGCCCAGGTCACGCCGATGCGCAGTCCGCCTGCCATCACCAACAGAGCCACGGCCTGGCCGCTGATGCCCGCGGGCACCCACAGGGCCTCTTCCCACTCCGCTTGCGTGTGCGCTCGCGCTTGGGCGCGCAGCCGCAAGGGGCCAATGCGCAAGCTGCCGCTGGCGCGCTTGCCATCCAGCCCCTGCATTTGCAGCGCAGGCAAGGCGAAATCGCCCTCCGCGATGGGCGCTCGCACCGCAACGCCCGCCATCACCAGCGCGCCCAGGCGCATCATGGCCGTGGTCTGCTGCACCGCATGCCAGCCCGCCGTGGCTTGCATCCGCAACGGGCGCAGGCTCATGTGCGCTGCGCTGGCGCTGCCGCGCTGCGCCCCGCGCATTTGCAGCGCGGGTAGCGTCATGCTTGCGCCCGTTTGCAGCCGCGCCTGCAACTGAAGTGCCGGCAGCCGCACATTACCCCAGCCGAAAGGCGCGCTCCCGCCCTGAAGCAGCAATGCGGGCAGGGTCAGCTCGCCATGCCCGCCGCGCTCGGTCATCACGCGCGGGTTGAACACGATATCGCCTATCCAGTACAGCGACGCGGCCAGATAAAAGCGCACCAGAGGCAGCGCGCGCCGCTCCGTTTTCACCACAGCGCCATTGCGCGAAATCTGCACCTCGTCATGCGTGGCGCGCACGCGCCAGACGTCAGCGGCGGTGTAGCCGCCTAAATCCGCTCCGTCCAGCAAACTGTAGGCGCGGTTGCCTGTCAGGCGCAGGCCGTGCACGATGTGCCCAAGGCCCTGCTGCGGGTCTTGCAGATAGGCCGAAAGGCCGCAGGCCACGCCCGTCACCCCATTGGGCACGCTGAACTCGCCCCAGCCAAGCGTGTCTATGGCCTCGATGGAACGTGCAAAAGCGTTCCAGCCGCGCGGCGGATCTTCCCAGGAGCGTGCAGGGATAGCTTCTTGCCCTGCTTCTGGCGGTACGTAAACGCGCTCAATACGCTCTTCCCATACCCACTCGCCTTCTATCTGCACCACTCGGTTTCTTGGATCGTAGGCGTTGCCGTCCTGCGTGCCTGTGTCATTTGCGCGCAGCGGTTTCCATACACGCTTGCGCACCGTCTGATAGATGTAATAACCTGGGCGCGGGGCCTTGGCCGTCCTGCCTGGCACGCCATATACCCGCCCTAGCCTATGCAGCGTGTTGTTGCGGCGGCTCACGGGGCCTCCTTTCTGTCATCGCTCAACCAAGGGGCGTGCGGCGTGGGATTCCCGTTTGCATGCACGGGCACATAAGCGCTCGGATTCACGCCATTGGCTTCCACATACGCATCCAGCGCATTTGGGTAATAAACGGGCGCTTGCTGGATATACATGCGAAAAACCCCAAGATTGGCAGCCGTTTGTTGCCACCGCCAATGCTGCCCATCTTTGATAAGCGCGTTTACCATCAGGGGCGGACGCGCGCTTACATCCACCACATGCACCGCATCTGCCGTCAGCGCGCGCGGGGTGGAACACGACCACAGGCGCGATGGCAGCGATCCGACGCGCTGAAAACTGGCCGCTCCATCTGCCGACACCCATACATCGCATGGGTCATTGAGATAGTCGTTGTAATTGGAGGCCCATAGGCGCGAACTGGTGACCATACCAACTCCAAGCGGGCGCCCAGGTTGTTTGGGTGGCAAATTGAAAGCTGCCGCCATGCGCCACAGATTGCGCGCCTGATGCGCTTCAGCAGGCCACACCCGGGCCAGATTCGATACGCCGCCAGTTGCGGCATTGAGCAAGCAGCGCGACGTGTCGGTGCCCAAGAACCCGCCTGGGGTGACTTCCGTTCGGCTGGCAACCACAAAGCATGAGCTACGAGACACAGGAGCCACGCTCATAGAGAAGCTGTAATGATGCAAGGTTCGCCAATCCGCCACGACTTCGCCAGCCGCCACGCGGCGCATCAGATCATTGATAGGAGCCAACAGAGCGTTTTCTGGCGCTCGCCGCCAGCTGCGCCCGCCATCATCACTTAATGCCAGCCAGTGCGCAGGATTTTTCACGCTCGGCCCTCGATGTCCAGAGAAACGCCAACGGTTGCCCTTGTCTGGCCCAGCGGGCGGCCATCCGGCCTGCTGCTGCCCCTCAATACCCACCGGATAAACACCGGCTACATGCAGCATCAGGCGACCCGGCCCCAGCCGCCAAAACCCTGCCACTGTCCACGAGCTATCTGCATCAGCGGCGACATCCGCCTCGATGTGCCATCCGTTGGCATCAAACACCCGCACGCGCGCTACATGCCAGCCCTGTTCATTGATGGCGCTGTAGGCGACGGCCGATTCATATCGCCCCCGCCAGCGCGCGCCATCCACAAATGCGACGGTTCCAACCAGTTCATTCTGGAAACGCATGCCTTCAAAAAGCGTAGGCAGCCCCAGCCCGCGATAACCGTTGTGTCCGCCGTCCGTGTCGAAGGCGGAAAACGAAGCCACTTGCACCTGCCCAACCTTCCGCATCGCTCCGCCAGGCGCTCCTACCCAGATGCCATGCGCGCGTTCCACGCAGGCTGTACCGTGGTATCCGGGAGGCGCAAGCGCGGCTTGCTCGCGGGCTTTTGCGCGCGCGTGCGCCGAGTTGTAAACGCCGCCCAAATTGAGGAAACGCCACTCCCATGCGTCATAAACATAGCTCTTGGCAACAGGCGCACTGACAAACACCCGCCCATTCCCTCCCATTGAAAACACCCCGCCGCGCTGTACCGTTGCCACCGGGTCGAGCATTCCAAGAGGCTGAGGCAAGTCTTGCCAGGCGCGCCACATGGGGGTTTCGCTGCTGCCGGGCTTGGGTTTGCGAGATTTGAGGCGCGAGTGCGTGCGCAACATGTCCTTGTCGAACCAGTCGCGCGTATTCACCACCCACGCATCTTGTGTCCACTCAGCCTCTTGCTGTTGCAAGCGCACTTCCGTAAAGCCGTCGCCGCGCTTGCGAGCCGTGATCTCGGTCATGCCGTCTGCGCTTTTGCGCCGCGCGCTGGCAAAGGGCAGCCCAGGCAATTCAGACTGCAAGAAACGCGCCTTTGTGCGGCCCGGCCCGCTGACGCCGCCGTCGCGGTTGTTCGGGAAATGCGTGCCGTAGTTATCCATCAGGGGCTTTCCAGCGTGTGCGTGAACTGCGTCCAAAAATCAGGCGGCGGAAGCGCTCCGCCGCTGACGACATCCCACATCACGCCGCCGTAGCTACCCATGTGCATGCCAGACTGCGGATGCCATGTGGCGCCCCAGCCCCAAAAAGCCACACGCAACCGGTCTCCAAAATCGCCCTCGTCATCGCTGGCGCGCAAAATCAGCGTTCCATTCGTGCCGAGGGGGCTGAACGCGGATGAAAAGAAGTCGCAGCTGACGGTGACGAGCGCGCCAGCGGTCTCCACTTCCGGCGGTTCGACATTCCACAGCCCAGGCGCTGGAGTCCACTCGTGCGCCCAAGCGACCGCGCCGGACGCGCCCACGGCGGCCCCGATGAGCGTTACCTTGGGATAGTCTATGCTTAACCCACCCGCCCACACCGTGGCAGGGGGTTCTGAGGGGGAAGAATACTCCCCGTTTTGATACCAGCCCAGCGTTGCCATCAGGGGTTCTCCCCACACCAGTGCATGGACTGCACCATGCCGATGCGCACGTCGGCGCGCAAGTGCATGCCGCCGTCCGCGTTCCAGATATAGCCTGGGCGCGGCACATAAGCCGCGCCATGCTTGGCCATTTGCCAATACAGCATGGGTTCTACACCGTACACGCCGCGCGGCAGCGAGCGAGCCGCCTCCTGCGCCGCCTGCGTGCGGCACAGCGCCAAGTGGTGTACCAGCATCATGTCTTGCAAATGCGCCTGCTGCGAATAAGGGGCGGAGCGCCGCAGGCGCTCACCGTCGGGCGTGCGGATGATTTCATCCGTGTAAACCAGCGCCTGCTGGCGGCCCGCTTGCAGGCAGTCATGCAGCACGCTGGCGAAATCGGCGGGCAAATCGTCGTCGTCGTCCCAGAAAAAGAACCAGGGCGTGCGCACGCGCTCAATGGCGGCCAGGCGCGCATCCAGCAGCCCGCTGGCCGAGTCGAAGCGGCTCACGTGCGCCAGCGTGACGCAGCCGGGCGCTTGCCTTTCGGCGGGCACAGGCAGCGCCGACAAAATGACGGCGGACACTTCGTGCGTCATGCGGTTCAGGAGCGCAGCGGCATGCGGATGTTGTAGCTCTCCAGCGGCTGCAAGCTCACGCCGGAGCCGTAGATGTTGCTAGCCGCCACGATATCCGTTCCAACCAAGCCGTAGCTGCCCTGGATGCGCACCGCCGTGGTGGATTGCGCGCCGTCGTCCGTGGGGAGCACATGACGGAACCATGTCACCGTTCCGGCGGCCACCGTCTCGCCCGCCCAAACTTCGGAGGCGGCCTTGGCAAGAATGCCCCCTGACGAGGCCGCCTCGAACGTCAGCCCCGCGCCGTTGGCCTTGTACGTGCCAATGAGCACCGCCGCGCCCACGGCGTCATCCGCCGTGGCGGGTTCGGCCCCGGAGTACAGGCGGATTTCGCCGCCGTTGAGCGCCGTGCGCAGCGGCGCGCTGGACAACAGGGCGTCTGCCAAACCAGTTGAAATTTTCATCTTCTCTCCTCTCGAAAAATCAAAGCGAAACCAGCGCCATCCGCACCGTCACCTCCAGCCGGTCGCCCACGCCTAGCTCTTTGGGCGACGGCAGGCGAACCACCGAAGCGAGCACACCCGCATTGCTGCCGCGCACCGGCACGCTGCTCATGAACAGCCCTCGGATCTGTTTCGGGGCGGTCATCACAAACGACGCTTTTGACGCCGTGTTATCCAGCGCCGCATCGCTGACGGCGCTGAACTGAACGCCCTGGCGGCTTGTGCCGTCGTAGGCCGTGCACTCGGTCGCCAGATGCACCAGCGTGGCCGCCGTCACGTCATCCGTGGGCGTGTAATCGCCTTCATACAGCGCCGCGTACCACTGCGTTACCTGCGGCCCGCCCTTAAAGGCGGCTTCCAGCAGATAGTTGCGCCCTTGCATGGGCATCAAGTTGCGCAGCTCCGCGCGCCAGGCCAGCGCGCCGTCTGCCTTGTAGTGCGCCAGCGCGTACGTCACGCCGCCAGCCAGCCGCAATGCGTTATTCATCTCGTTCATGGATTGCCCTTCTTGATTACCTCTGCGTACATCAACGCCACGGCCCCGGCCTGGCTGCCAGGCACAGCGCCAGATGCGCCGCCTGTGGACAGAGAAGTCACTTGTGCGCGCACGCCGTCCGCCTCGCGCCACAACGCCGCGCCCAGCGCAGCAGGCTCGAACGTGAGCGCTTCCTGCTGCACGGCCCGCACGCCTTGCGCGTCAGCCACAATCAGCCCGCGCGGCGAAAACCAGAGTGCCCCGCCTGTTTCCGGGTGGGGCGTGTCCGTGCCTTCCACCGCGCCATACGGCAGCGCTTCTTGCAGCGCGCCGCCTGCGGTATCCAGCCGCCACGTTTTGCCAGCGGCCACAAACAGCGCCCCCGCCGCAGGCCGCAGCAAGGTAATGCGCTGCGGCAGCAGCAGGTAGTTGCCTCGCGCATCCGTCAGCCCTTCGTGCCAAGGTTGCGAATACCAAAGCACGTTGCCTGCCGCCACCCACAGCCGCCCCTGGAAATGCGCCACAAGCTGCCCAGGCGGCATGGGCGACAGGCCCATCGTCGGGCACTCGTGCCCCGTCTCGGCAGGCGCATCCGCCAGAAAGCGGCCTGAGGCCGACACCCCGGCCAGCCCCAGCCGGTCTCCATTCGGCCCTGACAGCCAGGCGGCCAATTGCCTGCCTGCGGGCACCTGCGCCGTAAAAGCCACGCTGCCGCCTTGCGGCAAATCCACCACCTGCACAGCAGACGGCGCGCTCTCGCCATCCGGCCCTTGCACCGTCATGCACGCCAGATAGCGCCCGGCAGGCAAGCCGCCTGCGCCTTGCGCGGCCACCGAAGGCGAAAGCGGCGGCGCTTCCGCCAAGGCGCAGTCATGACCATCCGCCACGCGGCGCAGCGCAGCCGAATTGCTCCACACCAGCGCTCCCGTGGCGCTGCGCGAATACGACAAGCGCAGGCGCGGCATGCCCTCGCGCAACACGCGCACCGACAAATCCGCCCCCAGCGCCAGCAGCCGCCCATCCAGCACCACGCACGCACCCTGTTCATCCGCCCACAGCGAATGTGCGTCACCAGGCAGTGCCACCTCAAAACCACGGCGGCGGCGAATCACGCCCGCGTCATCAATATCCACGTTATCCGCGCGCGATAAATACGTGGCCGGATTGCCTGCATCATCTCGGCGGCCCAGCCTTTGGGCGCTGAGCCGGTTGTTCAGCCCCAGCGGGCGGCCCAAATCAACGATGCGGCCTTTCATGGGAGCGCCTCCACCGGCGCAGTGCACGCCGCCAGTGCGGCGCGTAGCTGACCCTCATAGCCTTCGCGCCTTTCGATTTCGGCAATCGCCGCCGCCGCGAACGCATCCAGCGTCGCGTCTGCCGCCAGGGATTCAGTCGGCATCGCGGGGCGCGGCGGCTCGCTCTCGCGGCACGGCACCGGTACTGGCACATTGACCTGCTGCACGCGCGGCGCGGCGCACCCAGCCAGCAGGGCAGCCAGTGCAGCTATCAAGGATTGCTTGACTGTTCGTTTCATCGCGCCCTGCCTTTCAGCCACCGGCCTATCCGCACGCGGGCGCTGGCGCAGTCGTCACCCGGAACAGCGGGCGGCGCAGCCAAAACCTCGTCCGCCCGGCGCGCATGGTCGGCAGCGGCTTGCGCGGCTTGCCGGCGCGCGGCGGCGGCTTCGCGCGCGCGGCTCTCGGCCAGCGCTTGCAGCCTGGCCACGCCGTCGCTGCACGCTTGCGCGCCAGCCAGCGCAGAGTCCCGCTCTTGCGCCACGGCCTGCACGCGCTCTTGCAAGGCGGCCTGCTTGTCGCGCCCGGCCAGGTAGCCCCAACCCAGCAATCCGTTCATAACGAGACTGCACAAAAGCGCGACAAGCGGCCAGGCCGATAGAGGCATCACGCGCCTTCCTGCGCCAGCTTGTCCAGTAGCGCGTAGCCGAGCACAGGCCAGATTTCGTCCAGCGCGTTCTCACGCGCGATCTGGCGTCCGACAGCCGGATCGAGATTCGCGGAGCTGACGCAAACCGACTTGCCGGTCGCCATGAATCCGTTCTTGAGCACCAACACGCAGAAAGTCAGACGCCCCAGCGCGTCACCGGCATTGCCGCCCGCGCCTGCCACGCCTTCGCGGGCCGTAAAGTAGTATTCGCTGGCGATGCTGCTTTCCACATCCGCCAGCGTGACACGGGGAGCCGCTTGGGGCGGCGGCGTGCCGTGCGGGCGGTTCGTTTCGCGGCGCGTGTCGTTTTCAGTCATGGTGTTCCTTTCTCAGGGGTCAAAAATTCAGGTTGCGCGGCGATGCAGTCCGCATGGCGTTTTTGCTGCCGCGCCCACACGCCCGCGCAGGTTTTATTGCCCGGCGTGGAGCAGTCAAAGCGCCACCTCACTGCGCGGCCGGCCGCATCACGCCGGGCCACTTGCCAGCCGGGATGCGGGCGGGTATCGGTGATGAAGCGCCAGCCCAGCAGCGCGTCGCAAGCCTGCCGGTGCTGCCCGGCCAGCAGGCGCTGCCGCATGGCAGAGGCGCGCCACGCGGCCACGCCGTACTGATAGACAAAATCCAGATACACGTCGTATTCGCCTTGCGTGAGCGAAACGCCGGGCAGGCTGGCGCGAAACGCCGCCTCGTCTTTGCTGATGTGCGCAATGGCTGTCTGCAATGCATCCACCGGCGTTGTCGTGTCGCCCAGCTGCACGGCCCGCCCGTCTTCATGCCGGGTGGAGCCGAAACCCACCGTCGGCACATCGCCCGTGGTTGGGATCACCGCTTTGCCGGTATAGCCCTCATGCCTGACCAGCGCCACGAAGGCAGAGGCGCTCAAGGTCAGGGCGGCCACGGCCACGCGGGCGCGGTTTTGTCCGCGCGTCATTCGTTCGCCTCCAACTGGCCCAGGTCGGTGTCGATTCGCTCCAGCTCGCCATCCATCGCGCGCGGCACGCACCCCCCGGCGCGAAGCAACCGGATACGCTCGCGCTGCTCCTCAATGTGGGCCTTGCGCGCTTCCACGTCCAGCGCATGGATTTCGGCACGCCGGGCAGCCTCCGCCGCCAGCCGTTTGGCCGCCACTCTCTTGTAATGCCAGGTCACGATCAAGCTGATGGCGGCGCAAATCACGCCAATCATGCTGAGCACATGCTCCGTCGTAAACCAGCCAATGAGCGCGCTCGTCGCCCCCGTCGTCAAAGTCACCTGATTCCCCACGGAGCCAAGCCGCTCCATCACGTCTGTTTTCATCGCGCTCATGACCTGGCTCCTTTCTCGCGCACAGGCCGCCAGCCCCACGTCAGGCATGCCCTACGTTCGCGGCCGGGGCGTGGATGGGCATGCACGGCGTTGTCGATCTCATAACCAAGCCGCCAACTCACCCCAAAGCGACCCAGCAGCGCCAAGCGGGCATTGACCTGCCACACTTCGCCCTGGCGCAACACCTCGATGCGCCAGCGCCCGCTCTCGCACGTCCAGCGGTCAATGGCCGTAGCCGCTGACACAGCCTGCCCGCGCGCCCAGGCTTCGTATTCGCCGCCGTTGCGGCGCAGCCAGGCCGTGCGTGCTTTGACGCTGCGCGGATGCTGCCCTTTGGCCCAATAGTTGCGCGCCACGGCGCAACGCCAGTCCAGGCTGTCCGGGTTGCGATCAAGCTCCAGCGGCAGCGTGCAGGGCGCATCCTTGATCCACTTGCCGCCCGCGGACAGCACGGCAGCGCGGCGACGTGCCACGTCAGCGTCAGCTTCCGCCTTGAGCGCAGGCGCAAGCTCTCCATCGCGCGGTTTGCCCAGCATCCACACCTGCGCCACCCGGCCATCCGGCATGGCGTACCACTCGGCCCACGGCTGGTTGTCGCCGTTCAGGCCATTGCCCAGGTTCGGCACAACGCCCCAGCTGGCGCGCTGCGGCAGCACTTCGGCCACCGTGTCCGCCTCCCAGGGCATCGCCTGCGCGATGCGATGCGCCATCAACCGGGCGCGCAACTGATGCCAAGACAGGCCACGGGCGCGCCGCCTGGCTTCTTGCAGGCAGGCCAGCGCCTGCGTGCGCATCTGCTGCGGCACATCGGCCAGCGCGAGGGCCAGTTGCGCAATCCTGATGTTCATGCCAGCGCCTTCAGCGTCATGTGCATGACATTTGCCTTGTTCGGGGCGGGGGCGCGCTCGAACAGCAAGCGCCAGCGGGCAAAGCGGCCGGCCGCCTGGCACCGGATGGCGTAGGTAGCGCCGGGCTGGGGGAAAGTACTGATGGCGTCGCTGGCATCGGCCCAGACCCCGTCCTTGTGGCACTGCGCCCTGATTTGGGTAAAGCCGACATCCGTGAGCGCCTGCGTGACTTCGATGGACACCACCCACTCGGGCTGCGCGAATTCGTACCCCAGCCACTGCTCGCCGGCGGAGAGATCGACCAGCCACCAAGAGTTGGCGCGGCCGTCCATGGCGCAGAACTCTGCGTTTTTCAGGCCGGCAGCGGAAGCGGATACCTTGCCGCCGGGGGCGCTGTTTGACGTCATTAGCGGGCTTCGCTTCAAGCCAGCGGCAGCAGTGAACGCCTGCCAGGCTTCGGTGTGCGATGACAGCAACCGCTCCATGAGCGCATCGCTGGCGCGCACAGCATCCCTGAAAGGCTTTGCCTGCATGGCCGCGCGCCACGCATGCGGCGTTTGCATCAGCAGCCCGATGGCGGCGTCGCTTTCCAGCAGCAGCTGCCGCGTTGCCTCCCCGGCCAGCAGGCGCTCCAGCGCCAGCGGGTTGCCCAGCGCCTCGCCCAGCCCGCACAGGGAGTCTCGCCAGCGTCTGAGCAAGTCCATCGCGCCGGGTTGCTGCAGCGCCTGCGCGAAGCCGGACGAATCCCCGAGCAAGAGCCTGATCGCTTCGGCAGGGCCATGCACCAGGGCGAACCCTTCGCCATCGGGCAAAGAGTCGCCAGCGGCCATTTCCGAAACCACGCCCTGCTTCATGACCAGAGGCTTGCGTTGCGCCATCGCACGCCCTCACGCCAGCACAACGGGCTGGGAAGCCTGAAAATTCAACGCCGTGGCCGAAACGGCGAACCCGACGCGCTGCACGATTTTTCCTGCGCCCGTGGGAGCCGAAGCCTGCGCCTTGCCAGCCGTGTCCGACAAAAACAGAGCGCCCGGTGTCAGCCCCGTCATCTGCGTATTCGTGCCCTCGAAATAAACCGTAGCCGCAGCGCCCGCGCTGACAGCGGACAGCACAAAGCCATGCGCCTCCTTGCCCGCCGCGCTCGCATCCGCCTTGCGCACCTTGAACGCGCCGCCGTCACTCCAGATATTCACCAGGTCGCCTGCCGCCAACGCCTCGCTGGCGGTAATCGATGCCGTATCCGCGCCCATGCCAACCGGCATCGCCGTAGAGCTGATGCGCCCGCTGGCATCGAGCAACAGTGTTTTGCCCGCGTCAGCGCTGCCTGCCGGGTTGTCTGTGCCATTGAGGATCGTCTTGTCCAGCACACCCTTGGCATTCAGCGCCACCAGAGCATCCTTGTCGGCAGCGCCTGCGCTGCTGGTCAGCGCCGCCTTCTCGGCCAGCGTGCCCGCCTTGTTGATAATGAATTTGGTAGCCGACGCCACTCCCATACTGCTTTCTCCTTAGCTGCTCAAAACAATAGGCATGTGCTGCCCGATGCAAATGCGCGTCGGCGTGAGCGCCACGCCCACACGCAGACAAAACCCTGATACAGGCGCGCCTTGCACCAGCGCGCCGTCCTCTCCCACAAACACGGGCGCATCAGGCAGCCAGCTCCAGCTTGGCTCATCCATGAGGCCCGCCTGCTGCACCGTCGCCAGCTCGCCAGCAGACACAGCGCCCACGGTCACGCCCAACACCGTTTGAGCGTGCGCCGCCTGGCGGCAATCTGCGTAAACCGCCTGCCCGCCAGATGCACGCACGGCGCGATGCCCGCCCAAAGGCGCGCCAGCGGCCAGCTGCAAATGCGCTGATGCCGCGCTGCCGGGCGGGCCAGGCGGCCCTTGAACACCCTCCTGCACCACCACCACATCAGCATCACGGCGGTCGAACACCTCCGCGCCGCCCGGCGTCTCGATGACCAGCGCTTCCGATTCGCTTTCAATGACCGTCACGCGCTCAGTCACCGCGTGACCTCCCTGGACACCTTCACGCGCCCCGCAAACAGGCGGCGCACCTGGCCGCCCGCAAACTCAATCTCCAGGTCATACACGCCCGATTCCCACTCAATCGCAGCCGTTTCCTGCGCGCTCAAATGCAATTCGATGGCCCCCGATGGCCCGCCCAAGCGAATGCGCCCGTTTTCTGTTGTGAGTTCCAGCAGCACGGCGGGCGAATCCACACTGGAGCGCACTTGCATGCGGGCCTTGGCCCCGGTCAAATCCACAGGGCGCGCAGATTCGCGGCTGGCGCCGCTTTTCCAGATGCGGCGCTCATCCAGGGTCGCGCCCTGGTAAATCTGCAAAGTCCAGGCAATGGGGGCATGCGTCATGGCGGCGCAGTGTGGCTGCCATCCTGATGTGCGGCAAACCCTACAAGGGGCTGATGCAGCGCGCATGAGAGAAAATGAGCGCCTCTCCTGCCGACTTGGAGCGCTCATGAAATCCATGTTTCTTGCCGTGGCCCTGCTTGCATCTGGCGTTGCGTGCGCGCAGACTGCGCACAAATGCAGGCTGGCGAACGGGCAAATCAGCTACTCGGACAAACCGTGCGCGGCTCATCAGGCGGGCGGGCGCATCAGCCTGCGGCAAAACTCGCTGGATACCAGCCAGGGGTATTGGCAAGACGTGCAGTTATCGGAGCAGCGGCGCAGCGCTGCCGCCGCGCCTGAGCCTCTCACGGCCCCAAACCCCGCTCAGGCTGACCAGCGCAACAGCTGGGCGTGCCGCAACGCCATGCGCAACCTGCAAGTGGCCAACAGCTCGCTGGCGGGCGAGTGGGACGACGCGGCCCGGAAAGAAGCCACCCGCGCCTGCGGGCAAGACCCCTATGGCGGCGCGTACCTGCCATCGCGGGAAGAAGTCAGGCAAGCCGAGCGCCTGGCGGCCAGACGCCGCAATGAAAACGATATGCCCCTGCCCGAACCCGCCGCCGTCGGCAAATGCAACCGCAATGGCTGCTGGGACAGCGGCGGGCAGTGGTACAACCGCACCAACAACGGGCGGAGCTATTTTGGCCCCAATGGGCAGGCATGCTCCCTATCCGGGGGCGTCATGCGGTGTCATTGAGCGCAGGGATGGCACATCAAACAGACACTTTGACGCCCGCCCGTTTCGCCATCACGCATAACCCAACGCCCGCAATCTGGCCTCTTTCTGCTCCCGGCTCAAACTCGCATCACCACGAATCGCCTGCGCCCTGGGGTCTTGATCGATGGACTCGTACCTTGGCGACACCACGCGCTGCGTGCGCAAATCCACCAGGGTTTGCTCGCCATTGGGGCCGGTCAGCGTGGTGTAGTTGTCTTTCGGGTTTTCGCGTGCGGCCGCGTTGCCTGCCAGCAAATTCAGGCGCTGCCGGGCTTGCTCCTGCTCCTGCGGGCTTCTGGCATTGAGCAAATCATTTTGCGCCTGCTCAAGCCGCAACGCCCGGCTGAACCCCAGCCCGGCCATGCCGCGCTCAATCGCACCCATGCGCTCGGCCTGCTGCTGCTGGCGCTGCGCCAAGTCCAGGCGTCCTTGCGCAAGAGCGCCGTTCATGCGGGCGCGCGCCATCTCGCCTTGTTCGCGCAGGGCAGCTTGCGCCAAGGCTCCTTGCTGGCTCATGGCCTCTTGCTGCAAAGGCGCTTGCTGGCCGCGCGCGATGGCGTCCGCCTCCAGCGCCTTGCGGTAACCCTCCATCGCGACGTCGCCGCCGTGCGTCTTGTTCAGGTATCTGTCCCACGTGCCCGCCAGCTTGCCCGCAGACACTTGTGCATTGCGCAGCTCATTGCGCGCCTGCCAGTCGTTGCCGCTGTGGCGCGGTGCATTGAAGGCTGGCGCGCCTGCGGCAAAGCCGTTTGGCCCGCCCGCCATATCGCGATAAATGGCCGCCATGCGCTGCGTGCGCTCCAGCCCTTCGCCTGTGGGCATCACGCTCAAACTGCCCCCGCCATTGCGCGACGAAGCGAAGGCGGCGTCAGCGCCGATATCGCGCCCGCTGTATGTCCGCGTGGCCGGGTCGTAATGGATTTGCCCGTCCGCCATCTCGCCGCCCGGCTGGCCGCCAAACTGGCGGTATGAGGGCAAGCCCGCAGAAGCAGACGGCGTTTGCGGCGGATTGCCGGGCGGGGCATAGGACGGCAGCCCTGCGGCCTGCGGCGCTCGCTCTGTGGGCGGCGCGGGCTGAGAAGCAGCGGGCTGAGAGGCGGCGGGCTGGCGCTCTTGCGCCTGAGATGCCTGCGCCTCATTGCCGCCGCCCGTCAGGCCGCGCCAGAGGCCGCCTACCAAGCGTCCGGGCGGGCCATTGACGACATCGTCTGCGGCATCCACGAAGGCCGCAGGCACGGCTGTTGCAGCGCCGCGCGCCAGCGCGCCTGCGGTCTGCCCCAAGCCCGCCGCACCGCCTTGACGCCACCCTGCCTGCGCATCGCGCGCCGCCGTGTCCAGCACATCTTCCGTAAAGGTTTTGGGGCGCTCTGGCGGCGGCTGCGGAACCACCGCCGCGCCATCCGGCGCGCCGCGCTGCGCAACGTAGCCAGGAATGTGATTGGCCGCAGAAGAAATCTGCCTGACGCTGCCGTCACGCGCGGCTGCCGCTGCGTCGCCAAAACTGGCCTGCTGGCGGCGACGCTCTTCTTCATCGACCAGCCCGCCATTGGCCAGAAACAGGCGCTGACTGTCTTGCGCGCCCGGCGCAACCCATTGATGCGTGCCCGCCCGCATGGCGTCCAGCGCCTGCGCGCCAATGCTGTGCACCTGCTCTGGCGCAAGCACAAACTCGCCCCGGCTCAAAGCCACGGGCATTTGCCGCGCGTTCTGGCCGCGCCCTGAGTAGCCGGGCAGACCGCGCCCCATGCCCGCCAATGTTTCAGCGCCGATGGCCGCCGTGCTGTCGGCTGGCATGACATAGCTGCCGCGTGCAAGGCCGCCGCGCACACTGTCCGAAGTCGCCGTACCGGGGCCTTGCACTGGCCCCCAGCCCGGCTTGCCGGGATGCAACCCGCGCATGAATCCTGCTGCCATTTCTATTCCTTTTCTGCTGTGGCCCCTATCGCCCGCGCCACTGGAAATCAGGGTAGCTGCGCTGCACCACATCGTGGCGCGTTCTGCGCCTCAAGTCGCTTTCCGGCAGGGGGCCGAAATAGCGGGTGAACTCCTGCTCCGCCTTCGCTGACCTGGCCTCGTCAAAGGTTTCCGCGTCCACCACGGCAAACGCCTTGTGCAGCGCCCAGTTCAGCAGCGCCTCGTGGTGCGCCTCGTGGATTTCCGGCTCGTCGCCGGGAGATTCCAGCGCGGCCAGCGGCAGGCGATAACACTCCAGCTCCAGCGCGTCCGCATCCGCAATGCGCCCCACCACGCGCACGGAGCGCTCGTCCTGAATCAGTGCCCAGGCGGGCCGGTCAGAATCTCGCCAGCCTGGCCGCTCGGCATCCAGCCACTCGCGTGACGCAACATAAAGCCTGCGTGCCGCGCCGCTGGCGGGGCGGATTTGAGCGTGGATGATTTCGTAGGCGGCAGGATGCAAGGCGTAAGTGTGCGCGCCAGGGCGCAAGGCAATGCGGCACACGCTGGCGCGGCTGTCCTCGCGCAACAGACGGCCTCTCACGCACGCCTGCCGCTCGGCATCCGTCAGCCACGCCGCCCATTGCGCGTCCTGCCAAAAATACGGCTGTTGCAGGTCATGCGTAGCCGCGCGCAGGCGCTCAATCATCTCGCCCAGCGTCATGTCATCGCACGCCGTATTGCTCAACGAGCGTAGTCACCTGCTGGCGCAACTCGCCCAGGTTCTGGCGCTTGTCCAGCTTGACCTCGTACTTGGCCGCGTAATCGACCAGCGCCTGCTTGTCCATGCCCTGCACGGCCAGCAGCATACCTTCCAGCGTCTCGCTTTCCTGCCGCTCGGCTTGCTGCGCCTGCTGAGCCAGCATCAGGGCGGCCTGTTCTTCTTGCTGCGCTTGCGCTTGCGGCGCAGGCTGCGCGCGCTCGAACTCCACAAACCCCAGCAGGCGGCGCGCCACATGGGCAGGCACCATCTGCTGCGCGCCGGGCCGCCAGCTCGTACTGCTGGCCGCGTCGTGATAAGTCTTGCGGCCTGTGTAGACCAGTCGCACCAAATCCATGACTCTTTTCTCCTTAGGCGTCAAAAAAGCCGCCGCGCCAGAATGACGCATGGCGGCTTGCAGCACATCTCAAAAGCCCACGCGCCACTCAGGCCACGCCTTGCGCGATGGCCGTGACCAGCACATCAGCGCGGCCCGCAGCGCTGGCCGCTGCGGTGGTCGTGAGCGTGAGCCACGCATCTTTAGGCAGCGTCACCGGCGCTTTCTTGCCATCGCCGCGCACGCGCGAGGCAGTGCCCAAATCCAGATCGGCGCTGAAATACGCGTCGTCTTGCGGCGCGCTGGCGGCGTCTGCTCCGTCGGTGTAGGCAAAACCCAGCTTGCCTTTCAGGCCCGTGATGCCGGTGGAAACGACAACCTGAATATCGCCAATCGTGCAGCCCGCAGGCAGCACGCCCAGGCGCAGCGTGTCGCCTGACTGAACCGCATCGCCCGTGCTGGCGTCGAACACGCCGCCATTGCTGGCGGTCGCAAGCGTGAAATGAAAGGTGTGCGTGTTGCCCCAGGGGGTAGAACCCAGCCGGTTGCGGGGCAGTGTCTTGCAGGTAATGGTTGCGGCCATGATGAATCCTTTGTGAACCAAAAAGAAGCAGGCCCCGGCGTGAGCCGCAAGCCTGCGTCTGCCATTACTGGCGCTTGCCAATAATCTTCACGGCGGTATCAATCGCCATCACGCCGTGGTCGGTGTAGTGGCGGCTGCCGTCGCCCTGGTCGATGAGCCAGCGAATCTTGGCGAAGCCCTGCACCGCGCCAATGAGCAGCTCCATCTTGTCGTCGTGGTCGAAGGTTTTTTCCTTCCAGAAGTACGGCATGCCGCCGTGGATACTGGCCGCAAACGCCTGCGCCAGCGCCTGGCCGCCCAGCAGCAGCGCGCGATCCACTGCGTGCGTGTCGCCAAAGGCGGCAGGCACCTTGGCCACGCTCTCGGTCTCGCTGTCGTAGGCGTCGCAGTAGCGGATTTCATCGCCCGCGTAAAAGCGGATGGGCTTGGGCATCTTGGCAATCAGCACGCCATTCCACAGACCCACTTCGCCCAGGAACAAGGGATGGTTCTCCGCCTTGCTGGCGCGTGCCAGCGCGTTGGCCTGGAACTGCCGGAAATTCGGGCTTTGCGCGAAGGCGTGATACTGCGCGGGCGAAACCAGCAGCAGGCGCAGCGGCGAATCTTCAGACACCTTGTCGCCCGGCAGCTTCACCGCAGGCGGCGGCAGTGCGATAGATTCAATCAGCGTGCGGATGGAATCGACCGTGTTCATGTCGAGCACGTCGGTGGTCTGCAAATCCACTTCCCCGGCGTTCACCTTGAACGGGATGACGGAGCCGCCATCCGCGATAAAGTGGCGGTTCTTGGTGGGGGCCTTGACCGGATTGACCGCCATCTCGGCAAAGTCGGCATGCGTCGCCAGCGGCAGCCGCCACTCGATGTTGTTGTGAAAACCGCGCGCGCCCGCCAAGTGCGTGTACATGGCCTGGTCTTGATAGCTGTCCATCACGCTTTGCGCAATGGGGCGGCCAATCTGGCGAAAGCGCACGGGCGATCGCAAATCCGTCATGGCGTCGCCCAGATCGACCGGCACGCGCGCCTGATTGACGCGCACGCGCATCTTGTCCAGCGAAATGCCGCTGCCACGGCCTTCAGCCATGCGGCTGCCCATGATCGGGTATGCGCCAAAGGGCTGCACAAAGTGAAACTCCACCTCGTCGCCAGCGCCGCGCTGCAAGTCCATGCTCCGCACAATGGGCATGTCCGTGCTCGTTTGGCGCTTGACCGTATCGGCCACGCCGCCCTCGCCTTTGGGAAACGGCCCCACCATGCGGTTGAGCGTGGAGTTGCGCTGCATCGACTGCGCAAACAGGCCGGCCGCCTGCACGAACTGCGCATTGGGCGAGCCAGCCGGAATATGTGTCTTGTCGGCCATTCTTGCGGCCTCCTTTCAGAAATGGGTTGTGTCAAACAAGGCTGTTCATCAGCCGCTCGCGCTGGTCAGGCGTCAGCTTGCTCATGAAGTCCATCAAGGCCACCGGGTCGGATGCAGCCAGCTGTGCCACACGCTCCGCGTCTGGCACTGCGGGGGCAGACCCCGGCAAGGCCGACAAACTCACCGGCGGCGCTGCGGCGGCCTGCACATCCGCCTTGGCGGCGGCGGGCTGGGGCGCCGCTTTTGCCGCTGGCGCGGCGGCAGGCCGTCCAGCCTGCTTGAAGGCGTCCAGCACGGCCACCACGTCTTGCGCCGAACCGGCTTGCAGCGCCTGCGCAATACCAGCGCGCGCATAAACAGGCTGGGCATCCACCCACGCCTGAAACTCGCGCGACTCAGCCACCGTGTCGGCGTCAGGGTGTGCGCCGTAGATGGCCTGCATGTGCGCGCTGGCCGCTTGCTGCTGGCGCGCCTGCTGCTCTTGCAGCTGGCGCTGCTCCTGCTGGCGCTGCCAGTCGAACACCTTCGCCATCGCGCCCTCTACCGTCGCTTTCACGCCCTGGGCGATCCCTTGCTCCGAAAAGTCGCCGAACGCCTTGGTGAAATCCGCGGGCACCACGCCATCCGGCGCGGCTTCCTGCTTTTGCGCGGCGGGCGCAGCCTGAACAGACTGCACGGCCTGCAAAGCGGCCAGCTGCTGGCGCAGCGCCTCGTTTTGCACGCGCAACTCGTCGCGCTGGTGGCGCGCTTCCGTCAGCTTTTCATACGGGATGGTGTAGCCGCCCGATTTCGCCGCAATCGGCGCGGGCTGCTCCTGCCCTTGGTCTGCGGGCGGCGTTTGCGCGGCAGTTGGCGCGGCAGTTTGCGCGGCGTCAGGATGTGCGGCCGCGCTTTCAGGCGGCGGCGCGCCTGCGTCTTTCCCGGCGGCAGCCGCATCCGCGCCTCCCGCTTCCGTCTCAAGCGTCCCTTCCAGGGCCGCATCCAGCATCTCGTGCGCCGCCATCGCATCACTCATGGGCATCTCTCCAGAAAAAGCATGCCCGTCAGTGTGCGCAGCGCACAGTCGCGCGGCAAACCCTACAAAGGGTCATCCGCCCCAGTTGTCTGCCGTGCGCGGCGTCTCAACACCACGCAGACCGTCGCCCGGCTGCTGCGGCACCGGCGGGAAAGCGGGCGATGTGTTTTGCCGCACCGGCAGCGCTGCCTGCGCCGCTTGGGCCGCCAGCGCATCCTGCGGCACAGGGAAATCAGGGTCTTGCCCGGCAGGCTGCGGCTTTTGGTAGCCCGCGCCCTGCATTACGGCGTCGGCCACGGGCGCAATCTGCGGCATCTGCGCCACCTGCGCGCCCGCCTGCATCGCACTGTAGGCAGACTGCACGCCCACTTGCACCGCCTCGCGCATCAGCTTCTCGCGCTGCGCCTGGCCCAGCGACTCCTTGAGCGCCAGCTCGCGCTCCTTGATGTCGTGCATCAGCTCCTGCTTGACCTGCTCGCGCAGCGCGTTGGCGTCTGGCGTCTGCGCAGCCTGCTCCATCGCCTGCACCACTTGCGCCTTGCGCGGCAAATCCATCAGGTCAATCAGGAACGGCAGCGCCGCCTGCTGCGCCTGGGCGGGCAACGCCTTGATCGCCTCGGACAAGGCGGAAAGCTGCTGCGCGCGGAAACTGCTGGACGTGGGCACATCTTCCAGCGCCACCTTCAGCCGGGCGCGCTGCACGTCGTTGGACAAATACAGCAACCCCGTTTGCGGGTCTGTTTCCGGCTTGTTCAGCTCCACCGTGCGCGGCGGATTGAGCGTATCGCCCTCAATCACCACCACCTCCGGCTCCTGGCCCATGTCCTCAATCAGCATCGCCATCAGCATCTCGCCTACCATGCGCCGCGCCTGCCGGAAGTTGTCCATCAGCGCCGCAATCGCTACTTGCGACTGCTCAAGCTGCGTTTGCTCCTGCAAGCCTGAGCGCGCCGTGCCCGTCTTGCCCATCAGCGACGAGGTCACGCCGCTGACGCGCTCAATCGACGCGCGCGCATCCGCCATCAGCTGGAACTGCTGCTGCGACAGTTGGAAATCGCGCTTGACCTCAAAGCGCGCTCCCGGCTGCGCCATGCGCGCCGCATCCAGCACCACATCCGCATCCGGGCGGGCAATGGCGCGGCGCAGCTGGTCATCGCTCATCAGCACCGCGCCCTCTGTGCGCTCCACGCGCGTCGAAGCCAGCCCCCATCGCAGTTTGGCAATGGTGGAATTGAGATTGTCTTGCACAAACATCATGTCGCGCACCACGCCGAACGGCACGCCCGTCATGTCTTCCCGCCAGCCCCAAAACGGCACATACGGGAAATGCGCATGCGGATACGGCGAAGGCCCGTCATGCAGGCAATGCGGCCCCATCCAGTAACTGCGGCGCACCCTGGCCAGCGTGGCCCACTGCAAGCTGGCCATGCCGCTGGCGGCGGCGGCCTGATGCATGGGGTTGTCCGCATCAAACTCCACCACGCGCCCGCCCGGCACACGCAGAACCTGCGCACGCACCCAGCGCCGATACCACAGCTCAACAATGCATACCTCATCGCTCTCGCTGCGATACCAGCGCGCCTCGCGCGCCGTCCACGCCCTGGCCGCATCCAGCCCCGGCATCAAGCCCGTGGACACGCCGCCCTCTGCTGCACCGGCGTCCATGCCGAACACATCCGTGTGCAAGGCTGACGCAATCAACTCCTGATGCGCCGGGAAAGCGGCGGCCGCCTGCGAGCGCCGGACAAAACGCTCGCGCAGCAGCCAGGCGCTATCCGACAAATCCTTCTCGCGCCCCAGCTGCCAGTAAATCTCGTTGCGATGCACGCTGCGGCAGCGAAAGGGGAAGGCAAACGGATCACTGGCGCGCGCCACTTCCACCCAGCCCAGGCCCACAGCCACCTGCGAGCGGAACGCCTCACTCATCGCATCATCCGCGCGCGAATTGCGCTCCGCTTGATTGAGCCGGTAATTGAGCGCATCCGCCACATCCTGCCCGCCTGTATCGCCATCCGGCGTCACGCGCCAGTCCGTACGCGTTTTGGCTTCATGGCCGCACAGCGTCGCAATGGCCGGGCCAATCACGTTTTCCTTCGCGGGCGGAATGCCGCTGCGGCGCATCGCCGCCAGCAAATCCGAGTCCAGCTGATTGCCGTCAGCGTAATCGGCCTCGCGGTCAGCCTGCGCGCGCCACGGCGGCTGCTGCGCAATCTCGTCAAAAATCCGGCGCAACTCCTGCGCCGTCATTGCCTGGCCCCAATCCGCCTGCGGCGGCACTGTCATCGTCATTGCGCAATCTCCTCAAACCATGCGCCAATCCGCAGCAGGCGGCGGCGCGTATTCGGCGCGCCCGTTGCTCATTGCTGGCAGCCACTGGGCGACATAACGCGCGCAATCTGCGCCGTGGCTGTATTCGTCGTGCAGCGGCTCCATAGGCTCGTGCGTGACAGAATGGATGCGCCGCTGATAGCGCTTCAGGCACTCCAGCAGCCGCGCGCAGCGCGTGCGGTCGATATACAGGCGCGGGAACACCATGCGCAAAGCCCGGATGCCCTCTTCAACGCCCAACGCATGCGCCTGCGCCTGCACATTCGCACGCCCCATCTCGCGCAGCAATTGCTCCGTGCTCTTGCCCGTCTGGAAGTTGCGCGCGCGCCCGTCATGCGGCAAAAAATCCGCCCCCCAGCGCCAGGGGCGTTTTTCCAGCTCCGCAACATACCAGTCCAGCGTGCGGTGGCTGTCCTCAATGTAATCAATCACCCGCACATCCTGCGGCCCGCGCTGCACCATGCAAATACTCATCGCATCATTCCAGCCCAAATCCCACACGGTGTGCACCGGCAGCAGCGGGTCATACGGCACATCGCGCGCGCGCTCCTCAAGATACAACGCCTCCATTTCGTGCCGGTAAATCGCGCCCTCGGCCGCGCGGCGCGGCTTGCCTTCCCAGATGTGAGCGTAATCTTCTACCGACATCGTGCGCTTCGCCCGCAGCCGATCCTCATTCATCACGCGCGGGAAAAACGGGTTGTCGGGCCAATTGATTTCGCACACCCACACATCCGGCGCAGGCGTCAGCACAAAGCGCTGCCATACCTCGTCGGTCTCCATGTCCGGGTTGAGCGTCATCCAGATCTCCGAGCCTTCCTTGCGAATCGTGGGCGTGAGCACATCAAAACTGCGCTTCGAGACGCTATGCGCCTCTTCCACCCAAACAAAGTCCACGCCCTCGAACGACTT
>JBQNAO010000030.1:0-25376 GCA_052170415.1 Ottowia sp. | reverse complement strand
TGCCCAATGCCATGCCGTTGATTCGGTTGGCTCAAAGTTCATAACACGCTCTAGGGGGGATGAAAAATGTGCTCCTACCACTTGCCTTTTTGCGCAAACTCAACGCCCCAGCATTTTTTCCAGCGCCCGTCCGGTGTGCGTGCCTGCCTTGACGATGGTTTCGGGTGTGCCCTGGGCGGCGATGTGGCCGCCGGCGTCGCCGCCTTCGGGGCCGAGGTCGATGATCCAGTCGGCTTCGGCGATGAGGTCGAGGTCGTGTTCGATGACGATGACGCTGTGGCCGGCGTCGACCAGGCGGTGCAGCACGCCGATGAGTTTTTCCACGTCCTGCATGTGCAGGCCGACGCTGGGTTCGTCGAGGATGTAGAGCGTGTGCGGGGTCTTTTGGCCGCGTTTGGCGATGTCGTCGCGCACCTTGGCCAGTTCGGCGACGAGTTTGATGCGCTGGGCTTCGCCGCCGCTTAAGGTGGGGCTGGGCTGGCCGAGGGTGAGGTAGCCCAGGCCGACGTCTTGCAGCAGTTGCAGCGGGTGGGCGATGGCGGGCATGGCGGCGAAAAATTCGAGGGCTTCGTCCACTTCCATTTGCAGCACCTGGCCGATGTTTTTGCCGCGCCAGGTGGCGGTGAGGGTTTCGGGGGAAAAGCGCGCGCCGTGGCAGTGCTCGCAGGGCACTTTGACGTCGGGCAGGAAGGCCATTTCGATGGTGCGCAGGCCCTGGCCTTCGCAGCCGGGGCAGCGGCCTTCGCCGGTGTTGAAGGAAAAGCGCCCGGGGCCCCAGCCGCGCGCCCTGGCTTCGAGGGTGTCGGCAAAGAGTTTGCGCACAGTGTCCCAAAAGCCGATGTAGGTGGCCGGGCACGAGCGCGGGGTTTTGCCGATGGGGGTTTGGTCAACTTCGAGCACGCGGGCGATGCTTTCAAAGCCTTTGAGGCCGGTGCAGCCTTGCAGGGGCGGGGCGTGGCCGGCGTCCATGGCCTGGCGGCCGGCGCGGCTGGCGCGCTGGCTGACCCAGGCGGCGAGGTTGTGCAGCAGCACTTCGCGCGCGAAGGTGGATTTGCCGCTGCCGCTGACGCCGGTGATGGCAACGAGCCGGTGCAGGGGCAGGGCGATGTTGATGTGTTTGAGGTTGTGCAGGTGCGCGCCGAGCACGGTGAGCCAGGGGGTTTCGTCGGCGCGGGCGGGCCGGGCGGGGGCGGCCTGCCGGGGCACGGGGCGGCGCGGCTGCATGGGGTGGCGCATGGCCTGGCGCAGGTAGCGGCCGGTGGCCGAGTCGGGGGCGGCGGCGATGTCGGCCAGGCTGCCCTGGGCGATGACGCGGCCGCCGCGCACGCCGGCGCCGGGGCCGATGTCGATGAGGTGCTGGGCGCGGCGTATGGTGTCTTCGTCGTGTTCGACGACGAGCAGGGTGTTGCCCCGCCCGGCCAGGCGGTGCAGCGCGTCGAGCAGGATGTGGTTGTCGCGCGGGTGCAGGCCGATGGTGGGTTCGTCCAGCACGTAGCACACGCCTTGCAGGTTGCTGCCGAGCTGGGCGGCCAGGCGGATGCGCTGGGCTTCGCCGCCGCTTAAGGTGGGCGCGCCACGGTCGAGGGTGAGGTAGCCCAGGCCGACTTGTTCCAGAAAGTCGAGCCGGGCCTGAATTTCGGGCAGCAGGTCGCGGGCGATGTCGGCTTCGCGCCCGTGCAGGCGCAGGTCGCTGATCCAGTGGCGCAGATCGCGCACGCTCATGCGCGCCAGTTCGGTGATGGAGATGCCTTGTTCATCGGAAGTTATCCACAGATTTGCTGCGTTTTTTGTAGCTGCCTGCGCAGTATCCACGCGGGTTTCGGGCAGTTTGCCTGTTTTTTGATCATTTTTTGAAAGGTGCAGCAGCACGTGGCGGGCGATGGGGTTCAGGCGCGTGCCCTGGCAGGCAGGGCAGGCGGTGTGGCCCAGCCCTTGCACGTCGGCTTCGGCAAAGGTTTGCTCGCGGCCCTGGGGGTGGGCGGCGGGGGCGGAGTCGTCCAGCGCCTTGCGCTGCTCGCGGGTGAGGGCCAGGCCGGTGCCCACGCATTCGGGGCACCAGCCGTGTTTGCTGTTGTAGGAAAACAGGCGCGGGTCTGGCTCGGCGTAGCTGGTGTCGCACACGGGGCAGGCGCGGCGGGTGGAAAAGACGGCCACTTGCCCCATGCCGGCCGTGGGCTGGCCCGCTTGCAGCGCGGCAGGCAGGCCGCTGGCGCCGTGCAGCACGTGAACGATGCCTTTGCCGTGCTCCAGCGCGCGCGCCAGGCTGCTGCGCAAGGCGGCTTCGTTGCCGGGCGTCACGGGCAAGGTCAGCACGGGCAGCTCGATGGTGTGTTCCTTGAAGCGGTCGATGCGCGGGAAGGCGCTGGTGGGCAGGAATTCGCCATCCACGCGCAAGTGGGCGTAGCCGCGCGGGCGCGCCCATTCGGCCAGTTCGGTGTAAACGCCTTTGCGGCCCACCACCAGCGGGGCCATCAGGCAGATGGTTTGGCCCCGGTAGCGGGTGAGCAGCTGCGCGGCGATGCGTTCGGGCGTTTGCGGCTGCACGGGCGCGCCGTCGTGCACGCAGTGCTGCACGCCCAGCTTCACGTAGAGCAGGCGCAGAAAGTGCCAGACCTCGGTGATGGTGCCCACGGTGGATTTGCGCCCGCCGCGCGAGAGGCGCTGCTCGATGGCGACGGTGGGCGGTATGCCGTGCACGGCGTCCACATCCGGGCGGCCGGCGGGCTGCACGATGCTGCGGGCGTAGGCGTTCAGGCTTTCCAGATAGCGGCGCTGGCCTTCGCCAAAGAGGATGTCGAAGGCCAGCGTGGATTTGCCGCTGCCGCTCACGCCGGTGATGACGCTGAATTTGCCGCGCGGAATGCAAACGCTCAGGTTCTTCAGGTTGTGCTCGCGGGCGTGGACGATTTCAATCTCGGCCCGGGCGGGTGCGGCAGGCGCAGCGGGTGCGGCATAGGCGGCGCGCGCTTCAGCGACTTCAGTCACTTCAGCGGCGGCTTGATCGGCGGCTTCAGCCGCTTGCGCCATGCCCGCCGCCAGCGCGCGCTCGTATTCGCGCAGCGCCGCGCCGGTGTGCGAATGCGGGCAGGCCGCCACTTCGGCGGGCGCGCCTTGCGCCACGATGCGCCCGCCCGCCTCGCCGCCTTCGGGGCCAAGGTCAATCAGCCAGTCGCTGGCGCGCATCACGTCCAGGTTGTGTTCGATGACGATGATGGAGTGCCCCGCTTGCAGCAGCTTGCGCAGCGCGCGCATGAGCTTGGCGATGTCGTCAAAGTGCAGGCCGCTGGTCGGCTCGTCAAACAGAAACAGCGTGCCTTTTTTGGCCACGGGCTGGCGCGACCGGCTGGCTGTTTGCGCAGCTTCGGCCAGGTGGCCCGCCAGTTTCAGGCGCTGCGCCTCGCCGCCGCTGAGCGTGGGCACGGGCTGGCCCAGCTTCACGTAGTCCAGCCCCACATCCATCAGCGGTTGCAGGGCGCGGATGACGTCGCGGTCTTGCGCAAAAAGCTGCGCGGCTTCGGCCACGGTGAGTTCCAGCACGTCGGCCACGTTCAGCGCGCGGGCGGCGGGGGCGGGGTCGGGCCTGCCGCTGGCCACTTCGGCCAGGCGTTCGGCGGCGGCGTCCAGGTCGGCATCCGTGGCCAGGCTGCGCGCGGGGCGCTCTATCGTCACTTCCAGCACTTCGGGCCGCCAGCGGCGGCCGTTGCAGTCGGGGCAGCGCAGATACACGTCGCTCAAAAACTGCATTTCCACGTGCTCGAAGCCGCTGCCGCCGCAGGTGGGGCAGCGGCCGTCGCCGCTGTTGAAGCTGAATTTGGCGGCGGTGTAGCCGCGCTGGCGCGCCAGCGGCGCGGCGGCAAAGAGCTTGCGGATGGCGTCCCACGCGCCCACGTAGCTGGCCGGGTTGGAGCGCGCCGTTTTGCCGATGGGCGATTGATCGACGAACACCACGCCCGCCAGCTGTTCGGCGCCCAGCAGGCGCTCGTGCGCGCCGGGCGCTTCGGTGGCCTGGCCAAAGTGGCGCAGCAGCGCCGGGGCCAGCACGTTTTGAATGAGCGTGGATTTGCCCGAGCCGCTCACGCCCGTCACCGTCACCAGCCGTTGCAGGGGGAAGGCCACATCCAGCCCTTTGAGGCTGTGCTCGCGCGCGCCTTCCAGAATGAGCCGGGGCGTGCTGTCCTGCACGGGCCGCGCCTGCCCGGCGCTGATGCGCTTGCGCCCGCCCAGATACTGGCCGGTGAGCGTATCGGCCTGCCGCAATTGGGCGGGCGTGCCGTCAAACACGATGCGCCCGCCTGCCGCGCCGGGGCCGGGGCCAAAGTCCAGCACGCGGTCGGCGGCCAGCATCACGGCCGGGTCGTGCTCCACCACCACCAGCGTGTTGCCCGCGCGCTTGAGGCGCTGCATGGCGCGGTTGATGCGCGCCATGTCGCGCGGGTGCAGGCCGATGCTGGGTTCGTCCAGCACAAACAGCGTGCCTACCAGCGAGGCGCCCAGCGCCGTGGTGAGGTTGATGCGCTGCACTTCACCGCCGCTCAAGGTGCGGCTTTGGCGGTCGAGCGTGAGGTAGCCCAGCCCCACATCGCACAGATATTGCAGGCGGGCGGCGATTTCATCGAGCACCAGGCGGCGGGCCTGGGCATCGGCGCTGCTGCCCACGGCGCTTTGCTCTTGCTGCCGCTGCACGAGTCGGCGCAGGTTTTCAAGCGGCAGCTGCATCAGGTCATGCAGGCACAGCCCGGGCAGGCTTTCGAGCTGGGCGCGGCTCCAGGCCACGCCTTGCGGCATGAAGCGCTGCGCGGGCGCAAGCACGGCGTCGGCATCGGCGGCGCTGCCCACGCGCCAGAGCAGGCTTTCGGTTTTCAGGCGCGCGCCGCAGCAGGCCGGGCACGTGGTGTAGCTGCGGTATTTGGAGAGCAGCACGCGGATGTGCATCTTGTAAGCCTTGCTCTCCAGATATTGGAAAAAGCGCCGCATGCCATACCACTGGCGGTTCCACTGCCCCTGCTGGTAGTGGGGCGCGCCCTCGATCACCCACTGGCGCTGCGCGGGCGTGAGCTGCGCCCAGGGCGTATCCAGCGGAATGCCCGCGCTTTTCGCGTGGCGCACCAGGTCGTCCTGGCACTCTTTCCAGGCCGGGGTTTGAATGGGCTTGACGGCCCCGGCGCGCAGCGTCAGGCGCTCATCGGGCACCACCAGCGCCCAGTCCACGCCAATCACGCGGCCAAAGCCCCGGCAGCTTTCGCACGCGCCCACGGGCGAATTGAAGGAAAACAGGCCGGGCAGCGGCTCGCGGTAGTGCAGGCCGCTTTCCGGGCAGTGCAGGCCGCTGGAAAAGGGCCAGACCAGCTCCTGCCCGTCGGCCGCCTGCACATACACCTTCATCTGCCCGCCGCCGCGTTGCAGCGCCACTTCGATGGCCTCCATCGCCCGCGCGCGATCGACGCTGCCCAGGCGAAAGCGGTCGGCCACCACATCCAGCACTTTGCGCCCGCCCTCCTCGCGCTCGGCCTGCACGCGCGTGAAGCCGCTGGCCGAAAGCCACTGCTGCACCTCATCGGCCGTGGCGCCGGCCGGCAGCGCCACGGCAAAGGTGATGAACAGGCGGGCCTGCCGCAACGCGGCCTCGGCCTCGCAGCGGCGCAGCAGCTCGGCATAAATGCTTTGCGCGCTGTCGTGGCGCACCGGCAGCGCCGTTTGCGCGTCAAACAGCGCCCCCGCGCGCGCCAGCAGCAGCTTCAGGTGGTCGTTCAGCTCGGTCATCGTGCCCACCGTGGAGCGCGAAGTGCGCACCGGGTTGGTCTGATCGATGGCAATGGCCGGAGGCACGCCCTCCACCTTGTCCACCGCCGGTTTGTCCATGCGATCGAGAAACTGGCGCGCATAGGCGCTGAAGGTTTCCACATAGCGGCGCTGGCCCTCGGCATACAGCGTGTCGAACACCAGCGACGACTTGCCCGAGCCGCTGGGGCCGGTGACCACCGTCAACTCGCCCGTGCGGATGTCCACATCCAGATGGCGCAAGTTGTGCTGGCGCGCCCCGCGTATGCGAATCAGCGCCGCGCCCGCATCAGCGGGGACGGCAGAGGCGGGGGAAGAAGGGGCGGCGGCTTCGGCGGCGGCCTGGCGAGAGCGTTTTTCGTGGGCAGACATAAGCGTGCGAAGCGTAGCGCCTCGCCACCCGGCCCGCCCGGATGCACCCGAACACGCCCGATCAGTGGTTTTCACGACGAGATATTTATTTGCGAATCAATATCATCGGCAATGAAATCTTTTCTTGTTTACCGGCTTTCAACAACAGGAGGAAATCCACATGCGCCACCCCCAATTCGCCCGTGCACCGCTGGCCCTGCTGGCCGCGCAACTGTGCTGCCAACTGGCCTGGGCCCAGACCGGCAGCGCCGAAACCGCCGCCGCCCAGGCAGACAAAGCCAAGGCCCAGGCGACCACCGCTGCCGCCGCCAAGCCCGCCGCCACGCTGCCCACCGTCGTCATCCGCGACAAACTGCCCCACCCCAACACCCTCGTTCAGCAGCACACGCTGGACACCGAGCCGCCCAAAAACATCCGCAACCTGTTCGACAACGTCATCGGCGTGGACTTCTCCACCACCGGCGCGGGCCAGTTGGGCGACATTGAAATCCGCGGCATGGGCGGCATGGGCGACATCATGGGCACCGGCAGCAGCCGCGTCGGCATGGAAGTGGACGGCATGGACGTGCCCCAATCCTTCTTCTTCGGCCACAACGTGCGCAACGGCCGCCAATACTTCGACCCCGCCGACCTCAAAACCGTGGAAGTGCAAAAAGGCCCCGGCGCAGGCGGCCTGGCCGGCAACGTCAAATTCCGCACCAAAGACCCCGTGGACTACCTGCGCCCCGGCCAGCGCATCGGCGGCGACGTGCGCGCCGGCTACAGCGGCGACACCCGCGACCGATCCCTGGGCGCCACCGTCGCCGGACAAATGAGCGAAACCGCCAGCGCCTCGCTCAGCTTCACCGGCCGGCGCTTCAACGAGCTGGACAACAAGGGCGGCCTCGACGTTGACGGCGCCAAACGCAGCAAACCCAACCCCTACGACGGCGAAAGCAAATCCGTCAACGCCAAAGTCGTCCTCCAGCCCGGGCGCGAACACAAATTCACCCTCATGGCGCAACACTTTGATTCTTCCTACGACATCAACCTGCGCTCCAGCCTCGGCCGCTCCAGCCTCTACGACACCCACCGCAGCACCAACCGCCAGGACACCACCCGCAACGCCCTGTCCCTCATTCACGAAATGGAAGCCAAAACCCCCGCCTTCGACCGCCTGCGCTGGCAACTCTCAACCCAGCGCACCAACAGCGAAGGCTTCAACACCACCGACCGCACCACCTTGCGCACCGGCGCGCGCAGCGTCGCGCACGACGACAACTACTTCAAAGTCACCCTCCACACCCTGAAAGCCGACTTCGACAAAACCCTGGGCAGCGCCGCCCGCGGCGGCTGGCAGCACGACTTGCGCTACGGCCTGCGCGTGCAGCGCGGCACCCTCAAGCAAGCCTCGCTGCGCTACAACGCCACCACCTCGCGCGAACACAACTTCTTCCCCGAAGACCACCAAACCATCACCGCCGCCCACCTGTCCGACCGCATCCAGTTCGGCGCCAGCGGCATCAGCCTCACCCCCTCCGTCAACGCCACCCACATCAGCACCAAACCCAAACTGCCCGCCAACGTCAAACCCCAGCCCGGCACCAGCACCTACAGCAAAACCAGCCTCGGCGGCGGCCTGCTGCTCGAATGGCAACCCAGCGACAGCCAACTGCTTGCGGCCAGCTACACCCGCTCCACCCGCCTGCCCGGCTACGGCGAAACCAACGCCCAAAGCTACGGCCACTGGATCGGCCGCCCCAACCCCAACCTCAAACCCGAAACCGGCGACGCCCTGGACCTGTCCTGGGCCAGCGCCAACGACCTCGGCCAGCAAAAAACCACGTTCTTCTACAACCGCTACAAAAACATGATCGACGTGGACTACGAAACCGACCCCGCCTACGCGCTCATCTACAACGAAGAAGGCACCTTCAAGCTCTACGGCCTCGAATTTGAAGGCCGGCTCAACCTGGCCGCCCTCGGCGCCCCCCGCGGCCTGAGCCTGGACGGCGGCCTCATCTACACCAAAGGCAAAAGCGAAAACCGCCTTGCCCAGGCCCGCGCCAACCCCCTCAACGGCAAACTCACCCTGCGCTACACCGCCCCCGGCGACCGCTGGAGCCTGGCCCTGCGCAGCACCTTCTCCCAGGGCAAAAGCGAAAAAGACCTGCCCCCTGGCGGGCGCACCTACCGCTACTGGGGCACCCCCGGCTACGCCGCCTTCGACCTCGTGGGCTACTTCAAACCCACCCCCCAACTCACTTTGAGCGGCGGCATCTACAACCTGGCCGACAAAAAATACGTGCGCTGGAGCCGCTACCGCGGCGCATCCACCATTCAGGACTGGAGCCGCTACAGCGAAGCCGGCCGCCACATAGGCATCAACCTGCGCTACCAGTTCTAAACCCCACCCCAGCCGCCCCGCCCGGGCGGCTTTTTTTCGCCCCAACGCTCCTTGCCGCCGTGCGAGTGAAATTTGGATACAAGATTTTGATTACCAAATAGGCAAACCGCCCGCAGCGCCCGTAAACACTGCGTAGTGCGCTATCAAATCAGGAGAAACCTGTGGATAACTCGCCTTGAATGCCCGCTCCCGGCGCTTATCGCAAACCGAACCGGATATTCATGACGAATGAATCAAATCATGAATAAACCGGATTATTCATCGCAGTATTCCGATTTCTGATTTTCCGGCTTTCAAACGGTGTTCATGAATAAGTTTTGCATTTTCGTATTTTTGAAAACCAGCAATGGCTGGATTTTTATGAACGAATTCAAAAGGCGCGAATCATGGCTGATTCCAAAATATCCAATCTTCAAAACCGCCATTTCAATTGACGCCCCGCCAGCCTCATCCTCGCATTTGGATACAAAATTTTGATGAAAAATAAGGCAAACCGTCTGCAGCGCCCGTCCATACTGCGCAGCGCGCTACAAAAACAGGAAAAATCTGTGGATAACTCGCCCCTCACCGCCCTGTTCGGCCCCCTTTGCGCGGCGGTATGCTTTCGGGCCATGACCGCAGCCATCCGAACCGTTCATGCCCTTCGCGCCCTTTTGCTTTTGCCTCTGGCCTTGAGCGCCAGCGCCGGGGCGCAGATGCGGCAGGCCATCGCGCACGAGCCTGCCGCCGTTTTGCCCCCTTGCGTGGCCGGCGCCTATACCGGCCAGACCAGCGCCGCCGACGGCCGCACCGATCTGAACTGGTATCGCCGCGTGCGCGCCCAGGCCGATGAAGGCGAGCGCTGCGTGCGTTACCTGATGCGCGCGGCTCCGCGCCTGGGCGCTTTCGACAGCATTCACCCCGTTCCCCTGGGCGGCGGCGCGCAGGGCTTTGAGGCGCGGCGCGGCAGCGAGCGCCATTTGCTCACCCCCCAGGGCCAGGATTTGCTCGGCGCGCCTTACAGCCAGCCGCTGGCCCTCGTCTGGCCCATTCCCACCGCTGCGCCCGCGCCGCAAAGCGCCGCCAGCGCATCTCCTTCCAGCGCGCACACGCTGCCCCCCCTGCTGCCCGCCACTTTCACCCTGGCCGTGCGCGACGACGCCCGCGGCCTAGCCTATTTGCGCATGCAAAACGGCCGCCTGCTCTCGCGCAGCCCCTGGTTTGCCGATCCGCCAGAAAGCGAGCTCACGGCCCGCCACCCCGTTCCCCCCGCCAGCGGCCTGCGCCCTTTCCTGCTGGCCGAGCCGCCCGGCCAGGTTGGGTTGATCGACTTGCGCACCCTCAAGCAAACCCTGCCCCCGCGCTACGCCGCCATCGGCGCGCTGCCGCCCGATGCCACAGCGCCAAAAGCGGACGAGGCCGCCGCAGCGGCCAAGGCGGGCGAGGCCGCTTCCGCCGTCTGGCTGCTTTTCGGCCAGCGCCCTGAAAGTGACGATGCTGCAAGCGCGGCTCTTGATTTTTTCTGGCCCGATGGCCGCCCCATCGCCGATCTGCCCGCCGCGCAAGACCTGCGCGACAGCCTCACCCCCGAGGGCCAGCGCCGCTACATCATCTTGCACGAGCGCCGCGCCGCCATCTGCCACTACTACAGCCCTGCCCTGCAAACCCTGCTGCCCGGCGGCGTGCCCCTGCCTGCCGCCAGCGCCCGCTGCCCCGCCCTGCGCGAGGGCCAGCCCCTGCGCTTTACCGACGCCGGCGGCCACACCCGCCGCTACAGCTACACCCTCGCGCACGGTCTGCGCGCCCTGGGCGAGCCGCTGCCCGGCCAGCTCGTCGCCCAAAGCGCCAATCACTTCATGCTTGAGCTGCCCCCGCCCGCCGACGTCAGCGCCGACCCCGTCGCCCCCCGCTATATGGCCTATGACGACGGCGGCCATCCCCTGCCCGATGCCGTCGGCTTTGAAAATTTTGAAGACCAGGGCTGCGGCCTCTGGCGCGTGCAGCGCGACGGCCAGTGGCGCACCTTCACCGAAGACGGCCTGCTGCCCGAGCGCCAGCCGCCCGAGGGCTGCGCCGATTAAGCCTCTTCATTGCCCGCAAATTAAGCAAACGCGCCGCAAGCCCCGCCAATACTGCGAAGGGCGCTATGCTTTTTGAACTTTTCTGTGGATAAGTTGCGCCCATCCCCCGTCTTCTGGATTGGGCAATCCGGCGGGATTTTGGCGGGATGGGCGGGCGAAACCGACCGAAATCCATGTCATCGCACCATGAGCCGCCCCACTTGCGCCCAAGAAAAAACCCCTGCAACTCACTGAAATTGCAGGGGTTTTTTTGACTTTGGTGCCGATTGCCGGGATCGAACTGGCGACCTACGCGTTACGAGTGCGTTGCTCTACCAACTGAGCTAAATCGGCGAAAGAGGCGGATTGTAGCCTGAATTGGGGGGCGTTTTCAGCTTCAGGCCAGGGCGGCAAGCACGGCATCGCCCATTTCGCGGGTGCCGACTTTTTGCGTGCCTTCGCTCCAGATGTCGGGCGTGCGCAGACCGCGCGCCAGGGCCTGGCCCACGGCCGCCTCGATGCGGTCAGCCGCCTCGGGCTGGCCCAGCGAGTAGCGCAGCATCATCGCGGCGCTCAGGATCGTGGCCAGCGGATTGGCGATGCCCTGGCCCGCAATGTCGGGCGCGCTGCCGTGGCTGGGCTCATACAGGCCCTGCTTTTTGTCGTTCAGGCTGGCCGAAGGCAGCATGCCTATGCTGCCGGTGAGCATGGCGGCCTCGTCGCTGAGGATGTCGCCGAAAAGGTTGCCGGTGACGATCACATCCAGGCTTTTGGGCGATTTCACGAGCTGCATGGCGGCGTTGTCCACATACATGTGATCGAGCTGCACATCGGGGTATTGCGCGTGCACCTCGGTGACGACATCGCGCCACAGCTGCGAGGTCTCCAGCACATTGGCCTTGTCCACGCTGGTGACGCGCTTGTGGCGTTTTTGCGCGGCCTGAAAGGCCACGTGGGCGATGCGCTCAATTTCCGGGCGGCTGTAGCGCATGGTGTCAAAGGCTTCCGGCGCGCCGGGAAAGTGCCCGTCCGGGGCGCTGCGGCGGCCGCGCGGCGTGCCGAAATAAATATCGCCGGTGAGCTCGCGGATGATGAGCAAATCCAGCCCCGCGACCAGCTCGGGCTTGAGGCTGGAAGCGTGCGTGAGCGGCGCGTGGCAAATGGCCGGGCGCAAATTGGCAAACAGGCCCAGGGCCTTGCGCAAACCCAAAATGGCCTGCTCGGGGCGCAGGTGGCGCTCCAGCCGGTCATATTTGAAATCGCCCACCGCGCCGAAAAGCACGGCATCGGCCTGCTGCGCCAGCCGCAGCGTGGCTTCGGGCAGGGGGTGACCATGCGCCGCATAGGCTGCGCCGCCCACATCGGCCTGCTCCATTTCGATTTTCAGATCGAGGGCTTTCAAAACCCTGACGGCCTCGGCAACGATTTCCGGGCCGATTCCGTCACCGGGAAGAATGGCGATTTTCATTAATTTGATCCTGGTTAATTGAAAAATGGCTATGCCACGCGCGCGCAAACGTTTGAATCTGCAAGTTATCTCGAAATATTCAGGTTTTTCTTGAATGTCTTTTATCTGCCGAAATATTTCACCCGTTTTCAATTTGATTCAGCGGATTCAGGGGTTCATTTGCGGGGCGCTGGTTTGGTCGGTGTGCGCCAGCCAGGGTTTGCCGGCCAGGCGGCGGGACTCGAAGGCGGCGATGGCGTCTTTGTGGCGCAGGGTCAGGCCAATGTCGTCCAGGCCGCCGAGCAGGCAGTATTTGCGGAAGGGCTGCACGTCGAAGGCGATCTCGCTGCCGTCGGGTTTGACGATCTTTTGGCGTTCCAGGTCGATGGTGAGCTGGTAGCCGGGTTGGGCGGCGACTTCTTCAAAAAGCTGGCTGACTTGCTCTTCGGGCAGGACGATGGGCAGCAGGCCGTTTTTGAAGCAGTTGTTGAAAAAGATGTCGGCAAAGCTGGGGGCGATGAGGGCGCGAAAGCCGTATTGGGCGATGGCCCAGGGGGCATGCTCGCGGCTGGAGCCGCAGCCGAAGTTGCGGCGCGCCAGCAGCACGGATGCGCCGGCGTAGCGCGGCTGGTTGAGCACGAAATCGGGGTTGGGCTGGCGGCTGGCGGGGTCCATGCCGGGTTCGCCCTTGTCCAGATAGCGCCATTCGTCAAACAGGTTGGGGCCGAAGCCGGTGCGCTTGATGGATTTGAGAAATTGCTTGGGGATGATGGCGTCGGTGTCCACGTTCTCGCGGTCCATGGGGGCGACGATGCCGGTGTGTCGGGTGAATTTGTCCATGAGGGCGGCTCCTGCGGTCGGTGGCGGTTGGTCAGTGGTCGAATTGCTGCCACTGGCCGTCGCACTCTTCTTCGAGGGCGGCAAGCTGGGCTTCGTTGCGGTCGTAGTGATAAAGGTCCACCTCGCCATCAAAAGCGCCCCGGCAGACGGCATCGGCTTGCTGCTTCGGGCATTGGGACAGCCAGATCAGATCGACTTCGTTTTGGCGGCCCATGCCGCCGGCTCTGCCCCAGGCGATGCCTTCGCAGCGCTCTTTGACGACGGCGCGGCGCACGCCGGGGCGGCCTTGCAGGCAGTCGGTGATGGTGGTGGGCGCGCCCAGGGCCTGAATGGGCGCTTCAATCATGCAGGCGCGGCTGCCGGATTGGGGCTGGGTTTGCGCCCGGGCCGGGGCGGTCAGGCTCAGCAAGGCGGCGGCCAGGGCGGCGCAACGAATGGCGGCGCGGGCGAGGGTTGGGGTGCGGGGTTTCATGGCGTTTGCTCCTGATTTGGTAGCTGCGATCGCAGTATCCATGCGGCTTTCGGGCGTTTCGGGCTTTTTTGAAAGGGGGTGAAGGGGGGCGGGTTCAGTCGTTCAGTCGATTCGTGCGCCCGATTCCTGTACGACTTTTTTCCAGTGGGCCAGCTCGGCGGGCAGTTGGGCCTTGAAGCTGGCGGGGTCGGATTCGACGGGTTCTGCGCCCAGGGTTTCCAGGCGCTTGAGCATTTCGGGGGTGGCCAGGGCTTTTTTGACGGCCTGATGCAGGCGGTTGACGATGGCGTCGGGCGTGCCTGCGGGGGCAAAAAGGCCGTACCAGGAGGTGACGGCCAGTTTCTCGCCCAGGGTGGGGATTTCGGGCGCGAGGGGGGTGGGTTTGGCCGAGGCCACGCCCAGCACGCGCAGCTTGCCCGAGCGCACGAAGGGCATCACGCCGGGAAAGCTGCCGAAGGTGACGGGCACCTGGCCGCCGGCCACTTCGGTGGCGGCGGCGCTCGCGCCACGATAGGGCACGTGGGTCATTTCGATGTTTTCCTGCTTTTTCAGCATTTCGCCCAGCAGGTGATTGAGGGTGCCGTTGCCGGCGGAGGCGTAGTTGATCTGGCCGGGGTGGCTGCGGGCGTAGGCCACCAGCTCGGCCAGGTTTTTGGCGGGCAGATCGGGGTGCACGACCAGCAGATAGGGGGCCACGCCCAGCTGCATCACGGGTTTGAAGTCAGCCAGCGGGTCAAAGCCGGTTTTGCTGTAGAGCGCGGGGTTGATGGTGTAGGCGCTTTGCGCGGTGACCAGCCAGGTGTAGCCATCGCCTGCGCTGCGCGCCACCTGGCTGGAGCCGAGGTTGCCGTTGGCGCCGGGGCGGTTTTCCACCACCACGCTCTGGCCCAGGCTATCGCCCATGGCTTGCGCCACGGCGCGGGCGATGACGTCGTTGGCGCCGCCTGCGGCCTGGGGCACGACAAATGTGATGGGCTTGGCAGGCCATGCGCCCGGTTGGGCCGTCGCCAGGGCGGGCAGGGCGAGGGCGGCCAGGGCGATCAGGGCGCTGCGGCGGTGAGTCGGAAAACGGGGAGGCTGCATGGAAGGAGAGTCTTTCGCTGAAAAAGATTGCTGAAAGGGGGGTGAAGGCGGGCCATGAAGCGGCCCGGCCCGGCCGCAACTGCGGGCCGGGCCAAAGCGGGCTTTAGTGCGCGGCGCGCTCGATGGCGCGGCCGCCGGCCTGCACGTCCTGGCCTATGCCCTGCACGGTGTTGCAGGCGCTCAGGGCAGTGGCAGCCAGAGCCACGGTCAGCAGGCGAACGAGAGTTTTTTTCATGGGTTTTTCTCCTTTCAGGTGAGCTTGCGAATATCGACGAAGTGGCCGTGCAGCGCAGCAGCAGCAGCCATGGCGGGGCTGACCAGGTGGGTGCGCCCGCCCGCGCCCTGGCGGCCTTCAAAGTTGCGGTTGCTGGTGGAAGCGCAGCGCTCGCCCGGCTCCAGGCGGTCGGCGTTCATGGCCAGGCACATGCTGCATCCGGGTTCGCGCCACTCGAAGCCCGCTTCGGTGAACACTTTGTCCAGCCCTTCGGCTTCGGCCTGCCTTTTGACCAGGCCGGAGCCGGGCACAACCATCGCCAGCTTGACGTTGGGCGCGAGCTTGCGGCCCAGGCGGCGGATGACGGCGGCGGCTTCGCGCATGTCTTCAATGCGGCTGTTGGTGCAGCTGCCGATGAAGACTTTGTCGATGGCGATGTCGCGCAGCGCCTTGCCGGGCGTCAGGCCCATGTAGGCAAGCGCGCGCTCGATGGCGCCGCGCCGCGAGGCGTTGGCTTCTTGCGCGGGGTCGGGCACGCAGCCGTCTATGCCCAGCACCATTTCGGGGCTGGTGCCCCAGGTGACTTGCGGGACGATTTGCGCGGCGTCCAGCTCCACCACGGCGTCAAAGTGCGCGCCGGGGTCGGAGTGCAGGGTGCGCCAGTAGGCCACGGCCTGCTCCCATTCGGGGCCGCCCGTGAACTGGCCGGTGGCCGCGTCGGTGCCGGGGGCCAGCAGGCGGCCCTTGAAGTAGTCGATGGTTTTTTCGTCCACGGCCACCAGCCCGGCGCGCGCGCCCGCTTCAATGGCCATGTTGCACACGGTCATGCGCCCTTCCATGCTCAGGGCGCGGATGGCGCTGCCCGCAAATTCGATGGTGTAGCCCGTGCCGCCTGCGGTGCCGATCTTGCCGATGATGGCCAGCACGATGTCTTTGGCGGTGATGCCGGGGGCGGCCTGGCCTTCCACGCGGATGAGCATGTTTTTGGCCTTTTTGGCCAGCAGCGTTTGCGTGGCCATGACGTGCTCGACTTCGCTGGTGCCGATGCCGTGCGCCAGCGCGCCGAATGCGCCGTGGGTGCTGGTGTGGCTGTCGCCGCAAACCACGGTCATGCCCGGCAGCGTGGCGCCGTTTTCGGGGCCGATGACGTGCACGATGCCCTGGCGCTGGCTCAGGAAGGGAAAGTAGGCCGCCGCGCCGCTGGCGCGCACGTTGGCGTCCAGCGTCATGACTTGCTCGCGGCTGATGGGGTCTTCAATGCCGGCCAGGCCCTTTTCCCAGCCGGTGGTGGGCGTGTTGTGGTCGGCCGTGGCGACGATGGAGCTGATGCGCCAGACCTTGCGCCCGGCCTCGCGCAGCCCTTCAAAAGCCTGCGGACTGGTGACTTCGTGCACCAGGTGGCGGTCGATGTAGAGAATGGCGGTGCCGTCTTCTTCGGTGGAGACGACGTGCTCGTCCCAGAGCTTGTCATAGAGGGTGCGTGGCTGGGCAGTCATGATGTTTTTCGTGGGTGGTGGGGAAGTGGGTAAAGGAAATCTCAGGCGGCGGCCGCTGCGCCCAGGTGCTCGACCAGGGCGCGGGCGGCGGCGGGCAGGCTGTCGAAATTGCGCGCCAGCAAGATGATCTGGCGGGTGGCCCAGGCATCGGTCAGCGCCACACCGGCCAGCCGGCCCGCGCCGCGCAGCAGGGCGAAAGCGCGCTCGGGCATCAGGCCCACGCCCAGGCCCTGATCGATCATGCGGCACATGGCGGCCAGGTCGCTCACGCGTATGCGCAGCCGCGCACTGCGCCCGGCCGCGCCGGCGGCCTGCTGCATGGCCTGGCTGATGGAGCTGGCCGCGTGCAGGCCCACGTAGTCGAAGGCCAGGGTGTCGGCAAAGGCCACGCTCTGGCGGCCGGCCAGCGGGTGCGCGGCGCTGGTGACGAGCAGCAGGCGGTCTTGCCGCCAGGGCCGCCATTGCAGGGGCGCGCTGGGGTTTTCGCTGCCGTGGGGCAAGGCGCTGGCGTTGCACACGCCGATGTCGGCCGCGCCTTCCTGCACGGCGCGCAGCACGTCGCCGGAAAAGTGCTCTTGCAGCTCGATCCTGACGTCGGCGTGCTGGCGGGCAAAGCGGCCCAGGTCTTCGGGCAGAAACTGCACCACGGCAGAGGCGCAGGCGTGCACGCGCACCTGCCCGCGCGCACCGCTGGCGTATTCGTCCAGGGCGGTTTGCATTTTTTGCAGGCCGTAGAGCACTTCGCGCGCGTGGCCCAGCAGGCTTTGGCCGGCCGGGGTGAGAGCCACGCCGCGCGCGTGCCGCGCCAGCAGGGCCACGCCGGCCAGCGCCTCCAGCTCCGAGAGGCGGCGGCTGACGGCCGATGCGGCCAGCGCCTCGCGCGCGGCGGCGGCGGCGATGCTGCCGGTTTCGACGACGGCGACCAGCAGTTGCAGCGTGGTGAAGTCCAGCGCGCGCGCAAAGGCCCGCCCGGGCGGGTTTGCGCCCGGGCCTTCGCTCATCCGTTCAGGGGCGCTGCCGTTCATGAAGTTATCCACAATTTGCTTCTGTTTTGATAGCACTGATCGCAGTATCCACGGGCGCTGCAGGCGGTCTGCTTAAACGTTAAGCAAAAACACCGCAGTGTGCAGCGCCCGCGCGGAGTCGTTTTCATTCATCGCAAATGAAGATGGCAATTTTATACATGGCAATGAATTTTTCATGAGGCATCTTTTCCTGCGATGCCTTGCCGCAAGCGAAAAAAAGCCCGCCGAAAGCTGGCGGGCTGCACGAATTGAGGCGAGGGCCGAATCAATCGTTGCTGGTCAGCCCCAGCAGCGTGAGCAGGGACTGGAAGACGTTGTAGATGTCCAGATACAGGTTCAGCGTGGCCATGACGTAGTTGGTTTCGCCGCCGTCGATGATTTGCTTGATGTCATACAGCATGTAAAGGCTGAAGACGACGATGGACAGGCCGCACATGGCCATCAGCAAGGGCAGCGCCGGGCCGCTGAAAAAGACCGACAGCAGCGCGCAGGCCAGAAAGCCCACGAAGGTGATGACCGCGCCCACGGACAGCCAGCGGCCCATGCCGGAGAGGTCGCGCTTGATCACGCTGGAGAGCATGGCCATGACGGCAAACACCCCGGCGGTGCCGCCCATGGCGCTCATCACCAGCGCCTCGCCGTTGCCCATGCCCAGCACCATGCCCACCAGGCGCGAGAGCATCACCCCCATGAAGAAGGTAAAGCCCAGCAGCAGGGCCACGCCTGCGCCGGAGTTGCGGTTTTTCTGGATGGCCCACATGAAGCCCCAGGCCCCGCCCAGAAACACCGCCAGCCCCAGCCAGCCGCGCAGCATGTAGCCCACACCCGTCACCAGCCCCACCCATGCGCCCAGCACGGTGGGCGCCAGCGATGCGGCCAGCAGCCAGTAGGTGTTGCGCAGCACGCGGTTTTGCGCGCCGTGATCGACAGCGCGGTCGTAATAGGACGATTGCAAACGATCGCTCATGGGGTGGTTCCTCCAGGTTCAGATGTAAAAAAAACGTTTTGAAAACAAGGTGAAGCGGCCATTGTAGGCAGGCCCTTCAGGCCGCCTCGGGCAGCGCGCGCAGCAGCCGCTCGATTTGCCCGGCCAGCGGCAGCACCGGGCCGTGAAAGTGCGTGGCGTCGGCCGTGCCGATGAGCAGGGTGGGAAAGTTCTGCACATCCACATCGCCCAGGGCGTCGGCCTCGTCTTCCACGTCCAGCCAGCGGAAAGTCACCTGCGGCCAGGCGCGGGCGGCGGCCTCGAATGTGGGCCGCCACTGGCGGCAGGTGTCGCACCAGTCGGCGCACAGGCAAACGAGCGCCAGCGCGCCGGGGGGCCGGCCCGCCAGGGTGGCGGCCAGCAGCTCTTGCAGGGAAAGGGGGTCATGCGTATTCACGCGGGCGATTTTCTACACTCCGCGCCCCATGAGTGTTCTTGTCCTGGGTATCGAATCGTCCTGCGACGAAACCGGCGTGGCTGTCGTGCAGGCCCGCGCCGATGCGCCCCCCCGCCTGCTGGGCGATGCACTGCACACCCAGGCCGCCATGCATGCCGATTACGGCGGCGTGGTGCCCGAGCTGGCCAGCCGCGACCACATCCGCCGCGTCATTCCCCTGGCCGAACAGGCCCTGGCGCAAGCGCAATGCACGCTGGCCGATCTGGACTTCATCGCCTACACCCGCGGCCCCGGTCTGGCCGGCGCGCTGCTGGTGGGCGCGGGCCTGGCCTGCGCGCTGGCTGCTGCGCGCGGCCTGCCCGTGCTGGGCGTGCACCATCTGGAGGGGCATTTGCTCTCGCCTTTTCTGAGCGCCGATCCGCCCGAATTTCCCTTCGTCGCCCTGCTGGTCAGCGGCGGGCACACGCAGTTGATGCAAGTCGATGGCGTGGGCCGCTACCGCCTGCTGGGCGAAACCATAGACGACGCAGCGGGCGAAGCCTTTGACAAATCCGCCAAGCTGCTCGGCCTGGGCTACCCGGGCGGGCCGGAGCTGGCGCGCATGGCCGCCTTCGGCGACGAGCTGGCCTATAAGCTGCCGCGCCCGCTGCTGCACAGCGGCAATCTGGACTTTTCCTTTGCGGGCCTGAAAACAGCCGTGCTCACGCAGGCGCGCAGCCTGGGCCTGCAAAACGCGCCCTGCGAGCAGGCCCGCGCCGATCTGGCCGCCAGCACGCAGGCGGCCATCGTGGAAGTGCTGGTCAAAAAATCCGCCGCCGCCCTGCGCCAGACCGGCCTGCGCCGCCTCGTGGTGGCCGGCGGCGTGAGCGCCAACGAGCGCCTGCGCCAGCAAATGAACCTGGCCTGCGCCGCCCTGGGCGCGCGCGTGCACTACCCCGAGCTGCGCCTGTGCACCGACAACGGCGCCATGATTGCCCTGGCCGCCGCCATGCGCTGCCAGGCGGGACTGGCCGCGCCCGCGCACGACTACGCCTTCGACGTCAAGCCCCGCTGGCCGCTGGAGATGATCTGATCCGCCCCGGCTCTGCCCCTGCGCGATGCGGCGCGTTCATCCTCCGCAAACCCCAAAAAGCGCCCGCAAGCCCCGTAAATACTGCGCAGCGCGCTCGCTTTTTCGTAGCAAACAAGCCTTTTTTCACCGCTCATGCCCGCCGCCCCTGCCGACATCCTTCTTCTTTTCAAACAGGGCCTGGCCCATCAACACCTGGGGCAACTGGCCCAGGCCAGCCACTGCTATGAGCAAGTGCTGCAAGCCGACCCCCGCCATTTCGACGCCCTCTATCTGCTGGGCACCGCCTGCGCCCAGCAAGGCCAGCTGGAGCAGGCCCTGCACTGGCTGGAGCGCGCCGCCGCCGTGCGCAGCGACCACGCCCTTTTGCAAAACAACCTGGGCAACCTGCAACTGGCGCTGGGGCGCGATGAAGCCGCCGTGGCCGCCTTCAGCCAGGCCGTGGCGCTCAAGCCCGACTACGCCGCCGCCTTTCACCGCCGGGGCGTGGCCAGGCAGCGGCTGGGGCAACTGGCCGAAGCCCTGGCCGACCAGACCCGCGCCCTGGCCCTGCTGCCCACGCTGCAAGCCGCCGCCCAGGCCCAGGCCGAATTGCGCGATTTGCTGGGCGAGGCGGCCCGGCCCATCTTGCAGGCAGATGCGGCCACCCCGCCATCCAGCCTCACCCGCAAAGACGTAGGCACCAGCGAGCAGGACAACCGCCAGGCCGCCGCCCTTTTGCTGCACGCCGCGCAGCAACTGCAAGCGCCCCCGGCCGCCGCAGCCGCCGCCCCGCCGCTTGCCCGGGCCGACGCCCACCTGCAACGCGCCCAGGCCCTGCAAGACATGCAGTGCTTCAGCCAGGCCGCTGCCGAGCTGGCGCAGGCCCTGGCACTGGCACCGGACACCCCCATGCTGCCCGGCATGGTGCTGTACGCCCTGCGCCAGGCGGCCGACTGGCGCGATCTGCCGCAGTGGCAGGCCCGCATCGAAGCCGCCTTGCAGCAGGGCAAAGACGTCGTTTCCCCCCTGTGCTGGCAGCTTCAGTCGGACGACCCCGCCAGCCACCGCCAGTGCTCGGCCCTCATGGCGCGCCACTACCGGCCCGCCAGCCTGCCCGGCCTGCCCGCGCTCCAGCCGGCCAACCGGCCCGCCGGCCCGCGCCTGCGCATCGCCTACCTCTCGGCCGACTTTGTTCAGCACGCCGTCATGCGCGCGCTGGCCGAAGTGTTCGAGCTGCACGACCGCCAGCGCTTCGAGGTTTACGCCTACGCCTACGGCCCCCGGCAGGACGGCGGCATGAACGAGCGCCTGCGCAGCGCCTTCGAGCACTATGTGGACGCCAGCGCCATGAGCGACGAGCAAGTGGCCCGCCACATGCGCGCGCAGGGCATAGCCATCGCCGTTGACCTCATGGGCTACACCCAGGGCGAGCGCGAAGGCATCCTGGCCCACCGCCCCGCCCCCGTGGCCGTGAACTACATCGGCTACCCCGGCACGCTGTGCCTGCCCTTTGTGGACTACATCGTGGGCGATGCCACCCTCATGCCCCCCGGCAGCCAGGCGCACTACAGCGAGCGCATCGTGCGCCTGCCCCACTGCTATTTGCCCACCGACCGCCAGCGCCCCATCGCCCTGCCCCCGCCGCGCCGCGCCGAGTCGCTGCCCGAAGGCGCATTCGTCTTCTGCGCCTTCAGCGGCAACCAGAAAATCTCGCCCCACATCTTCGCCATCTGGCTGCGCCTGCTGCGCGCCGTGCCGGGCAGCGTGCTGTGGCTGGTCAAGGGCAGCGAAGACGCCAGCGCCCACCTGCGCCGCAGCGCCGAGCAGGCCGGCATCGCCCCCGAGCGGCTGGTGTTTGCCGAGCGCACGCGCTTTGATCACTACCTGGCGCGCTACACCCTGGCCGATCTTTTTCTTGACACCCTGCCCTACAACGCCCTGGCCACCGCCAGCGACGCCCTCTGGGCCGGGCTGCCCGTGCTCACCTGCCCCGGCCGCACCTACACCGGCCGGGGCGCGGCCAGCATCGTGCAGGCGGCCGGCCTGCCCGAGCTGGTGGCCGCCGATCTGGCCGACTACGAAGCGCGCGCCCTGCGCCTGGCCACCCACCCGGCCGAGCTGGCCGCGCTGCGCCAGCGCCTGCAAGCGCAGCGCGCGCACTGCCCCCTGCACGACACCCCCGCCTACACCCGCCACCTGGAAGCGGCCTACACCCACATGTTTCACCTCTGGCGCAGCGGCCAGCCGCCGCAGGCGTTTGACGTGGCCGATCTGGCTGATTCGACTGATCGGGCCGATCCGCCCCACCCCCCTGCCGCGCCATGACCGCCATGACAGATTTCTCCCCCGCCCGCCTGGCAGACCTTTTCGCCGCCCAACTGCCCGCCCACTGGCGCGCCGCCCCCCACTGGCACGCGCTGGCCGTGTGCGAGCCAGGCCGGCAGATCGCCCCCATCCTGGCCGCCCTGCTGGCCGTGCCGTATCGATTGCAAAACCCGCCCGGCGACGGCCCATCCGCCCCCCGGCTGGCCCTCACCCTGGCCCTGCCAGGCGATGCCCCCATCCCCGCGCTGGACGAAGTGCTGGCCGAGCTGGCCCCGCTGCTGCCTGCGGCCGATTCAGCCGATTCGCCCGATCCGCACGAAACCCTGGCCGCCCTGCGCCACACGCTGGCCCCCCAGTGGCACGGCCTGCTGCCCGGCGTGCACGCGCTGGCGCTGGATGAAAGCGCCCGGCTCATCCTCTCCATAGCCGCCGACACGGCCAGCGCCCTGCGCCAGCTCCACGGCCCGGCCCACCTCATCGCCTGGCTGGGCGCGCCCGATGAGGCCGCCCTCAAGGCCCTGCCCCCCCTGTGCCAGCCCCAGGCCTGCCTGCATCTGGCTGATCCGGCAAACGCGGCCGCCCCCGTCTCTGCCCTGCGCGCCTGCGGCTTCGTGCCGGAAGAAAGCGGCGAAAGCGCCGCAAACAACCAAACCGCCCCCCTCTGGCGCTTCGCCCCGCACTGGCAGGCCCGCCCGCGCCCCGGCAGCGCCGACGCCGCGCAAACCATCGCCGCCCTGCCCCCCACCGCCGCGCCCGCGCGCTGCTTCATCGTGGGCGCGGGCCTGGCCGGAGCCAGCCTGGCGCGCAGCCTGGCCCTGCGCGGCTGGCAAGTCACCGTGCTGTGCGCCCGGCAGCGCCCGGCCGATGAAGCCAGCGGCCTGCCCGCCGGCGTGGCCGCCCCCCACATCTCGCCCGACGACCGCCCCCTCTCGCGCCTGAGCCGCGCCGGCGTGCGCCACACCCTGGCCAGCGCCGCCCACCTGCTGCCCCAGGGCGAAGGCTGGAGCTGGGCGCGCAGCGGCGTGCTGGAGCGCCACACCCCCGGCCAGCGCCGCCCGCCCGCCGCCTGGGCCCACCTGCCCGCCCCCGCCCACCCCGGCAGCGCCCCCGCCTGCGCCGAAACACGGGCCACCGCCCACCTGCCGCCCGACGCCCCCGCCCTCTGGCACGCCCACGCCGGCTGGCTGCGCCCGCCCGCCCTCGTCAGCGCCCTGCTGGCCGCCGCCCTGCCCCCGGGCTGCCGCGGCAGCATCACCTGGCGCGGCGGCCAGCGCGTGGCTCGCCTCCGCCTGCAAGGCACGATTTGGCAAGCTCTGGACGAATCCGGCCGCCTGCTGGCCGAAGCCGAGCTGCCCGTCATCGCCGCCGGCCATGCCAGCCAGGCCCTGCTGGCCGCCTCCTTCGCCCAAACCGCCCCAATCCACCCCCTGCGCGGCCAGGCCGCCTTCGGCCCCGCGCCCGCGCCCGACACCCCCGAAGCCGCCGCCCTGCCCCCCTTCCCCGTCAACGGCCACGGCAACTTCATCCCCAACGCCGCCGGGCAATGGATTGCCGGCAGCACCTTCGAGCGCGGCCAGACCGAGCCCACCGCCACCGCCGCCAACCACGCCGCCAACGCCCAGCGCCTGGCCGAACTGCTGCCCGCCACCGCCGCCGCCCTGCAAGCCCAATGGCTGCAAGCCGGCCAATTTGCCGCCGTGCGCTGCACCGCGCCCGACCGCCTGCCCCTCATCGGCCCCCTGCCCGCCGCCTGCTGGCAAGCGCAAGCCGATCAGCCCTCCTCCCCCCTACCCCCCTGGCTGTTCACCGCCCTGGGCTCGCGCGGCCTTTCCCTGAGCCTGCTCACCGCCGAAATCGCCACCTGCTGGCTGCACGGCGAACCCCTGCCCGCCCCCCTGCCCCTGGCCCGCAGCCTGCTCACCGCCCGCCACGCCACCCGGCCGCTTGATTTGGCTTGATTGGTTTGATTTGCGTCATTCCGCCCGTTTTTCCTGATCTGCCCCAACCCCCACCATGCCCCGCCCCAGCACCCCCGCCCTTGAGCGTCTGGACAACATCCTCTACACCCAGGGCTTCGGCACCCGCCGCCTGTGCGCCGGCCTCATCGAGCGCGGCCTCGTGCAAGTGCAAGGCCGCCCCTGCACCGACCAGGCCGCCCTCTTTCCCCCCGAAGGGCTGCCCATCACCGTCCAGGGCCAGCCCTGGCAGTGCCACTCGCGCGCCTACCTCATGCTCAACAAACCGGCCGGCTACGAATGCTCGCAGCGCCCCAGCGCCTGGCCCGGCATCTACACCCTATTGCCCGCCCCCCTGCGCCAGCGCCCCGGCCCCGGCAAAACCCCCGGCGTGCAAGCCATAGGCCGGCTCGACCAGGACACCACCGGCCTGCTGCTGCTCAGCGATGACGGCGCCTTCATCCACCGCATGAACGCCCCGCGCCAGCACATCCCCAAGGTCTACCAGGTCACCTGCGCCGACCCCGTCACCCCCGAACAAGTGCAGCGCCTGCTGGATGGCGTCACCCTGCACGACGACCCCCGCCCCGTGCGCGCCGCCGCCTGCCAGCCCGGCCCCCAGGCCCACACCCTGGCCCTGACCCTCACCGAAGGCAAATACCACCAGGTCAAACGCATGCTCGCCGCCGTCGGCAACCGCGTCACCGCCCTGCACCGCAGCCACATCGGCCGCCTGCCCCTGCCCCCCGACCTCGCCCCCGGCCACTGGCGCTGGCTCACCCCCCGGGACCTGGCCCTGCTCCAACCCCTGCCCACCTGAACAAAAAACAGGCAAACCGCCCGAAACCCGCATGGATACTGCGTAGCGCGCTATCAAATCAGGATAAATCTGTGGATAACTTGCCCTTTCCGGGCACGAAAAAGGGCGCTTTTGGGACTTGAGTGAAGCGCGGCGCGATATTTGGTGCAAATTCGTTGAGATATTTATCCACTTTTCTATTTGCACTTTGTGCAAAGGAATTGCATCTGCGGCAAAAGCAACCGGCCTGACAGAGGTTGGTATCGTTTTTTCAGCGGTGCGTTGATAAGGGAACCGAATGAAAGGATGGCTCTCGCACATGCTGAATTGATGAAAGCCGCCACGGCGCTACTGCAAGAGCTGCAAGGCAGTGACGGACTGCCCAATAACGATACGGGCTGGCTGCTGCGGCTCAACCGCAAGTCAGTCAAGAAGATGGGGGACAACATGAGTCAGTCGCGCCCTTCATTGCAAGCCGTAGCTGCCCTGCAGGCGCTGGTGCGCCGCGCCGTGGTGGTGGAGCGGCATGCGGATTCGATGCACCGCAATGAGTATGTGCAGTGGATCTATCGGCTGGCCGCGCCCGCACTGATTGAAGGCAGGCTGTACCGCCTGAAGCTGACGGTGAAGGATTTGCAGCAAGGCAGCCAGTCGCGAAAGCTGCTGCATGCATTGGAAGCAGTGGAAATAGAAAGCGCCCTGCCGGGAACAC
>JBQNAO010000029.1:0-27701 GCA_052170415.1 Ottowia sp. | reverse complement strand
CGCTGCGCAGCATCCACGCGGGTTTCAGGCGGTTTGCTTGTTTGATGAGCAAATCTCACCCCCACCAATCGGGCGTTTGCTCGCGCAGTTCGGCGCGCAGGTGGGGGTAGTGCGGCAGTTGCGCCTGCACGTGCGCCCAAAAGCGCGGGCTGTGGTTCATTTCGTGCAGGTGCGCCAGCTCGTGCACCACCACGTAGTCGATGACTTCCGGGCGAAAGCGCATGAGCTGCCAGTTCAGGCAGATGCGCCCGCGCGTGTTGGCGCTGCCCCAGCGGGTACGCGCTGATGAGAGGGTCAGGCTTTGCCAGCGCACGCCCATCAGCGGCGCGTAGTGATCCAACCGGGCGGTGAAGTGGCGGCGCGCCTGGCGCTGCACCCAGGCGCGGGCGGCGTCGCGCCACTGCGCTGCGCTGGCGGCGGGCGGCAGGTTCAGATACAGCGCCGCTTCCTCCGGCTGCCAGCGCGCGGGCGCGGTGGCGCTGGCCGGACGCGGCTCGCGCCGCAGGGCAAGCGCCGCGCCCAGCCAGGGCAGGGCCGCGCCTTCGCCCCAGGCCGGGCGGCGGGCCTGGCGGCGCTGCTGTTGCTGCCGGCTCAGGGCCAGTTTGGCGATGACCCAGCGCGCCTTGGCGTGCAGCGCGGCTTCGATTTCGGCCAGCGGGGTGTGGCGCGGGGCGCTGATGCTCAGGCCGGCATCGCCCACGCGCAGGCCGATGCTGCGGCGCGCGCTGCGGCGCAGTTGCCAGGCCACTTGCACCGCGCCCAGGCGGGTGATGTGGCTGGCCTGGGGGTGGCTGTAGTGCAGTTCGGGGGCGGGGGCGGGCGAATCGGCGCTTGCGCTGCCATCCGGCGCCGCTTGTGTGTTTTCAGGCACGGCGGGCCGGCTCAAGTGCGGGGCGGGTGCGCGCCGGGCGCGGCCGATGCGCCTTCGGCGGCGGCCTGCACCTGGCTTTCGTCAACCGGGCCGGGCGCGGCTGCGGCGGTTTCGGCGGTTTCGGCGGCGGGGTAGGCCGGCGCGTCCAGGCGGCGCATTTCGGCTTCTATCCACTCTTGCACCTGGCGCATCAGCTCATCGGCCTTGCGGCCCTGGCTGGCGATGGGCGGGCCGAAGGAAATATCGACCACGCCCGGCGTTTTCACAAACGCGCGCGGCGGCCAGCAGCGCGCCGAAGTCACCGCCACCGGGATCACCGGCACGCCGCACTCCAGCGCCAGCCGCGTGCCGCCGCTGCGGTATTTGCCCTGCTGCCCGCGCGGCACGCGCGTGCCTTCGGGAAACATGATCACCCACACCCCCTGCCCCAGCAGGCGGCGGCCCTGGTGCGCCACCTTGGCAAAGGCTTCGATGGGGCGGTCGCGGTCGATATGAATCATGTCCAGCCGGCCTATGGCCCAGCCGAAAAAGGGAATGCGCGTGAGTTCGCGCTTGAACACATAGGCCAGCGTGTGCGGCACCAGCGCCGGCAGCGCGAACGTCTCCCACACCGACTGGTGCTTGCAAAGCAGCACCGCCGCCTGCGCGCCTTCGGGCAGGCTTTGCACGTGGTGCAGCCCGTGCACCCGGTTGCGCACCCCCATCAGCGGCCCCGCCGCCCACACGCAAAGGCGCATCCAGACGCGGCAAAAGGCGTAAAGCCGCCGCTTGCCGACAAACGGCGCCATCAGCACCACCGCCAGCGCCCACGGAATCAAAGTCACCGCCATGAACAGCATGTGCAGGCTGGAGCGAACAAAACGCATCGGGCAAACCCCCCTCGAAAATGAAACAAACGATTTTCTAAGATCGCCCGCATGGCACTCAAATCCACCGTTTACAAAGCCGAGCTGCAACTGGCCGACATCGACCACCAGCACTACGAAACCCTGAACCTCACCCTGGCGCGCCACCCCAGCGAAACCGACGAGCGCATGCTGGTGCGCCTGGCCGCGCTGGCGCTCAACGCCTGGCAAGTGCAGGCCCTGTGCGCCGGCGACGCCCGCCTGGGCTTTGGCGCCGGCCTGTCCGACCCCGACGAACCGGACGCCCAGCTCACCGACTTCACCGGCCGCACCCGCCTCTGGCTGCAAGTGGGCCAGCCCGACGAGCGCGCCATCGCCCGCGCCGCCGCCCGCGCCGATGCCGTGGCCATCTACGCCTACGGCGCCGCCGCCGACGTCTGGTGGCGCGGCCTGCAAAACAAGGTCGCCCGCCTGCGCAACCTGGCTGTTTGGCGACTGCCTGCGGCCGACACCCAGGCCCTCGCCGCCCTGGTCGAGCGCAGCATGCAACTGCAAGCGACCGTGCTCGACGGCGTGCTCACCCTCGGCAGCGACAAGGGCAGCGTCAGCCTGGAACCCCAGCGCTGGCAATAAACACAGCCCACCCAGCCCTGCCCAGCCCCAAAGTTATCCACAATTTACTTCAAAAACCATAGCGTCCATCGCAGCAACCACGGGCGCTGCGGGCCGTTTGCCCAATTGATAAGCAAAATCATGTGAGCAAATGCAAACAAAATCACCCCCTGCTGCCTACAATCTCGCCCCATGCTAGACCCCCAACTCCTCCGCAAAGACCTGCCCGGCGTGCTCGCCCGCCTGGCCACCCGCAAAAACCCCCAGCCCTATCTGGACGAAGCCGCCTTCAGCGCCCTGGAAGCCGAACGCAAAACCATCCAGACCCGCACCGAAGAGCTGCAAGCGCAGCGCAACGCCGCCAGCAAGCAAATCGGCCAGCGCAAAGCCAGGGGCGAACCTGCCGACGACCTCATGGCCCAGGTCGCCGCCATCAAAACCGAGCTGGACGCCTGCGCCCAGCGCCTGGACGCCCTGCAAGCCGAGCTGCAAAACCTGCTGCTGGCCGTGCCCAACCTCCCGCACGAAAGCGTGCCCGTCGGCCCCGACGAAACCGCCAACCAGCCCGTGCGCCACTGGGGCCAGCCCCGCGCCTTCGACTTTCCCGTGCGCGACCACGTCGATCTGGGCGCGCCCCTGGGGCTGGACTTTGAAACCGGTGCCCTGCTCTCCGGCTCGCGCTTTGCCTTCCTGCGCGGCCCCATCGCCCGCCTGCACCGCGCGCTCGCCCAATTCATGCTCGACGTGCAAACCCTCGAACACGGCTACACCGAGTGCTACACCCCCTACATCGTCAACGACCGCGCCCTGCGCGGCACCGGCCAACTGCCCAAATTTGAAGCCGACCTCTTTGCCGCCCGCAAAGGCGGCCAGGAAGGCGAAGGCGAGCCGCTCTACCTCATCCCCACCGCCGAAGTGCCCCTCACCAACAGCGTGCAAGGCGCGCTGCTGGCCGAAGCCGAACTGCCCCTGCGCCTGGCCGCCCACACCCCCTGCTTTCGCTCCGAAGCCGGCAGCGCCGGCCGCGACACCCGCGGCATGATCCGCCAGCACCAATTCGACAAAGTCGAAATGGTGCAAATCACCCACCCTCAGCAGAGCTACGCCGCGCTGGAACAAATGGTCGGCCACGCCGAAGCCATCCTGCAAAAACTGGAACTGCCCTACCGCATCGTGCTCCTTTGCACCGGCGACATGGGCTTTGGCGCCGCCAAAACCTACGACCTCGAAGTCTGGCTGCCCGCCCAAAACACCTACCGCGAAATCAGCTCCGTCAGCAACTGCGAAGCCTTCCAGGCCCGCCGCCTGCAAGCGCGCTACAAAAACGCCCAGGGCAAAAACGAACTCGTGCACACCCTCAACGGCAGCGGCCTGGCCGTAGGCCGCGCCCTCGTCGCCCTGCTGGAAAACCACCAGCAAGCCGACGGCCGCATCCACATCCCCGCCCCCCTGCGCCCCTACCTGGGCGGCCAAACCAGCCTGGGTTGATCCCGCACCCACCCAAACGCGCCCCACCCCCCTCCAAAGCCGCTCAAGCCAGCCCCACCCCAAAAGGGCGCGCCAGCGGCTTTTTTCACGCCCCCCTTCCCCTGCGCCCCATGAGCCTCAACAACTTCGTCAAAAACATTCAAAACATCATGCCAGGCCGCGCTTTTGAAGGCCGACATTATCGTGCTGCAATTTCCCTTTTCCTGGTATTCCCTGCCCGGCCTGATGAAACTCTGGCTCGACAAGGTATTTCTGCACGGTCTTTCACACGGCAGCAAGGGCAAATTGGGCGGCAAGAAACTGCTGCTTTCATTCACCACCGGCGCACCCGCCGCCGTTTATCAAAAAGACGGCGCTTTCAAACACACGGTGGAAGATTACCTTCCCCAGTTTGAAACCACCGCCCTTTTATGCGGCCTGGATTTCCAGAAACCGGTTTACACCAACGGCATCAGCTACACCGCCCGAAACGACGAAGCCGCCATCGCCGCACAACGAAAACTCGCGCAAGACCACGCCACCCGCCTGCTGGCCCAACTGAAAGAGCTGGCCGGGAAATAAATCACACATATTTTCGGCAATTTTGCCGCCAGCCTTGCCTTGAATCAATCATCCCGCATTTGCTTCAGAAAATGCGGCGCTGCTTCAGCGGCAAAGCTGGCGGTAATGTGCTGTTCATCACGGAAAACAGCAATATCCCTGCCGTTTATCTGGCGCTGCGCCCTGCACAGATTTCCCGGGCAAACAAAATCGGCCGTAGTCAGCCAATGGGCATTGCGGTGCTGTGCGATGGCTTGCTTCAGGGCATTTTCAATAACCGCCTGCCGTGGATCATTGAATTTCGCATGGCACAGCTCCGGCTCGCGCTGCTGAAGGCAGTCAGGGCCGGAAAATGGCAACTGCGGGGTCGCTTCAATAAAGTAAATCGCCTGCATGTGAGGAGCAATGCGCGCCAGAATACGAAGGGTGCCTTGCTCCCATTGTTCCGGGCTGAAGTCGTATCGGGTGGATCCTATAAACAGGCGCTGGGCAGGATTTTTCTCAAGCCATGCGATAGCCTGATCGCGCCAGGATGTGCATTGGATGAATTCACGCCCCAGACGTTTGGAAAAATAGGGTTCATCCACGATGGGGCATGAGGATTTGGTCAGAACCACGATTTTCCATTCGTCAGGATCATGCATCCTGGCGATGACGGGAAACCATTGCGCGCCCACGCTATCGCCAATCAAAACAGCCGTTTTTTGTGCGTTTTTATTCCCGTAAATGCAGGGATTAAGAGTGTCATCGCGGAAACTGGAATCGCACCCGTGCCCATAAATCACGGGCATATCGGATGTAATGCTTGTTTCCGAATTTCCGTTTTGCATCTTCCATTTTTCAATCTCCTGATACCAGCGCACAAACGAATAGCTGCTGGCTGCCATCAGGCACAGTGCCAGCAGCAGTTGCGTGCCCAGTCGCCATTGCGCCGGTTTGCCAAAACGGATGGGGTTTTCTATCAGGCGGCGGGTCAAAATGGCCGCCATCCATGAAAACAGCAGGGATGCCATCAGGGCAAAAAACTTCTGCTCCGGCTGTTCGGGCAGGCCGTACAGGGTGTACAGGTGCTGCCCGATGACCATCGCGGGCCAGTGCCATAAATACAGGGCGTAGGACAGTTGCCCCACCGCTTGCATGGGGCGCGCGCTCAGTCCTTTTTTGATCAGGCTGCGCTCGGTTGCCCCTGCCCACAGCAGTGCGGCTGCGCCTGTTGTCGGCAGGAGCGCCCAAAGGCCCGGGTAGGTTGTCTCTGGCGTGATGACGATCAGGCCCAGTCCGATGAGCGCTGCTGCGGCCCAGCTTGTCCAGGCCGCCTGGCCTTGTGTGGCCGGCCGCTGCCGGGTGCACCACCAGGCCAGGGCTCCGGCTGCAAATTGCCAAGCGCGGGCGGGCATCATGTAAAAGGCCAGCATGGGCGCTTGCATGGCGTTCGTCCACAGCACGCACAGCCCAAGGGACCAGATGCCAAGCCCTGCCCAGAAGAAGGCCAGGCGCTGGCCGCGCTCGCGCGCCCAGGGCAGCACTGCGGCCAGCAGCAGGGGCCACAGTAGGTAAAACTGCTCTTCCACGCCCAGCGACCAGGTGTGCAGGTAGGCGTTGCTGCTGGTGTCGGCGGCAAAGTAGTCCTGCTCTTGCAGGGCAAATTGCAGGTTGCTGGCCCACAGGGCGGCGGCGATGGCGCTGCGGCTTTGCGCAAAGTGGGTGCTGGCTGGCAGCAGCCACGCCACGGCTGCGCTGGTGCAGATCAATACGCTCAGCAGCGCAGGCAGCAGCCGGCGCAGGCGGCTGACATAAAAACGCATGAAGGAAATTCGCCCCGTGTTTTCATGTTCGCGCACCAAAATGCTGCTGATCAAATAGCCGGATATGACAAAAAATATGTCCACTCCTATAAATCCGCCCCCCAGCCCGGGTACTCCATAATGCGCGCCTATTACCAGCAGCACCGCAACCGCGCGCAGCCCTTCAATATCAGGTAAAAAATGGGGAGAATCAGGTTTCATGATAGTGACATCCAGTTATTTTCATGATTTGCATGTTCAAATATTTCGCCATCCAGAATCAAATATTTCTTGCAGCCATTTTCTTTCAATATTCCGGCAAATTCATGATTTGAAAATCTTTTCAAAACTCGCTCTTTCGGGCCGATCCTGCCGCATGCCACGCCGACAGGGCTTGTTCACCGATGCCCCACTATTTTGATACAGCCAGCAACGCAAATTTGCCCGAAAAACAGGCAAACCTTCCGCAGCGCCCGTAGATACTGCGCAGTGCGCTATCAATTCAGGAGAAAACTGTGGATAACTTGCCGGCGGGAGGGTCTAGTCGGCCAGGGGCGGCAGGGCGTTTTCTTCGTCGGGCCATTCCACGGCTTCGCCGCGCAGCAGGGCGCGGATCATGGCCTGGGTTTGGGCGTCTTCGGCTTTGCTGGTGTCTATGAAGCGCTTGTTGGTGAAGGGTTTGGCGTCCGGATCGAACAGCGCAACGGTTTTGCGCATGCTGGCGTGGTCGCGCTGGGCGTAGAGGGTGACGACGTCTTCGGCCAGCCGGGCGGGCACGCCCAGCATTTGCAGCGCGTGGCGGCTGCTTTTGACGGCGGCGGCGAAGGTTTCGCGCACAACGCGGTCGGCCCGGGCGCGGTGCAGGGCAAAGCCGTGAACGCGGTCGTAGGCGCGGGCGAGGATGGGCAGGTCGGGGCGGATGCCGCGCGCGGTTTCCAGAATGCGCAGCGCCTGCTCGCGCCCGTCCACGGCGATGATGAGCAGACGCGCTTTTTCCAGCCCGGCCGCATGCAGGATTTCGGGGCGGGTGGCGTCGCCGTAGTAGGTGTTGACGCCGAATTGGCGCATGCCTTCGATGAAGGCGGCGTTCATGTCGATGACGGTGGTTTTGTAGCCGGCCATGAGCAGCACGTCGTTGACGATTTGCCCGAAGCGGCCGTGGCCGGCGATGAGGATTTCTTCGGGTTGCTCGATGACGTCGCCTTCGCGCGCGCTGGCGGCGGGGGCGCGGGCAAAGCGCGTGTGCAGGGCGATGAACAGGGGGGTGAGGGCCATGGAGAGCACGACGATGGCCGTCATGTTGGCGTGCACGCGCGCGTTGATGACGCCTTGCGCGGCGGCGGCGGAAAAGAGCACGAAGGCAAATTCGCCGCCCTGGGCCATCAGCAGGGCGCGCTGCACGGCTTCGGCGTGGGTGCTTTTGTCCAGGCGCGCCACGCCGTAGACGACGGCGGCCTTGGCAGCCATGAGGGCCAGCACGCCGCTGCCGACGATCCACCAGTTGGCCGCCACCACGCGCAGGTCCAGCGCCATGCCCACGCCCAGGAAGAACAGGCCCAGCAGCAGGCCGCGAAAAGGCTCGATGTCGGCTTCAAGCTGATGGCGAAAGCTCGATTCGGACAGCAACACACCCGCCACGAAGGCGCCCATGGCGGTGGACAGGCCGCCCGTTTCCATCAGCAGCGCCGCGCCCAGCACCACGAGCAGGGCGGCGGCGGTCATGATTTCGCGCCCGCCGTGGCGCGCCAGCAGGCGAAACAGGGGGTTGAGCAGCCACAGCCCGGCAGCCACGAGCGCGCCCAGCGCCAGCGCGGCGATGCCTATGCCGGCCCACAGCGAGGGCGCGCCCGCGGCTTGCGCGCCGGCTTGCGCGGGGGCCAGAAAGTTGACGACGGCCAGCAGCGGCACGATGAGCAGGTCTTCAAACAGCAGGATGGAGACGATTTGCTGCCCGGACGGGGTGCTGATTTCCTGCCTCTCGCCCAGCACTTGCATGACGATGGCCGTGGAGGTGAGCACAAAGCCGGTCGCGCCGATGAAGGACACGCGCCAGTCAAAGCCGTAGAGCATGCCCACCAGCGTCATCGCCACGGCGGCCAGCACGACTTGCATGCTGCCCAGGCCGAATATCTGGCGGCGCAGCGCCCAAAGGTGCGAGGGCTGCATTTCCAGCCCGACGATGAACAGGAACATGACCACGCCCAGCTCGGCCACGTGGATGATGGCCTGCGGGTCGTCAAAGAGCTTGAGGCCGTAGGGGCCGATGACCAGGCCGGCGGCCAGATAGCCCAGCACCGAACCCAGCCCCAGCCGCTTGAAAACGGGCACGGCCACCACGGCCGCGCCCAGCAGGGCCACTACGTGAAGCAAATCGCCCGAACCATGCGCTGCCATGTTGAATATCCGTTTCCTGATTGAATTTGCCGTTAACTTGCAGAAATTTGCGGCGATTGGTCTTGATTTATCGTCAAAACGATTTCATCACGCCTTGATCACACCGTTTGCTCGTGCTGCGCCGCGAGCACGCGCTGCACGGCCGCGTCTTGCAGCATGCGCTGCATGAAGGCGGCCACGTGGGGGTAGTTGCGCCAGGTTTTGGGCAGCTTTTCCGTCCAGCGCGCCATGACGAAGGCGTAGGCATCGGCCACGCTGCGCTTGCCTTGATACACATGGCCGCCGTCGTGGGCGATGAGCGCGTCCAGGTGCTTCATGGCGCGGTCAATCCGCTTGTGCGCGGCCTCGCGCACGGCGGCGCAGGCAGCCTCGTCGGTTTGCACGGTGTAGCGCCGGGGGGTGAAAAAGGGCCAGAAGGCCGGGTGCAAATCACTGGCCAGAAAAGACAGGGTTTCATGCATTTCCAATGCATTTTCCAGCCCTGCATTGGCCCCCCATATCGGCTTGCGGATAACGCGCGGCAATATATTGCAAAAGGGCTGCGGCCTGCGTCATGGCGCGCGGCCCGCCCATATCCAGCGCGGGCACGGCGGCCAGCGGATTGACGCGGCGATATTCCTCGGATGAATAATCGGCGCGCACGGCTTCATATTCTGCTCCGGCCCATTCCAGGCAAATCCAGCAGGCCAGCGCGCAGGTATTGGGTGCGTAATAAAGTTTCATTTTCATGGTTTTTCCTTTCCTGGTTTTGAAAATCAAAAGGATGAGCCGGGCTGAGAGAGAAACTCGATTTCCTCGGCGGTGCTGGCGCGGCCCAGCGCGGCGTTGCGGTGCGGGTAGCGGCCAAAGCGCTCGATGATGGCGCGGTGCTTGATTTCAAAGTCCAGCGCGTGGGGCGGGGTGTAGCGGGCGAACAGGGCCTGGGCCTGCTCGTGGATGGCGCGGCTTTCGCTGTGCATCAGGGGCATGAGCATGAAGTGGCGCTCGCGCTCGGCCATGTCGGCAAAGCCGCTTAGTCGCACGGCCTCTTGCGCCAGGGCCACGGCCATGTTGTCTTGCGCAAAGGCTTGCGCGCTTGAGCGAAAGAGATTGCGCGAGAACTGATCGAGCACGATGATTTCCGCCAGCCGCCCGCGCAGGCTGGCACGCCACTCGTGCAATTCGGAATATGCGGCGCGCTGCCACAGGCTGAAAAATCGGCGGCGGATTTCCCCGTCAAATTCCTCGCTTTTGCCAAACCAGAAAGGCTGGTTTTTTTTCGTCAAACCAGAATTCGAGCACGGCTTGTATATCGGTTTCGTTTTTCATCGGGGTTTCTCCTTGCGGGCCGGTTCCGTGATGAAATTGAAATATCCAACTAAAAACGCCTCATTTTCAAAATGAAAACGAGGCGGCTGACTTGAAAATAAAAAATGGAATCAAAGCGGCGAGGGCACGGTTTCCAGCTGGGCGCGCTGGGTTTCGGGCGCTTGCAGCAATTGGTGCAGGCGATCGGCCACATACCAGCTTGCGCGCAGCAGCGCCTCTTGCGTGGCGCTGGCCATGCCGGGGGTGATGCGCAGGCGCGGCGTTAGGCGCAGGGGGGAGTCGGGGGCGATCTGGCCGGCGCGCGCGACATCCAGCACGCAAGCGCCCAGGCGGTTGTCGCGCAGGGCCTGGGCCAGCGCGTCCAGATCAAACAAATCGGGCGAGCTGATGCTGCTGATGAACTGCCCGGGGCGGCAGACCGAGAGCACGCTCTGGCTGAGCATGCCCTTGTGCCGCGCCGCATACACCATTTGCACGGCCAGCGCGTCGCTTTCGGCCAGCAGCTCGGGCAGGGTGACGGGCTGCACGCCCAGGCGCTGCCACAAATCGGCCGTGCGGTGCAGCGCCGGGTCATAGCCCAGCACGCGCGCGCCCAGTCCGCGCAACATGGGCGCCAGCAAGTGCACGGTGGGCGTCATGCCCAGCAGGCCGACGGCGCTGTCGTTGATCTCGCGCCCGCGCAGTTGCATGCCTTCGCCGGGGGTGATGAGCTGCGGCGCGCCGTTGCGCAGCATGGTCAGCAGGTTGAGCAACTGGTATTCGGCGCCGGCGCGCACGTTGGCGTTGATCACGCGCACCACGCGCACATTGCGCCGCGCGCAGGCTTCTTCGTCGATGTTTTCGTGCTCGCCGCGCAGGCTGACGGCCACGGCCAGCAGGGGGGCGAAGTCCAGCAGGCGGGCATCGACTCGCACCTCGGGCGGCACGATCAGGGCGCGGGTTTTGTAAAGCCGCGCGTGCAGGGCGGCCGTGTCGTGCGCCAGGGCGGGCTGCCAGTCCAGCGCATAGCGCTCGGCCAGCCATGCCTGTGCGTCGGCGGCCAGCTCGTCCAGCAGCAAAATTTCCATCGCCTGTTTCTCCTTGAGTGCAGATCGGCGGGAACTCTATCATTCGCGGTTTTTCCGGCTACGCGTTTTTATCCATGCCTTTTCCCTCTGTTCAAACTGCCGTTTTCCCCGTTGCCGGACTGGGCACGCGTTTTTTGCCCGCCACCAAGGCCAGCCCCAAGGAAATGCTGCCCATCGTGGACAAGCCCCTGATTCAATACGCCGTGGAAGAAGCCTGGGCCGCCGGCGTGCGCCACATGGTGTTCGTCACCGGCCGCAGCAAGCGCGCCATTGAAGACCACTTCGACACCGCCTACGAGCTGGAAAGCGAGCTGCAGGCGGCCGGCAAGAACGAGCTGCTGGCGCTGGTGCGCGCCGTGCAGCCCGAAGGCATGCAGTGCAGCTATGTGCGCCAGCCGCGCTCGCTGGGGCTGGGCCACGCCGTGCTGTGCGCCGCGCACATCGTGGGCCAGCAGCCCTTTGCCGTGCTGCTGGCCGATGACCTGATGGTGGGCGCGCCCGGCGGTGCGCCCGTGCTGGCGCAAATGACGCGCGCCTTTGCCGATCTGGGCCACAGCCTGCTGGCCGTGCAGCAGGTGCCGCCCGAGCACGTGCGCCGCTACGGCATCGTGGCCGGCCAGCCTGCGGGCGAGCGTCTGCTGCGCATCGAGCGCATCGTGGAAAAACCCCAGCCCGAGCAAGCCCCCTCTCGCATGGGCGTGGCCGGGCGCTACATCCTCACCCCCGCCATCTTTGACGAAATCCGCAAGCAGCCGCGCGGCGTGGGCGGCGAAATCCAGCTCACCGACGCCATTGCCCGCCTCATGCAAAGCGAGCGCGTGTATGCCTACCAATACGAAGGCGCGCGCTACGACTGCGGCAGCAAGGAAGGCTTTTTGCAGGCCACCGTGGAGCTGGCCTTGCAGCACCCCAGCATGGGGCAGAACTTCCGCCGCTATCTGCAAAGCCTGGCGCTTTGACAAAGGCCGCCCCACCCGCCCAAGCGCCCCGGAGGCGCTTTTTTCATGCCTGCGAGGCCATAGTTATCCACAGATAATTCCTGATTTGATAGCGCCCTTCGCAGTATTTACGGGCGCTGCGGCCCTATTGCCTATTTGATAGGCAAATTAATGTATCAAGATATAATCAAACCAGTCCCTTCATCCCCATGTCCGCGCCCATGCCTGCCCTGCCCCGTTTCTGGTCTGAAATGACCACGGCCGATTTCGCCCGCCTGCCGCCCGAGCGCGCCGTGGCCGTGCTCCCCGTGGCCGCCACCGAGCAGCACGGGCCGCATCTGCCGCTATCGACCGACACCGACATCGCCCGCGCCCTGGTGCGCGCCGCGCTGGCGCACCTCCCCGCCGACGTGCCCGCGCTGTTTCTGCCCGAGCTGGCCGTGGGCTACAGCCCCGAGCATGCGCACTTTGCCGGCACGCTCACGCTGCGCCCCGAAACGGCGCTGCGCCTGTGGGCCGACGTGGCCGCCGGCGTGGCCGCCAGCGGCGTGCGCAAGCTGCTGTTTTTCAACACCCACGGCGGCAACGTGGGCCTGATCGACGCGCTGGCGCGCGATTTGCGCACGCGCCTGGGGCTGCTGGTGTATCGCAGCAACTGGTTCGATCTGCCCCTGCTCGATGAAAACGGCCAGGACGTGATGGCGCGCTTTGACGCGCACGAGCGCCGCTTCGGCGTGCACGCCGGGCAGGTGGAAACCGCGCTGATGCTGGCCTGCGCGCCGCAGGCCGTGCGCATGCAAGCGGCGCAAACCTTTGAATCCAGCTCGCAGGCGCGCGCGCGCGACTTCGCCGTGCTGGGCAATGGCCGCAGCGCCAAATTCGCCTGGGCCGCGCAAGACCTCAACCCCCAGGGCGCCACCGGCCAGGCCAGCGCCGCCACGGCCGCCGACGGCCAGGCGCTGATCGCCGCCGCAGGCCGCGCGCTGGCCGCCCTGCTGGAAGAAATGGCCCGCCTGCCGCTGCCGCCCGCGCAAACGCCGCCGCAGGCCAACTCCTGACCCCCCACGCGCGCCCGCAAAAGTCCCCCTGCCGCCGCCACGAAATCGCCGCAGGCCATAAGCTCGCCGCTTTTTTTCCGCAACCCCCCGATGCCCCCACGCCCCATGCTCACCCGCCGCACCCTCGTTCGCTGCCTGTCTGCCGCTGCCGCCGCCGCGCTGGCCGGGCCGGCCACAGCCGCTGATGCCCTCAAAAACCGGCCCATCCACATCCTCGTGGGCTTTCCCCCCGGCGGCGGCACCGACACGGTGGCCCGCTTTCTGGCCGAAAAAATGCAGGCCGAGCTGGGCCAGACCGTGCTGGTGGACAACCGCCCCGGCGCGGGCGGGCAACTGGCCGCGCACGCGCTCAAGGCCGCCGCGCCGGACGGGCTGACGCTGTTTTTCTCGCACGACCACACCATCTCCATCCTGCCGCTGGTCATCAAAAACCCCGGCTTCGCTCCGGCGCAGGACTTCACGCCCGTGGCCGGCGTGGCCAGCTTTGCCAACACCCTGGCGCTGTCAACCGCCACGCCGGCGGCCAGCCTGGCCGACTACATCGCCTGGGTGAAAAAGCAGCCTGAATCGAGCGCCAGCGTGGGCATTCCCGCGCCCGCCTCGGTGCCTGAATTTCTGGTGCAGGTGATCTCCGAAAAATTCGGCGTCGATTTGCTCTCCGTGCCCTACAAGGGCAGCGCCCCCGTGGTAGCCGACATGCTGGGCGGGCAAATCAGCGCGGGCATAGGCGCGGTGCCCGAGTTCATCGAAAACCACCGCGCGGGCAAGCTGCGCATCGTCGCCACGCTGGGCCGCCAGCGCCAGGCGCTGCTGCCGCAAGTGCCCACCTTCGGCGAGCTGGGCCTGGCCGGGTTTGAAGACCTGCCCTACTACGGCTTTTTCGCCCCCGCGGGCACGCCCGCGCCCGTGCTGCAAACGCTGGCGGCGGCGCTGCAAAAAATCATCGCCCGCCCCGAAGTGCAAGAGCGCCTGCTCGGCCTGGGCCTGACGCCCGACTACATGAACGCCGCGCAGCTCAGGCAGCGCATCGGCGCCTACGACGCCACCTGGGCGCGCATCATTCGTGAAAGCGGCTTCAAGCCGCAGTAAGCCCGGCCCCGTCCGCGCCCGCTCTTTTCCCGTCCCGCCATGACTGTTTCCTACATCTTCCCCCCGCCTCCCCAGGCCAGCGTGGCCGTGCAAGGCAGCGCCTCGCGCTACGCCGTTTCGCGCATCTTCTGCGTCGGCCGCAACTACGCCGCCCATGCCCGCGAAATGGGCGCCGACCCCACGCGCGAGCCGCCCTTTTACTTTTGCAAGTCACCCGCCGCCCTCACCCCCAGCGGCGCTGCCGTGCCCTTCGCCCCCGGCACGGACAACCTGCAACCGGAAGTGGAACTGGTCATCGCCCTGGGCCAGAGCGCCTTTGAAATCACGCCCGAGCGCGCACTCGACTGCGTGTGGGGCTACGCCTGCGGGCTGGACATGACCCGGCGCGATCTGCAAGCCGCCGCCCGCAAGGAAGGCAAGCCCTGGAGCCTGGCCAAGGACTTCGAGCACGCCGCCGTCATCTCGCCCCTGGCGCGCGCCAGCCACATCGGCCACCCGCAAAGCGGGCGCATTCACCTGAGCGTGAACGGCCAGCTGCGCCAGCAGGGCGATCTGGCCGACCAAATCTGGCGCGTGCCCGAAGTCATCGCCAACCTCTCGCGCTACTACCGCCTGCAACCGGGCGATCTCATCTACACCGGCACGCCCGAAGGCGTGGCCCCCGTGGCCGCCGGCGATGCGCTCAGCGGCGGCATTGAAGGCATAGGCGTCATCGAGCTGCGCCTGCTGCCCGCCGCCCCCGCGCTGCGCCCCTGCGCCTGCCGCTAACCCAAAACGCCGGGGCGAACGCCGCCCGAACCCCGCCCGGACGCCGCCCAAGAGCCGCCCAAAGCCGCCCAAAGCCGCCCTTCTACGGGTTTTTACAGGGCGGCTCTTTTTTTGCCCAACAAATAAGCAGACCGGCTGGAGCGCCCGTAAATACTGCGAAGCGCGCTATCAAATTTAAAGCAAACTGTGGATAACCTGCCTCAAACCATGGCTGGCGTCCGGTTTGCCAGGCCGGCCCTGCTTGCAGTCGGTTACGGCTTTTAGAATTGCCCCCTTTTTTCTTCCACGAAACGACAAGGCTTGCGAGATGGTCCAAATCAAACGCGGGCTGGACTTGCCCCTGGCGGGCAAGCCGCAACCGCAGATCAGCGCCGCTCCCCCGGTACGCCAGGTCGCCCTGATCGGTGCCGACTATCACGGCCTCAAACCCACGATGAACGTGCAAGTGGGCGACACCGTTCAAACCGGCCAGCCCCTCTTTGCTGACAAAACCCGGCCCGGCGTGCTCTTCACCGCCCCGGCCGCAGGCGTGGTCAGCGCCATTCACCGGGGCGAGCGCCGCGTGCTGCAATCAGTGGTCATCGACGTGCAAGGCCAGCCCGGCGACGAAAGCGCCCTGACCTTCGCCCAATTCGATGACGCCGCCCTGCCCCAGCTCAGCGCCGATCAGGTGCGCCAGAACCTGCTGCAATCGGGCCTGTGGACGGCCCTGCGCACCCGCCCCTACAGCAAAGTGCCCGCCGCCGACGCCCAGGCCCAGGCCCTGTTCGTCACCGCCATAGACACCCACCCGCTGGCGGCCAACCCCGCCCCGCTGATCCAGGCCCACGCCGACGACTTCAAGCGCGGCCTGCTGGCGCTGCAAAAGCTGGCCCCCATCTGGCTGTGCCGCGCCGAAGGCCCCGCACTGCCGGGCGAAGACCTGACCGGCATCAAGACCGCCGCCTTCAGCGGCCCGCACCCGGCCGGCCTGCCCGGCACCCACATCCACTTCCTGCACCCCGTGGACGCCACGCGCACGGTGTGGCACATCGGCTATCAGGATGTGATCGCCGTGGGCAAGCTCTTTGCCACCGGCCGGCTGTGGACCGAGCGCGTCGTCGCCCTGGGCGGGCCTGTGGTGAAAAACCCGCGCCTGCTGCGCACCCGGCTGGGCGCGCGCCTGTCGGAGCTGACCGCCGGCGAGCTGGAGCCGGGCGACAACCGCGTCATCTCCGGCTCCGTGCTGGGCGGCCGCCGCGCGCATGACGCCTACGACTTCCTGGGCCGCTACCACGTGCAGGTGAGCTGCCTGCGCGAAGGCCACGAGCGCGAGCTGCTGCACTACCTGCGCCCCGGCGCGCAAAAGCACTCGGTCACGGGCGCTTTTCTCTCCAGCCTGCTGGGCCGCCGCCCGCTACCCATGAGCACCACCACCAACGGCAGCCCCCGCGCCATGGTGCCCATAGGCAGTTACGAAGCCGTGATGCCGCTGGATTTGCTGCCCACCCAGCTGCTGCGCTATCTCATCGTGGGCGACACCGAAATGGCGCAAAAACTCGGCTGCCTGGAGCTGGACGAAGAAGACCTGGCACCCTGCACTTATGTGTGCGCAGGCAAATATGAATATGGCCCGATCCTGCGGGACATCCTCACCCGCATCGAGAAGGAGGGCTGAAAAAAATGGGACTGCGATCTTTTCTTGACCGCATCGAGCCGCACTTTCACCACGGCGGCCGCTGGCAAAAGTGGTATGCGCTGTATGAAGCGGTGGACACCTTCCTCTACCGCCCCGCCCTGGTCACGCACAGCACCGCGCACGTGCGCGACAGCATGGATCTCAAGCGCATGATGATTCTGGTGTGGCTGTGCACCTTCCCGGCCATGTTCTTCGGCATGTGGAACGTGGGCTGGCAGGCCAACACCGTGTTTGCCGCCCAGCCCGAGCTGCTGGCCGCGCAAACGGGCTGGCGCTTCGAGCTGATGCGCCATCTGGGCGGGTTCGACCCGGCCAGTTGCTACGACAACATGGTGCAGGGCGCGCTGTATTTCCTGCCGATTTACGCCGTCACCTTCATCGTCGGCGGCTTCTGGGAAGTGCTGTTTGCCGCCATCCGCCGCCACGAGGTGAACGAAGGCTTTTTCGTCACCTCCGTGCTGTTTGCCCTCACGCTGCCGCCCACCATTGCCCTGTGGCAAGTGGCTCTTGGCATCAGCTTCGGCGTGGTGCTGGGCAAGGAAGTGTTCGGCGGCACCGGCAAGAACTTCATCAACCCGGCGCTGGCCGGTCGCGCCTTTTTGTTCTTCGCCTACCCGGCGGGCCTGTCGGGCGATGCGGTCTGGACCGTGGTGGACGGCCACGCGGGCGCTACCGCATTGAGCATCGCCGGCGGCGGCGGCCTGGCCGCTATCACCGGCAGCGGGCTGAGCTGGAGCGATGCCTTCCTGGGCTTCATGCCCGGCTCGATGGGCGAAACCAGCACCCTGGCCATCCTGATCGGCGGCGCGGCGCTCATGCTCATGCGCATTGCCGCCTGGCGCATCGTGGCCGGGGTGATGCTGGGCATGGTCGGGTTCAGCCTGCTGCTCAACGCCATCGGCTCGGACACCAACCCCATGTTCGCCATGCCCTGGCACTGGCACCTGGTGCTGGGCGGCTTTGCCTTCGGGATGATGTTCATGGCCACCGACCCCGTCTCGGCCGCCATGACCAACACCGGCAAGTGGTTCTTCGGCGCGCTGGTGGGCGTGATGGCGGTGATGATCCGCGTGCTCAACCCCGCCTTTCCCGAAGGGATGATGCTCGCCATCCTGTTTGCCAACCTGTTTGCGCCGCTGATCGACTACTTCGTCATGCAGGCCAACATCAAGCGGAGGGCCAAGCGCCGTGTCTGAAGCCAAAAAAGAATCCACCGGCCGCACGCTTTTGGTGGCGCTGCTGGTGTGCCTGGTGTGCTCGGTCTTCGTGGCCGGCTCTGCCGTGGGCCTCAAGTCCACGCAAGTGAGCAACCGCCTGCTCGACAAGCAGCGCAACATCCTGGCCATCGCCGGACTGGCCGGGCCCCAGACCTCGGCCGCCGAGGTGCAGCGCATCTTCAAGGAGCGCATCAAGGCGCGCGTGGTCGATCTGACCGCCGGCCGCTTCAGCGACGCGCAAGACGCCGATGCCTTCGATCCGCTCAAGGCCGCCAAGGACCCCGCGCAGTCGCGCCCGCTCACGCCCGAGCAGGATTTGCCTTCCATCAAGCGCCGCGAAAACTTCAGCGTCGTCTATCTGGTGGAAGACGAAAGCGGCCTGCAAACGCTGATCCTGCCCGTGCGCGGCTACGGGCTGTGGTCCACCCTGCACGGCTTTCTGGCGCTGAAAAAAGACCTGCAAACCGTCGAAGGCTTCGGCTTTTATCAACACGCCGAAACCCCCGGCCTGGGCGGCGAAGTGGACAACCCGCGCTGGAAAGCCCTGTGGCCGAACAAGAAAGTGTTCAACGCCCAGGGCCAGCCGGAAATCACCGTCATCAAGGGCAGCGTCACCCCCGGCAGCGCGCAGGCCGAGCACCAGGTCGACGGCCTGGCCGGCGCCACGCTCACCAGCAAGGGGGTGAACAACCTGCTCAGGTTCTGGCTCGGGCCTGAAGGCTTCGGCCCCTTCCTGGCGCACCTGCGCGCAGGCGGACAGTAAGAAGGCAGCACAAGGACAACAAGAAAATGGCACAACCCACTATCAAACAGGTGTTGTTCGATCCCCTGATCAAGAACAACCCCATCGCGCTGCAAATCCTGGGCATCTGCTCGGCGCTGGCCGTCACCTCCAACCTCAAGACGGCGCTGGTGATGTCCATTGCGCTGACGCTGGTGACGGCGTTTTCCAGCATGTTCATCTCCATGATCCGGGCGCAAATTCCCAGCTCCATCCGCATGATCGTGCAGATGGTCATCATCGCCTCGCTGGTCATCGTGGTCGATCAGGCGCTCAAGGCTTTCGCCTATTCGCTGTCCAAGCAGCTTTCGGTGTTCGTCGGGCTGATCATCACCAACTGCATCGTGATGGGCCGCGCCGAAGCCTTCGCCATGCAGAACCCGCCCGCGCTGTCGTTTTTCGACGGCATAGGCAACGGCCTGGGCTACAGCCTCATGCTCATGGTGCTGGGCTTCATCCGCGAGCTGCTGGGCGCGGGCAAGCTCTTTGGCGTCACCGTCCTGCCCGTGGTCAATGACGGCGGCTGGTATGTGCCCAACGGCCTGCTGCTGCTGCCGCCCTCGGCCTTTTTTCTCATCGGTCTGATCATCTGGGCGCTGCGCAGCGTCAAAAAAGACCAGGTCGAAGCGCCCGCCTGGCAGCTGGCGCCCCACACCAGCAACCGGGAGGGCGTCTGATCATGGAGCACTACCTCAGCCTCTTTTTCCGCTCCGTGTTCATCGAGAACATGGCGCTGGCCTTCTTCCTGGGCATGTGCACCTTCATTGCCATATCCAAGAAGATTTCCACCGCCATCGGCCTGGGCATTGCCGTGGTCGTGGTGCAAACCATCACCATGCCGGCCAACAACCTGCTGTTTCGCTATCTGCTCAAGGACGGCGCGCTGGCCTGGGCCGGGCTGCCCGAAGTCGATTTGAGCTTTCTGGGCCTGCTGTCATACATCGGCGTGATCGCCGCCATCGTGCAAATCCTGGAAATGCTGCTGGACAAATACGTGCCCAGTCTCTACAACGCGCTGGGCGTGTTCCTGCCGCTGATCACGGTCAACTGCGCCATCATGGGCGGCACGCTGTTCATGGTCGAGCGCGACTACAACCTGGCCGAAAGCGTCGTTTACGGCTTTGGCTCCGGCCTGTCGTGGGCGCTGGCCATCGTGGCGCTGGCCGGCATTCGTGAAAAGCTCAAATACAGCGACGTGCCCGCCGGCCTGCAGGGACTGGGCATCACCTTCATCACCATCGGCCTGATGGCGCTGGGCTTCATGTCGTTTTCGGGGGTGCAGATATGACCACCGAAATCCTTCTGGGCGTGGGCATGTTTGCCGCCATCGTGCTGGCGCTGGTCGCGCTCATCCTCATGGCGCGCGCCAAGCTGGTTTCCAGCGGCGACGTCACCATCTCCATCAACGGCGAGCACAACATCACCGTGCCCGCCGGCGGCAAGCTGCTGCAAACCCTGGCCGGGCAAAACATCTTCCTGTCGTCTGCCTGCGGCGGCGGCGGCACCTGCGCGCAGTGCAAGTGCATCGTCGAGTCCGGCGGCGGCGAAATGCTGCCCACCGAAGAGCCCCACTTCACCCGCCGCCAGGCCGCCGAAGGCTGGCGCCTCTCGTGCCAAACCCCCGTCAAGCAAGACATGCACATCCGCGTGCCCGAAGAAGTCTTCGGCGTGAAAAAGTGGGAATGCACGGTCGAGTCCAACAACAACGTCGCCACCTTCATCAAGGAACTCACCCTGCGCCTGCCCGAAGGCGAAAGCGTGGACTTTCGCGCCGGCGGCTACGTGCAGCTTGAATGCCCGCCGCACGAAGTGGCCTACAAGGACTTCGACATCCCCGAGAAATTCCGCGCCGACTGGGACAAGTTCAACCTCTGGCGCTACGTCTCCAGGGTCGATGAAACCGTCATCCGTGCCTACTCGATGGCCAACTACCCCGAGGAAAAAGGCATCGTCAAGTTCAACATCCGCGTGGCCACGCCGCCGCCGGGCAAAGACGACATCCCGCCCGGCAAGATGTCCTCCTGGGTGTTCAGCCTCAAGCCCGGCGACAAGGTCACGGTCTATGGCCCCTTCGGCGAGTTCTTCGCCAAGGACACCGACAACGAAATGATCTTCATCGGCGGCGGCGCGGGCATGGCCCCCATGCGCTCGCACATCTTCGACCAGCTCAAGCGCCTGCACAGCAAGCGCAAGATCAGCTTCTGGTATGGCGCGCGCTCGCTGCGCGAAGCCTTCTACGTCGACGAATACGACAAGCTCGCCGAAGAAAACCCCAACTTCACCTGGCACCTGGCCCTGTCTGATCCCCAGCCCGAAGACAACTGGAGCGGCCCCACCGGCTTCATCCACAACGTGCTGCTGGAGAACTACCTCAAAAACCACCCCGCGCCGGAAGACTGCGAGTTCTACATGTGCGGCCCGCCCATGATGAACGCCTCCGTCATCAAGATGCTGCTGGACATGGGCGTGGAGCGCGAAAGCATCTTCCTGGACGACTTCGGCGGATAAGCCAGTGGCCGATCCGCACATCGTCGATACGAAAGCCGATTCGCAGGCCGCAATGGCAGCGCCCCCCGCCCCGGATCACGCGCAAACGCGCTGCCGTGCACAGAAACGGCTGCTGCGCTCGGCCGCCCTTGCCCTGCTCATCGCGCTGCCCGCGCTCTGGCTGGCGTTTTGCCAGCCTGCCGCGCCCACCATCGTCAAACTGGCCGGCCCCACGATGGGCAGCACCTTCCACATCAGCTACGTGCCCGGCCCCGCCACCGGCCAGCCGCTCGAAGTGCAAGGCGGCGTGCAGGCCATCCTTGACGAAATCGACCAGGCCGTCTCCACCTACCGCCCCGACTCCGCCCTGGCGCGCTTTAACGCCGCGCCTGCGGGCGCCTGCATGGACATGCCCGAAGCCGCCCTCGCCCTGGCCCGCCACGCCCTGGCGCTGCACCAGGACAGCGAAGGCGCGTTCGACGTCACCCTGCTTCCCGCCCTTGAAGCCTGGGGATTTCGCCACGGCGGCGACGAGCAGCCCCCGCCCGCGCAAGCGCCCACCCCCGACGAACTGGCCCGACTGCGCCAGCGCGTGGGCATGCAGCACCTGCGCGTGCAGGGCGTCCAGCTCTGCAAAGACGCCCCCATCCGCGTCGAATTCAACAGCACCGCCGCCGGCTACGCCGTCGATCGCGTCAGCGCCTGGCTCATCCGGCAGGGCGCGACCAGCCACCTCGTTGAAATCACCGGCGAAATGCGCGCCAGCGGCCTCAAGCCCGGCGGCAAGCCCTGGCGCATCGCCATCGAAGCGCCGCTGGAAAACGCCGTGCAGGCGCAAAAAATCGTCGCCCTGCGCGATCAGTCCCTCTCCACCTCGGGCGACTACCGCAACTGGCGCGAAATCGGCGGCCAGCGGCAAAACCACATCCTCGACGCGCGCAGCCTCACCCCCGTGCGCCACCGGCTCGCCTCCGTCACCGTCGCCACCGAAAGCGCGCAACAGGCCGATGGCCTTTCCACCCTGCTCATGGCGCTCGGCCCGCAAGCCGGACATGATTACGCCGTGCAGCGCCACATCGCCGCCCTTTTCATCACCCGCGAGGCCGAAGGCTTCAGCGTCCGCGCCACCCCGGCCTTCGACGCCGCCTTCCCTGCCACCGCCGTTACAGGAGAAACACCATGACCTGGCTGATCGCATTCATCCTCATGCTGCTCGTCGTCGCGGGCATGGCCATAGGCGTCATGCTCGGGCGCAGGCCCATAGGCGGCTCCTGCGGCGGCCTGGCGGGCGCCGTGGGCATAGACCACAGCTGCACCTGCGGCAAATCCCCCGGCGCATCCTGCGGCAGCGCGCCCCCGCCGCCCGCGCCCAATCTGCCCAAATAAAAGGCAAATCGCCGAAAACCCGCGTGGATACTGCGCAGCGCGCTATCAAATCAGGAAAAATCTGTGGATAACCAGCCTTTCCCGAAGGCGTTTTGAGCGCGGCAAGCAAGCCGATTTCCGAAAACCGGGCGCTCACTCAAGGCGCAGGCAAACGCCCCTCGGCCTTGCCCCCTCTCGTCAGACTGATTTCGCCAGATTGGGCAAGCCGCCCCGAATTGCTTACCAAACAAGCAAACCGCCCGCAGCGCCCGTAAATACTGCGAAGCGTGCTATCAATTCAGGAAAAATCTGTGGACAAGTCCCGCCCGGCAGGGCCTGCCTCACCGGCCCATCGGCACAAGCCAGCGCAGGCTTGATGGAACGACCTGCGCGAAGGGGCAACGCTCCTTTCCCACCTTTTCCCGCACCCGGCAAAGCAGCCGCAAGCGCCAGCCGCTTCCCCACTGCCTCCGCCCCCGCCGCATACGTTCATATTCGGATACAAGATTTTGATTAGAAATTAGGCAAACCGCCCGCAGCGCCCGTAAACACTGCGAAGTGCGCTATTAATTCAGGAGAGATCTGTGGATAACTCCTATCAGATCCGGCGGTTTCACAGGCATCCGGCCCCCCGCATCCCCAAAACCGGCGGGCAAAAAAACGGCCTGAAGCGTCCTTCAGGCCGTGCGGTTCGGGCGCGGGCGGTTTTCCTCGCCCGCCGCCCCGTTTGTCGCGCCGCGTTTTTCAGCGCCGTTTGCCGCTGCCGCCCAGCAGGCTGCCCAGTGCGCCGCGCAGCAGGTTGCGGCCCAGGCGGCGGGCTTCGCTTTTGATCATGCTTTGCACCAGGCCGTCGTATTGGCCGCCGCGCGGGCCGGTGCGGCCAAAGAGCAGTTCCCGGCCTTTGGCGAGCAGCTCGCCCATCACGCCGCCTTCTTCGGCTGAACCTGCCGCGCCGCTCTGGCCGGCGGCGACGCTGCCCGCACGGGCCTTGAGCACTTCGTAGGCCGATTCGCGGTCCACGGCCTGCTCGTAAACGCCGGCCACCAGCGATTGCTGGCGCAGGGCCTGGCGTTCGGCTTCGGTGGCCGGGCCGATGCGGCTGCCGGGCGGCTGCACATACAGGCGCTGGGTGATGCCGGGGCGGCCTTTTTCGTCCAGCAGGCTGATGAGGGCTTCGCCCACGGCCAGTTCGGTGATGGCGCTTTCCACATTCAGGCCGGGGTTGGCGCGCATGGTTTGGGCGATGGCCTTGACGGCTTTTTGATCGCGCGGGGTGAAGGCGCGCAGCGCGTGCTGCACGCGGTTGCCCAGTTGGGCCAGCACGGTGTCGGGCACGTCCGTGGGGTTTTGCGTGACGAAATACACGCCCACGCCCTTGCTGCGGATCAGGCGCACGACGAGTTCGATGCGCTCCAGCAGCGCGCGGGGCGCGTCGTTGAACAGCAGGTGCGCTTCGTCGAAGAAGAAGACGAAGCGGGGTTTTTCGGGGTCGCCGATTTCGGGCAGAGTTTCATACAGCTCGGCCAGCATCCACAGCAAAAAGGCGGCATACAGACGGGGCGACTGCATCAGGCGATCGGCGGCCAGGATGTTGACCACGCCCTTGCCGTCTGCGGTTTGCATCATGTCGGCCAGGTTGAGCATGGGTTCGCCGAAAAACTGCTCGCCGCCCTGGCTTTGCAGCGTCATGAGGCCGCGCTGAATCGCGCCCACGCTGGCGGCGCTGATGTTTCCGTATTCGGTGATGAACTGCTTGGCGTTGTCGCCCACGTGCTGGAGCATGGCGCGCAGGTCTTTCAAGTCGAGCAGCAGCAGGCCGCTGTCGTCGGCAATCTTGAAGACCAGGTTGAGCACGCCGCTTTGCGTGTCGTTCAGATTCAGCATGCGCGCCAGCAGCAGCGGGCCCATGTCGCTGATGGTGGCGCGCACGGGGTGGCCCTGCTGGCCGAACACATCCCACAGCGTGACGGGGCAGGCCAGGGGCGCGGGGGCGGGCAGGCCGCGCTCTTGCAGAGCCTGGGCCATCTTGGGGCTGATGTGGCCGCTTTGGCTGATGCCGGTCAAGTCGCCCTTCACATCGGCCAGAAACACGGGCACGCCCATTTGGCTGAAGCCCTCGGCCAGCTTTTGCAAGGTGACGGTTTTGCCCGTGCCGGTAGCGCCGGCAATCAGGCCGTGGCGATTGGCCAGCGCGGGCAGCAAAAGGGCCTGGGCATCGCCGCGGCGGGCAAGAAAAAGGGGTTCGGCCATGAGGGAAAACTCCAGTGTGCAAGAGGGGGCAAAAGTAAAATCGGCGCGGATTATTCACTTCGATAAAGGACATATTTATGGCAGGCCACAGCAAATGGGCCAACATCCAGCACCGCAAGGGCCGGCAGGACGAAAAGCGCCAGCGCATCTGGACGCGCGTGGTGCGCGAAATCATGGTGGCCGCGCGCACCGGCGGCGGCGATCCGGCAGCCAACCCGCGCCTGCGCCTGGCCATAGAAAAGGCCAAGGCCGCCAACATGCCGGCCGACACCATCAAGCGCAACATCGACAAGGCCACGGGCAACCTCGAAGGCGTGAATTACGAGGAAATCCGCTACGAGGGCTACGGCATCGGCGGCGCGGCCATCATCGTGGACACCATGACCGACAACCGCGTGCGCACCGTGGCCGATGTGCGCCACGTCTTTTCCAAATACGGCGGCAACATGGGCAGCGAAGGCTCGGTGGCCTTTCAGTTCAAGCACTGCGGCCAGCTCATCTTCGCCCCCGGTGCCGATGAGGAAAAAGTGATGGAAGCCGCGCTGGAAGCGGGCGCCGAAGACGTCATCACCGATGAAGACGGGGCCATCGAAGTCATCACCGCCCCTGGCGACTTTGAAGCCGTGAAAAACGCCCTGCAAGCGGCCGGGCTGACGCCCGAAGTGGCCGAAGTGACCATGCGGCCCGAAAACACCATCGAGCTTGCCGGCGACGACGCCGCAAAAATGCAAAAGCTGCTGGACATGCTGGAAGACCTGGACGACGTGCAGGACGTCTTCCACAACGCCGGGCTGGAGCTGTAAGGCCGTGCCGCCGCTGCTGCGCGCTGCCCTGCCCGCCGCCTTGCTGGCCGCTGCCTGCGGCGCGCAGGCGGCCAACCGGGCGTATGACGAGCTGCTGCGCCAGGGCGAGCAGGCCTTCGATCGCATGCTGATCGCCTGCCAAAGCGCCGCGCCCGGCATGGCCGCCACCTGGCAGGCGCAAGCGCCCGGCCTGCGGCGCAAGCTGAGGGAAGCCGCGCAACTGGCCTTTGCCCAAACGCCCGAATTGCAGCGCCCGCCCAGCGCCTTGCCACACGACGAAACCCGCCAGGTGCTGCAACTGGCCGCGCGCCAGATGCAGCAGGCCGTGCCCCTGGCGCTGGTGGCCGGCCCCGCCTTTTGCCAGCCCATGATCGAGCGCGCGCAGCAAACCCAAACCGCCGAGCTGGCCCGGCAAATGAAGCACAGCTACCAGCGCCTGCAAGCGCGTGTGCGCCAGCAGCCGCGCCCGGCCCTTCCCGCCGCCTCTGCCCAGTCCCGCCCATGAGCCTTTTCCCCCGCCCCGCCGCCCTGCCCCGCCTGGCCGCACTGATGCTGGCCGCCCTCACTCTCACCCTGGCCGGCTGCGGCAGCGGCGTGGCCTGGTGCGGCAGCAGCGGCGGCTCGGGCTCCAACCTCTCCTTTGGCTACAACGCGCAGCCGCCCGGCTGCCCGTCGCCGCAAGCGCCCCAGCAGCCCAAAGACATTGATCCGGCCCGCCTGGCCGATCTCATCCAACTCACCCCCGCCCCACTTGTAGAACAGAAAAACCCATGAAAGTCCTCGTCATCGGCTCCGGCGGCCGCGAACACGCCCTGGCCTGGAAGCTGGCCCAGTCGCCCAAAGTGCAGCAGGTTTACGTCGCCCCCGGCAACGGCGGCACCGCCAGCGCGCCGGAGCTGAAAAACGTGCCCATCACCAATCTGGCCGAGCTGCGCGAGTGGGCGCTGGCCGAAAAAATCGGCCTCACCGTCGTCGGCCCCGAGCAGCCCCTGGCCGCTGGCGTGGTCGATGACTTTCGCGCTGCGGGCCTGCGCATCTTCGGCCCCACGCGGGCCGCTGCGCAGCTCGAAAGCTCCAAGGCGTTCAGCAAGGACTTCATGCAGCGCCACGGCATCCCCACCGCCTCCTACGCCACATTTACCGACGCCGCCGCCGCCCGCGCCCATGTGGACAAACTGGGCGCGCCCATCGTCGTCAAGGCCGATGGCCTGGCCGCCGGCAAGGGCGTGGTCGTGGCCGAAACCCGCGAGCAGGCCCACGCCGCCATTGACGACATGCTGGGCGGCAACAGCCTGGGCGTGGCCCACAACGCAGGCGGCGCGCGCGTGGTGATCGAGGAATTCCTGCAAGGCGAGGAAGCCAGCTTCATCGTCTTGTGCGACGGCAAAACCGCCCTGCCCCTGGCCACCAGCCAGGATCACAAACGCCTGCAAAACGGCGATCAGGGCCCCAACACCGGCGGCATGGGCGCTTACTCGCCCGCCCCCGTCGTCACGCCCGACGTGCACGCCCGCGTCATGCGCGAAATCATCCAGCCCACCCTGCGCGGCATGGAAAAAGACGGCACGCCCTTCACCGGCTTTCTCTACGCCGGCCTGATGATCGACAAGGACGGCAGGCCCAAAACCCTGGAGTTCAACACCCGCATGGGCGACCCCGAAACCCAGCCCATCCTGCTGCGCCTGAAGTCCGATCTGTTCGATGTGCTGCTGGCCGCCACCGCCGGCAAGCTGGCCGAAGTCGAGCTGCAATGGGATCGCCGCCCCGCCCTGGGCGTGGTCATGGCCGCAGCGGGCTATCCGCAAGCGCCCAGAAAGGGCGACATCATCACCGGCCTGCCCCCTGCCGCAGATGACGCAGTCGTCTTCCACGCCGGCACCACGCTGGAAGGCGATCAGCTCAAAACCAGCGGCGGCCGCGTGCTCTGCGTCACCGCCCTGGCCGACTCGCTCAAACAGGCGCAAACCCGCGCCTACGACATCGCCCGCGCCATCCACTTCAGCGGCGCGCAATACCGCAGCGACATCGGCTGGCGGGCCGTCAGGCAAGCCCCCTCATCCGGCGCCTGATCCTTTCTTTTTCCCCCAGGGCGGCTTCAGGCCGCCTTTTTTGTGATCCCCCCTTTTGAGGATGAAAAACCAGCCATGAGCACGCCCGACACCGCCGCCGTCCGCCCCTACCTGATCGGCCTGCAAACGGCCATCTGCACCGCGCTGGAAGATGTGGAGCAAGCCGCAGGCAGCCCCACCCGCTTTCTGCGCGACGCCTGGCAAAAACCGGCCGGCGAGCGCCTGCAAGGCGACGGCATCACGCAAATCATGGAAGGCGGCGCGGTGTTCGAGCGCGCGGGCATCGGCT
>JBQNAO010000028.1:0-29158 GCA_052170415.1 Ottowia sp. | reverse complement strand
TCGGGGTTGGCGTCGGCGTCGGCGTCGGCGTCGGCGTCGGCGTCGGCGTCGGCGTCGGTGTCGGTGTCGGTGTCGGTGTCGGCGTGGGCGTGGGCGTGGGCGTGGGCGTGGGCGCGGCACCAACCACCAGGGTGACGTGCTGCACGGCGCGTGCGCCCTGGGTGTCGGTCACGGTCAGGGTCAGGGGCCAGCGACCGGTTTGCGGCTGGGGCCAGGTGATGAGCCCGCTTTCGGTAATGCCCATGCCCTCGGCCTGGGTGCCCAGGGTGTAGGTGATGGGGTGGCCGTCGGGGTCGCTGGCTTGCACCTGGTGCGCCAGCGGCTGGCCGGGCGGGGCCTGGGTGGGCAGGGTGTTTTCAATGAGGGGGGCGCGGTTGCCGCTGTCGTCCACATGCAGGATGTGGCTTTGGCTGGCGATGAGGCCGCTGCTGTCTTGCACGGCCAGGGTGACGGGGTATTGCCCGGCTCGCGGCGGGCGCGGCCAGCTGAGTTGGCCGCTGCGGGTGTCGATTTGCATGCCCGCAGGCGCTTGCAGCAGACGCCAGGTGAGGGCGTCGCCGTCGGGGTCGCTGGCTTGCGGCGTGTGCTGCCAGCTTTGGCCGACGCGGGCGCGGGCCAGGAGGGTGTCAACCAGTTGCGGCGGGCGGGTCAGGGCCTGGCCGGGCTGCCAGTGCGGCGGCGAGGCGCTGGCAACGGGGCCGGAGGTGCAAAGCTCGCGCCCCTGGGCGTCTTGCGGGCGCACGCTGTAGTAATAGGGCTGGCCGGCCTGAAGCCCTTCATCCAGCCAGGTGCTGTAGCGCGAGTCGGTTTGCCCCAGCCGCTGCCAGGGGCCACTGGGGCTGGCGGCGCGGTAGATGGCGTAGCCGGGCGTGCCGGTGTCGCTCCAGATCAGTTGCACCTTGCCGGGTTTGGCGCGAGCGCGCAGATCGGTAAGGCAATGGGCCTGCGGCGGCACGCGGCCGGAGCCAAAGGCATCGACGTAAACGTAGCCCCCGTGCGCGCCGTGCGCACAGTCGGCGGCCAGCACGCGCATTTGCAGGGTGTGGCCCAGCAGGGTGTCGGGCACGGGGATATCCACGTCTATGAAGGGGGTGGCGCGCCAGGTGCGCCCGCCCAGCACGGTGGTGTGGGTGATGCGCCCGCTTTGCCCGGCCCAGGCAAAGTCGTCATGGATGAGCCGGCCCGTGTCCAGGTCCTTGAGCTGCACATGGAAAAAGGGCTGGGCAGAAGGCGCATGGCCGGGGTCTTCCAGCACGGCGGCGTAGGCAAAGCGCACGTGCAGGAGGCCGTCCTGCGGATCGCGGTCGGCTTCGGTGATGACGGCGCGCTGGCTGAGCACGTTGAGGTCGCGCTCGCCGATTTCGTCGTTGATGCGCGCGCTGTAGTGCCCCAGGCGGGGCAGATCGAGGTGAGGGGCGCGTGGGTCAAAGCCGTGCCCTGTCACGCCCAGCAGGGCGCGCCCGCCGGGATGGATGTGGATGTTGTCTCCGCCATAGGGCTGGCTGCCTTGCAGGCCATAGTTCAGCCCGAAGCTGTGCTGCCAGCCGCTGGTGTCGCCGGTTTCAAAGCCGCCGTTTTGAAACAGGGCATGCGCCGAGGGGCTGACGCCCCACAGGGCCAGCGCCGCACACAGCAGCACAGCGGGCAGGGTTGACGATGCCGCTTTGGCCGCCGCCCGCTTGCGACGCAGCAGCGCGAGCGCCAGCAGCAGGTTCAGCACACCCAGGGCCTGGCCGGCCAGGCCGGGAACGGGCTGCACAGGGCCCGATGCGCCAGGGATGGGCAGCGGGGCGGGCGTGGGCGTTGGGGTTGGTGTGGGCGTGGGCGCAAGGGGATGCAGGCGGGCCGTGAATGCCAGGCTCAGGGTCTGGCCGCTGGCGCGGTCCACTTGCTGCAAGTGGGCCTGCGGCTGGGCGGCGGGCGTGAGGGTGGCGGTGGCGCTCAGGCGCTGGCCCGGCTGCAAGGCGGGCACGGGCAGCGACAGGGCCAGGGCCACGTCGTCAGGCGCAGTGGTCGAGGCCGCGCTGCGGTTGCCCAGTTGCCCCAGAGATGCACGCAGGAGCAAGTCGCCCCGGTGGTAGCCCGGCTCGGCCGCTTCCCAGCGATCAGGCTGAATAAGGCCGGCAGGGGCAGCGCCCGCCAGGCGGGCAGGGGCGCTTTCATTGAAGAAGGTGTTTTGCGCCGCCTGGATGTCGGCGTCCAGCAGCACGGTCAGGCGCAAATCGTGAATGGGCCGGGCGCTGGTGTTGACCAATTCCCACTGCCAACTGATGCCGCCCTGCGGAGCGCTTTGGCGCTGAAAGCGGGCCTGTATGCCCAGGGCGCTCCAGTCCGGCGCCGTGGCCGCCGCGCCTTCTGCCGTGTGCGCCGCTTGTCGGCCCCCGTGGCTGGCAAACAGGCTCAGGCGCTCCACATTCACGGGCGCGGCCTGCGCCCACACCGCCACAGGCGCAAGGGCCAGGCCCCGGCCGGTTTGGCCGACGGGCCGGAGCCTGACGCCGCGCCCTTGCCGTGTGGATGTGGTGTTCATATAGCCCCGAGCCAAATTTGTTTGGGAACCATCGTAATACCACTTACTTCAACAGCGCGTCAGGGTTTGCCCCGCTCGGCTGCAAACTGCCTGAAAGCAGAATCAGGCAGAAAGTTATCCACAAATTTCTCCTGATTTGATAGCGCTCTTCGCAGCATTGACGGGCGATGCAGCCGGGTTGCCTATTTGATAATCAAATTTTTGATACGAGATGTGTCGTATTTGAAAGCGCCGGTTCCCGATTGCGCACTCGCGCGTCGCGGCAAAATCCGCGCCCTGTTTTTCCCTTCTTTTTCTTCACACCATGAGCACTTTTGCCCCCCCGCCCGCCGCCTTGCACACCAGCGAACTGCGCAGCCTGCCCCTGCTGGCGCGCGGCAAGGTGCGCGATAACTACGCCGTGGGCGATGACCGCATCCTCATGGTGGCCAGCGACCGCATCAGTGCCTTCGATGTGGTGATGAGCGAGCCCATTCCCGGCAAGGGCGCGCTGCTGACGCAGATGGCGCTGTGGTGGTTCGAGCAGCTCAAGGGCATCTGCCCCAATCACCTCACCGGCGCAGACCCGGCCTCCGTGGTGAGCGCAGACGAGGCCGCGCTCATCAAGGGCCGCAGCATGCTGGTGCGCCGGCTCAGGCCCATTCCCGTCGAGGCCGTGGTGCGCGGCTATCTGGCCGGCAGCGGCTGGCAGGAATATCAGCAAAGCCAGAGCGTGTGCGGCGTGCCGCTGCCCGCCGGCCTGCAAAACGCCAGCCGGCTGCCGCGCCCCATTTACACGCCCGCGGCCAAGGCGGAGATGGGCGCGCACGACGAAAACATCACCTACGAGCGCACGGCGGAAATTGCCGGCCCTTCGGTTGCGGCGCAAATTCGCGACTACTCGCTGGCGCTTTACCAGCGCGCGGCGGCCATTGCGCTGGAGCGCGGAATCATCATTGCCGACACCAAATTCGAGTTCGGCCTGGATGAAGCGGGCCAGGTGGTGCTGATGGATGAAGTGCTCACGCCCGACTCGTCGCGCTACTGGCCAGCCGCCGAGTGGCGCGAGGGAAGCAACCCGCCCAGCTTCGACAAGCAATATCTGCGCGACTGGCTGGCCAGCGCGCAAATCGACGGCCGGCCCTGGAACAAAACCGCCCCAGCCCCCGCGCTGCCGGCCGATGTCATCGCCAACACCGCCGCCCGCTACCGCCAGGCGCTGCAAGCGCTGACCGGCCGCTAATTAAGCCCTAAATCCCACACCATTTACGCAGCACTTTAAGCTGTTCAGACGGTGTACCAAAGTTAAAACGAAACTCCCATTCTTTCAAGAATAATGGGAAAGATTTACGGTCAATTCCATTGTATTTGCGCAGAACACGTTTCGCCTGATTCCAAAAGTTTTCAATGCCGTTAATGTGGTTTTGTTTGTCAGCAAACAGTTTGCTGTGGTTAATACGATGGTGGGCAAAACCACTAACATCCAACACGTCATAGCTGCTTAAACAATCGGTATGCACAACACTGTCAGGCATAATTTTCTTTGTGATAACAGGCATTAAGGTTTCTCTTTTGGCGTTCTCAACAACTACGGTATAAACCTTACCACCGCGTTTGAGAATACCAAAGACAGCGACTTTTCCTGCTGCTCCACGTCCGCGTTTGCCTTTGCGATGTCCACCGAAGTAACTCTCATCTAGCTCAACAGTCCCATCAAAAACAGTATCGGCTTCCAACGAGAGATAGTAGCTAATGACTTCGCGAACCTTGCGATAAAACAGTGCCGCTGAATTGGGGTGAATGCCCAACAAATCAGCAGCCGAACGGGCGGTTACTTCAAGCACAAAAAATTGGAGCAACTTTTTTTGTATACTCTTTTTTGGTTTACAATGGGTTATCTTCATTTTTGCAGTCCAACATGACTGCTTATCTAGTACAGCCCCAAAATTAAAGTTGGCGATGGAATAACACGACAAAAACTAGAAATACCTGGAGGATATAAAGGAAAAGAAGGGGTTTTTGAATATATAAGCCAAATGGCAACATTAATCACCGTTTATTTAAACCTAATAAATAACCACTGGAAGTATATTTATGAATAAATTAATTAGCATTTATATTAATAATGGAGTCAGTTTATTTGAACAAGGAGAAAATACTGTAATTATACCCATAGAATTATCTAATGATATCATAGATATTTTAGAAAATTTAAATTTTTTTATTTTAGGAGGAGATTTATATAGAAAAAATGATAATAATGAATTTGAACATACTTATGATAATTGGTATTACGAAGGAAATATTCAAAGTGATAGTATTGCAAAAACTAGAAAATATCTAGATAACTTTAAAAATAATCAAAATTTATATGTATCATTTGTTTTCAAATAAACAATCAGCAAACAGAGATTGAGTTGAGCTCCTGATTAAAGTGTAAAAAGGCCGTCTGAAACAAAACCAACCGTAGACGAAATAGGCTGGCTCGGCAAAGGCTGGAGCGTGCCGGACTGCCCGCACATCATCCGCGATGCGGCCGGATTGGTATCGGAATACGAATACGACCATTACACCCCGACCGGCAAAGTCATCCGCAACCGGATAAAAAGAGAAAGCGCCCCTTTCAGCGCCCCATCCACCCCCAGCCGCTGGCCCCTTTCCCGGGGCCAGCGCCGTTTTCAGCGCGCCGCCAGCGCCTGCGCCAGCGCCACGTATTCGGCCACGCTCACCTCCTCGGCGCGGCGCTGCACGTCAAACGCGCCGTCGAAGCCGCGCTGCGCCAGCCACTGCCCCAGCGTGTGGCGCAGCAGCTTGCGCCGCTGGCTGAAGGCCACCTGCACCAGCTCTTGCAGCAGCGGCAGCTCCAGCGCGGCGGGCGGGCGCAGCGGCGTCATGCGCACCACGGCTGAATCCACCCGGGGCGGCGGCTCGAACGCCTCGGGCGGCACAAACAGCACCTGCTCCATCTCGTAGCGCCATTGCAGCATCACCGAAAGCCGCCCGTAAGCGGCCGTGCCCGGCTGCGCCAGCATGCGATCGACCACCTCTTTTTGCAGCATGAAGTGCTGATCCTCGATCTGCTGCGCCCAGGGCAGCAGGTGAAACAGGATGGGCGTGGAAATGTTGTAGGGCAGATTGCCGCACACGCGCAGGCGGCCGGGCTGACCCTCTTTCGCCGCCAGTTGCTGCGCCAGCTGGCCGAAGTCCACCCGCAGCACATCCGCCTCGATCACGTGCAACTGCTCCCGCTCGCGCAGCCGCGCGGCCAGGTCGCGGTCCAGCTCCACCACCGCCAGCCGGCCCAGCCGCTCCAGCAGCGGCTGCGTCAGCGCCGCCAGGCCGGGGCCGATTTCCACCATCGCATCGCCGGGCCGGGGGGCGATGGCGCGCACGATGGCGTCGATGATGGCCTCGTCACTCAAAAAGTGCTGGCCGAAACGTTTGCGGGCGATGTGTTTCATGGTGAATCAGGGCAATCCGGGCATCATAGACAGCCATGAAAACCGCCGCGCCCCCCACCCGCCGCCCGGCCTTTCGGGCCTTGGCCGCCCTCGCTGCCGCCGCCGCTTTCACCGCCCAGGCCCACGGCCTGCACGAAATGGAAAGCAGCAGCGCCATCCCCAAAAGCTGGCGCGAAGTGCACGCCCTGCTCGACACCTCCGCCCACAACAGCCGCGCCGCCACCGGCCAGCCCCTTTCCACCGCCCTGCCCTCGCTGGGCGACGCCGGCGAAATGACCCCGCTGCAAGAGCGCAAGCTGGGCGACCGCATCGCCAGCGAGCTGTATCGCGACCCCGACTACTTCGACGACCCCGTCATCGTCCAGTGGGTCGACGACATCTGGCAGCCCCTGCGCCAGGCCGCCCGCGCGCGCGGCGAAATGCCGCAGGAGCTGGACGAGCGCTACGCCTGGCGCGTGCTGCTGGGCCGCGAAGGGCAAATCAACGCCTTCGCCCTGCCCGGCGGCTACTTCGGCCTGTATCTGGGCATGGTCAGCGTGGTGGACACCCGCGACGAACTGGCCTCCGTCATGGCCCACGAAATGGCCCACGTCACCCAGCGCCACATCGCCCGCATGACAGGCCGCCAATCGCGCCAGGCCCCCCTGCTGCTGGCCGGCATGATCCTGGGCGCGCTGGCCGCAGGCAGCAACCCGCAGGCCGGCGCTGCCGTCATCACCGGCGGGCAGGCGGCCATGCTGCAAAGCCAGCTCAACTACTCGCGCGACATGGAACGCGAAGCCGACCGCATCGGCTTTGGCATCCACGCCCAGGCCGGCTTTTCGCCCTGGGGCGTTGTCGGCATGTTTGAAAAACTCCAGCACGCCTCGCGCCTGAGCGACAGCGGCGAATGGGCCACCCTGCGCAGCCACCCCCTCACCGCCGAACGCCTGGCCGAAGCCGCCCGGCGCGCCCCCAAAACCCCCCGCCCCGCCCTGGGCAGCGACTTGGATTTGGCGCAAGCGCAAATCGCCGCCCGCGCCCGCGTGCTCTCGCGCCCCGGCGTGGACAAACTGCGCGCCTGGGCCGCCGCAGCCGACGGCAAACCCGGCCAAAGCGCCCCCCAGCGCATCGCCGCCCTCTACAGCGCCGCCCTGGCCGAAGCCGAGCTGCGCAACCTGCCGCGCGCACGCAAACTCGCCGCCCGCCTGCCCGAAGCCATCGGCCCCGACCGCCCCGCCGCCGCCCGCCAGGCCCGCCTGCTGCAAGCCGACCTGGCCCTGCGCGCAGGCGACAGCGCCCAGGCCATCGCCCTGCTGCAAGCGACCCCCGCCGACGCCAGCCACCGGCCCGAGCAGCTCTACCTGGCCCAGGCCGAAACCGCCGCCGGCCAGGCCCGCCAGGCCATCGCCCGGCTGCAAAGCTGGCTCACCCTCCAGCCCGAAGACGGCGCTGCCTGGCAACTGCTGGCCGCCGCCCGCCGCGCCCAGGGCCAGCCCCTGCACGCCCTGCGCGCCGAAGGCCAGGCCCACCTGGCCTGGCTGGACTTCTCCGGCGCTGCCAACCGCTTTCGCGCCGCGCAAGACTGGATCAGCCAGCACCCCGACGCCGACCCCATCGAATCGGCCATCGTCGACACCCGCCTGCGCGAAACCCAGGAACAACTGCGCCAGCAGCAGCAAGAAGACAAGCCCTGAACGCACCCGGGAAAGGCCAGTTATCCACAGATTTTTCCTGAATTGATAGCGCGCTACGCAGTGTTTACGGGCGCTGCGGGCCGTTTGCCTAATTCATCAGCAAAATCTTGCAAGGAAATTTGATCCGCCCGACTCGCCCCACCCGAACACCGGCCGCATCCAGGCCCCGCGCGCCCAAGCCAAGGCAGCGGGGCTTTTTCATGCCCTGCCGCTTCAGCGGAAAGTGCATGGCCCATCGGCCCGGCAGAAAGGCCGCGATTCGCCCGCAACAAGGCCGTTTTCAAGCGCCCCCAAACCGCCCTGAAATCGGCCCGGAACCTGCCCCGAAACCTGCCGGAAAGAGCCAGTTATCCACAGATTTTTCCTGATTTGATAGCGCCCTACGCAGTGTTTACGGGCGCTGCGGGCGATCTGCTCAATGAATCAGCAAAATCTTGTAAGGAAACTTGTTCCGCCCCATGCCAGCGGCCCGCACAAACCCGCCCCGGCCCTTGCCCGAAAACCGGCCATCCCCAAGCCGTTTTCCATCGCCCCAAAACCGCCCCAAAACCGCCCTGAAATCGGCCCGGGAACCTGCCCGGAAACCTGCCTTGGAAGGCAAGTTATCCACAAATTTCTCCTGATTTGATAGCGCGCTTCACAGCATCCACGGGCGCTGCGGGCGGTTCGCCTATTTGATAGGCGAAATTTTGTATGTGAATGTTGCCGAAATGCCGCCGGTGGGCGGGCGGTTTTCAGCGCCCCAGGGCACGGGCGCACAGGGCCGTGAGGCCCTGGGCCAGGCGGTGCAGGGCGGGCCAGCCGGCGGCGGGCCAGCCGGGGGCGGGCAGGCCCTTGCAGATGCCGTCCACCCAGTGCGCCGCTTGCAGCAGGCTGGCCAGGCCGGCGGCGCTCAGGCCGGGCAGCACGCTTTCCATCAGGCGCTCGCGCGGGCCCCACACGCGCGCTTCGCGCAGCGCCAGCGGCAGGGGCTGGCCGGCGGCGGTGGCGTCTTTGATGCGCTTGAGCGCGCGGATGTCTTCGGCGATGGCGTAGTGGGTGAGCACTTCGGCTTCGCCTTCGGCTTGCAGGCCGTCGAGCATTTTTTGCACGCGCGCGCGCTGGCCGCCGAGCATGGCTTCGGAGAGTTTGAAGACGTCGTAGCGGGCGACGTTGAGCACGGCCGCTTCGATTTGCGCGCGGCTGATTTCGCCGGGCGGGTGCAGCAGGGCGAGCTTGCTGATTTCCTGGTGCGCGGCCAGCAGGTTGCCTTCCACGCGGTCGGCAAAAAAGCGCAGGGCCAACTGGCCTTCTTCGCCGGCGGGCACGCGCTGGCCGTGGCGGGCCATGCGCTCGGCGATCCAGGCGGGCAGGCGGGCGCGCTCGATGGGGTCGGCCGGGATGTGGATGGCCGCCGCTTCCAGCGCGCTGAACCAGACGCTGGCGCGGGCGGTTTTGTCCAGCCGGGGCAGGCTGATGAGGGTGAGCACGCCATCGGCTTGCGCACTGGCGGCGGCCAGGGTTTGCAGGGCCTGGGCGCCGTCTTTGCCGGGTTTGCCGCCGGGGATGCGGATTTCGACGATTTGCCGCTGGGCGAAAAGGCTGCGCGACTGGCCTGCGGCCAGGGGAGCGCTCCAGTCAAAGTTCGCGCCGGAGGCGGTGAAGACGCTGCGCTCGCTGTAGCCCTGCTGGCGGGCGGCGGCGCGGATGGCGTCTTGCGCTTCCTGGGCGATGAGGGCTTCGTTGCCTTGCACAAGATAAAGCGGGTGCAGGCCGCGGGCCAGGTGCTCGGCCAGGCGGGCGGGGGGGATGAGGGCGCTCATGTGGGGGCGGGCGGGTTTTCAGGCCCGGGCGATTTTGAAGACAGCGGTGCCGGCGCGGGCGTTGGGCAGCCAGCGCACGGGCTGGCCGTGGTGCAGGCCGAAGGCGTCAAGGATGCGCAGGCCGTTTTTGCGCGCCAGCGCTTCAAAGTCCTTGAAAGTGCCTACGCGGATGTTGGGCGTGTCATACCACTGGTAGGGCAGGCGGCGGGTGACGGGCATGCGCCCGCGCAGCACGCTCAAGCGGTTGGGCCAGTGGGCGAAGTTGGGGAAGGCGATGATGCCGATGCGGCCCACGCGCACGGTCTCCAGCAGCATGGTTTCGGCGTTGCGCAGGTGCGGCAGGGTGTCGATTTGCAGCACGACGTCGAAGCTGCCGTCGGCAAAGTCGCTCAGGCCCTGGTGCAGATTCATTTGCAGCACGCTGACGCCGCGCTGCACGCAGGCGAGCACGTTGGCGTCGTCGATTTCGATGCCGTAGCCGGTGCAGGCGCGCTCTTGCATTAGCGTTTGCAGCAGCTCGCCATTGCCGCAGCCCAGATCGAGCACGTGCGAGCCGGCGGGAACCAGGTCGGCGATAAGCGCCTGTGTGGATGCATGGCTCATGCGGCCACCTCGTTTTCAAAATAGGCGCGGATGAGCGCCATGTAGCGCGCGTCGTCCAGCAAGAAGGCGTCGTGGCCGTGGGGCGCATCGATTTCGGCGTAGGCCACGCGGCGGCGGTTGTCGATCAGGGCCTTGACGATTTCCCGGCTGCGCCCGGGCGAAAAGCGCCAGTCGGTCGTGAAGCTGGCCAGCAAAAAGCGCGCCTGCGTGTGCGCCAGCGCGGCGCTCAGGCTGCCGCCGTGGGCGCGGGCCGGGTCGAAGTAGTCCAGCGCACGGGTGATGAGCAAGTAGGTGTTGGCGTCGAAGTAGTCGCTGAATTTCTCGCTCTGGTGGCGCAGGTAGCTCTCGATTTGAAATTCCACTTCCTGCGTGGAGTAGCGGTAGCCGCTGGCGTGGCTGGTGACGGCTTCGCGCAACTGGCGGCCGAATTTGGCGTTCATCACGTCGTCGCTCAAATAGGTGATGTGCCCCACCATGCGCGCAATGCGCAGCCCGCGCCGGGGCACGACGCCGTGGCGGTAGAAGTGGCCGCCGTGAAAGTCGGGGTCGGTGACGATGGCGCGGCGGGCCACTTCGTTGAAGGCCAGGTTTTCGGCGGTGAGGTTGGGCGCGCTGGCAATGACGATGGCGTGGCGCATGCGATCGGGAAATTGCAGCGTCCACGACAGCGCCTGCATGCCGCCCAGGCTGCCGCCCATGACGGCGGCCAACTGCCCGATGCCCAGCGCATCAAGCAGGCGCGCCTGCGCGGCCACCCAGTCTTCCACCGTCATGACCGGAAAGTCCGCCCCCCAGGCCTGGCCCGTGGCCGGGTTGATGTCCCTGGGGCCGGTGGAGCCGAAGCAAGAACCCAAATTGTTGATTCCGATGACGAAAAAGCGGTTGGTATCCACCGGCTTGCCGGGGCCGACCATGTTGTCCCACCAGCCCAGGCTGCGCGGCTGGTCGGCATACACCCCGGCCACGTGGTGCGAGGCATTGAGCGCATGGCACACCAGCACGGCGTTGTCGCGCGCGGCGTTGAGCTGGCCGTAGGTCTCATAGGCCAGGTGATAGCCGCCGATTTGCGCGCCGCTTTGCAAAAGCAGCGGCTCTTCAAAACGCATCAATTGCGATGTGGCAATAAAAGACATGAGGCAAAGAAAAACCCGGTTGCGCCAAAAGGCGGAACCGGGCGGGATTTCCGTCGTTTAGCAGCATTTTTAAAAGCGCCCGCAAGCAGGAAAAAGCAAATCGGCGCGTGAAAGGCGCGGGCAGTATAGCCAGCGCAGGCCGGGCTGATCACCCGCCGGGCAGCAGGCGCTCGCCCGCCAGCAGCGTGGTCAGCCCCAGCGCCAGAAATACGCCCACGCACACCATCTGCACCGTGCGCAGCGGCAGCTTGTGCAGCAGGCGATCGCCCGCAAACACCACGGGCGCATTGGCCAGCATCATCCCCAGCGTGGTGCCCATGATGACCGCCCCGGCATGGCCCGAATGCTGCGCCGCCAGCGCCAGGGTGGCAATTTGCGTTTTGTCGCCCATCTCGGCCAGGAAAAACGCACACAGGGCCACGCCAAACACGCCCCAGCGCCCCCCTTCGCGCGGGCGCTGATCGTCATCGAGCCGGTCGGGCGTCATCATCCAGCCGGCCATGACGATGAAAGAAAGCCCCAGCGTCCAGCGCAGCACGTGCGGCTGCATCAGCGTCGTCGCCCATGCGCCGGCTGCGCCGGCCAGCGCGTGATTGAACAAGGTGGCCGCAAAAATGCCCGCCACGATGGGCCAGGGCCGGCGATAACGGCTGACCAGCAAAAGCGCCAGCAACTGGGTCTTGTCGCCCATTTCGGCCAATGCCACGATGCCGGTGGAAAAGATAAATGCAGTGAACAAGATCGCGCGCCAGAAAGAATACGTGGGTGATTTTTCATTCTAAAAAATATTTTTATAAAAAGGTTTTGGGTAATTAATGCAGGAGCATAATGACCGCTGCGCGCCTGCAATTGGGCGCGTTTTGTGTGTTTTGCGGTGTTTTCTTCTTGGCCCCTGTGGCATTGGCAGACTCCATCCGCGTGTTTTTGTGTTTTTGAGGAGTGCCTGCAATGGGCAACAAACTTTATGTGGGCAATCTGCCCTACAGCGTGCGCGACGCCGAGCTGGGCCAGGCATTTGCCGCGTTTGGCAGCGTCACCAGCGCCAAGGTCATGATGGAGCGCGATTCCGGCCGCTCCAAGGGCTTCGGTTTCGTGGAAATGGGCAGCGACGCCGAGGCCCGGGCCGCCATCGAGGGCATGCACGATCAGCCGCTGCAAGGCCGCAATCTGGTGGTCAACGAAGCGCGCCCGATGGAGCCGCGCCCGCCGCGCAGCTTTGGCGGCGGCTATGGCAACGGCCGCGCCCGCCGTGAAGACGGCTACGGCAGCGGCGGCAACGATGGGCGCTTTCGCAGCCCCTACGGCCCCGGCCCGCGCAGCGGCGGTCGCCGCGAAAACCACGGCTACGACGACGGCGGCAGCAGCTATTGATTTGCCCGCGCCCTGACGAAAACCCGCCTTCGAGGCGGGTTTGTTTTTTGGGACTTTTGCCCGCTCCGGGGCGCAGGCGCTCGTGTGAAAATCCGCCGCTTATGACTGCCGTGAACGCCGATGCCGCCGAACTGGCGAAGTTTTCCGCCCTGGCTCACCGCTGGTGGGACTTGGAAGGCGAATTCGCCCCCCTGCACCAAATCAACCCCCTGCGCCTGGGCTGGATTGATGCGCAGCGCCCGCTGGCTGGCGCGAAGGTGCTGGATGTGGGCTGCGGCGGCGGCATTCTGGCCGATGCCATGGCGCGCAAGGGCGCGGATGTGCTGGGCATCGACCTGGCCGAAAAATCCCTGCAGGCCGCGCGCCTGCATGCGCTGGATGCGCAAACGCCGCGCATCCAATACCGCGCCCTGGCCGTGGAAGACTTGGCCGCCGAAGCGCCCGCTTCGTTCGATGTAGTCACCTGCATGGAAATGCTGGAGCATGTGCCCGACCCCGCCTCCGTCGTGGCCGCCTGCGCCGCGCTGGTCAAGCCCGGCGGGCAGGTGTTTTTCTCCACTATCCACCGCCAGCTGAAGTCTTATCTGATGGCCATCGTGGGCGCTGAATATGTGCTGCGCCTGCTGCCCCGGGGCACGCACGATTTCAACCGCTTCATCCGCCCCAGCGAGCTGGCCCGCTTCTGCCGCGACGCGGGCCTGTCGCCGCAGCGCAGCACGGGCCTGCACTACAACCCGCTCACCCGCCGCTACTGGCTGGCGCCGGACACCAGCGTGAACTACATGCTCTCGGCCCTGCGGCCGCTTTGAAGCCCTCTTTTTCTTCCCTACCGAGACACCTTCCTCACACGATGCAATCCGTTCAAAAAGAACTGCTGGCGGCCCTGGCGGCTGCGCTGGAGCAGATGCTGCCCGGCGCGGGCGAGCGCGCCGCGTTTGAGTCGCCGCGCCAGGCCGCGCACGGCGACTTGGCCTGCACCGCCGCCATGCAACTGGCCAAGCCCCTGAAAACCTCTCCGCGCGCGCTGGCCGAGCAGCTCAAGGCCGCCTTGCAGGCCACGCCCGCCTTTGGCCGCTGGGTGCAGGAGCTGGACATCGCCGGGCCGGGCTTTATCAATATCCGCCTCAAGCCCGCCGCCAAGCAGCAAACCGTTAGCAGCATCCTGGCCGCGCAAGACCGCTACGGCCAGCAAGACGCCCGCCCCGGCCCCGTGCTGGTGGAATTCGTCAGCGCCAACCCCACCGGCCCGCTGCATGTGGGGCACGGGCGGCAGGCCGCGCTGGGCGATGCCATCTGCAACCTGCTGGCCTCGCAGGGCTGGCAAGTCACGCGCGAGTTCTATTACAACGACGCGGGCGTGCAGATCGACACGCTCACCACCTCCGTGCAACTGCGCGCCAGGGGCATCCGGCCGGGCGATGCGCGCTGGCCTGAGGCCGCCTACAACGGCGACTACATCCAGGACATTGCCGACGACTTTCTGGCGCGCAAAACCGTGCAGGCCGACGACCGCAGCTACACCGCCAGCGGCGACGTGGAAGACCGCGAAGGCATCCGCCAGTTCGCCGTGGCCTATCTGCGCCACGAGCAAGACCTGGACCTGCAAGCCTTTGATGTGCGCTTTGACAACTACTACCTGGAGTCCGGCCTCTACACCAGCGGCCGCGTGGAAGCCACGGTGCAAAAACTCATCGCCAGCGGCCACACCTACGAAGAAGGCGGCGCGCTGTGGCTGCGCACCACCGACTTTGGCGACGACAAGGATCGCGTCATGCGCAAGCAAGGCGGCGGCTACACCTACTTCGTGCCCGACGTGGCCTACCACATCGCCAAATGGGAGCGCGGCTTTCACAAGGCCATCAACATCCAGGGCACCGACCACCACGGCACCATCGCCCGCGTGCGCGCCGGGCTGCAAGCGGCTGATGCGGGCATTGCGCCGGGCTACCCCGACTACGTGCTGCACACCATGGTGCGCGTGGTGCGCGGCGGGCAGGAAGTCAAGATCAGCAAGCGTGCGGGCAGCTACGTCACCTTGCGCGATTTGATCGAGTGGACGAGCAAGGATGCCGTGCGCTTTTTCCTGCTCTCGCGCAAGCCCGACACCGAATACACCTTCGACGTCGATCTGGCCGTGCAGAAGAACAACGACAACCCGGTTTACTACGTGCAATACGCCCACGCGCGCATCTGCTCGGTTTTGCAAACCTGGGGCGGCAGCCTCGCCCAACTGGCGCAGGCCGATCTGGCTGCGCTGCAATCGCCCGAGGCGCTGGCGCTGATGCTCAAGCTGGCCGAATACCCGGCCATGCTCACCGCCGCTGCGCAGGACTTCGCCCCGCACGACGTCACCTTCTACCTGCGCGATCTGGCCGCCAGCTACCACAGCTATTACGACGCCGAGCGCATCCTCGTTGATGACGAGTCACTCAAACTGGCCCGCCTGGCCCTGGTGGCAGCCACCGCGCAAGTGCTGCGCAACGGCTTGCGCGTGCTGGGCGTGTCTGCACCGGAACGCATGTGATGCCCCCGCTTTCCCAGTCCCCACGCCAGCGCGGCGGCACCTTGCTGGGCCTGATCCTGGGCCTCATCCTGGGCCTGGGCGCGGCCCTGGGCGTGGCCCTGTTTGTCGCCAAAGTGCCCGTGCCCTTCATTCACAAGGCCAGCTCGCGCAGCAGCGAGCAAGACGCAGCCGAAGCCGAAAGAAACCGCAACTGGAACCCCAACGCCCCTTTGCAGGGCCGCTCCGCCAGCGGCACGGTCAGCCCCGCGCCCGCTGCCAAGCCCGAAACCGGCATCCACCCGCTGCCCATGCCCGCCGAAGTGCCCGAGCAGACCCAGCAAGGCAATCGCCGCACGTCAAGCGACCCCCTGGGCGACTTCATCGCCGCCCGCACGGCCCGCACCCAGGCAGCAGCCCCTGCCGCCCCGCCGGCTGCGCCCGCCCCCGCGCCCTCACCCGCCCAGGATGCCGCCGAGCCTTTCCTCTACTTCGTGCAGGCCGGCGCTTTTCGTGATCCCAACGAAGCCGAAGCCCAGCGCGCCCGCCTGCTGCTGGCCGGCATTCAGGCGCGCGTCACCAGCCACGAGCAGGCCGGGCGCACGGTTTACCGCGTGCGCACCGGGCCATTTCAGAGCAAGGAATCCGCCGACGACGCCAAAGAGCGCATGCTGGGCGGCGGCTTTGATGCCGCGCTGGTGCGCGTGCAGCGCTGATTTCATCGCCCACCGCCCGGGAACTTGCCGCCCGCCGCCTGCCTCACAGGCCGCTCTTTTTCTCACCTTCCCCCGCTTAAAGGAAATACAACATGAAACGTCGTGACTTCACCTGCGCCGCCGCCAGCTTGCTGGCCCTGCCTGCGGCCTGGGCGCAATCCGTGCCGCTGACTGCGGGCGAGAACTACAAGGCGCTCAAAACGCCCGCTCCCACCGAGGCGGCGGCCGGCCAGATCGAAGTGATCGAGTTCTTCTCCTACGGCTGCCCGCACTGCCACGACTTTGATCCCATCTTCCACAAATGGGCCGCCGCCCAGCCCAAGGATGTCATCGTGCGCCAGGTGCACGTGGGCTTTTCCCCCGCGTTCGAGCCTTTGCAGCGCATTTTTTATGCATTGAAAGCCATGGACGCATCCAGCCAGGAAAACAGCGCCAAGGTGTTCAACGCCATCCTCAAGGAGAAAAAACGCCTTTCCCAGCCCGATGTGCTGATGCCCTGGATTGCCGAGCAGGGCATCAACCGCGAAAAATTCGAGGCCGCCTACAAATCCTTCGGCGTGGCCAGCCAGATCAAGCGCGCCGGCCAGCTGCAAGACGCCTACCAGGTCGAAGCCACTCCCGCCTTTGGCATTGCCGGCCTTTACTACACCGACCCCGGCATGACCCGCGGCTTTGACAACATGCTCAAAGTGGCCGAAGCGCTGATCGAGCAAACCCGCAAGTCGGGCGGCGCCAAGGCCAAGGCCGGCTAAAAAACGCCCCCGTCCAAACTGCGCAAAAAACCCGCTTTGGCGGGTTTTTTCATGCCTGCTCGCACCCGCAGGACCCCGGTTTGCCCGTCGGAGCGCCTCTGGGGGCAACCTACAATTTGCCCGGCAGCGCCGCCTGCCGCCGCAGGGCCTTTTTGCGGCAACTTTCGTAGCAACTTGTGGCAATTTCCGTGGCGATATTTGGCCGGTTTTCAAATTTCATGCGACCTCTTTTCCCAACCCTTCTTGCCCGCCTGGCCCTGGCCGCCAGCGCCGCCTGCTGCCTGGCCGCCCCGGCCCTGGCGGAAAAGGCCGATCGCGATCAGCCCATGAACATCGAGGCCGACACCCTGCGACACGAGGAAAAAAGCCAGATCAGCACCTTCTCCGGCAATGTGGTGGTCACCAAGGGCAGCATCCTCATGCGCGGCGCGCGCCTGCAAGTGCGCCAAAGCGGCGACAACCAGCAAAGCGGCGAACTCACCGCCGCCCCGGGCGCGCGCGCCTTCTTTCGCCAAAAGCGCGACGCCGCCAATGAATTCATCGAAGGCGAAGGCGAAACCATCGAATACGACAGTCGCAGCGACACCGTGCGCCTGATCGGCCGCGCCCGGATGCGCCGGCTCGAAGGCACGCGCGTGGCCGACGAAATTCAGGGCGCGCGCATCACCTACAACAGCGCCACGGGCGTTTACACCGTCGATGGCTCCGGCCCGCGCAGCGGCAAGCAAGGCGCAAGCGGGCGCATCCGCGCCACGCTGGGGCCGCGCGCATCCGGCGGCGCTGCCCCGGCCAGCCCGGCAGCCGCCCCCTTGCGCGAAAGCGCCACTCTGCCCGCAGGCAAGGCGGGCCAGCCGTGACGACCCCCGCCGCCGCGCCCGCCAGCTCGCTGCTGGTGCGCAATCTGCGCAAGAACTACGGCGCGCGCCGCGTGGTGCATGACGTTTCCCTGTCCGTACAAAGCGGCGAAGTCGTCGGCCTGCTCGGCCCCAACGGGGCGGGCAAAACCACCTCGTTCTACATGATCGTCGGGCTGCTGCGCGCCGATGCCGGCAGCATCGCCATCAACGGCCAGCCCATCGAGCGCATGCCCATGCACCAGCGCTCGCGCCTGGGGCTGTCCTATCTGCCGCAGGAAGCGTCCATCTTCCGCCGCCTCACCGTTGCCGAAAACATCCGCGCCGTGCTGGAGTTGCAGCGCGGCCCCGACGGCCGCCCGCTCTCGAAAGCGCACATCGAGCGCCGCCTCGACGAGCTGCTGGAGCAACTCACCGTGGCCGAACTGCGCGACTCCCCCGCCCCGGCCCTTTCCGGCGGCGAGCGCCGGCGCGTGGAAATTGCCCGCGCCCTGGCCACGCAGCCGCGCTTCATCCTGCTCGATGAGCCCTTTGCCGGCATCGACCCCATCGCCGTCATCGAAATCCAGCGCATCATCACCTTCCTCAAAGAGCAGGGCATAGGCGTGCTCATCACCGACCACAGCGTGCGCGAAACCCTGGGCATTTGCGACCACGCCGTCATCATCAGTGAAGGCCGCGTACTGGCCGCCGGCGCACCGGCCGAAATCGTCCGCAACCCCGACGTGCGCCGCATCTACCTCGGCCAGAACTTCCAGCTTTGAGCCAAGACCTGTCACTGCGCGCCGCGCAGAGCCTGACCCTCACGCCCCAGCTGCAACAGGCCATACGCCTGTTGCAACTGTCCACGCTCGATCTGGAGCGCGAAGTGGACACCATGCTGGACGAAAACCCCTTCCTCGAGCGCGCCGACGACAGCGCCCCGCGCGAAGAATTCGGCCTCACACACGCCAACACCCCCGCCAGCGAAAGCAGCGAATCGGGCGAATCTGGTGAAAGCAGCGGCGAAGGCAGCGCAGAAAGCAGCAGCGAAAGCGAACCCGACTGGGACGGCGACGGCTACGCCGAAATCGCCCCCGACGACGGCGAATGGGGCGGCGAAGCCCCCGCCCGCCAGGCGGGCGAAGAGCCGCTGGACCCCGGCGAGCGCGGCAGCCTGCACGAAACCCTCACCGAGCACCTGCACCGCCAGGCCCTGGCCCTGCGCCTCTCGCCCGAAGACATGGCCGTGCTGCGCTTTCTCATCGAATCGCTCAACGACGACGGCTACCTCGAAGACTCGCTGGCCCAACTGGCCGCCACCCTCATGGACGATGACGACGACCTCGAACAAATGCAGGAACTCGTGCATCGCTTCACCCTCGCCCACAAACTTTTGCAAACCCTGGAACCGGCCGGCGTCGGCGCGCGCAACCTGCCCGAATGCCTGGGCCTGCAACTCAAGGCCCTGCTGGCCGAGCGCCCGGGCGACGCCGACCTCGCCTGCGCCCAGGCCCTGTGCAGCCAGAGCGGCGCGCTGGAGCTGCTCGCGCGCCACGACTACAAACGCCTGGCCGCCCAACTGGGCCGCAGCGAAGAGCAAGTGCGCGCCGCCCAGCGCCAAATCGCCCGGCTCGAACCCAAACCCGGCCGCCGCTTTGCCGACGTCGAGCGCGAAATCATCATCCCCGACGTCATCGTCACCGCCAGCGGCAGCGGCTCCACGCAGAAATTCAGCGTGCGCCTGAATCCCGACGTCATGCCCCGCCTGCGCGTGCACGAGGGCTACGCCAGCGCCGTGCGCGGCAGCAAAAACCCCGAACTCGGCCAGCGCCTGCAAGAAGCGCGCTGGTTTTTGCGCAGCATCCAGCAGCGCTTTGACACCATCTTGCGCGCCGCGCAATTCATCGTCGAGCGCCAGCGCGGCTTTTTCATCCACGGCCCCATCGCCATGCGCCCCATGCTCCAGCGCGAAATGGCCGAAGCCCTGGGCGTGCACGAATCCACCGTCAGCCGCGTCACCACCGCCAAATACATGGCCACCCCGCAAGGCACCTTCGAGCTCAAGCACTTTTTCAGCACCGCCCTGGGCACCGACGCCGGCGGCAGCGCCTCCAGCACCGCCGTGCGCGCCCTCATCCGCCAGTTCATCGAAGGCGAAGACCCCGCCCACCCCCTGGCCGACGGCCAAATCGCCGAACTGCTCAAAGAGCAAGGCATAGATTGCGCCCGCCGCACCGTCGCCAAATACCGCGAGGAAATGCGCATCCCCACCGGCGCGCAGCGCAGGCGGATGTGAAAAAGCGGGCATGAAAAAAGGGGCCGTGGAGCCCCTTTTTTCACCCATCTCAAGCAAAGTTATCCACAATTTACTTGATTTTTGATAGCGCCTCTCGCAGTATTGACGGGCGCTGCAGGCATATTGCTTATTTGATAAGCAATTTCAACGCAGCGTCTGCTGCCCGCGCACCATGCTCAGGACTTCGCTCATGTTCAGGGTTTGCGCGCGTTGGCGGATTTGGGGCATCAGCTCGGTTTGCAGCTGTTGGCCCTGGCCGAAGATGCGGGTGTAGGCGTCCTTGAGCATTTGGGTGGAGAGCTGGCGGCCGCTGCCGTAGTACTCCAGCGCCACGTAGCCCAGCGCGTAGGTGCTGGCAAAGCTCATGCCGGAGCTGACGGCCTGCTTGCCCAGCCCGCCCAGCAGGCCGCCCACCAGCCCGCGCCCGCCCACTTGCCGCAGCAGCCCGCCGATGAGCTTGCGCCCGGCCTGCTCCAGATATTGCGAGCTCAGGCCCACGCCCAGGGTGGCCAGAAAGTCCTTGATGTGCCCACGGTCCATCTCGTAGCCGTGCGCCAGGCCCAGCCTGTAGACCAGGCGCATTTGCAGCGGGATGATGGCCAGGGTGGAGAGGTTTTCAGGCAGCAGCTCCAGCGCGCCGTTGGTGATGGCGGCGGATTTGATTTGCGCCTCCAGCGCGGCGCGATCGACCACGGGGCGGGTGGGGGCGGATGTCTGGGTTGGAGCCGGGGCCGCCGCAGGCGCCGACACGGCCACGGGCAGGTAGGCGTCGCCCGAAAGGGCATCGGCCTGCTCGCCAAAGGCTTGCGCCTGGCTGGCGGGCAGGGCCAGGGCTTGTTGCAGGCGGGCCAGAAATTGCTGCTCGGCCTCGCTGGTGTGGCCGTCGGCATCGCACACGCACACGGCCATTTCATAGGCCAGATGCCGCGCTTCTTCGCTGCTCAAATCGGCGGCGGCCTGCTCCAGACTCACGCGCTTGAGCAGCACGTCCTGATACAGCGAGGGCAGGTTCACGCCCTCGGCGCGGCCCAGGCTTTCGGCAATGTTCTTGATGGATTCGCGCTCGCGCTCGTGCTTGGCGCCATCGGCAAAAGAGGCAAGAACGGCAATGCGCAGCACGTTCTGGATATCGCTGGTTTGCATGAAGAAAAACTCCTTGAGAAAAAGAGAAAAAAGGGCCGGGCAAACAACCGAAACAACAAGCGCGTCCATCACGCCGCAGCCCTTGCAGCTGGGGGCAAAGCGCCGCGCTGCAACACCTGGGGCTTTGCCTATCATGCCCAGCCCATGAACGCCCCCACTGCCGCCCCCCCTTCATCCCCCGCCCCGGCCCCCACGCCCGACCCCATCGCCGCCATCGCCACCGCCCCGGGGCGCGGGGCGGTGGGCATCGTGCGCATTTCGGGCGCGGGGCTGGGGCCGCTGGTGCAGGCCGTTTGCGGGCGCTCGCTGCGGGCGCGGCAGGCCACTTATTTGCCTTTTGCCGATGAAAGCGGCGCGCCCATTGATCACGGCCTGGCCCTGTTTTTTCCCGCTCCGCATTCCTACACCGGAGAGGATGTGCTGGAGCTGCAAGCGCACGGCGGCCCGGTGGTGCTGCAACTTTTGCTGGCGCGCTGCCAGCAACTGGCGCAAGCGCTGCTGCCGCGCCTGCGGCTGGCGCGGCCGGGCGAGTTCACCGAGCGCGCTTTTTTGAACGGCAAGCTCGATTTGGCGCAGGCCGAGGCCGTGGCCGATTTGATCGACGCCAGCACGGCCGCTGCCGCGCGCAGCGCCAGCCGCTCGCTGGCGGGGGCGTTTTCCGAGCGCATTCACGCGCTGGTGGCCGCTCTGGTTGATTTGCGCATGCTGGTGGAGGCCACGCTGGACTTTCCCGAGGAGGAAATCGACTTTCTCACCCAGGCCGATGCGCACGGCCAGTTGCAGCGGCTGCACGCGCAGCTCGATCAGGTGCGCTCTGCCGCCCGCCAGGGCGCGCTGCTGCGCGAGGGCATCAAGGTGGTCATCGCCGGGCAGCCCAATGCGGGCAAAAGCAGCCTGCTCAACGCCCTGGCCGGCGCGGAGCTGGCCATCGTCACGCCCCAGGCGGGCACCACGCGCGATGTGGTGCAGCAGACCATTCAGATCGAGGGCGTGCCCCTGCACGTGCTGGACACCGCCGGCCTGCGCGAAAGCAGCGACGAGGTGGAGCAAATCGGCATCGCCCGCGCCTGGCAGCACATCGCCCAGGCCGATGCCGTGCTTTTGCTGCACGACGCCACGCGCCAGGCCGACGCCGCCCACCGGGCCGAAGACGAGCGCATCGCCGCCCGCATCGGCCAGGCCGCCCCCGCCGCGCCGCTGCTGCATGTGTGGAACAAGGCCGACGCCCTGCCCGCCGATTTCCGCTGCCCCGAAATGCCCGAAGCCCCCGATGCCGATGCCCAGCCCCCTCTGCTGCTTTCGGCGCGCACCGGGCAGGGGCTGGAGGCGCTGCGCCAGCGCCTGCTGCATCTGGCCGGCTGGCAGGCGGGCGCGGGCGACGGCCTCATCATCGCCCGCGAGCGCCACCTGGCCGCGCTGCGCCAGGCCAGCGCCCATCTGCACAGCGCCAGCGCGCAGCTCCACGGCCCCGCCCCCGCGCTGGATTTGCTGGCCGAAGACCTGCGCCTGGCCCAGCGCGCGCTGGGCGAGATCACCGGCGAGTTCACGCCGGATGACTTGCTGGGCGTGATCTTTTCGCGCTTTTGCATAGGCAAATAGAAAAGGGCAGGGGCGGGGCGCGGACGGGCATCCGGCGCGCACATCTGTTTACGAAATTTTGCTTAGCAAATAGGCAGACGACTCGCAGCGCCCGCCAATACTGCGCAGCACGCTATCAATTCAGGAAAAATTTGTGGATAACTTTCCTGAAAGAAGGGCTGCAAAGGCGAGGGCGAAGCGCCTTGGGGGCCTGGCCGGTTTTCTTCGGGTGCAGCAAGCCGGTGATGCCGCTAAAACCGGAACGAAGCCTTGCCTGCAACCCCGCCATTTCCACAAGCCGCGCCACTTTGCACGCCAGGGGCACACCCGTTGCATGCGGTAACGCAAATTTGCTTATCAATTCAGCAAACCGCCCGCAACGCCCGTAAACACTGCGAAGGGCGCTATCAAATCAGGAGAAACCTGTGGATAAGTTGCCTGCCCCGATGCCGCCGGACACCCCGTGATATAACCCGCCGCAATTTTTTTCCGCCCCAACCCTGGGGCGGTTTTCTTTTTCCCACACGAGAGACAGGCGGCACAAATTAAATGAAGCGCGGCTTCTACACCATCATGGCGGCGCAGTTTTTCAGCTCGCTGGCCGATAACGCGCTGTTTGTGGCGGCTGTGGAGCTTTTGCTGGCCGAGGGCGCGCCCGACTGGCAGGCGGCGGCGCTGGTGCCCATGTTTGCCTTCTTTTATGTGGCGCTGGCGCCGTGGGTGGGCGCGTTTGCCGATTCGCGCCCCAAGGGGCAGGTCATGCTCATCAGCAACGCCATCAAGATCGTCGGCTGCCTGATGATGCTGTTTGGCTCGCACCCGCTGCTGGCCTACGCCGTGGTGGGGCTGGGCGCGGCGGCGTATTCGCCCGCCAAATACGGCATCCTGACCGAGCTGCTGCCGCCTTCGCAACTGGTGCGCGCCAATGGCTGGATCGAGGGGCTGACCATAGGCTCCATCATCCTGGGCGTGCTGCTGGGCGGGCAACTGGTGGGCCCCAGGCTCTCGCCCTGGCTGCTGGATGCGCGCCCCATGCAGGCGCTGGGCATGGAAAACGCGCCCGAGGCGGCCATCGCCGCGCTGATTGCCATTTACGCGCTGGCAGCCTGGTTCAACCTGCACATCCCGCACACGGGCGCGCGCATGCAGCCCATGCCCCGGCGGCCGCTGGCGCTGCTGCCCGATTTCTGGCGCTGCAACGGCCTGCTCTGGCGCGACCGGCTGGGGCAGATTTCGCTGGCGGCGACCACGCTGTTTTGGGGCGTGTCGGGCAACATGCGCTACATCGTGCTGGCCTGGGCCGGCGCGGCGCTGGCCTACAACACCACGCAGGCGGCCAGCTTGGTGGGCGTGGTGGCGCTGGGCACGGCCAGCGGGGCGGTGCTCGCTTCCATGTGGGTGCGGCTGGACAAGGCCACGCGCGTGATGCCGCTGGGCATCGTCATGGGGCTGCTGCTCATGCTGATGGTGTTCATAGACCGGCTCTGGCTGGCCGTGCCCTTTCTGATCGCGCTGGGCGCGCTGGGCGGCTACATCGTCGTGCCCATGAACGCGCTGCTGCAACACCGGGGCCACAACCTGATGGGCGCGGGCCGCTCCATCGCGGTGCAAAACTTCAATGAACAAGCCTGCATCCTGGCCCTGGGCGCGCTCTACAGCCTGGCGATGGGCGCGGGGCTTTCGGTGTTCTGGGCGCTGGCGCTGTTTGGCGCGCTGGTGGCGGCGGTGATGCTGCTCATCGCCGCCTGGCACCGCCACAACCTGCGCTGCCACGGCAGCGAAGTGCAGCGCCTGTTCGAGCTGGCCCGCAGCGACCGCATCCACGGCAGCGGCAGCGACAACCCGCCATGAACCGCAGCGCCGCGCCCGCCGAAGACGGCAGCGCCGCACTGCCTGCGCTGGCGCTGCTGGGCAATGCCTTCATCTGGGGCACTTCCTGGTTGCCCTTTCGCGCCCTGCAAGAGCGCGGCGCGCACGCGCTGTGGAGCACCGTGTTCGTTTACCTCTGCGGCGTGGCGCTGTTTTTGCTCTGGCGGCCCGGCGCGCTGCGCCAGAGCCTGCGCTACCCGGCGCTGGCCGCGCTGGCGCTCTCATCGGGGCTGACCAATATCTGCTTTAACTGGGCCGTCACCATTGGCGACGTGGTGCGCGTGGTGCTGCTTTTTTATTTGATGCCCGCCTGGTCGGTGCTGCTGGCCTGGGCACTGCTGGGCGAGCGCCCCCAAATCGGCGCGCTGGCGCGGCTGGCGCTGGCGCTGACCGGCGTGAGCTTCGTGCTCAAAACCGAAGGCGCTGCCTGGCCCTGGCCCGAGAGCCTGGCCGACTGGCTGGCCATCGCCGGCGGCTTCAGCTTTGCCCTCACCGGCGTGCTGCTGCGCCGCTGGCGCGCCACCCCGGTCAGCGCCCGCACCTTTGCCATGTTCGGCGGCAGCGCCCTGGTCTGCCTGCTGGCGGCCACGCTGGCGCAGCGCATGGGCTGGATTGCCCCCGCGCCCGCGCTGGCCCACTGGCCCCAGTGGCTGCCCTGGGCGCTGGCTCTTACCGCCTTGCTGCTGCTGGGCAACCTGGCCCTGCAATACGGCAGCGCCCACCTGCCCGCGCAAACGGCCTCGCTGCTCATGCTCTCGGAAGTGGTGTTTGCCAGCGTCTCCTCCATCGCCCTGGGCGCAGCCGCCTTGAGCGCGCGCACCCTGGGCGGCGGCGGCCTCATCCTGCTGGCCGCCCTGCTGGCCGTCCTGGCCCGCCCGGCGCGCGCCAGCGGCTGAAGTTATCCACAGATTTTTCCTGTTTTGATAGCACGCTTCGCAGCATCCACGGGCGCTGCGGGCCTTCTGCCGTTTTTTTAGGCATTTTGATTGCTGCCGCCTGCGCGCTTCACATGCTTAAGGCACACTCGCCGCAAGCTGCCGCGGCCCGCAAGGCCGCCGGCGGCTTTACCAGATCAACCCCTTTCGTCCTTTCACCTTGAGGAGACTTTTGATGCGACACCCGCTCACCGCCCTGGCCGCCTGCGCCGCACTGGCCGCCGCCGCTGCCCCCGCACTGGCCGCCGACTACACCATCGACCCCGTTCACACCTCGGTTTTCTTTGAAATCAGCCACTTCGGCGCATCGGTCAACCGCGCCCGCTTTGACGACAAAAAAGGCACGGTGCAGTTCGACCCCGCCGCCAAAACCGGCCGCGTGGAAATCACCTTTGAAACCGACAGCGTGGACTCCGGCTCCGACGCCTTCGACGAGCACCTGGAAAGCGCCGACATCTTCGACGCCAAGAAATACCCCACCATCCGCTTCGTGGGCGACAAATTCGTGTTCGACGGCGACAAGGTCAAGGAAGTAACCGGCCAGCTCACCCTCAAGGGCCAGACCCACCCCGTCACCTTCAAGGCCCGCCAGTTCAACTGCTACCAAAACCCCATGCTCAAGCGCGAGGTGTGCGGCGGCGACTTTGAAGCCGTCATCGACCGCACGCAGTGGGGCGTGGACTACCTGGTGAAGATGGGCATGCCCACCCAGGTGCGCCTGGTGGCCACGGTGGAAGCCGTGCGCAACTGATTTTTGCGCTCTGCAAACAAAAAAGCCCCGTCAAAACGGGGCTTTTTTCATGGGCCGGATTATTCAGGGCTTGCGCGCCAGCATGGTGACGAATTTGAGCTGTATGGGATTGCCCTGCGCATCCGTGGCGTGCATGGAGCCGATTTCTTCCCGGTATTCAACCATTTCCCAGCCTTCATAATATTTTTTCAATTCGCCCGCCCTGAAGGTAAATGAAAAAGGCATCAGGCAGGGATAATCTTCCGTATCCAGCGCGGAAACGATCAGGTTATATCCGCCCGGGCGCGTTTTTTCCTGCATATTATGAATAATGGCAGGCACGCGATCGGCATCGAGAAACATGAAAACCACCGTGGCCACCATGAAATCATATTCTTTGGCCAATGCGGCGCTATTCATGTCGTAAACCTCGGTTTGCACGCGCAGGTTTTCCTGATCGGCCATGTCTTCCAGCGCAGCCAGCGGGCCCCGGTTGAAATCGCTGGCCGTCACGTCAAAGCCCAGCAGGCCCAGATACAGCGCGTTGCGCCCCTGCCCGCAGCCCAGATCAAGCGCCCTGCCGCCATGCGGCACAGTGCGGGCGGCATCCACCACGGCCGAGTGCGTGGCCGTCATGCCGTATTTTTTATTGAAATAATCTTTTTTATCGCAATAAAACTGAAGCTGAAAGGCGCTGTCCTCGTCCATTAATTCGGCCTTGTGCCAGGCTTGCGGGTGTATCGTCCAGATATCGCTTTCGGGCGTGAGAATATGCTCGGCCACGGTTTGGCCGGCCTCGTTCATTTCATGAAATTTCACGCGGCCCTGCACCACGCGCAGTTTTCCCCAGGTGCCGGCCTTGGTATTGTGTTTGTTCAAAATGCTGGGCGGAATATTGTTTTTCGTCCAGACGGGCATGGTTTTGTAGCAAATCAAATCGGGCGTGGCGTGCATGGGTGTTTCCTTTTTGAAAAAATGAATAACGGGCCGCCATGATAGCGGCCGGGCCAAAACCGCACTCGTTTTGCAGCATTTTCGTAAAAAGGTTTTGGGCAGGTTTTGGGCACAATCGGCGCTTTTTTTCTGCCGGTATTCACTCATGGCCCTGCTGACTTTGCTCGATGCCCAACTGGCCTTTGGCCACGTTGCCCTGCTTGACCACGCCGATTTCGCCCTGCAAGAGCGCGAGCGCGTGGGGCTGATCGGCCGCAACGGCGCGGGCAAATCTTCGCTGCTCAAGATATTGGCCGGGCTGGAAAAGCCCGACGACGGCACGCTGCAAGTGCAGCAGGGCCTGCGCCTGGCCTACGTGCCGCAAACGCCCGCCCTGCAAGCCTTTGCCACGGTGCAGGAAGCCGTGGCGGCGGGCCTGGCCGACGTGCAGGCGCTGATCGAGCAATACACACGCGGCGAGGGCGATCTGGCCGCGCTGCAAACGCAAATCGAGGCGCAGGATGGCTGGAACTGGCCGCAGCGCGTGGAGCACACCCTGCAACGGCTGGGGCTGGACGGCGCGCGCCGCGTGGCCGAACTCTCCGGCGGCGGCCAAAAGCGCGTAGCGCTGGCACAAGCCCTGGTGGCCCGGCCCGACGTGCTGCTGCTGGACGAACCGACCAACCATCTGGATCTGGACGCCATCTTCTGGCTGCAAGAGCTGCTGCTGGCCTTTCGCGGCAGCATCGTCACCATCACGCACGACCGCGCGTTTCTGGATGCCATCGCCACCCGCATCGTCGAGCTGGACCGGGGCCGCCTGCTCGCCTACCCCGGCAATTTCGCCGCCTATCAGGCGCAAAAGGAAGAACAACTGGCGCAGGAAACCACGCTCAACGCCCGGGCCGACAAACTGCTGGCACAAGAAGAAATATGGATACGCAAGGGCGTGGAAGCGCGCCGCACCCGCGCCCAGGGCCGCATCAACCGCCTGCAGGCGCTTCGCGCCGCCCGCGCCGCCCGCCGCGAAGCCCTGGGCCGCGTGCGCATGGAAGTGGCCGGCAGCCAGTCCAGCGGAAAAATCGTGGCCGAGCTGGAAAACGTCAGCAAAGCCTTCGGCGGCCCGCCCGTGGTGCAGCGTTTCAGCGCCACCGTCTTGCGCGGCGACAAAGTCGGCCTCATCGGCCCCAACGGCGCGGGCAAAAGCACCTTGCTCAAGCTCATCCTGGGCGAGCTGGCGCCCGACAGCGGCCGCGTGCGCCAGGGCAGCAATTTGCAAGTGGCCTATTTCGACCAAATGCGCGCCCAGCTCGACCCCAACGCCACGCTGCAAGACTTCATCAGCCCGGGCAGCGAATGGATTGAAATCGGCCACCGCCGCCAGCACGTCAAAAGCTACCTGGGCGACTTTCTGTTCAGCCCCGCGCGCGCGGCCTCGCCCGTGCGCAGCCTCTCCGGCGGCGAGCAGGCCCGCCTGCTGCTGGCCCGCCTGTTCGCCCGCCCCGCCAACGTGCTGGTGCTGGACGAACCCACCAACGATCTGGATATAGACACGCTGGAGCTGCTGGAAGAACTGCTGCAAACCTACGAAGGCACGGTCTTTCTCGTCAGCCACGACCGCGCCTTTCTGGATCACGTCGTCACCAGCACCATCGCCTGGGAAGGCCCCGGCCAGTGGCGCGAATACGAAGGCGGCATCACCGACTGGCTCACCCAAAGCCAGCGCAGCCGCCCCCAGCCGGCGGCAAACCCCGCCCTGCCTGCGGCCAAGCCCGGGGCCGAAGCGCCATCCCCCGCCCCCGCGCCGCCTGCCCGCCGCAAGCTCAGCTACAAAGAGCAGCGCGAACTGCAAGCCCTGCCCGAACTCATCAGCGCCCTGGAAACCGAGCAAACCGCCCTGCGCGCCGAACTGGCCGACGGCGCGCTCTACCAAAGCGACCTGAACCGCGCCATCGCCCTGCAAAAGCGCGATGCAGAAATAGAAGAACAACTATTGGCAGCCCTGGAGCGCTGGCAGCGGCTGGAAGAGGGCGCGTCAAATCAATAGTTTGTATCTGACTCAAATTGTCACAAACCCGGTCGCATGGCCCATTTGTGCAGTAGCCAGGATACAAAGCGTGAACAACTTCACAAATCTTTGATTACCCCCTCTGCCTGACTTCTCACCACCGCTTCTGGTACAGCCGCTGCATTAAAGAGGGCATCGGTGGCAATCAGCACCCACCCCGACACACTCCCTCCCTAATTCGCTCCGCTCCAAGAGAACATCATGAAAGCAATCCAAAAAGGTTTTACCCTCATCGAACTGATGATCG
>JBQNAO010000027.1:0-30172 GCA_052170415.1 Ottowia sp. | reverse complement strand
GCCAGCCTGCGTTCTTCCTTGAATTCCGGTTCATCCCCGCAGAGGCGGGGAACACACATACGCCAGCCTGCGTTCTTCCTTGAATTCCGGTTCATCCCCGCAGAGGCGGGGAACACCGCCACGGCCGCGTGCTGATTGGCACGCAAGTGCTGGAGCAAAGCCTAGACTTCGATGTAGATACCCTGGTGAGCGATTTGGCCCCTATCGACCTCATCATCCAGCGCGCAGGCCGCCTTCATCGCCATCTGCGGCAAGCCAATGGCGACCGATGGCCCGAATCAGCCCGCAGCTCCGACCAGCGCCCGGCCCCGGTGCTGCATGTGCTCTGCCCTGAAATCACCGAAACGCCGCAATCCGGGTGGTACTCCCATCTTTTCCCTAAAGCCGATTACGTTTACCCCGATACCGGCAGGCTTTGGCTGAGCGCGCGCGCCTTGCAGCAGGCCGGCTGCATCGCCACTCCCGGTCAGCCAAGGCAGATCGGAGCCGTGCGCACTTTGGTGGAAGCGGTGTATGGCGCAGATGAAGACGCCATCCCCGAAGGGTTGCGCGCCATCCGCCAAAAGGAAATCGGCAAAGGCCTCTGCCACAAAAGCCAGGCCAGACTCAACGCCCTGCGACTAAACGCCGGCTACAGCATTGAAAGCAGCGCCCGCTGGTATGAGGATGAGCAAGTGCCCACCCGCTTGGGCAATGAAACGCAAACCCTGTATCTGGCCGCCTGGCGCGCAAATGTTCTGCATCCCATTTGCTCTAAAGGCAAACACGCCTGGGAGCAGTCTTGCGTGCGCGTGTCCGCCTGGCTGGCAGCCGCGCCTGCCCCCGCCTGGCAGCAGCGCGTTGCCAAGGCCCTGGCAACGCTGCGCCAGCAGCACCAGATATTGGAAGATCCGGCCTTCATCTTGCCGCTGGAAGAAATACGGTGCGGGACTTGGCAGACCCGGGTACAAAACGGAAAAGGGCAAACAGTCACCCTGCTCTACGACCAACTTGAAGGCTTGCGCCTTGCCTGACCAAAGGCCGGCGCCGCGTCGCACGCATAAAAAAACGGCGTCCGCAGACGCCGTTTTTGCCATCAAGCAATTTGTGAATCAGCGATAAATCTGATTGCCTTCGATGCGCACGCGATCGCCCACGCGCACGTTGGGCGGCTGAAGGTAGTCCACGGTGCGGATACCGCCCTGATCCAGGCGCACGGTAACGCGGTAAACGTCCTGGCTGTAACCGCCTTGCCCCAGTTGCTGCTCCATGGCGCGGCCAATCAGCGCGCCGCCTACCACGCCCAGCGTAGTCGCCACGGCGCGGCCGGAGCCGCGACCGATTTGATTGCCCACAGCGCCGCCAATCACACTGCCGGCCACTGCGCCCGCCACGCCCGAGCTGGGAGCGCTGCCCTGACGCAACAAATCCACGGCGGCCACCTGGCCGAATTGCGCATATTGGTCTTGCTGACCATACATGGGCTGCTGGTTATAGACGGGCTGCTGGCTGTAAATCGGCTGCTGCCCATATGTGGGCTGCTGGGGGTAATAGCCGTAGTTGGGATTGCTGTTGCAGGCCGTCAAGGCTGCGGCGGCAAGCAGACCCGCAGCGAGGGCCAGGGTTTTTTGGGTGCGTTTCACGAGAACTTCTCCTTGTTAAAAGTCAAAACGGCGCAAGACTAACGCTGCCTGCAAGCAATGCGCCGACAGGATGCCGGCGCGGCGCTGTAACAAACGCTTCAGCTTATTTCGTTCCGGTGGAGCCATAGCCGCCTTCGCCGCGCTGGCTGGGGGCGAATTCATCCACTAGACGAAAGTGCGCCTGCACCACAGGCACGATGACCATTTGCGCGATGCGTTCCATCGGCTCGATCACAAAGGGCGCGGGGCCGCGATTCCAGACGCTGACCATGAGCTGGCCCTGGTAATCGCTGTCGATCAGCCCCACCAGATTGCCCAGCACGATGCCATGTTTGTGCCCCAGACCCGATCGCGGCAGGATGAGTGCGGCATAACCAGGATCAGCCAGATGCATGGCCAGCCCCGTAGGCAATAGCTGCCACGCGCCTGCGGCCAGTTCTAGCGGCTCGTTCAGACACGCGCGCAAATCCAGTCCGGCGCTGCCCGGCGTGGCATAGGCGGGCAAGTGCTGGCGAAGGCGCTCGTCAAGAATGCGCAAGTCGATTTGCATGAAGGCTCTCGTTTGAATTTCTTTTGAAAAAAATGGGTTACGAATTTTGCTTGAGCCAACTCAGCAGGTGGCGACGCGTCATCAACCAGGCCACTGCGGCCAGAAAGATGTAACCCGACAAGTCTTCGCGCACGCTTTTACTAACCAGCCCTGTCCACTCGAGGCAGCTGTCCAGCAACTCGATCAAGAAAAAGCTCAGGATCAACACCAAAGACCAATGCATGAAGCGCGGTTCGCCCTGCGGTTGATTGGCGGAAGCGGTTGTGGTGGGTTGGGTATCTAAAGCCACTTTGCCAGCTGAGGCCGTTTCGGTTTTGGCCACTTTGGGGGCCTGGGCTGTTTTGACCGCCCTGGCGCTGGAATCCATGACAGCCGCTTTGCGCGCGCGAGCATCGTCTTGCTGCTGCAAAGGGTTTTGTTGCTCCACATAAGCGGCAAAGTCGCCGTCGGGCGGCGGTTCCCATTTGGGTGTCGTCATATTTGTTCTCTGGGTGGCAAACGGCGGGCAATTTCCTGCACCAGCAGGCGCGCCAGGGGCAATTTACCCACAGGATGCAAGCCGGCAGGCAGCTCGCTCACGCCCGCTTCGTCCACCAGCAGCAAGGCGTTTTCATCCTTGCCGAAAGTGGCCGGCCCCAGGTTGGCCGCAAGCAGGGGCACGCCCTTGCGGGCGCGCTTGGCCTGGGCATGCGCCAGCAGGTTTTCACTCTCGGCGGCAAAGCCCACGCAGTACAGCTGCCCGGCCTGCGCACGCGGGCTGCGGGCGGCTTCGGCCAGCAGATCGGGGTTTTCCACAAACTGCAACACGGGCGCCTGGCCGCTGCCGTCTTTCTTGATCTTGTGCGCCGCCGCTTGCGCGGGCCGCCAGTCGGCCACGGCGGCGGCGGCCACCAGCACATCGGCATCCGCCAGGGCGGTCTGCAAAGCGCCTTGCATCTCCAGGGCCGATTGCACATTCACCCGCGCCACTCCATGCGGCGTGGGCAAACCCACCGGGCCTGCTACCAGGGTGACTTGCGCCCCCGCCTGCCAGGCGGCGCGGGCCAGGGCAAAGCCCATCTTGCCGCTGGAGAGATTGGCGATACCGCGCACGGGATCGATGGCCTCGAAGGTTGGCCCCGCCGTAATCACCACCTTGCGCCCGGCCAGCGTTTGCGGGGTGAGTGCGGCCACCGCCTCCTCCAGCAACTCGGGCGCTTCCAGCATGCGGCCATCGCCAAATTCACCGCACGCCTGCTCGCCACAGCCCACGGGCAACACGCGCGCGCCGTCTTGCGCAAGCTGGCGTGCGTTGCGCTGCGTGGCGGGGTGCGACCACATTTCGCGATTCATGGCGGGGGCCAGCAGCAGCGGCGCGCAGTTGCGCGGGCGGGCCAGGCACAGCAGCGAAAGCAAATCATCCGATCGCCCCTGCGCCAGCCGCGCCATGAAGTCGGCGCTGGCCGGAGCGATGAGGATCAGATCGGCCTCACGCCCCAGATGGATATGCGCCATGCCATTGGCCGGGCGCTCGTCCCACTGCGACGTGAACACCGGCCGCCCCGACAGCGCCTGCATCGTGACGGGGGTGATAAAGCGCTCCGCCCCGGCCGTCATCACCACCTGCACGCTGGCCCCTGCCTTGACCAGCAGGCGGCACAGCTCGGCCGCCTTGTAACAGGCCACGCCGCCACTCAGGCCAAGAAGAATGTGGCGGCCCGCCAGTTCAAGCGGCGCTTCGGTGGCGGGGGTGGCGTGAGGCAAGGCGGGCTGGGGCATGGCGCAAAAAATGGGGGAAGTGGCGAAAAACCCGCCCTTATAGCAGGCGCAAATATCAGGCGTAAACAGGCGGGCGGCCCGCTGTTTTCACAACGCAAGCCGTTTTTTGAAAAAGCTCCTGCGGGCCACGCCAGCCGCGCCCACCAAGGCCGCAAGCAGTGCCAGCGCAGGCTGGCCCAAGGCGGGCACAGGCGCTGGCGTTGCGGCAGCAGGCGGCAGTGTGCAAAGGTCGTGCCATTTTTCACCGCGCCGCCAGTTGACGTCCGTGGCGTTGTCCCAATCGCGGTTGTCCACTTTGCTGAAGTGATTGGGGCAAACGGTGGCTCCCCCCATGGACCTCAGCATGCTCGGCGGCTGAATGCGCGTGAGATCACCCGTCATGCGATTGCCTTGAATTCTGAAAGCCATCAGATTGCGCAAATTCGATATATCGGGCGACTGGCCGGTAAAACCGCTGCCATATGCCGTGAAGTAAATCAGACGGCGCATGCGCGAAATATCCGGCAGCGCGTGATTGAGCGGGCGGCGGTTTTCCTGCAAGTGCAGATATTGCAAATTCACCAGAGACGTCAGATTGGCGCTTCTCATGCTGGAAAAATTTTGTCCCACCAGATGCAGCTCCTGCAAATGAGTCAGTGCGGACAAATCAGGCACCGCGCCCGCCAGCCCCGTATGCGACGAAATGCGGTTGTAATTGAGCATCAGCACTCTCAATTCGGTCAACTGGCTGACGGCCGGCGAAAGCGTGCCCGTCATCCCGGTGCCCGCCACTTTCAGCTCGGTCACGCGCTGCGCGTTGGGGTCGGCGTTGTCGCACTTCACGCCTGCCCAGCCATTTATGGGGTCGCACGGGTCATAAGCCGATTTCCAGTTGGCCCGGCGGCTGGCTTCCCACTGATCGCCGCCTGCGGCGTCGTAAAAAGCGATCAGCGCCGCCTTGTCGCCCGGGGCAAGGCAGCTTGCGCGGGCATGGCGCATGCCAGGGCGGCGCAGGCGGCTAGGGCAAAGTGGTTGAAACGCAAGAAAAATGTCGTCATCGGCAACTGCTCTCGAAGGGTTACAAACGAGATGGATTATCAATAATACCCCAGGCAGCAGTGGATCGTCGGTTTTTCGGCGGCAATAAAAAAGCCCGCCGTTTAAAGGGGCGGGCTTGCTGTATTTGCTGTATTACTTTTTGGGGCCTTCAATCACTTCCCGGCAATACTGAACACAAGCGGGGGTGTAATTTTTCAATTCCTTTTGCACGCGTTCGCGGCAGAGACTGGCCATTTGTTCCAGAGTCGGGTTTTTCCCATCTGCCGTTTCGGATTCCAGAATGCCCCGTCCCACGGATTCGCATTGGTATCTGATTTCTCCTTCGCGCTCGGACTGCGCGTTTTGTGCGGGGGCGGTTTGCGCGTGGGCGGAGCCGATCAGCGCGCTGCCGAGCAGCAGGGCGGCGGGCAAAACATAACGCAGGGCATGCATGGTGAATTCCTTTCTATATAGAGAAGTAGAGGGGGAAAAAAATGCAGCCTCGTTATACAGCAGGCCCGCCAGTGCGCGCGGGCCTTTGGCACAAGGCTTGCGCTCATCTGACAAACGGCTGTTCAGGCCCGCCTTGCGCTCCTGTTTTTGTAGCTGCCAGCGCAATATCCACGGGCCTTTCAGCCGTTTGAGGAATGTTCGGGCCGATTTCGCATATCAATCGGCAGGCGTAGCGGCCAGCATCGCCCGCATCGCGGCCTCATCAATCACGGCAATTCCCAGCGCCTGCGCCTTTTCCAGCTTGCTGCCCGCTTCCTCGCCCGCGACGACGTAGCTGGTTTTCTTGCTGACGCTGCCCGCTACTTTTGCGCCCGCGGCTTCGAGCATTTCCCTGGCCGCGTCGCGGCTGAGCGTGGGCAGCGTGCCGGTGAGCACGAAGGTCTGCCCCGCCAGGGGCAGCGCGGCCTGCGGGGCGGCTGCGCTTTCGGGCCAGGTCACGCCTGCTGCGCGCAACTGCTGCACCACTTCGCGGTTGTGCGGCTGGGCAAAGAAGGTGTGCAGGCTGTGGGCGACGATGGGGCCGACGTCCGGCACTTGCAGCAGCGCGGCTTCGCTGGCGGCCATCACGGCGTCGAGCGTGCCGAAGTGGCGGGCCAGATCGCGCGCGGTGCTCTCGCCTACGTGGCGTATGCCCAGGGCATAGAGAAAGCGCGCCAGCGTGGTCTGGCGCGATTTTTCGAGCGCGGCCAGCAGGTTTTGCGCGGATTTTTCGCCCATGCGCTCCAGCGCAGCCAGGGCGGCCAAATCCAGGCGGTAAAGGTCGGGCAGGGCGTGCACGATGCCTGCGTCCACCAGTTGTTCCACCAGCTTGTCGCCCAGACCCTCGATGTCCAGCGCCTTGCGGCTGGCAAAGTGCAGCAGGGCCTGCTTGCGCTGGGCGGGGCAGGAGATGCCGCCGGTGCAGCGGTGGTCGGCCTCGCCTTCTTCGCGCACGGCTTCGCTGTGGCACACGGGGCACTCGGCAGGCATGGTGAACTCGGCCGCGCCGGCCGGGCGTTTTTCGGGCACGACGCTGACGACTTCGGGAATCACGTCGCCCGCGCGGCGCACGATGACGGTGTCGCCCACGCGCACGTCCTTGCGGCGCGCTTCCAGCTCGTTGTGCAAGGTGGCGTTGGTGACCGTGACGCCGCCGACGAAAACCGGCGCCAGCTTGGCCACGGGCGTGAGCTTGCCGGTGCGGCCCACCTGCACGTCGATGGCCAGCACGGTGGTCATCTGCTCCTGCGCGGGGTATTTGTGCGCCACGGCCCAGCGCGGCTCGCGCGTGGCAAAGCCCAGCTCTTTTTGCTGCGCGAGCGAATCGACCTTGTAAACCACGCCGTCGATGTCGAACGGCAGGCCGTCGCGCCGCGCAGCCACGTCGGCATGAAAGGCCACGAGCTGCTGCGCTCCTTTCGCCTGCCGCGCCAGATCGGACACGGGCAGGCCCCAGGCGCGCAGGGCTTGCAGCACCTGCCAATGGCTTTCAAAGGCCGGGCCGCCTGCTTCGGGCGGGCTGATTTCGCCCAGGCCGTAGGCGTAAAAGCTCAAGGGGCGTTCGGCCGCGATGGCCGGGTCGAGCTGGCGCACCGCGCCGGCGGCGGCGTTGCGCGGGTTGGCAAAGGTTTTGGCGGCCTTGTCGCCCGCGGCCATTTTTTCGCGCTGGCTTTCGTTCAGGCGCTCGAAATCGTCGCGGCGCATGTAGACCTCGCCGCGCACTTCCAGCACGGGCGGGGCGCTGCCTTGCAGGCGCAAAGGGATCTGGCCGATGGTGCGGATGTTTTGCGTCACGTCCTCGCCCGTTTCGCCGTCGCCGCGCGTGGCCGCCTGCACGAGCGTGCCGCCCTCATAGCGCAGGCTGATGGCCAGGCCGTCGAACTTGGGTTCGGCCACGTAGGCCACGGCGGGCAGGTTGTCGGCCAGTTTCAACTCGCGCCGCACGCGGGCGTCGAACGCGGTGGCGCCGGCGGGGCTGGTGTCGGTTTCGGTGCGGATGCTGAGCATGGGCACGCGGTGATGCACGGGCGCAAAGCCGGGCAGCACCGCGCCGCCGACGCGCTGCGTGGGCGAATCGGGCGTGCGCAGCGCGGGGTGCATCTCCTCCAGCTTTCGCAGCCGGACAAACAGGCGGTCGTATTCGGCATCGGGAATTTCGGGCGCATCCAGCGTGTAGTAGTGCCAGGCGGCGCGGTGCAGTTGCTCGCGCAAGTCGGCGGCCTCGATGGCGGCTTCGGCGAAGGTAAGCGTTGCGGGCGGCATGGAAAGCAAAGCCGGCCGGCCTTGGCAGCCAGCCGGTTTTTTCAGGGGAAAGAAGCGGTTTTCAGAAACGATATTGCTGCACCGGCTCGCCCGTGATGGGGTCGATCAGCGGCAGAGGCAGGGGGCCGCGGGCGCGGCCGTAGATGCGGCGGATGCGATCGGGCAGCGGCGGGTGGGTGGCGATCAGCCGCCCCAGGGGGCCGGGGTGTTCGGGGCTGGGCCATTGGCCGTCGTCGGCCACGAGAAACAGGTGCGAGGCCAGGTTCAGCCGCCACAGGCTGATGCCGCCGCTGCCGTAGTAGGAAAAGCGCACGTCGCGGCGAAAGCCGGCCGCCTGCTCCTGCTGCGCCAGCACTTTGCGCAGGGTGTCGCCCAGGCCGGCGTTGTCGCGCGTCCATTGCACGGCGCGGGCGTCGGCCAGGTATTCGCGCTCGCGCGAGACGGCCGCTTGCAGGATGTGGCCGGCCAGCCAGCCCAGCCAGCCCACGGCCATGACGACGCTGCCTACGAGCAGCCCCAGCGGGGCAAACAGGCCGCGCCCCCAGTTGCTGCGCCAGTTGTCGCGGTCGTCGTCGGGGGCGAGGTCGGGGATGAGGCTGCGCCCGAAGCCCCAGACCATCTCCAGCCCGGCCACCATGCCCAGCAGGCGCATGTTCAGGGCGGTGTCGCCTTCCTTGAGGTGGCTGCACTCGTGCGCCACCAGGCCCAGCAGCTCGTTGCGGGTGAGGCGGTCAAGCGCGCCGTCGCTGACGGTGATGGCCCAGTCGCGCGGCGTCATGCCGGTGGCAAAGGCGTTGATGCCTTCGTGGCGGGTGAGCACCATCACGGCGGGCGCGGGCATGTGCGCGGCGATGCAGACTTCGTTGACGACGTTGATGAGCCGCTGCTCGGCAAAGCGGGTGCCGGGCTGGGCGCGGCGCGCACCGAGTTTTTCGGCCAGTTGCACGCCGTGGCGGTTGTTGCCGGTTTCCAGCCACCAGCCGCCCAGGATGAGGCAGAGGGTGACGCCCAGGTTCACGGCGGCAAAGCCCCTGGGGTAAATCTCGGGCAGGCCCAGCGCGTGGCTGACGAGCATCCAGGGCAGAAACAGCGCCAGGTGCATGCCCGCCACGGTGCCGATGACGGCCAGGGCAAAGCCCCAGGAAAGCTGGCGCGAACGGGTGCGGGCGTCGGCCTGTTGATTGAAAAAGCGCATGGGCGAAGGTGGCGGGAACGGGTGGAACGGATGGGGCGGGCGGGGTGGATGGGGGTGCGGATTGGGGGCGATTTTCCGGGGTGGCTTGGGCCGGGCGGCGGCGGGTTTTTCCACCCTGCTCCGCCCTGCCCTGCTTTTCGCCCCGGCGGGCGGCTATTCAAATGAAGTTATCCACAGGTTTCTCACTTTTTGATAGCGCACTGCGCAGCATTGACGGGCGCTGCGGGCGATTTGCCTATTTGATGAGCAAAATCTTGTATCCGAATATGAACAAGCGAGGGTGCCGGGGGCGCAGGCCGCATGGGGCGAGGAGAAGGGGAAGTTATCCACAAATTTCTCACTTTTTAATAGCGGCCTTCGCAGTGTTTACGGGAGATGCGCAGGGTTTGCCTGATTTTTCATCAAAATCCTGTAAGTAAATTTGAACAAAACGGGGCCGGGGCGGGCGGGGGTTTAGCCCACCCAGCGGCGGGCGTTGTGCCACATCTGCATCCAGGGGCTGTGGGCGGAGGGGTCGCCGCCGCTCCAGCTCATTTGCGCGTTGCGGCTGGTGCGCTCGGGGTGGGGCATCATGGCCGTAAAGCGCCCGTCGGCCGTGGTGACGGCGGTGAGGCCGCCGGGGCTGCCGTTGGGGTTGGCCGGGTAATTTTCGGTGGGCTGGCCGGTGTGGTCGACGTAGCGCAGGGCGGCGATGGCCTGTTCGGCGCTGCCGCGGCTGGCGAAGTTGGCAAAGCCTTCGCCGTGTGAAACCACGATGGGCAGGCGGCTGCCCGCCATGCCGGCAAAAAAGAGGCTGGGCGAGTCGAGCACCTGCACCTGGCTCAGCCGCGCTTCAAAGCGCTGGCTGCGGTTGGCGGTAAAGCGCGGCCAGTGTTCTGCGCCGGGGATGATGTCGGCCAGCTCGGCAAACATCTGGCAGCCGTTGCATACGCCCAGGCCGAAGGTGTCGGGGCGCGCAAAGAAGGCGCTGAACTGCTCGGCCAGCGCGGGGTTGAAGGTGATGGAGCGCGCCCAGCCCACGCCCGCGCCCAGGGTGTCGCCATAGCTGAAGCCGCCGCAGGCCACGAGGCCGGAAAAGTCGGCCAGACGGGCGCGGCCGGTTTGCAGATCGGTCATGTGCACGTCCACGGCGTCAAAGCCGGCGGCGTGAAAGCACCAGGCCATTTCCATGTGGCTGTTGACGCCCTGCTCGCGCAGGATGGCGACTTTGGGGCGGGAAAGGGCCAGGGCAGACGCGGGCGGGGCGCTCATTTGCTGGCGCAGGCGCTCGCTGAGGTGCAAGTGCAATCCGCTGTCTTCGGGCTGGCCGGCGGCGGCGTGTTCGGCGTCGGCGCAGTCGGGGTTGTCGCGCTCGCGGGCGATCTTCCAGCTCACGCTGTCCCACACCTGCTGCAAGTCGTGCAGGCTGGCGCTGAAGATTTCGCGGGTGTCGCGCCAGATGGAGAGCTGGCCCTTGCCCATGTCCAGCGGGGCGCTGGCCGGGCGGGTTTTGCCGATGAAGTGGCTCCATTTGCTCAGGCCGTGCTGGCGCAGGGTGTGCATGACGGCGTCGCGCTCGGCGGTGCGCACTTGCAGCACCACGCCCGGCTCTTCGGCAAAGAGGGCGCGCAGGGTGAGTTCCTCGCGCCGGGCGTTGATTTGCTGCGCCCAGTTTTTGGCGTCGCCCGCTTCCATGCGGCTGTCGCTAATGCCGTCGCCTTCGGTGATGAGCAGATCGACATTGAGCGCCACGCCCACGCGCCCGGCAAAGGCCATTTCGGCCACGCAGGCCAGCAGGCCGCCGTCGCTGCGGTCGTGGTAGGCCAGAATTTTTTCTTCGGTGCGCAGTTGGTTGATGGCGGCGACCAGGTTTTTGAGCAGCGCGGGGTCGTCCAGATCGGGCACGCCGTCGCGCTGGGGGCAGCCGCTTTGGCCCAGCGTTTGCGCCAGGATGGAGCCGCCCAGGCGGCTCTGGCCGCGCCCCAGGTCGATCAGCACCAGGGTGGTATCAGGCTCGTCGCGGTCAAGCTGCGGGGTGAGCGCGCCGCGCACGTCGTCCACGGTGACAAAGGCGCTGGCAATGAGGCTGACGGGGGAAACAACCTTTTTCGGCTGGCCCGGCTCACCGCTTGCCTGCCCGGCGCGCCACTGGGTGCGCATGGAAAGGCTGTCCTTGCCCACGGGAATGGAGATGCCCAGCGCGGGGCACAGCTCCAGGCCCACGGCGCGCACGGTGTCATACAGCGCGGCGTCTTCGCCCGGCTCGCCGCAGGCGGCCATCCAGTTGGCGCTGAGCTTGACGCGCTCCAGCTCGATGGGCGCGGCCAGCAAGTTGGTGATGGCCTCGGCCACGGCCATGCGGCCGGAGGCGGGCGCATCGAGCGCGGCCAGCGGGGTGCGTTCGCCCACGCTCATGGCCTCGCCCGCGAAGCCGTCGAAATCGGCCAGGGTGATGGCGCAATCGGCCACGGGCGTTTGCCAGGGGCCGACCATCTGGTCGCGGTGGGTGAGGCCGCCCACGCTGCGGTCGCCTATGGTGATGAGAAAGCGCTTGCTGGCGACGGTGGGGTGGGCCAGCACCTGGATGACGGCCTCTTGCAATGCCACGCTGCCCAGGCGCAGCGGCTCGAACGTGCGCTGCGCGCGGCGCACGTCGCGCTGCATGCGCGGGGGCTTGCCCAGCAGCACGTCCATGGGCATGTCCACGGGGTTTTCGGCGCTGGCGTCGGTTACTTGCAACTGGCGCTCCTCAGTGGCCTGGCCCACGACGGCGAAGGGGCAGCGCTCGCGCGCGCAGATTTGCTCCAGCAGCGGCAGCGATTCGGGGGCGATGGCCAGCACGTAGCGTTCCTGGCTTTCGTTGCACCAGATTTCCCTGGGCGCCAGGCCGCTTTCTTCCAGCGGCACGGCGCGCAGATCAAAGCGCGCGCCGCGGCCCGCGTCGTTCACCAGCTCGGGAAAGGCGTTGGACAGGCCGCCCGCGCCCACGTCGTGTATGGCCAGGATGGGGTTGCCCGCGCCCAGCGCCTGGCAGGCGCTGATGACTTCCTGCGCGCGGCGCTCGATTTCGGGGTTGCCGCGCTGCACCGAGTCGAAGTCCAGATGCGCCGCGTTCGCCCCGCCGGCCAGCGAGCTGGCCGCGCCGCCGCCCATGCCGATGCGCATGCCCGGCCCGCCCAGCTGCACCAGCAGCGCGCCGGGGGCGAATTCCTTTTTGTGCGTGAGCTGCGCCGAGATGCTGCCTATGCCGCCGGCCAGCATGATGGGTTTGTGATAGCCGCGCTGCACGCCGCCGGCCATCTGCTCGTATTCGCGGAAGTAGCCCGCCAGATTGGGGCGGCCGAATTCGTTGTTGAAGGCCGCACCGCCCAGCGGGCCTTCGATCATGATTTCCAGCGGGTGCGCCATGTGGCCGGGCTTGCCGCCGGGCGCGTCGCTCATGCCGCCCCAGAGTCGGCTGACGCTGAAACCGGTCAGCCCCGCCTTGGGCACCGCGCCACGGCCCGTTGCGCCCTCGTCGCGGATTTCGCCGCCCGCGCCGGTGCTGGCGCCGGGAAAGGGGCTGATGGCCGTGGGGTGGTTGTGCGTTTCCACCTTCATCAGCACATGGCGCGGCTCGCTGGTTTTTTCATAGCTGCGCGAGTTCGCGGGCCGCAGCGATTGCACGGCCGCGTGCCCCTGCATGATGGCGGCGTTGTCGCTGTAGGCCACCACGGTGCGCTGCGGGCTTTGCTGCTCGGTGTGGCGAATCATGGCGAACAGGCTGTGCGGCTGCGGCTGCCCGTCGATGGTGAAGCGGGCGTTGAAGATTTTGTGGCGGCAGTGCTCGCTGTTGGCCTGGGCGAACATCATCAGCTCCACATCGCTGGGGTTGCGCCCCAGGCGGGTGAAGGCTTGCAGCAGGTAGTCGATTTCATCGCCGCTGAGCGCCAGGCCCCAGTCGGCATTGGCCTGCTCCAGCGCGGCGCGGCCCGCGCCCAGCACATCCACATGCGCCATCGGCTCGGGCTGCAAGGGGGTGAACAGCGCGCGCGCCGCGTTCAGATCGGCCAGCGCGCTTTCGGTCATGCGGTCATGCAGCAAGGCGGCGGCCTGCTGGCGCTGCTCATCCGTCAGCGCTGCGCCCTGCAAGCGCCATTCGGTCACGCGCTCGATGCGGCGCACGGCCAGGCCGCAGTTGTGAGCGATATCCGTGGCCTTGCTGGCCCAGGGCGAAACGGTGCCAAGACGCGGCGATACCACGATGACGGCGCTATCGCCCTGCGCAGCCGACCCGGGCACGGCCGACTCGCCATAGCGCAGCAAGGCGGCCAGTTTTTCCAGCGTGGCGGCCTCGGGCGCGGCGTCGAAAACGGCCAGATGCACATACCGCGCCTGCACGCCGGTAATGCCTGCGGCCACCGCTTGCAGGCGCGGCAGCAGTTGGCGGGCGCGAAAGTCGCTCAGGGCATTGCCGCCCTCGAAAAAATGAATGTGCTCGGTCATGGGGAAAAAAGGCCGTTCGGGCAGTGGAAAACCGCGAATTTTAGGTAGCCGGGCCCTGCGGCCGCGCCCTGCGACCAAGCGCTTGCCCGCTTTGCCGGCAAAGCGCCCCGGTTTACCCCTAAATACCTATTTCTTAAGGGAAAACATCTATTTCAGCCCGGCCCGCCGCGGCCTATAAATCCCCCGCGCACAGCCCCTGGCGCACGGGGGCCGGGCCTTTCGGGAATCCGGCTCTTTCCTTCCAACCACAACAGCAACGGAGACAAAACCAGCATGACTGCCATCGCCCCCATTCCCCTGCTCATCAATGGCGAGTTCATCCAGTCCAAAACCACCGAATGGCGCGAGGTAATCAACCCCGCCACGCAGCAGGTGCTGGCGCGCGTGCCCTTTGCCACGGCCGATGAAATCAACGCCGCCGTGGCCGCTGCCAAACAGGCTTTCAAAACCTGGCGCAAAACGCCCATAGGCACACGCGCACGCATCTTTTTGAAATACCAGCAGCTCATCCGCGAAAACATGGCCGAGCTGGCCGCCATGCTCACCGCCGAACAGGGCAAAACCCTGCCCGATGCCGAAGGCGACGTTTTCCGTGGCCTGGAAGTGGTGGAGCACGCCGCCTCCATAGGCAACTTGCAACTGGGCGAGCTGGCCAACAACGTGGCCAACGGCGTCGATACCTACACCCTGCTGCAACCGCTGGGCGTGTGCGCGGGCATCACGCCCTTCAACTTCCCGGCCATGATTCCGCTGTGGATGTTCCCCATGGCCATTGCCACGGGCAACACCTTCGTGCTCAAGCCCTCCGAGCAAGACCCGATGGTGACCATGCGCTTGTGCGAGCTGGCGCTGCAAGCGGGCATCCCGGCCGGCGTGCTGAACGTGGTGCACGGCGGCGAAAGCGCCGTCAACGCCATCTGCGATCACCCCGACATCAAGGCCGTGAGCTTCGTCGGCTCCACCAAGGTGGGCACGCACGTTTACAACCGCGCCAGCCTGGCCGGCAAGCGCGTGCAATGCATGATGGGCGCGAAAAACCACGCCATCGTGCTGCCCGACGCGAACAAGGAGCAAACCCTCAACGCCATCGCCGGCGCGGCCTTTGGCGCGGCCGGGCAGCGCTGCATGGCCGTGACTACCGCCGTGCTGGTGGGCGAGGCCCAGAAATGGATTCCCGATCTGGTGGCCAAGGCCAAAACCCTGAAAGTGAGCGCCGGCACGGAAGCAGGCGCCGACCTGGGCCCGCTGATTTCCTGCGCGGCCAAAGAGCGCGTGCAGGCGCTCATCGAGCGCGGCGTGGCCGAAGGCGCCAGGCTGGAGCTGGACGGGCGCAACCCGCAAATTGCCGGCTATGAAAAAGGCAACTTCGTCGGCCCCACCATCTTCAGCGGCGTCAAGCCCGGCATGAGCATTTACGACCAGGAAATCTTCGGCCCCGTGCTCTGTCTGGTGGCCGCCAGGGATCTGGACGAAGCCATCGCCTTCATCAACGACAACCCCAACGGCAACGGCACGGCCATCTTCACCCAGTCCGGCGCTGCGGCGCGCAAGTTCCAGGACGACATCGACGTCGGCCAGGTCGGCATCAACGTGCCCATTCCCGTGCCCGTGCCGCTGTTTTCCTTCAGCGGCTCGCGCGCGTCCAAGCTGGGCGATCTGGGGCCGTATGGCAAGCAGGTCGTGCTGTTCTACACCCAGACCAAAACCGTCACCGCGCGCTGGTTCGACGACGCCAGCACCGGCGGGCTGAACACCACCATCAGCCTGAAATAACAGGCCCTGCCTGCTGAAACGGGCGGCCGGCCCTGCCGCCCTTGCCGGCCGGCCCGTTTCAGACTTTTCCCCCGCACAAAAACGCCGCGCACCCGTCATGCGCCCGGCGCGGGTTGCGCACGCCGGCCACCACAAGAAAAGAGAGGAGACATCTCATGGACTTTGAACTGACCGAAGAGCAGCGGGCCTTTGCCGACACCGCCCGCCAGTTTGCCCAGGCCGAGCTGGCCCCCCACGCTGCCGAGTGGGATGAAAAAAGCCACTTCCCCCGCGAAACCATCGCCCGCGCAGGCGAGCTGGGCTTTTGCGGCCTGTATGCGGCCGAGGACATAGGCGGCCTGGCCCTGCCCCGGCTGGATGCCACGCTCGTGTTCGAGGAAATGGCCGCCGCCGATCCCTCCACCTGCGCCTTCATCACCATTCACAACATGGCCACCTGGATGCTGGGCAAGTGGGGCACAAGCGCCGTGCGCCAGCAATGGGGCGAGCTGCTGACCAGCGGCAAAAAACTCGCCAGCTACTGCCTCACCGAACCCGGCTCCGGCTCCGACGCCGCCTCCATCCAGACCCGCGCCCGGCGCGAAGGCCAGAGCTACCTCATCAGCGGCAGCAAGGTCTTCATCAGCGGCGCAGGCGCGACCGACGTGCTCGTGCTCATGGCCCGCACCGGCGGCCCCGGCCCCGGCGGCATCAGCGCCTTTGCCGTGCCCGCCGACGCCCCCGGCATCCACTACGGCAAGAAAGAGCAAAAAATGGGCTGGAACAGCCAGCCCACGCGCCAGATCAACTTTGATGGCGTGCGCATCCCCGCCGATCACCTGCTGGGCCAGGAAGGCGAGGGCTTCAAGATCGCCATGAAAGGGCTGGACGGCGGGCGCATCAACATCGCCACCTGCTCCGTCGGCGCGGCCCAGGGCGCGCTGGGCCATGCGCAGCGCTACATGCACGAGCGCCAGCAATTCGGCCGCCCCCTGGCGAGCTTTCAGGCCCTGCAATTCAAGCTGGCCGACATGGCCACCGAGCTGGTCGCCGCGCGCCAGATGGTGCGCCTGGCCGCCAGCAAGCTCGATGCCGCCGCCCCCGACGCCAGCACCTACTGCGCCATGGCCAAGCGCTTTGCCACCGACGCCGGCTTTGCCGTCGTCAACGAAGCGCTGCAACTGCACGGCGGCTACGGCTACATCCGCGAATACCCGCTGGAGCGCCTGCTGCGCGATGCGCGCGTGCACCAGATTCTGGAAGGCACGAACGAAATCATGCGCCTCATCATCGCCCGCCGCCTGCTGCAAGAAGACGCGCCCGAGGCCATCCGCTAACCCTGCTTGCCCGAAAAAAACCAGAGGAGACATCTCAAATGAGCGAAACCGGCTACCACGGCCTGCGCCTGGAAAAGCGCGGCCACACCGCCATCGTCACCCTTGCCAACCCGCCCGCGCACACCTGGACGGCCGACAGCCTGGCCGCGCTGGAACGCCTGGTGGCCGATCTCGACGCCGACCGCGGCATCTACGCGCTGGTCATCACCGGCGAGGGCGAAAAATTCTTCAGCGCCGGCGCCGATCTCAAGCTCTTTGCCAGCGGCGACAAGGGCGTGGCCGCCAGCATGGCGCGGCGCTTTGGCGCGGCCTTTGAGGCCCTGGCCGACTTTGGCGGCGTAAGCATTGCCGCCATCAACGGCTACGCCATGGGCGGCGGGCTGGAATGCGCGCTGGCGTGCGATCTGCGCGTGGCCGAAGAGCACGCCGTCATGGCCCTGCCCGAAGCCAGCGTGGGCCTGCTGCCCTGCGCCGGCGGCACGCAATGGCTGGCCTGGGCCGTGGGCGAGAGCTGGGCCAAGCGCATGGTGCTGCTGGGCGAGCGGGTGGATGCCGCCACCGCCTTGCGCATCGGTCTGGTGCAGGAAGTCACCCCCCGCGCCCAGGCGCTCACTCGCGCCCTGGCCCTGGCCGAACAGGTGGGCCGCCAAAGCCCCGGCGCCGTGCGCGCCTGCAAGCAGCTCATCCAGGCCGCCCGCCACGGCGGCCCCGCCCGCGCCCTGCCCAAAGAGCGCGAAGCCTTCATCGACCTGTTCGACACGCAAGACCAGCGCGAAGGCGTGGCCGCCTTCCTTGAAAAGCGCGCCCCGCAGTGGAAAAACGCCTGAGAGCCTCCTGCCCCACACCCTTCGCACCCGGGCCGCAACCCCGCGCCCGGGCCTGTTTTTTCCTTCGCTTCCACTTCCGCCAGCATGACCGCATCCCCCACCCAAACACCATCTTCCGTGCTGTTTGACGTCATCGCCACCGCCAGCGGCCACCTCATCGGCCGCGCCACGTTAAGCAGCCCCGCCAGCCTCAACGCTCTTTCGCTGGAAATGGTCGATCTGCTGCACCCGCAGCTACAGCAATGGGCGCAAGAGGAAAAAGTCGCCGCCGTCGTGCTCGATGGCGCGGGCGACAAGGCTTTTTGCGCCGGCGGCGACGTCGTCGGCCTCGCCCGCGCCATCCGCGCCCTGCCCCCCGGCCAGGTGCCGCCCGAGGCCAGCGCCTTTTTCGAGCGCGAATACCGGCTCGACTACCTCATCCACACCTACCCCAAGCCCCTCATCTGCTGGGGCCACGGCTTCGTCATGGGCGGCGGCATCGGCCTCATGGCCGGGGCCTCGCACCGCGTCGTCACCGCCCAGACCCGCCTGGCCATGCCCGAAATCACCATCGGCCTGTATCCCGACGTGGGCGGCAGCTGGCTGCTGCCGCGCCTGCCCGGACGCAGCGGGGCCTTTCTCGCCCTCACCGGCGCGCAGCTCAATGCGGTCGACGCCCTCTTTGCCGGCCTGGCCGATTTCGCCCTGCCGCACGAGCAGCGCGCCGCCTTGCTGCAAGCGCTGGCCGAGGCCCGCTGGAGCGGCCAGCGCCAGGCCGACCACCGCCAGATCAGCCACCTGCTGGAGCAACTGGGCCAGGGCATGAACCTGCCCGACTCGCCCCTGCGCACGCATCTGGATCGCATCAACGCCCTCATCGGCCACGACAGCCTGGCCGACATCGCCCCGCGCCTGGCCGCTTTGGCGCAAGACGCCGACCCCTGGCTGGCCCGCGCCGGCGCGGCCTTTGCCAATGGCTCGCCCACCTCCGCCGCGCTGGGGCTGGAGATGCAGGCGCGCTGCCGCCACCTCTCGCTGGCCGATGCCTTCCGGCTGGAGCTGCAAGCCTCCACCGGCTGCTGCGCCCGGCCCGACTTCGCCGAAGGCGTGCGCGCCCTGCTGATCGACAAGGACAAAAACCCCCGCTGGCAGCCCGCCAGCCTGGCCGAAGTCACCCCCGCGCTGATCGAAGACATCCTGCGCCCGCGCTTTGCCGGCCCCCACCCGCTGGCCGATCTGGCCTGATCCGCCCGGCCCGCCGGCACGCACGCCTTTCCCGCTTTTCCCCTTTTCCTCACCCCCTCAAAAAAAGGAGATTCCAGCATGAGCAACACCCCCCGCATCGCCTTCATCGGCCTGGGCAACATGGGCGCGCCCATGGCCATCAACCTGCAAAAAGCGGGCTTTTCGGTCAGCGCCTTCGACCTCAGCGCCGACGCCATGAGCAAAGTCAGCCAGCAGGGCGTCACCGCCGCCGCCTCGGCCCAGGCCGCCGCTGATGGCGCGCAAGTGGTCATCTCCATGCTTCCGGCCAGCCGCCATGTCGAGGGCCTGTTTCTCGGCGACGGCAACAGCGCCGGCCTGCTGCAAGGGCTGGTCGCCGGCGCGCTCGTCATCGATTGCAGCACCATCGCCCCCGCCTCTGCGCAGAAAGTGGCCGCCGCCGCCCGCGCGCGCGGCCTGGCCATGATTGACGCGCCCGTCTCCGGCGGCGTGGCCGGCGCCACCGCAGGCACGCTCACCTTCATCGTCGGCGGCGCAGCGGCCGATCTGGAGCGCGCCCGCCCCGTGCTGCAAGCCATGGGCAAAAACATCTTCCACATGGGCGACAGCGGCGCGGGCCAGGTGGCCAAGCTGTGCAACAACATGGCCCTGGGCATCATCATGGCCGCCACCGGCGAGGCCCTGGCCCTGGGCGCGGCGCACGGGCTGGATGTCAAAACCCTCTCGCAAATGATGGGCGTGAGCACCGGCCGCAGCTGGGCCACCGAGGTGTGCAACCCCTGGCCCGGCGTGCTGGAAAACGCCCCCGCCTCGCGCGGCTACAGCGGCGGCTTCGGCAACGACCTCATGCTCAAGGACCTGGGCCTGGCCGCCGAAGCGGCCATGAGCGCAGGCAGCCCCATCCCGCTGGGCGAGCTGGCGCGCAACCTCTACGCCCTCAACCGCCAGGCCGGCCGCGGCCATCTGGATTTCTCCAGCGTGATTCAACTGCTGGAAAAACGCGGGCAGTAAAGCGCCCGCCTGCCCGGCGTTCATCCGCACGCCAAAGGCCCCGCCCGGGGCCTTTTTTCATGCCCGAATCGCCCTCTGCAAAGGCAAGTTATCCACAAATTGCTCCTGAAAGCATAGCTGCCTGCGCAGTTTTTACGGGCGCTGCGGCATGTTTGCTTATTTGATAAGCAAAATTATGTATCCAAATATGAAAATTCGGGGGGCGTGAGGGGCAGCGCGGGGGCAACAAAAAAGCCGCCCGGTTTGGGGCGGCTTCTTGAATGGCTTGCCGGGCGGCTTTTCAGTGATGCAGCCCTTGCTCATCCGGCTCGCTGGTGGAGGTGCTGACGATGCTGGCGTGCTGGCCCGTGGCCTTGCGCCAGGCGTAAATCACATAGCCCGACACGGCATAGGCCACGAAGATCAGAAACAGCACGGTGGGCGGCTCGATGCTGATGACCGCCAGCAGCAGCGCCGCCAGCACCAGCGCGGCAAAGGGCACGCTGCGGCGCCCGCCCAGATCCTTGAAGCTGTAGTAGGGGATGTTGGTCACCATCGTCAGCCCGGCAAACAAGGTGATGGCAAACGTGGGCCAGGCCAGATCAAGGCGCTCTTGCTGCGCGCCGCCGGCCAGCGCCAGCAGGCTGCGAAACAGCGGCACATCCTTGTGGGCCATCAGCATGGCGCTGGTCAGCCAGATAAAGCCGCCCACCAGCGCCGCCGCCGAGGGCGAGGGCAGACCCTGGAAGTAGCGCTTGTCCACCACGGCCGTATTCACGTTAAAGCGCGCCAGCCGCAGCGCCGCGCAGGCGCAGTACACAAAGGCGGCCACCCAGCCCCAGCGCCCCAGCGGGCGCAGCGCCCATTCGTAGGCCACCAGCGCCGGGGCCACGCCGAAGCTGACCATGTCGCACAGCGAATCCATCTGCTCGCCGAAGGCGCTTTGCGCATGCATCATGCGGGCGGCGCGCCCGTCCATGCCGTCCAAAATCATGGCGGCAAAGATGCTGGTGGTGGCGTAGTCAAAGCGGCCGTTGATGGCCATGACGATGGCGTAAAAGCCGCAAAACAGCGCCGCCAGGGTGATGGAGTTGGGGATGATGTAGATGCCCTTGCGCCGGCGCTTTTCCAGCAGAGCCGGGGGGCGGGAAGGGGGGAGGGAAACGGGCAAGGAAGCGGGCGACGTATCAGGCGATGTCGGGGGCGTGCTGGAGGGCATGTGAGGCGTTTTGCAGGATGCGCATTCAGTCGTGAATCCACCCGCGCCCGGCAGGGCAAGGGGCAGCAGGCAGGCAGTGTAGCGGCGCAGGCGATGCAAGAATCCGCCCTTTTTTTGCGCCCCGGCCCCGCCCATTCCCACGCCCCATGAATCCCACGCCGCACGCCTACGTTGAGCAAAAAGCCGCCGCCTCGGGCAGCAGCTTTTATTACGCCTTTTTGTTTCTGCCGCCCGACAAGCGCGCCGCCATCACCGCCTTTTATGCCTTTTGCCGCGAGGTCGATGACGTGGTCGATGAAGTCAGCGACACCGGCGTGGCCGCAGCCAAGCTCAACTGGTGGCGCGGCGAAGTGGCGCGCGCCTTTGCCGGCCAGCCCACGCACCCGGCCATGCAGGCGCTCATGCCGCACGCGCCGCGCTACGGCATCCGCGCCGAGCACCTGCTGGCCGTCATCGAAGGCTGCGAGATGGACTTGACGCAAAACCGCTATCTGGACTTCCCCGCGCTGGCGCGCTACTGCCACCTGGTGGCCGGCGTGGTGGGCGAAGTGGCCGCGCTCATCTTCGGCCAGACCCGGCCCGAAACCACCGCCTACGCCCACAAACTGGGCCTGGCCCTGCAACTGACCAACATCATTCGCGACGTGGGCGACGACGCCATGCGCGGGCGCATCTACCTGCCCATCAGCGAGCTTCAGCAGTTCGACGTGAAGGCGCACGAAATCAACAACCGCGTGCACTCCGAACGCTTTGTCGCCCTCATGCAATTTCAGGCCGAGCGCGCCAGCCGCTGCTACGACGAAGCCCTGGCCCTGCTGCCTGCGGCCGACCGCCGCGCCCAAAAGCCCGGCCTCATGATGGCCAGCATCTACCGCACCCTGCTCGATGAAGTGCGCGCCGAAAACTTCCAGGTGCTCCACCAGCGCATCAGCCTCACCCCTTTGCGCAAGCTCTGGCTGGCCTGGAAGATGCAGGCGCTGGGGCGCTTTTGAGGCGTCTGCCCCGAAAACCCGCTTTTTCCCCGCCGCCTTCACAACCTTGCCCCCGCCGCCGTCATGACCGCCGCCCCCGCCTTCACCGTCCTCATCCCCGCCCGCCTGGCCTCCAGCCGCCTGCCCGGCAAGCCCCTGGCCGATCTGGCCGGGCTGCCCATGATCGTGCGCGTGGCCCGCCAGGCGCAGCAAAGCCGCGCCGCGCGCGTCATCGTCGCTGCCGACGCCCCCGAAATCCTCGCCGCCTGCGCCGCCCACCAGGTGCAGGCCGTACCCACCCGCGCCGACCACCCCAGCGGCAGCGACCGCCTGGCCGAAGCCGCGCAGCGCCTGGCCCTGCCCGACGACGAAATCGTCGTCAACGTGCAAGGCGACGAACCCCTGATAGACCCCGCCCTCATCAACGCCGTGGCCGACCTGCTGGCCGCCCACCCCGCCGCCAGCATGGGCACCGCCGCCAGCCCCATAGACAGCGTGGCCGACTTTCTCAACCCCAACGTCGTCAAGCTCGCCACCGACGCCCGCGGCCTGGCCCTGACCTTCAGCCGCGCCCCCCTGCCCTGGTGGCGCGACGGCTTTGCCCACGGCATCAGCGCCCTGCCCCGGCCCGCGCCCCTGCGCCACATCGGCATCTACAGCTACCGCGCCGCCTTCCTGCGCCAATTTCCCGCCCTGCCCGCCGCCCCGCTGGAGCAAATCGAGGCGCTGGAGCAGCTGCGCGCCCTCTGGCACGGCCACCGCATCGCCGTGCACCTGGCCGCCAGCGCCCCCGGCCCCGGCGTGGACACCCCCGAAGACCTGGCCCGCGTGCGCGCCCTGCTCGCCGCCTAGGCCGCCCTGCGCCGCATCTGTTCATGTTCAGATACAAGATTTTGCTTAGCAAATAGGCAAACCGCCCGCAGCGCCCGTCAATACTGCGAAGGGCGCTATCAATTCAGGAAAAAACTGTGGATAAGTAGGCCCATCGGGCGGCCCGAAACCCGCAGGAATGAGGCGAAAGGCGCTGCCGCCAGCCCGGCGCGGGCAGGCCGGATTGCCCCGCAGCCCTCCGGCGCTCGACTTGCCGATTTCCGGTTTTCCGGCACTCGACTTGCCGGTTTTCAAACGGCGCGCCGCCGCCTCGCCCGCATTCGTGAAATCAGGCGTGAAATTTGGATACAAAATTTTGCTTACCAATTAAGCAAACACTCCACAGCGCCCGTAAACACTGCGAAGACCGCTATGATTTTCATAGAAAATTGTGGATAACCTCATCCCTACCCTGCCGCCGGCACCGCCCGCAAGCGCAGCCGCAAAGCCGCCGCAAAAGGCGCAAGGCCGCACGGGCCCTACCTAGAATCCGGCTTTCTTCTCCAACCGCCCCCGTCTAGCCCCCATGAGCGCCCCCTCCGCACTGCTGGCCCAGGTCATAGACCGCGCCAACCGCCTGCTCGAACGCCACGCCGAGCTGCGCCAGACCAACGCCTTGCTCAACCTGCAAGTGCAATCTCTCACCCAGGAGCGCGACAGCCTGCAATCGCGCCTGACCGCCGCACGCGCGCGCAACGAAGAGCTGCTGGTGCAAATCGCCCGCCAAAGCGCGCAGCCATCCCGGGAGACGAAATGAGCGTGCGCATCCAAGGGCCGCGCCCGCCCCAGCCCGAAGCGGCCGAATTTCTCATCATGGGCCAGAGCTACACCCTCACCTGCCTGCCGCAAGAGCAGGCCCGCCTGGCCGTTGCGGTGTCGCAAGTGGATGCGCAAATGCGCCAGATTCGCTCCGGCGGCCTGCTCGACCGCGAGCGCGTGGCCGTGCTGGCCGCGCTGCGCCTGGCCTTCGACGCCAGCGCCCCGGCAGAGGCCGAAGCCGAAACCCCGGCCACCGAAGCCGCCCCGCCAGAAGGCGGGCCGGGCAGGCTGGACGAACCCGATTCGCAAGCGCAGGAAAAACAAACGCAGCAAGAGCGCGCGCTGCGCCAATTGCTCCAGCGCCTGAACGCCGCCTTGCAGGAAGACGCGCCGCCTTCTGCCCACGCAAACCGCCCCCAGGGCGAATAACCGCCACCCGGCAGTCGCACGGCCTGCCCGGGCCGGGCCTTGAAAAGATGAAAAACCGCATCCACACCCACCCCGCCCGCCCGCTGCTGCGGCCCCTGACCCTGCTGCTGGCCGGCCTGCTGGCGGCGCTGCCCGCCTGGGGCGAGAGCGAGCCAGCGCCCCAGAAAAGCCGCCCGGCGCAAAGCCGCACATCGCCCAAGCACCCCGGGCGCTTCTGGCAAACCCGCCCCAACTTCGACGCGCCCACCGCCGCGCACTGCCAGCGCCCGCCGCGCCTGATCGAAGTGCCCGACCCCAGCCCCCGCCCGCCGGAGCAAACGCGGCGCGAACGCCCCGTGCTCTACGACGCTGTCGGCACGCTGCACGCCGAAGCGCGATCCGAAATGAGCGCGCCTGCGGCCCCAGCACCGGCCCCGCCTGCGCCGCCTGCCCTGTCACCCGCCCCGTCCGTTGCGGAGACAAGCCCGCCCAACAGCGGCCGGCAAGAGTCCATAGACCCTTCCATGCACGTGCGCCGGATGTCGCGCCCGGCCGATGAGCCGGTGACGGTCGGCATGGTCGATGACAACGCCGACTTCGGCGCCTACCGCCAATACACCGCCCGCAGCCGGGTCGAATACAGCCCGCTGGATGTGAGCGAGCGCCACCTGCTGCAAGTGCGCGACGCGCAAGGCCGCCCCGTGCCCGATGCGGCCATCACCGTGCGCGCCGAAGGCGGCCAGACCGCCGCCTGGCTGCGCACCGACAGCGCCGGCCGCGCCTGGCTGCACCCCAACTCCTTCGACCCGCAAGGCAGCGCACGCTACCGCGTGAGCGTGCAGCAGGAAGCGGCCTCATCCGGGCCGGGCGCCGGCCGGCCAGCCAGCGCCAGCGCCACCTTGCGGCGCGGCCAGAAAAGCGCGCTGGAAATCACCCTGCCCCAGGCCCGCCCGCCCGATGCGGCGCGGCTGGACTTGCTTTTCATGGTGGATGCCACCGGCTCCATGGACGACGAAATTGACAAGCTCAAACGCAGCCTGCACGACATCGTTCGCCAACTGGCGCAACTGCCCTCGCAGCCCGACTTGTGCCTGGGCCTGGTGGCCTACCGCGACCAGGGCGATGACTTTTACGTGCGCGGCTGGGATTTCACCAACGACACGGACGCCTTCCAGCGCGTGCTGGAGCAATTGCAGGCCGGCGGCGGCAGCGACATGCCCGAGGCCATGAACGCCGCCTTGCACACCGCCGTGCAGCAAATGAGCTGGCGCGGCCCCGGCGTCAGCCGCATGCTCATCGCGCTGGCCGATGCGCCGCCGCACCTGGACACGGACGAGCCGCCCTATCCCCCGCAACTGCTGGCCGCCGCCGGCAAGGGCATCAAGATTTTTGGCGTGGGCGCATCGGGCCTGAACGCGCAGGGCGAATTCATCCAGCGCCAGATGGCGCAATACACGGGCGGGCGCTTCATCTTCCTGACCTACGCGCGCGCCGGCGATGCGCAAAGCGGCCCGGGCCGCGAAACGGTGCACGACGTGCAGAACTACTCGGTGCAAACGCTGGATGCGCTCATCGTGCGCCTGGTTCGCGACGAGCTGGCCCACTGGCCGGACAGCCGGCGCGCCCCCGCCCGGCCCTGAACGGGCCTTCCGTTACATTTTTTCCTCCATCAGCACGAAAGGAGAAATCACATGCTGCCCACCCAACCGGCTCCCCTGGACGCCCCCTACACGCCCCCGCCGCCGCCCACATGGTGGGAAAAAACGGTGGAATACGCCTTCATCCAGCAAGCCATCCGCAAGTGGGGCATGGACTTTCTGGCCCCGCTGGATGCCGAGCGCGAAAAAGAAGGCGCGGCCCAATACGCCAGCGCCGACAAATGGCTGCTGATCGAATTTCGCAAGGCCAAGGCTTCCGTCGAGCAGGAGCGCCCGCGCTTTTACGACTACGACATCTCGCGCTCGGTCATCGAGGAAATGGAGCACGGCGGCGTGGTGCAGAGCCACTTTCACCGCGTGGTCTATGGCAAGAAAGACCCCGAAGGGCGCTTTTGCCTGGGCTCCATTCCCTACTGGAACACGCTCTACACCCAGAAAAACAGCAAGCCGGTGTTCCTGGACAACGGGGGCGATCTGAAAACCTTTGTCAATTACGTCGAAATCCTCATGCCCATGAAAAAGGCGAACATGGAGTCTTCGCCCTTTACCAGCGTGATCGGCTTCAACAGCCAGAACAAGGAGTGCTTTTGCATGACGCTGGATGACTTTTTCCGGCATGTGCGCCTGAGCACCTGAAAAAACACGCCCTTTTTCAGAGCTGGCCATGAAAAACGGCCGGGGCGCTTTTGGAAATCAAAAAGCGCCCCGGCCGTTTTTTGCGGGTGCCGGGAATGGTACGGGCTAACGCCGCTTCAGCCTGGCAGCTTGGCCGGTTCGGTTTCGGGCGGCAAGCCCATGATCTGGGACACGCTGGACGGCTCGGTCGGATTGCCCTCGCGGCTGCCGGACTCGGGCTTGTCATTGTTGCTGCTACTGCGCGGCTGCACGGGCGGCTGCTTGCCCAGCGATTCAGCCAGTTTGATGACGAACTCCTCCGGCATGGGCAGCTTGCTGACCGAGCGGTGAATGCTCAGCAGGCGCAGGCCCACGCTTTTGAGCACCTGGCTTTTGAACACCAGCTCGCGTCGATGCTGGCTTTCATCAATGTTGGCGCTGCGCAGGCGCACATCGAACAGATATTCCGGCTCGCCCTTGGCGTCGCAAACCACAAAGTCCACCACGTGCGCGGCGAGCATGTCCAGCGCCTGCTGGCGGTCTTCCGCGCTGCGCACGAGCACGAGCTGATCCAGACGGGGGCGAAACAGCACGGCGCGATCGGGAAAGGCCGTGCGCAGATACGTCAGCAGGGACATATGCGCGGGCGAAATGGCCTCGGCCACCGAATAACGCACCTCGCCCACGGCAACAGGGGCCTTTTTCTGCTGGCCCAGATACCACCAGGCGCCCACGCAGGAGATCAACAAGGCCACGACCAATATCAGGAGCAATTCCATGTAACAAACCCTTCCAGAATGATGAACTACGTAAATTCACGATGATAAATGCGCGCCGATCACCGGCTGGCGCATGCCGTTTGTCGCAGCAAACGGGAAAGGGGTTTTGTGAACTGGTTCACGCCCGCACTAGGGGCCGGGCCGGGCGCTTCAGGCCGCCGGGCCGGCTGATGCATCCGTTTGCGGCTCGAACACGCGGGCGATGAGCGCGCCGCGTATGTCCTCGGCCACGGGAATGCGCACGCGCAAGGGGTTGCCCGAAGCCACTTCGATAGGCTGGCCTTCGCTGTCGTGCATGGTGGTCAGGCGCTGCGTGCGGTTGCCTGCGGGGTGGATGATTTCGATCAGATCGCCCACGGCAAAGCGGTTTTTAGTTTCCACTTCGGCCCAGCCGTTTTCCCAGTCGCGCACTTCGCCCACAAACTGGCTGCGCGTGGCCACCGAGTGGCCTGTTTCGTAGTTCTGATAGTTGTGGATGGGGCGGCGCTCCAGAAAGCCGCTGGTGTAGCCGCGATTGGCCAGGCCCTCCAGCTCGGTGATGAGCCGGGGGTCAAATGGCCGCCCGGCCACGGCGTCATCAATGGCGCGGCGATAGACCTGCGCGGTGCGCGCCACGTAATACAGACTCTTGGTGCGCCCTTCGATCTTGAGCGAATCCACGCCTATGGCCACCAGGCGCTCGACCAGCTCCACGGCGCGCAAGTCCTTGCTGTTCATGATGTAAGTGCCGTGCTCGTCTTCCATGATGGGCATGAGCTGGCCGGGTCGACCCTCTTCCTCGATCAGATAAACCTTGTCGGCCAGCGGATGGCGCGGCTGCCCGCCCGAGCAGGAAAGCGAGCCGCTGCCGCCTGCGGCCCGGGTCAGCTCGGATTCGGCGCGCTCTTGCTCGGCGGCGAAGTTGAAGCCGCGCAGGCGCTCGCTCGTTGCCAGGGCCTCGCCCGTGTTGGGGTCGATGTCGGCCTCGTGCGTTTTGTAGTTCCAGCGGCAGGCGTTGGTGCAGGTGCCCTGATTGGGATCGCGCCGGTTGAAGTAGCCCGAGAGCAGGCAGCGGCCGGAATAGGCCATGCACAGCGCGCCGTGCACGAACACTTCCAGCTCCATGTCGGGGCATTCATTGCGGATTTGCTCGACTTCGCCCAGGCTCAATTCGCGCGAGAGGATGATGCGCTCCACCCCCACGCTCTGCCAGAACTTCACCGCCGCCCAGTTGGTCGTGTTGGCCTGCACCGAAAGGTGAATGGGCACATGCGGCCACTGCCCGCTGTCCATCTTCTGGCGCACCTGCATGATGAGGCCGGGGTCGGCCATGATGAGGGCGTCAGGGCGCAGCTCGATCACGGGCTGCAAGTCGCGCAAATAGGTGCGCACCTTGTCGTTGTGGGCGTAGAGGTTGCTGGTGACAAAGAGCTTTTTGCCGCGCGCATGCGCTTCGCTGATGCCCTGGCTGAGCTGCTCCAGCCTGAACTCGTTGTTGCGCGCGCGCAGCGAGTAGCGCGGCTGGCCCGCATAGATGGCATCGGCGCCGAAGTCAAAGGCGGCGCGCATTTTTTCCAGGCTGCCCGCAGGCAGCAGCAATTCAGGCTGTTTCATAAGGGGGGCGATTGTCGTTGCGCCAAAGAAAAACCGCCTGCAACAAGGCAGGCGGCGTGGGTGGGCAATGGGCGGCGGGCGGCGCTGCGAGCGCCATGCGCCAGGGCGCGCGGCGCTTACTGGCAGTCTCTTTGCATGATTTCGTTCAGTCGCTTGATTTCCTCGCCGCGCTGCTCGGGCGTGAGAAAACGCTGCTCGCCCTGAGCGTTGGTGGTCATCATGCGGCGGCCCGAGTCCAGCGACGCCTTGGCCGAGATGGCGCGGCGGCAGTTGTCGGCCCTGGCCTGGGCCTGGCGCTGCTCCTCGGCCTGTTTTTCGGCTTCCTTCTGGGCCTCGGCCTGTTTCTTTTTCTCCAGCAGGGCCTTGTCCTCGGCCGATGGGGCCGCCGGCGCAGCGGGTGCGGCAGATGCGGCCTCGGCAGCGTCCTGCCCGTCGGCTGCCGCTTCGGGCTGGGCCGCAGGGGCGGGCGCGGGTGCGGCCGGGCGCGGGCCGGGTTGCTTGAGGATGTTTTTCTGCGGCGTGCCGGGCGGCGGCGGCTGATCGCTGAACACGCGGCGGCCATTGGCATCCACCCACTGATATTGGGCGTGCGCGGCCAGGCAGGCGCTCAGGGCAATCAAGGTCAAAAGGGCGCGGGCGGTTTGTTTCATGCGGGCCGGAAAAAAGAAAAAAGGGGGAAAAGGGAAAAACGGGCGGCTATTTTCGCCCCGATTTTTTGCCCCTCCGCCCGCCATCGGGGCCTCTGATGTGTGCGTTATTGCACGCTTACAATCCGTTTTTTGCGGAGTTTCACCCATGCGCCTACTCGGTAATGCGCTCACTTTTGACGACGTTTTGCTCGTCCCGGCCTTCTCGCAAGTCCTGCCCAAGGACGCCAATCTCTCCACCCGCCTCACACGCAACATCCAACTGAACCTGCCCCTGGTCTCGGCCGCCATGGACACCGTGACCGAAGCGCGTCTGGCCATCGCCATGGCGCAAGAAGGCGGCATCGGCATCGTGCACAAAAACCTCACCGCGCAAGAGCAGGCCGCGCAAGTGGCCAAGGTCAAGCGCCACGAAAGCGGCGTGCTGCGCGATCCCGTCGTCATCACGCCCGAGCACACGGTGCGGCAGGTGATGGCGCTGTCCAACGAGCTGGATGTCAGCGGCTTTCCCGTCGTTGATCACGGCAAGGTCGTCGGCATCGTCACCGGGCGCGATCTGCGCTTTGAAACCCGCTACGACGCCCCCGTGCGCGACATCATGACCCCGCGCGAGCGCCTCATCACCGTGCGCGAGGGCACCACGCTGGAAGAAGCCAAGGCCCTGCTCAACAAGCACCGCCTGGAGCGCCTGCTCGTCATCGACGAGGCCGACCGCCTCAAGGGCCTCATCACCGTCAAGGACATCACCAAGCAAACCACCTTCCCCAACGCCGCGCGCGACTCGTCCGGCCGCCTGCGCGTGGGCGCGGCCGTTGGCGTGGGCGCTGGCACCGAAGAGCGCGTCGAAGCCCTGGTCAAGGCCGGCGTCGATGTCATCGTCGTCGATACCGCCCACGGCCACAGCCAGGGCGTCATAGACCGCGTGCGCTGGGTCAAGCAAAACTACCCGCAAGTCGATGTCATCGGCGGCAACATCGCCACCGCCGCCGCCGCGCGCGCCCTGGCCGACGCCGGCGCAGACGGCGTGAAAGTGGGCATAGGCCCGGGCAGCATCTGCACCACCCGCGTCGTCGCCGGCGTGGGCGTGCCGCAAATCACCGCCATCGACAACGTGGCCACCGCGCTCAAGGGCACGGGCGTGCCCCTCATCGCCGATGGCGGCGTGCGCTACAGCGGCGACATCG
>JBQNAO010000026.1:0-31428 GCA_052170415.1 Ottowia sp. | reverse complement strand
CCAACCCCGACGCCAACCCCGACGCCAACCCCGACGCCAACCCCGACGCCAACCCCGACGCCAACCCCGACTCCAACCCCGACTCCAACCCCGACTCCGACTCCGACGCCAACCCCCAGCAAATTCCCCCCGTCCGATTCGCTGGCCGGCATTTGCACGCCCGAGGGGCAAAAGCAGTTCATCCGCTCGCATCTGGACGAGAAATATCTCTGGTATCGCGAAATCGACGACACCCGCGCCAATGCCAACGCCACGGTGGAGGACTACTTCTACAGCCTGCTGGTCAAAACGCCCGATGTGCACGGCAAGCCCAAAGACCGCTTCAGCCACATCCGCACTGTGACCAAGGCCGCCGCCGAGCAGCCCAAGGCCGAGGATGCCGACCTGAAATACAGCTACGGCGTGCGCTGGGCTGAAACCCCCGACGGGAAGCTGGTGCTGCGCGTGGCCTATGTGGTGCCCGGCTCGCCCGCCGAGCGCGCGGGCCTCAAGCGCGGCGCCGAGGTGGTGGAGGTCATCTCGGCCATCCCGGATCGGGCGTATTACGCCCCGGTCGGCTCCAGGCTGGTTTTGAGCGTGCGCGACACGCCCTCATCCGCGCCCCGCCAAGTCACCTTGCGCGCCGAGCGCGTGCAGGAAAAACCCGTGGCCGAATTGCGCACCGGCGAATTGGGTGGGCGGCAGGTGGGCTATCTGGCCTACCACTCCTATGGCGTCCCTGACGCGCAAGACGATTTGCTGCGCGCCATTGCCGGCCTGAAAAACCGGAACATCAACGAGCTGGTGCTTGACCTGCGCTACAACGGCGGCGGCCTCCTCTATCAGGCATGGACGCTTTCTTCCGCGCTGGTTGGCTCTCGCGGTCAAGGCAAAACCTTCGCCCTGACCAAGCGCAACGACAAGCGCCGCGCTGAAGAGCGGCCCATTCCCTTCGACACCCGACTGGCATATGCGCCCAATGGCAGCGCCTACCCCGCAGGCACGCCGCTGCCGCTGCTGAATCTGCCGCGCGTGTATGTGCTGACCACCGAAGCCACCTGCTCGGCCAGCGAGCTGACCATCAACTCCCTGCGCGGCGCGGGCATGGAGGTGGTGCTCATCGGCAACACCACCTGCGGCAAGCCCTACAGCTTCGTCGAAAAAGGCAATTGCGGCCGCGCCATATACGCCATCGACGGGCACGTAGTGAACCATCAGGGCTTTGGCGACTATCAAAACGGCTTTGCGCCCACTTGCACCGTGCGAGATGACCTGGATCACCCGCTGGGCGACCTCAACGAGGGCATGCTGGCCACCGCGCTGCATCACATGCAAACCGGCCGGTGCCTGAACAAGCAGGCCGGGGCCGAAGCTGAGGCCACGCCCGCCAAGGCGTGGGGGCTGCAAAGCAATCTGCCCAGCCCGCTGATTCGCTCCGACGAGCTGCGCCAGTTGCAGCAGCAGCTTCAGCAAAACACCGCGCCTTGAGCGCGCAGCGCCGCAGACCGAATCTCGCGGCCAGCCCGCCCGGTCTGCGGCCCGAAAGTCTGAAAAAACAAGGGGCAGAGCGCCTGTGCGTTCTGCCCCTTTTTTTGCGCCCCGGCCTGCTTCAGGCCCCCCCGATCACCAGCGGCTCCGGCTCCAGGCGTATGCCAAAGCGCTCATACACGCTGGTCTGAATGGCGCGCGCCAGGGTCATCACCTCGCCGCCGGTCACGGGGTTTTGGGCGCTGCCACGGTTGACCAGCACCAGCGCCTGCTTTTCGTGCACGCCCGCCCGGCCCATGCTTTTGCCGCGCCAGCCGCAGGCGTCGATCAGCCAGCCCGCAGCCAGTTTGAAGCGGCCATCGGGCAGGCAGTAATGCACCACTTGCGGATCGCGCGCGATGATGTCGCGGCACTGCTCGGGCGTGACGGTAGGGTTTTTGAAAAAACTGCCCGCATTGCCCAGCACGGCCGGATCGGGCAGCTTGGCGCGGCGGATGGCCACCACCCAGTCAAACACCTGCTGCGGCGTGGGCTGGCGCACGCCTTCTTCCTCCATGCGGCGCTGCAAATCCAGATAACCCAGCTCGGGCCGCCACTGGCGCGGCAGCGCTAGGCGCACGCGCAGGATCAGCGCCTGCCCGGCCAGGCCCAGGCCGCCGCCGGCCGCCGGGCTGTGCTTGAACACCGAATCGCGATAGCCAAAGGCGCACTGCGCGGCGTTCAGGGTGAACACGCGCCCGGTGCGCATGTCCAGCGCGTCCAGCTCGTGAAAGCGGTCTTGCAGCTCCAACCCGTAAGCGCCGATGTTCTGCACGGGCGCCGCGCCCACTGTGCCGGGAATGAGCGCCAGGTTCTCCAGCCCCGGCAGGCCCTGCGCCAGCGTCCACTGCACCAGGCCGTGCCAGCTCTGGCCCGCGCCCGCTTCCACGATGGTGTGGCGCGCGGTTTGCCCCAGCACGCGGCAGCCGCCGATTTGCATATGCAGCACCAGCGCGCGCACATCGCCGGTGAGCACGATGTTGCTGCCGCCGCCCCAGGCCAGGCGCGGCAGGTGCGCCAGCTCCGGCAGCGCCAGGGCGCGGCGCGCGTCGTCTTCGCTGCGCACCACGGCAAGGGCAGCGGCGCGCGCGGCGATGCCAAAGGTGTTGAGCGACTGCAAGGGGGCCATGCGAGTAACAAGCATGCAAGAATTCTCGCACCGGCTTTTTTTTGTTACAGGAGAACTGCAATGCCCTCATTCGACACGGTGTGCGACCCCGACATGGTGGAAGTGAAAAACGCGGTGGACAACGCCGCCAAGGAAATCGGCACGCGCTTTGACTTCAAGGACACGAGCGCGGCCATCGAACTCAAGGACAAGGAAATCACCCTCACCGGCGATGCCGACTTCCAGCTCCAGCAAATCGAAGACATCCTGCGCAGCAAGCTGGCCAAGCGCGGCGTGGACGTGCGCTTTCTGGACAAGGGCGCGGTGCAAAAAGCCGGCGGCGACAAAGTCAAGCAAGCCATCAAGGTGCGCAGCGGCATCGCCAGCGAAGACGCCAAAAAAATCCAGAAGCTCATCAAGGAAAGCAAGCTCAAGGTGCAGGCGGCCATCCAGGGCGAATCGGTGCGCGTGAGCGGCGCCAAAAAAGACGACCTGCAAGCCGTCATGGCCCTGCTGCGCAAGGACATGGCCGATCTGCCCCTGTCCTTCGACAACTTCCGCGACTGATCCCCCCCAAAAACGCCCGCCGCCATGCCCCGCCCTGCCCTGCTCTCTGCCCCACTCTCTGCCCTGCCCCCCGCCCTGACTACCGCCCTGCTGCTGGCCGCCGCCCTGCCAGCGGCCGCCCAAAGCGTTTCCCTGCAAGGCATGCTGGGCAACAAGGCCCTGCTGGTCATCGACGGCGGCCGCCCCCGCAGCCTGGCCCCGGGCGAAAGCGCGCAGGGCGTGAAAGTCATCTCCACCCAGGGCAGCCAGGCCGTCGTCCTCGTGGGCGGGCAGCAGCGCACCTTGCGCGTGGGCGAAACGCCGGTCAACCTGGGCGGCGCCGACACCCCCGGCGCGGGCCGGCGCATCGTGCTCACGGCCGACTCGCGCGGGCACTTCGTCACCCCCGGCAGCATCAACAACCGCCCCGTGCAATTCATGGTCGACACCGGCGCCACCACCATCGCCATGGGCCAGGCCGAGGCCGACCGCCTGGGTCTGAACTACAAAAACGGCCAGCCCGTGGGCATGCACACCGCCAACGGCACGGTGCAAGGCTGGCTCATCCGCGCAGCCACCGTGCGCATCGGCGACGTCACCGTGCGCGATGTGGAAACCATCGTCACCCCCCAGCCCATGCCCGCCATCTTGCTGGGCAACAGCTTTCTCAACCGCTTCAGCATGCGCCGCGAAGGCAGCCAAATGACGCTGGAGCGCCGGCTGTAAACCCGCCCCCGCCGCCAGCCCCTCTTTTGCCACATTTGCTTGCATTTTTTTGATTAAAAAATCAGCAAACCGCCCGCAGCGCCCGTAAACACTGCGAAGGGCGCTATCAAATCAGGAAAAATCTGTGGATAACCTCCCTCTGCGGGGCATCCCAAAGCGGGCCTTTTCACACTTTCTTCCCCCTTTCATCACACACCGGCCCGGGCAGGCAGCGGCTCGCCTTTTTGCTTGAAAAGAATTTCCCAAGCAAAAAATTGGCAAAACCGTCAGCAAAACAGCCCGAAACCGGCCCCAACCCGCCCCCGACCCGGCCAGGACAGCCGCGCACAACCCCATGAATTCAAACGAAAAACCATCAAAAACAAGCCCCTGGCGCATGAGTGTTGCCCCGATGCTGGACTGGACGGACAAGCACTGCCGCTACTTTCACCGCCAGCTCACGCGCTGCGGGCGGCTTTACACCGAAATGGTGACCTGCGGCGCGCTGCTGCACGGCAGCCAGCGGCGGCACTTGCGCATGGACGAAATCGAGCACCCCGTGGCGCTGCAACTGGGCGGCAGCGAACCGGCCGAGCTGGCCGCCTGCGCGCGCATGGGCCAGCAATGGGGCTATGACGAAATCAACCTCAACTGCGGCTGCCCCAGCCCGCGCGTGCAGCGCGGCGCATTCGGCGCCAGCCTGATGAACGAGCCGGCGCGCGTGGCCGACTGCGTGCGGGCCATGCGCGATGCGGTGAGCGTGCCCGTCACGGTCAAGCACCGCATCGGCATCGACCGCGAGGAAAGCTACGCCTTCGTGCGCGACTTCGTCGGCACGCTGGCGCAAGCCGGCTGCGAGGTGTTCATCGTGCATGCGCGCAACGCCTGGCTGCAAGGGCTAAGCCCCAAGGAAAACCGCGAAGTGCCGCCGCTGCGCTACGAGTGGGTCTATCAGCTCAAGCGCGACTTTCCGGCCCTGACGATCTGTCTGAACGGCGGCGTGGCCGACAACGATCAGGCCGCCGCGCATCTGGCGCATGTGGACGGCGTAATGCTGGGCCGCGCCGCCTACTACCACCCCTGGCTGCTGGCCGAGTGGGACGCGCGCTTTTTCGGCGCCAACACGCCCGCACCCGAGCGCCAGGCCGCAGAGCGCGCCATGCTGGCCTACATGCACCAGGAGCAGCGCGACGACGGCACGCCCTGGTACCCGATCGCCCGCCACATGCTGGGCCTGCGCCACGGCCTGCGCGGCGCGCGCGCCTGGCGGCAGGTGTGGAGCAACCACAAGCTCAAGCCGCTGCCGCCCGATGCGGTGTGGCAGATGGCGCAGGCGCATGTGGCAGCGCCCGAGTCGGGTCAGGAATAACCCGTAACCGTGCGAGGGGCAAAAGTTACAATTGCCGGTTTTCCCCGCCCGCCCTTTTCCCGCTTCATCGCTCCTTTTCCAGCCCGACCTGCACGCCGTCGCCGCATCTTTTTCATTTCCATGAGCAGCAGCCAGGCCATTGTTTTTGTCGATTTGGTCAACAGCACCAGCGCGTTCGAGAAGCTGGGCAATGAAGTCATCGCCACCTCGATGGCCAAGCTCACGCGCTGGATCAGCCGCACCTCCGAGCGCTTTGGCGGCCGCGTCATCAAGCTGCTGGGCGATGGCGTGCTGGGCATGTTTGCCGACCCGGCCGCCGCGGCCCGCGCCTGCATCGCCATCCAGACCCGGCACGCCAGCAATCTGGATCGCTGGCCCGAGCCCATGCGCATGGGCCTGCGCATGGGGCTGGCGCTGGGGCCGGTCACGCAGGTGAGCGGCGAGTTCTACGGCGAGGCGATCAACCTGGCCGCGCGCCTGTGCGCCATGGCCACGCCCAACACCATCCTCACCACCGCGCCCGTAGTGCGGCAAATCAGCGATCAGCCCCGCCCGCCGCTGTTTCGCTCGCTGGGGGAAATGGACATACGCGGCCTCTCGCACACGCACATGGTCTATCGCATGGAGTGGCGGCCCGAGGCCAGCACCGACTTCATCGCCCTGACCGCCCCCATGCAGTTTGCGGACACGGACGACCCCGCGCCGCCCCCGCGCCCGCCCGGCATCTGCCTGACGCGCCCGGGCGCATCGGCCACCTTCGGCGCGCAGGAGATGCCCCTGATCGTGGGGCGCGCCGCCCAGTGCCATTTCGTCATGCCCAGCCCGCTGGTGTCGCGCCAGCACCTGCGCATCGAATACCGCCACGGCAGCCTCGTCTTGACCGACACCAGCACCTACGGCACCTGGGTGCGCGAGGAGCCGGGCGCAGGGCCGGACTTGTGCCTGCGCCACAACAGCTGCGCGCTGCACCAGCGGGGCACCATCAGCCTGGGCGGCCCGCCCGGCAAGGGCAACCCGCCCTGCGTGCAATACGAAATCCTGCAAGACAAGGGCTAAAGCCCGTGCCTGCGCCGCGCCCACGCGCGCGCCGCCCTGGCAAACCCCCTGCTCTCTTTTTTTTCCATACTTGCCGCCGGTTTGAAAAATTCCGACACTGCCCGCCATGTCCGCCCTGCCTGATTCCACATCGCCCGGTTCCCCGTCCGATTCCCCGTCCGATCCCCCGCCCGCTTCCCCTTCGCCCGAAGCTGCCTCGCCCGGTTCTGCCGCGCCCGACTCGCCCGCGTCTGATTCCCCCGCCGCCGCGCCTGTGGCTGCGCCAGCCGCCCCCGCTGCGGCCCCACCCACTCCGCCCACTCCGCCCACTCCGCCCACTCCGCCTTCCCCCCCCGCTTCACCTGCCCCGCCTGCCTCGGCCGCCGCCCGTCTGGCGCAGAGCCTGCTGTGGCTGATTGCCGGTGTGGCGTTGCTCATGGCCGCCCTGCTGTGGCAGCGCCTGTCGCACACGCAAGAGCTGCTGGCGCGCCAAAGCGCCGATACCCGCCAGTTGGCCGAAGAAGCCCGCCGCCACGCCAGTCTGGCGCAAGCCAGCGCGCAAACGCTCACCACCCGCCAGGGCCTGAGCGAAAACAGCCTGGCCGATCTGCAAGCCTGGCGACGCCAGACTGACGAGCTGCTGCAAACGGCCATGCGCGTGCGCGACGACAGCCTGATTGCCGATCTGGCCGCCATGCTGCAAGCCGCGCAAATTCACACCCGCCTCAGCGGCAGCGCCGCCCCGCTGCAAGCGGCGCTGCATGTGGTGTGCGGGCGCATACGGCAGGCGGCCATTCCCCTGCTCACCGGCGCAGAGCGCGCCTGCCAGGCCGATCTGGAACGCGTGCAAACCAGCGAACAGCCCGACGTGGCCGCCCTGCTGGCCCAGCTCGATCGCCTCTGGCAACAGGTGGATGCGCTGCCCACTGCGGCCGATGCGCCGGGCGATGAGCCTGCCGCAACCCCGACCGAAGCGCCGGCCGATGCCGCTGCGCATGCCCCCGCAAGCGCCCCCGCCCCCGCCACCTGGTGGCAAAGCGCCTGGGCGGCGGCGCGCCAGTTGGTGCAAGTCACGCGCATCGAGCGGCCTGACGCGCTCATGATGGCCCCGGCGCAGTCGTTTTTCGTGCGCCAGCACCTCAAGCAGCGCCTGCAAGGCGCGCGCCTGGCGCTGCTGGCCGGGCACCGGGATGCGGCGCTGACCGATCTGGCCCGCGCCGGCGATTTGCTGGCCGCCCTGTTCGATGCGCAAGCGCGCGCCACCCACGCCGCCCGCGCCCTGCTGCAAGACGCACAAAGCCAGCTCCGTGCCGAGGCCCTGCCCCAGGCCGACGCCACGCTGGCCGCGCTGGCCGCCGCCGCTGCGGCTGCCTCTGCTGCCGATGCCCCGCCCCCGCTCCCGCCCGAGGAGCCGCCTTCCCTGCCCGAGCCGCCCGCCGCCGCACCCGCACCTGTCCCGGCCCCATCCACTTCCGCCCTCTGATCTGCCATGCCGCTTCCTGCCCTGCCTGCTTCCTGGTCTGCCGCGCTGGCGGCGCTGGGCCAGCGCCTGCGCCCGCTGCTGCGCCGGGCGCTGCTTTTGCTGCTGACGGCGCTGTTTGCGCTGCTGTTTGCCCTGCTGGCGCAGGCGCATCACGGCACGGTGCTGCTGTTTTGGCAGCCCTGGCGGCTGGCCGTGTCGCTCAATTTCGCGCTGCTGCTGCTGGCGCTGGCGCTGGCCGCTGCGGCCGCGCTGGGCTATCGCCTGGGGCGCAAAACGCGCAAGGCCGCCGCCAAACCGCCCGCGCCCTGAAAGCCCCCCTTGAAAGCCTGCCGGCGCGCGTGCGGAACCTGCCTTGCCCGGCCCGGCTCCATGCCCCCCGTTCATTCAACTTTTTAGGAAAAAAACCCGCCATGCACCTGATCACCCTTCTTTTGAACGCGCCGCGCCGGCTTTACCTGGCCCTGTCTGCCAGCAGCCTGGGCATGCTGGCCTTTGGCGTTTTTTATTTGCAGGGCGCGCTGGGCTTGCAGCCCTGCCCGATGTGCATCGTGCAGCGCGAGGCGCTGATCCTGCTGGCCGTGTTCAGCGCGCTGGCCGCCGCCTTTCGGCGCGGCGGCTGGCAGTTCACCTTTGGCTCGCTGGCGCTGCTGAGCGCGGCGCTGGGCGCGTTCACCGGCGGGCGGCAGAGCTGGTTGCAGTGGAACCCGCCGGAGTTTTCCGTCTGCGGGCGCGATCTGTACGGGATGATCGAGTCCATGCCCCTGGGCCGCCTGCTGCCTTCCATCTTTCGCGGCGGCGGCGATTGCACGGCAGTGGAGTGGACGCTGCTGGGCGGCACGATTGCCAACTGGTCTTTTCTGTGGTTTGCCTTCTCGATTTGCCTGACGCTGACCTTGCTGCTGCGCCGCCCCGGCTGAAGCAGGCGGCAGCCCCCAATGAAAAACGGCCCGGAGTTCACGCTCCGGGCCGCTTTTTTTGGCCCCTTTTCACGGCCATCAGCCGCTTTCGGGGGATAGTTATCCACAGATTTTTCCTGATTTGATAGCGCCCTTCGCAGTGTTTAAGGGCGCTGCGGTCGGTTCGCCTTGTTTTTAAGCAAAAAAACGTTTCAAAAAGAATCAGAGAAAGCGGTCAAGCAGCTTGCGGCTTTGCCTGTCCATGCCGGCGAGGTTGCGGATGAGGTATTGCACGCCGTGGGCGTCGTTGACGATGAGCAGATCGGCGGCCAGGCGGCGGATGTCTTCTTCGCCCTTGAGGGTGAGCGCGGTTTCGCCCCTGTCGGTTTGCACCTGCCACACGCTGGGCGTGACAAAGGTGCTGACGCTGATGACGCGCCGGATTTCGGGCATGAACTCGCGCTGCTGCAATGCCTGCTCCAGCAGCGCGCGCTCGGGCGCGGGCAGATCGGCCAGGCGCGCCACCCAGGCCAGCTCGTGGCCGTCGGCATCCAGCAGACTGATGCCCTCTTGCGGGGCGGCGATGGGAAAGGCGCGCACCACTTGCACGGGCGCGTGTGTGCGGCCTTGCGCATCGGTGAGGCTCAGGCGCCCGAAGGAATCCAGGGCCAGGGCAAGGGGCGGAAAGGTCGGGGCGGGCGGGCGGGTGTCGGCGGTCATGGCGTGTCAATCGGCGGGCATTGCGGGGGGCGCGGCGGCGTCTGGTTCGGCCTGTTGTTCGGCCAGCAGGCGGGCGCGCTCGGCCTGCTCTTGCCTGGCCTGGGCCTGATACAGCCGCCAGTAGTGGCCGCGCTGGCTCATCAGTTGCTCGTGCGTGCCTTCTTCCACCTTGCAGCCCTTGTCCATGACGATGAGGCGGTCGGCCTTGTTGAGGGTGGAGAGGCGGTGGGCGATGGCGATGGTGGTGCGGCCTTTGACGAGGTTATCGAGCGCCTTCTGGATTTCGCGCTCGGTTTCGGTGTCAACAGAGGCCGTGGCTTCGTCAAGGATGAGGATGCGCGGGTTAATCAGCAGCGCGCGGGCGATGCTCAGGCGCTGGCGCTCGCCGCCCGAAAGACCCTGGCCGCGCTCGCCCACCAGCGAGTCATAGCCTTGCGGCAGGCGCAGGATGAATTCGTGCGCGTGCGCGGCGCGGGCGGCGGCCACGATTTCTTCGCGCGTGGCGTCGGGCTTGCCGTAGGCGATGTTTTCGGCCACGGTGCCGAAAAAGAGAAACGGCTCTTGCAGCACCAGGCCGATGTGGCGGCGGTAGTCGGCCACGCGCACCTGGCGCAAGTCGGTGCCATCGACCAGGATGGCGCCTTCGGTGACGTCGTAGAAGCGGCAGATGAGGTTGACCAGCGTGCTCTTGCCCGAGCCGCTGTGGCCGACCAGGCCCACCATTTCGCCGGGCTGGATGGTGAGGTCGAGCTTGCGGATGACCGAGCGGTTGCCGTAGCGCATGGCGGCCTGGCGCACTTCGATGCGGCCCTGCACGTTTCGCAGCGGCAGCGGGTTTTTCGGCTCGGGCACGCTGGAGACGTGGTCGAGGATTTCAAAAATGCGCTTGGCTCCGGCGGCGGCCTTTTGCGTAACGGAAACGATGCGGCTCATGGAGTCCAGCCGCGTGTAAAAGCGCCCGATGTAGGCCAGAAAGGCGGTGAGCACGCCCACCGTGATCTCGTGCCGGCTGACCAGCCAGATGCCAAAGGCCCAGACGATGAGCAGGCCGATTTCGGTCAGCAAGGTGACGGTGGGGGTAAACAGCGACCAGAGGCGGTTGAGCCGGTCGTTGGCCAGAAAGTTGTGCCGGTTGGCCTGGCGAAAGCGCTCGGCCTCGCGGCCTTCCTGCGCAAAGGCCTTGACCACGCGGATGCCGGGAATGGTGTCGGCCAGCACATTGGTCACTTCCGACCACACGCGCGCCATCTTCTCGAAGCCGGTGCGCAGGCGGTCGCGCACGATGTGTATCAGCCAGGCAATGACCGGCAGCGGCGCGAGGGTGACGAGCGCCAGCGTGGGGTTGATGGAAAAGAGGATGACGGCGGTCATCAGGATCATCAGCACGTCGGTGGCGAAGTCCAGCAGGTGCAGCGAGAGGAAGGTGTTGATGCGGTCGGTCTCCGAACCGATGCGCGCCATCAAGTCGCCCGTGCGGCGGCTGCCGAAATATTCCAGCGAAAGCCGCAGCAGGTGCTCATACGTGGTGGTGCGCAAATCGGCCCCCATGCGCTCGGAAACGACGGAGAGGATGTAAGTGCGGCTCCAGCCCAGCGCCCAGGCCAGCAGGGCCGACCCCAGCAGCCCGGCCAGCAGCTTCGTCACATAGCCCGCGTCGATGGCCTGCCCGTTCTGGAAGGGAATCAGCACCTTGTCCATCAGCGGCATGGTCAGATAGGGCGGCACCAGCGTGGCCGCCGTGGCCGCCAGCGTGAGGGCAAAGCCGGCCAGCAAATGCCAGCGATAGGGCCGCGCAAAGCGCCAAAGGCGCAGCAGCGTCCAGGTGGAGGGCGGCTGCTCCGGCGGCGGCGCATCGCCTGCATCCTCGCCGGCCTCGGGCTGCGGCCGCTGGCGCGCGGCGGGCGGCGCATCGAGCTGGCGCATGGCCTGCTCGAAGGCGGCTGCCAGCGCCAGCGCCTCGGGGTTGCGCCCCAGCGTGAAGCGCCACACGGCCAGGCGCTGGCGCTCATCCTGCAAGGTGAGCGTGCCCACGCCCGCGTGATCGCTGTGCAGCAGTCGCAGGCCGGGGCGCAGCGCCAGGCTGAAGCCGCCGCCCGCGCCTTGCGCGCCCGCCGCGCCGGGGACGCTGAAAGAAACAATTCGTTCGTTTGTAAGCGCCAGCTGCCCGACGGCAAAGTGCAATCGCTCATCCAGATCGGTGTGCAGCGCGGCCCACACCTGCTCGCCCGTTTGCAGCGGCGGATGAATGTCAAAAGGGGGAACGGCCGGGGCGGGCGGGCTGCCTGCGGCAGCCGGGTGTTGAGGTTCAGCCATATTCGTAACAAAAAAGGCCCGGGCCTGCGAAATCAGGGGGCGGCAAATGGAGACAATCCGTGCCCCTGCAAACCACCACGACTCAGGCAAAGGAACAGCGACATGCGTTTTTCCCAGCAGCGCAGCAAGCCACATGAAGATGATTGCCGTCCGCAAAACAGCACCCCGGAAGGCGGCGCGGAAAGTGACGCAAAGAGCGGCACGAAGAAGGGGGGCGGATTGTATGGCCCGCCCTTGCAGGCAGCGGCCCCCGCGCTGCCGCCCGCGCCCGCGCCCGCGCGCCTGTTTGACGACATGGTGATCCGCCGCATGAACTGGGTGCGCGGCCCCGGCATCTGGACTTACCGCGCGGTTGTCGAAGCCGTGGTGGACATAGGCGAGCTGGAAGACTTCCCCTCCAACACCCTTCTGGGCTTCAAGGAGCGCCTGAGCGACTGGCTGCCCGGCCTGGTCGAGCACCGATGCAGCGTGGGCGAGCGCGGCGGCTTTCTCAAGCGCCTGTTTGAAGGCACCTGGCCCGGTCACATCATGGAACACGTGGCGCTGGAGCTGATGACCCAGGCGGGCATTCGCACCGGCTTTGGCAAGGCGCGCGAAACGCACGAGCGCGGGGTTTACAAAGTCGTCATCCGCGCCCCGGCCGAGGCCGTGGGCCGGCTGGCGCTGGAGCTGGCGCGCGATCTGGTCATGGCCGCCATCAACGACCGCCCCTTCGACGTGCCCGCCGCCATCGCCCGCCTCAAAGCGCTGGGCCGGCAGCACGGCCTGGCCCCCAGCGCCGCCTGCATTGCCGATGCCGCCTACGCGCGCGGCATTCCCGCCATCCGCCTGAACGCCAACAACCTGGTGCAACTGGGCCACGGCGCGGCGCTGCGGCGCATCTGGTCCACCCAGACCGACCACACCAGCGCCATTGCCGCCAGCATCTCGCACGACAAGGACCTGCTGCGCCAACTGCTGGCCGATGCGGGCGTGCCCGTGCCCGAAGGCCGCGTCGTCGAAAGCGCCGAGCAGGCCTGGGCCACTGCCGAGGAAATCGGCGCGCCCGTGGTCGTCAAATCCGCCATTGGCGGACGCGAGCACGGCCTGACGCTGAACCTGCACACGCGCGAACAGGTGCTCGCCGCCTTTGCCGAGGCCGACAGGCAGGGCGATGACGTCATCGTCGAAAAATTCATCCCCGGCCGCGCCTGCCGCCTGCTGGTGGCCGGCGGCAAAGTGGTGGCCGCCACGCGCTACCCCACGGCCGACCGCGCCCAGGACGGCCACGACGCCCTGCCCGAGCTGCACCCGGACACCGCCGAGCTGGCCGCCCTGGCCGTGCGCGTGGCCGGGCTGGACATCGCCGGCGTCGATCTCGTGGCGCAAGATCTGGCCCAGCCCCTGATCGGGCAAGGCGGCGTCATCGTCGGCATCCACGCCGGGCCTGATCTGCAAATGCACCTGCCGCCCATCGTGCACAGCCCCCCGCCCGTGGGCGAGGCCATCGTCGAGCACCTTTTCCCCACCGGCGAAAGCGGCCGCATCCCCATCGTCGGCGTGCTGGGCGACGGCCAGTCCCTCACCCCCATGCTGGTGGCCACCTGGCTGCACCTGAACGGCCGCCGCACCGCCCTGGCCAGCCACGAGGGGCTGTTTCTCGGCTCGCGCCCGCTTTCCCGGGCCAACAGCTGCGACTTCGAGTCCGGCCAGCACATGCTCACCAACCGCAACGTGCAGGCCGCCGTCTTTGAAACCACCGCCCGCCACATCCTGGCCGAAGGGCTGCCCTACGACCGCTGCCAGGTCGGCGTCGTGCTCACCATGCCTGGTCACGAAGGCTTGCAGGAGCACTACATCACCGAAGCCGGCCAAATGCCCAACATCGCCCGCACCCAGGTCGATGTGGTGCTGCCCACGGGCGCAGCCGTGCTCAACGCCGACGAGCCTGAAGTGCTGGCGCTGGCGCGCTACTGCGACGGCGAAACCGTGCTGTTCAGCATGGATGAAAACCACCCGGCGCTGGCCGAACACCGCGCCGCCGGGGGCCGCGCCGTCTTTGCCTGCGCCCGGGGCATGGCGCTGGCCCAGGGCCAGGCGCCCGAAGACGAAATCCTGCTGACCGTGCCCCCCTCCACCCGCACCCGCGTGGGCTGGGACGCGCCCGACGCCGTGCGCCGCCAAATCCTGGCCGCCGCCGCCGCCGCCTGGGCGCTGGGCCTGCCCTCCGAGCTGATCCACGCCGGCCTGCTGCACATGCGCAAAAGCGCCACCCTGCCCGGCTTCTGAAAACCCCCGCCCCTCATTTCCCCCATTCACCCGCGCGCCCCCGCACAAAGCCCAGCGAAAAACCGCGCGCCACACCCCAAGAGTCGCCCTATGGAAGTCACCCGCATCCGCGCCCTGCGCGGGCCCAATTTGTGGAGCCGCCACACCGCCATCGAAGCCGTGGTCAAGTGCGATGAAACCGAACTCAGCCTGGCCAAAACCCCCTTTGAAAAACGCCTGCGCGAGCGCTTTCCCCGCATGGGCGGGCTGCGCAGCCCTGCCTCCATAGCCCATGTGCTGGAGCAGGCCACCCTCGCGCTGCAAGCGCAGGCCGGCTGCCCCGTCAGCTTCAGCCGCACCACCGCCACGCAAGAGCCGGGCGTTTTCCAGGTCGTCGTGCAATACACCGAAGAAGCCGTCGGCCGCCTGGCGCTGACGCGCGCCGAGCAGCTATGCCGCGCCGCGCTGGCCGGCGAGCCTTTTGACACCGCCGCCACCCTGGCCGAGCTGCGCGAGCTGGACGAAGACGAACGCCTGGGCCCGTCCACCGGCGCCATCGTCGATGCCGCCCTCAAGCGCGGCATTCCCTGCAAGCGCCTGACGCGCGGCAGCCTCGTGCAACTGGGCTGGGGCAGCCTCCAGCGGCGCATCCAGGCCGCCGAAGAAGACGGCACCAGCGTCATCTCCGAAGCCATCGCGCAGGACAAGGACCTCACCAAAAAACTCCTGCACGCCGCCGGCGTGCCCGTGCCCCTGGGCCGCCCCGTGGCCGACATCGAAGACGGCTGGGCGCTGGCGCAGGAAGTGGGCCTGCCCGTCGTCGTCAAACCGCAAGACGGCAACCAGGGAAAAGGCGTCACCGTCGGCATCAACGACCGCGCCCACTACGACATCGCCTACCGCGAAGCCGCCGAATACGGCGCCGTCATGGTCGAGAAATACCTGCCCGGGCAGGACTACCGCCTGCTCGTCGTGGGCGACAAACTCATCGCCGCCGCCCGGCGCGAACCCCCCCTGGTCATCGGCGACGGCCAGCGCAGCGTGCGCGAGCTGGTCGCCGAAGTCAACAAAGACCCCCGCCGAGGCAAGGGCCACGGCACCTCGCTCACGCAAATTCGCATCGACGCCATCGCCATCGCCTGCCTCAAGGGGCAGGACCTCAGCCCCGAGAGCATCCCCGCCAAGGGCCAGCGCGTCGTGCTGCGCCACAACGCCAACCTCTCCACCGGCGGCTCCGCCACCGACGTCACCGACAGCGTCCACCCCGAAGTGGCCGCCCGCGCCATCGAAGCGGCCAAAACCGTCGGCCTGGACATCTGCGGCGTCGATGTCATCTGCGAAAGCGTGCACCGCCCCCTTGAAGAACAAAACGGCGGCATCGTCGAAGTCAACGCCGCCCCCGGCCTGCGCATGCACACCAGCCCCTCTTTCGGCAAGGCGCGCGACGTCGGCAAAGCCGTCATCGAACACATGTTTCCCGAAAACGCCAACGGCCGCATCCCCCTCGTGGCCGTCACCGGCACCAACGGCAAAACCACCACCGTGCGCCTGACCGCCCACCTGCTGGCCGCCAGCGGCCTGCGCGTGGGCATGACCAACACCGACGGCGTCTACGCCAACGGCCGCCAAATCGACAGCGGCGACTGCTCCGGCCCGCGCAGCGCGCGCAACGTCCTGGCCCACCCCGACGTCGATGCCGCCGTGCTCGAAACCGCGCGCGGCGGCCTGCTGCGCGAAGGGCTGGCCTTCGACAAATGCGACGTCGCCATCGTCACCAACCTCGGCGCCGGCGACCACCTCGGCCTGAACTACATCACCACCCTCGAAGACCTGCTCGTGCTCAAGCGCGTCATCGTCCTGAACGTCGCCCCCGGCGGCTGGGCCGTGCTCAACGCCGCCGACCCCGCCGTCGTCGCCATGGCCCCGCGCTGCCCCGGGCGCGTTCTCTACTTCGCCCAGGACGGCCAGCACCCCGTCATCCGCACCCACCTGGCCCAGGGCAAGCGCGTCATCTACGTGGACCACGGCGACATCGTCTGCGCCGAACCCGGCTTTGAAAAACGCCTCTCGCTGGCGCGCGTGCCCATCACCCACAAGGGCCTCATCGGCTTCCAAGTGGAAAACACCCTCGCCAGCGTCGCCGCCGCCTGGTGCCTGGGCGTGCCCTGGAACGCCATCCGCCGCGGCCTGGCCAGCTTCACCAGCGACAGCCAGGCCGTGCCCGGTCGCTTCAACCTCTTCAAACACAAAGGCGCCACCGTCATCGCCGACTACGGCCACAACCCCGACGCCATCGCCGCCCTCATCACCGGCATCAAAAACATGCCCGCGCGCCGCCGCAGCGTCGTCATCAGCGGCGCGGGCGACCGGCGCGATGAAGACATCCGCGAGCAAACCCGCATCCTCGGCGCAGCCTTCGACGACGTCATCCTCTACCAGGACGCCTGCCAGCGCGGCCGCGCCGACGGCGAAGTCCTCGCCCTGCTGCGCCAGGGCCTGCAAAACGCCGAACGCACCACCCACATCGAAGAAATCCGCGGCGAATTCACCGCCATCGACCGCGCCCTCGACCGCCTGCAAACGGGCGACCTCTGCCTCATCCTCATCGACCAGGTGCAAGAGGCCCTGGCCCACATCCGCCAGCGCACCACCAAAGCCCGCAGCCGCAAAAAAACCGGCACGGCCAGCCCCCCAAAAACAAGCTGATCCCCCACAAAAAAACGGCCCGCAAGGGCCGTTTTCACATCCCGAGCTTTCACATCCCGAGCGCCGCTGCAAAAGCCCGGGAAAACAAAGTTATCCACAGATTACTTCAAAAAACATAGCGTTCTTCGCAGTGTTTACGGGCGATGCGGGCCATCTGCCTATTTAATAGGCAAAAATTTGTATCCTTATGCATTAAAATATCAAAATACAACATTCATTTGAATAATCAAAGGATGTTTTGCGCACTTGTTGCCACCTTCCGTCGAATAAATTTCGCCCCAAAATCCAATACAAACACACAAAAAAATCGGCATTTTTGTAAATATTGGTTAACGCAGCGGCGTATTGTGTTGCGAATGGTCTTTAAAAGCAAATGACTTGCCGATTTCAAATCGCCCGTCAAATCGCCCGCGCGCGTTGGCAAAAAATGGTTGAAAAACAAAATCGCGCCGTTCTGTTATGATGAATTTTCCGTCAAACAGGGCGGTTTATTCTTTTCAAGGAGTTCATAAATGAATAAAATCATCGTCACGCTATTCGATCAGGAAACCCAGGCCGCCAGGCTGCTCAACAGCCTGGCCCAATTGCACCGGGACGGCCGCATTACTGTTTACGGCACCGCCGTATTCACCAAAAACGCCGACGGCAAAATCAGCCCGAAACAAATCCAGGGCGATAACACCGCCACCTGGTCGGGCGCGCTGCTCGGCGGCCTGCTCGGCGCGCTGGCCGGCCCCGTCGGCCTGCTGGCGGGCGCGGCCCTGGGCGGGCTGGGCGGCTCGCTGGTCGATCTGGCCGACGCCGGTATCGACGTGCGCTTTGCCGATGACGTTGCCAAAGTGCTGACTCCGGGCAAAGTGGCCGTGCTGGCCGACATCCAGGAAGAATGGACTGCGCCGGTGGACGAAGCCGTGGCAGCCGCAGGCGGCATCATCTACCGCCGCAACAAGGCCGACATCGCCGATGTGCAGTGGCAGCGCGACATGAACGCCTACCAGGCCGAGCTGGACGCGCTGGAAACCGAACTGAAAACCGCCACCGACGAGCAAAAAGCCAAGTTGCAGCAACATATTGCCGATGTGAAAAAGAAAATCGCCGACACACAAAGCGCCTGGCAGCAAAAACTCGACAAAGCCAGGCAGGATGCCGAAACCAAGCTCAAAACCCTGCAAGAGCAGTATCAGGCCGCCGATGACGCCCTCAAGGCCAAAATCCAGACCCGTATCGATGCGGTCAAAGCCGACCTGAAAGAGCGCGGCGACAAACTGGACAAGGCCGGCGAACTGATCAAGCAGGCCCTGAGCCGCTAATCCGCCCTGCGCCGACAACGCCCGCTTTTTTCGGAAAGCGGGCGTTTTTTCATGGGCACATTCAAAATCAAAAATGAATAATATTCATTTTATTTATTGCGACAACTGCCTGGCTGATGACGTTAAAAGACAACGCACCTCCAGATGCGACGCCCATTTCACCGGAAGACTTGAAAAAACCAAATGGATAATTAATCTGGACAAACCTGCCTCATCCGCTTTCTGCCGACATTTCTTCACCTTTTTTTGAGGCAATGTTTCACCGCTTTTTTTGAAAATGCAGGCATTTGAAAACCGGGCATAAAAAAACCGCCTGCGCGGTTTTTCAAAACATGAAACGGGCGATATTGCAGTTTCCCGCCATTCAACAAGCCGCCCAGGCCGCCTCCCTCACGCCCGGGAAACGCAAGTTATCCACAGATTTTTCCTGTTTTGATAGCGCGCTTCGCAGCAAATACGGGCGCTGCGGGCGGTTTGCTTAAAAAAAAGGCAAACGCGGCTTTCATTCTTCCCTGATTTGCAGGCCCAGGGCATACAGGGCCTTGCGCGAGTGGCCCGTGGCCTGCGCGGCCACTTGTGCGGCCGTTTTCAGCGGCAGGTGCGCCAGCAGCAGGCGCAGCAGCTCGGCCGGTTGCACTTGCGCTGGCGGCAGGGTCTGGGCCTGGGCTTGAGCCTGGGCCGGCTCGCCTGCCAGCGGGTGCAGCACCAGGGCGAATTCACCCCGCCGGCGCTGCTCATCGGCGGCCAGCCAGGCGGGCAAGTCCTGCGCGGACAGGGTCACGATTTGCTCGAACTGCTTGCTCAACTCCCGCCCCAGCGTCACGGCGCGCGCGCCCAGCGTGCTCAGCTCGGCCGCCAGCGCGGCGATGCGGTGCGGCGCTTCCAGCAGCACGACCGGGCGCGGCTCGCTGCGCAGGCGCTGCACGGCGGCCTGGCGCTCGCCCGCCTTGGCCCCCAAAAATCCTGCAAAAACAAAGCCCCCCGCATCGCTCACGGCCCCGGCGGCGCTGAGCACGGCCGTGGCGCTGCTGGCGCCGGGCAGGGGCAGCACAGCGTGGCCTGCGGCGCGCACGGCGGCCACCAGGCGCGCGCCCGGATCGCTGACGGCGGGCGTGCCCGCATCGCTGACCAGCGCCACGCGCTCGCCGCGCGCCAGCCGCGTCAGCACGGCCTGGGCGGCTTCGGCTTCGTTGTGCTGATGGGCGCTGAGCAGCGCGGGCGGGTGGATGCCGTAGCTTTGCAGCAACTGGCGGGTGTGGCGCGTGTCTTCGCACGCCACGGCATCGGCCAGCGCCAGCACGTGCAGCGCGCGCAAGGTGATGTCGGCCAGATTGCCTATGGGCGTGGCCACGACATACAGGGCGGCCCGGGGATAGTGCTGCGCACCCGCAGCCGCCTGCGCGGCAGGCAAGGCGGCGCGCAGGCCGGAAGCGGTGCTGGAATTCATGAAAAAAACAGGGCAAGCGAAACGAGGGGCGGGAATTATCAAAGCGGGCCGGAGGGCGAGGGCTGGCAAGTTCCGCCCGCAGTCGCCCGCACGGGCCGGATTTGCGTCCGGCTCTGAAATAAGGGGGCGGGCTTTCAGCAAATCGGGCAAAGACATTGCGGCAAGTCCCGATTCGTGCTGGCGGATGCCTGAAATTGCCCGCTTCCCCGCCCGGTTTCGCGGCATCGCCCCCACCTGCCCTGCCCCGCCGAGGGCACGCCAAAAATCCGCTTGTATTTCGATACAAGATTTTGCTTACCAAATCAGCAAATCGCCCGCAGCGCCCGTCAACACTGCGTAGTGCGCTATTAAATCAGGAGAAAGCTGTGGATAACTCCTGCGTATCCGGCCCCGTATCTGCCTCCGGTTTATCCGTTCGGGCCGGCCCGAAGGCGGCGGGTGGGGGGGTGGTTTGGTGCGAGACTTGGCGGCTTTTTTTCACCTTTTTGTCTGTCATGCCTGAAACCTTGATCCAGCAATCTTTTATTGACGGCGCCGATTGGCGCTACCGGGGGGCCGAGGAGTTGGCTCCTTTGCTTGCGCACGCCACGCATTTGCTGCTGGAGTGCCTGGGCAATGGCGGGCGCGTGTTGGTGTGCGCGGCGGGGCCGGCTTGCGCCCTGGCCGCTTATGGGGCGGATTTGTTGCAGGGCGGTTTGGGCCGGGCGCGCTTGCCGCTGCCGGCGCTGGCGCTGGGGGCGCTGCGCGGGCAGTCTGATTTGGCTGGGCAGGTGCGCGCGCTGGGTCACGGCGGGGATGTGTTGCTGGCGCTGGCGCCCACGGCAGCGGCGGCCGATGAGCTTGCGCCTGCCGTGCGGGCCGCGCATGAGCGCGATTTGCAGGTGGTGGCCCTGGCGGCGGCAGAGGGCGACGCGGCCGCCGCCCTGCCTTTGCAGGAGGCGGATGTGCTGGTTCCGATTGCGCATTCGGCGCTGCCGCGCGTGCTGGAGGCGCAGCAGTTGGCCCTGCATTGCCTGTGCGCGGGGCTGGATGAGTTGCTGCTGGGGCCGCAGCCGTAATAAGGCAGATAAGGCAGCGCGGGCGGGCGCGGGAGGCGCTTGCCTGGCGGGCCGGGGGTCAGGCGGGGGTTTCGCTGCGGGTGCGTTCGGCCTGGAGCACGGCGCTGGCGCGGCGCAATTGGCGCAGGACGGCTTGCAGGTGGGCCTGGTCGGCGATGCTGATGAGCATGCGCACGTCGACGGCGCTTTGGCCGGCGGTGTGTTCCATTTCGATGCGGGTGATGTCTGCGCCGGCGGCGGCCAGGGTGGCGGTGGCGCGGGCAAGCGCGCCTTTGCTGTTGGCCAGGGTGAGGGTGATGCCGGCTTCAAAGGGGCGGCTGGGTTCGTCGGCCCATTCGACGGCGACGAATTGTTCGGCGTCGCGCGCCTGTTCGCGGCGGGCCAGGGGGCAGTCGCTGATGTGAACGACCAGGCCCTTGCCGCGTTCGATGTGGCCGAGCAGGGCGTCGCCGGGGATGGGGTGGCAGCAGGGGGCGTAGTGCACGGCGGGGCCTTCGCTGCCGTCCAGGACGATGGTGCCTTGCGAGAGTTGTTCGTGGGCGGTGTAGCGCTCGCGCGAGAGCAGCAGGGCGTCGCGTTTTTGGCCGGCTGCGGCCAGTTGGGCGGCCAGGTGGCGGGCGGCAACGCTGGCGATGCGCTTGCCCTGGCCCATTTCGGTGAGCAGGTCTTCGCGCGAGGCGCTGGCGGCGAAGGCCAGCAGGCTGGCCCAGGCGGGGTGCTCGGGCGGGGGCAGTTGGGGCACGCCTTCGGCGCGCAGGGCCTGGGCCAGCAGTTTTTCGCCCAGCGCGAAGGAGTCGGTTTGGGCGAGGTTTTTGAGATAGTGGCGGATGCGCGAGCGCGCGCGGCCGGTGCGCACGAAGGCCAGCCAGGCGGGGTTGGGGGTGGATTGGGGGTCGGTGGCGATTTCGATGATGTCGCCGTTTTTCAGGGCGGTGCGCAGCGGGGCCTGCTGGCCGTTGATGGTGGCGCCGGTGGCCTGGTCGCCGATGCTGCTGTGGATGGCGTAGGCAAAGTCGATGGCGGTGGCGCCCTGGGGCAGCGACATGACGCGGCCCTTGGGGGTGAAGACGTAAACGGAGTCGGGCTCCAGATCGACCTTGACGTGGTCCCAGAACTCGGCGGCGTCGCGGGTTTCGCCCTGGATTTCGAGCAGGGACTGAAACCATTGCGCGCCGGCGCTGATGGCGCCGGCCTGGCCCTGGTGGTTGAGCCAGTGGGCGGTAACGCCGCTTTCGGCGATCTGGTCCATTTGCTCGGTGCGGATTTGAAATTCGATGTGGATGTGGGCGGGGCCGACGACGGTCGTGTGCAGGGACTGGTAGCCGTTGGGCTTGGGGTTGGCGATGTAGTCGTTGAACTGGCCGGGCACGGGTTTGTAGAGCTGGTGCAGGCAGCCCAGGGCGGCGTAGCAGGCGGCGCGGCTGCCGGTGACGATGCGCACGCTGTAGAGGTCGCTGACCTGGGCAAAAGACAGGCGCTTGCCGCTCATGCGGCTGTAGAGCGAGTAGAGGGTGCGTTCGCGGTCGCTGATTTGCGCGCTCAGGCCGGCGGCGGCGAGGGTGGCCTGCACATCCTTGACGACTTTGTCGGTGAGTTCGCGGCGGCGCTGCTGGGCGCGGCGCACGGCTTTGGCCAGGATGGCGTAGCGCCAGGGCTTGAGGTGGCGAAAGGCCATGTCCTGCAGGCTGCGAAAGACGTGGTGCAGGCCCAGGCGGTAGGCCAGGGGGGCGTAGATGTCCAGCGTTTCGCGCGAGATGCGGCCCCATTTGCTGCGGGGCATGTCTCCCATGGTGCTCATGTTGTGCAGGCGGTCGGCCAGTTTGACGAGCAGCACGCGCACGTCGCGCGCCATGGCCAGCAGCATCTTGCGGAAGGACTCGGCCTGGTTTTCCTCGCGCGTGTTGAATTCGAGTTTGTCCAGCTTGGTCAGGCCATCGACGAGCGCGGCCACGGTAGGGTTGAAGGCTTGCACCAGGTCTTCGCGGGTGACGCCGCAGTCTTCCATCGCGTCGTGCAGCAAGGCGGCGCACAGGGCGTCAATGTCAAGCTGCCACTGCGCGCACTGGGCGGCGACGGCGATGGGGTGGGTGATGTAGGGCTCGCCGCTTTTGCGCATTTGCCCCTGGTGGGCGCGGTTGGCAAAGCGGTAGGCGCGGCGCAGGGTGTGCATTTCGCCGGGCGTGAGGTAGCCCAGTTGCGCCTCCAGGGCGGCCAGGCGGGCCTGGGCGGCTTCGTCCAGCGGCGCGTCGGCAAACTGGCTGGCGGGAAGGTCTGGCGAGCTTGGCAGCTCTTGCGGCCCGGGTGGGTTCATGGTGTGTCTGGGCGGTGCGTGGTTTTCACGAAAGCGAGGGAAAAGCCGGGCCGCCAGATGAGGAGAAAAAGGGGAAAAAGAAAAAGCGCCTTGCGGCGCTGGGCGGCCGCCTGGCTGGCGGCCTGGGAGCTGGGCGGCCTGGCGGGGTCAGGAGACTTTGCGCAGCATCTCCAGCCCGACTTTGCCGGCGGCGATTTCGCGCAGGGCGGTGACGTTGGGGCGGTTGGTCACGTTCTCCAGCCTGGGCGTGTGGCCCTGGTGCAGCATGCGGGCGCGGTAGGTGGCAGCGAGCACGAGCTGAAAGCGGTTGGGGATTTGTTGCAGGCAGTCTTCAACGGTAATGCGGGCCATTTTTCAATATCCAGAAATAAAATCCAAAAAACAATCAAAAAACCCGGTCATGAAAATCGGGCCATTTTCACAACCGGGGTTTTCATATTCCCAGCGCCTCGAATATCGAAGCGCGCGCCAGGCGGCGGGTCGGATAGCGAAGGCGCTGGGCATTGACTATGGTTTGCATCTCGCGCAAGGCATTGTCAAATATGTCATTAATTATAACGAAATCGAATTTTTCGGCTTGCGCCAGTTCCTCGCGGGCATTTTGCAGGCGCATTTCAATCACCTCGGGCGCGTCTTCGCCGCGGCGCTCCAGGCGGGCGCGCAATTCGTCCCAGCCGGGCGGCAGCACGAACATGAGCGTGGCCTGGGGAAATTGCCGCTTGACCTGCAAGGCGCCTTGCCAGTCGATTTCCAGCAGCACGTCGCAGCCGGCCTGAAGCTGCGTTTCGATGTTTTGCCGCGAGGTGCCGTAGCGCCTGCCGTGCACATGCGCCCATTCGATGAATTCGCCCTGCTCGCTCATGCGGATGAATTCGGCCTCGCTGACGAAAAAGTATTCGCGCCCGTGCACTTCCTGCCCGCGCGGCGCGCGCGTGGTGTGCGAAATCGAAGCGCTGATGTCCGCATCGGCCTGGCGCAGCGCGCGCACCAGGCTGGATTTGCCCGCCCCGCTGGGGGCCGAGACGACAAACAAATTGCCGGGGAAAAAGGCGCTGGCAGAAGAAGGCACGGTGCAATCAATCAAAGGAAAAACAAAAAACCGCTGCGCAAAACGCCTGCGGCTGCGTAAAAAAGCCGCAAATTCTAGAGTCCGCCCGCGCTGCTTTTGCGCAGTTTCTGACCCAGCGCAAATCCTCTCGCATCTGCCGCGAAGCGCCCTCGGCGGCGGGCAATGGCTGCGGATAATCCGCGCCCCATGACCGAAATCATCATCAAAGACGAACCCGGCATCGCCGCCATGCGCCTGGCCTGCCGCCTGGCCTCGGAGGTGCTCGATGCCATCACGCCCCACATTCGCCCCGGCATCACCACGCTGGAAATCGACCGGCTGGCTGCCGAGTGCATGCGCCAGCAGGGCACGCGCTCGGCCACCATCGGCTACCAGCCGGCGGGCTATCCGCCCTATCCGGGGCATGTGTGCACCTCGCTCAACCATGTGGTCTGCCACGGCATTCCGGCCGAAAAGCCGCTGAAAAAGGGCGATGTGCTGAATGTGGACGTCACCGTCATCAAGGACGGCTGGTATGGCGACACCAGCCGCATGTTTGAAGTGGGCGAGTGCTCCAGCGCCGCGCGGCGGCTCAGCCGCCTGACCTACGAGGCCATGTGGCTGGGCATCATGCAAGTCAAGCCCGGCGCGCATCTGGGCGACATCGGCCACGCCATTCAGAAATTTGCCGAGGGCCAGCGCCTTTCCGTGGTGCGCGAATACTGCGGCCACGGCATCGGGCAGAACTTTCACGAAGAGCCGCAAGTGCTGCACTACGGCCGCCCCGGCGCCGGCCCCGAACTGCGCCCCGGCATGATCTTCACCATCGAGCCCATGCTCAACCTGGGCCGCCCCGACGTCAAAGTGCTGGGCGATGGCTGGACCGTCGTCACCCGCGACCGCAGCCTCTCGGCCCAGTGGGAGCACACCGTGCTCGTCACCCCCACGGGCTACGAAGTGCTCACCCTCTCCGCAGGCAGCCCGCCGCCGCCCGATTTCGTCAAAGCCTGAACCCGAAGGCAGCCTCACGCCCCCGCGCATCGAAAAGCATCGTTTCTTTCGCTACGGATTGGATAGCGCCCAAGCCCGGAAAACCGTGCGATGGAGGCGTTCTTTTCGGTGAAACCAGACACCGCCCGCAGCCGCAGCCCCGGACTTTGAACAAGCGTCCGGGACGCTGCCCAAGGCTGGATTGCGGAGCGGGCTTTCCTGGCTGAACTCAATCAGTTTGACGCCACACGGCATTGAAGCGCAAGAAAGCACACCAAGGCGCTGGATTTCAACAGCTAGCGGATTTCGGTATTTCTTGTGATTCGGACAATGCCGTTTTCAGATAGCGCACGAACCTTCGAAGCGCATCCGCACGAAACCCGGTATTTCTAGGCAGGCGGCGCGCCACAGACCGCCGCCTGCCGCAGGTATGTTTTTTGATGCATCAGTCGTCTTGGCTTGTCACCGTGGCAATACCTGCCGTTGCAGCGCCGCCAAGACCAGCGCCAGCGCTGGCAATAACTGCCGTGCCGGCAGCCATGCCGCCTCCGCCCGCAGCGATTGCGCCGCCACCGCAAGCGGCCAACGATGCATTGGTAAGAGCAGCGCCAGAAAGCGTGCTGATAGCAGTACCCGTGCTGGCTGCTCCCAACAAACCCGCGCTGCCAGCGGCCGCCGCAATTGCCGGAGCGGCAGCCAATGCAACGCCGCCAGTCGCCACAGTGCCAGCAGCCACAAGCAGGGATTTGCCCGGGTTTTCAGCAATGGTGTCTACAACACTATCCGCAACACTGATAGCGCCATCAACCGCGCCCACAGCAACATCAGCTGCACCGCTTGCAACACTGCCTGCCACATCGACCACACCACTTACGACACAGTCTGCAACGTCAACCGCACCACTCACAACGCTGCCTGCCGCATCAACCGCACCGCTTGCAACGCTGCTTGCCACATCGACCACGCCATCAATGGCATCGCAAACAAAATCAAAAAAACCCATGATGAATCTCCTGCCTGCAATTAATAAAAAGCCGAATGAATTCAGGCTGCATCCATTCAACTCGCACCAAACGCGTTCAATGTTGTTCTAAGCAGTTGCACTAGAAATACTATTTTACAGATTGTGGGTTATTCACTTTTCAAGAACTTTCTCGAGGTATACCGCCATGACTGCGCAAACAGAAAAACTCTTCATCCTCACCGGCGCGTCGCGCGGCCTGGGGCGGGCGCTGGCTGAGCAGCTGCTGGGCGAGGCGGGCTGCACGCTGCTGACCTTCTCGCGCCAGCCGCTGGCGGCGCTGCAAGAGCAGGCGCGGCAAAGCGGCGCGCAGCTGGTGCAGTGGCAGCAGGATTTGACGGACGCGCCCGCCGCCGCCCGCCGCCTGGCCGAGTGGCTGCAAGCCGTGCCGCCGGGGCGCTTTGGCAGCGCCGCGCTCATCAACAACGCGGGCGTGATTCCGCGCATCAGCAGGCTGGGCGACACACGCTCGGCTGGCAGCGACGCGGCCGATCTGGCCGGGCTGTCGCAATCCATCCGCGCCGGGCTGGAAGCGCCGCTGCTGCTGTGCGCGGCCTTTCTCAGCGCCACGCGCGACTGGCCCGCTGCGCGCAAGGTGCTCAATATTTCCTCCGGCCTGGGCCGCCGCCCCCTGGCCGCGCAAGCGCCCTACTGCGCCGTCAAGGCCGGGCTGGATCACCTCACCCGCTGCCTGGCGCTGGAAGAAGCGGCCCGCCCCCACGGCGCGCGCGTTTGCTCCATCGCCCCCGGCGTGATCGACACCGACATGCAGCAACACCTGCGCAGCGCGCCCGAAGCCGACTTCCCCGCCCAGGGCCGCTTCGCCGCACTCAAGGCCGAAGGCCAGCTCGTCAGCGCCGAAGCCACCGCCCGCCGCCTGCTGGCCTGGCTGCACCACCCGGACTTCGGCAGCGAAGCCGTGGACGACATCCGCCAGCGCCGCGAGGTGTGGCCCGACTAGCCCGGCTCTGCAACACTTGCTTGCATGAATTTGCTCATGAATCAGGCAGACCGTCCGCAGCGCCCGTAAACACTGCGAAGGGCGCTATGCTTTTTCAAGCAAATTGTGGATAACTTGCCTGCCGCATAGCCCGAGAAGCCCCCGAAAAGCGCCTGAAACGTTCCAGAAATGCGGCATGAAAGCGCCCCGAGAAAACACCTCGCATAACGGCCGCATTCACCGCCCGCATTCCGCCCTTTCGGCAGCTCTCACGGCTTGACTGCGCCCTTGCACGGCAAACCGGGGGCGCGCAAGGGACAAGGCGAAGAAATAGGCGCGGTTCGATCAGCCCAGCGCTGCAACACTTGCTTGCATAAATTTGCTCATGAACTAGGCAGACCGGCCGCAGCGCCCGTAAATACTGCGAAGCGCGCTATCAATTCAGGAATTTTCTGTGGATAACTGCCCTGCCCCACGCCCCGGGGCAGGGTTTTCGCGCCTCTTTGCGGCCTTAGCGCCTTTTGCGGCCCTTGCGCCCCCAGGGCAGGCGGGCGCAAAGCAGGGCCAGGGCGGCGCAGAGCAGCCACAGGGGCAGCAGGCCAGCCTGGCTGGCCCAGCGGGCGTAGGGGGTGAGGTGGGTGTGGCCGGTGTAGTGGCCGGTGAGCACGCCGCGCGTGCTGCGCGGCAAGGCGGCGCTGACCTGGCCGTCGGCCTCGATGATGGCCGTTGCGCCGCTGTTGGTGGCGCGCAGCATGGGGCGTTCGAACTCGATGGCGCGCATGCGGCTGATGGCCAGGTGCTGGTCTATGGCCACGCCGTCGCCAAACCAGGCGATGTTGCTGAGGTTGACAAAGACCGTGGGCGCGTGATCCGGCGCGGCAAAGCGGGCGGCCAGCTCTTCGCCAAAAAGGTCTTCGTAGCAAATGTTGGGCGCCAGGCGCTGGCCCTGCCAGGCAAAGGAAGGCTGCACGAGAGGGCCGCGCTCGAAGTCGCCTAAAGGGATGTTCATCATCCGCACGAACCAGTGAAACAGCGGCGGGATGAATTCGCCAAAGGGCACCAGGTGATGCTTGTCGTAGCGGTAATAACCGTCGGACGTCTGCCCCGGCGCCAGGCCCATGACGGAATTGGTGTAGCCGTTTTCCAGATCGCCAAAGGGCACGCCGATGAGGGCGGCCTGGCCGCTGCCGGGGCGCTGGTAGCGCGCCAGCAGCGCCGGCCAGTAGCCCTCGGGCAGCTGATCGGGCAGCACGGGCACGGCCGTTTCCGGGGCGATGACCAGGCTGGCGCGCGGGCGGGCCAGCTCCTTGCCATACCAGGTGAGCGCGTCGATCACGCCCGTGCCGGGCACGAATTTTTCGTCTTGCGGAATGTTTCCCTGCAGCAGCGCCACGGGCGCGGGCGGCAAGGCGGCGCTGGCGCTGGCGGTCTTGGCCTCCTGCCCCAGCCACCACAGCCAGGAAACCAGGCCGAAGACGATGAGCAGGTTCTGCGCACGCTCTTCCAGATCGCTTTCGTGCAGCGTCATCAGGGCGGCCACCGCAGCGGTAAACGTGGCCACCAGCCCCAGGCCATACACCCCCGCCCAGCGCGCCAGCGGGATGAAGGGGCCGTCCAGATGCGCATAGCCGCCCGCGCCCCAGGGAAAGCCGGTCAGCCAGCCGCCGCGCGCCAGCTCGGCCAGCGTCCACAGCGCGGCCAGCAGCGCGGCGCTGCGCACGGGCGCCAGCCCCTGCCGACTGCGCGGCGCCCAGACCACGAACAGCCCGGCGGCCACGCCGTAATACAGCGCCAGAAACGCCGCCAGCGCCAGCACCGCCAGCGCCGCCAGCGGCGCAGCCAGCCCGCCATAGGTGTGCATGGAAATGAACAGCCACCAGAACGTGCCCGCCAGCCAGCCCAGCGCAAAAAACCAGCCCAGGGCAAAGCCGGGCCAAAACCCCGATCTCACCAGGCCCGATCCCGCCAGGCCCAACCGGGCCAGCCAGCGCGCCGCCCGGGGGCGGGCATCCGAGTCCGGGGGCGACATTGAGTGCGAACCTGCCTGCGGCTTTTCAGGCAGGCGCCGGACCTGGCGCGCCAGCAGCGCCGTCAGCGCCGCCAGGCTGATCAGTTGCAGCCACCAGCGCGGCTGCCCCTGCCAGGGATCAGCCAGCGCGGCAGCCTGCATCAGCCCGGCCAGCGCCGCCAGCGCGAAAAACAGCCATGGGGGCAAGGCGATGCGTTTCATTGCGCGCCCCCCTGCCCGCCCTGCGGCTGCGCCGGCTGCACGCGAAACCAGCGCACCGCGCCGCCCTTGGCCAGCAGCACACGCAACTGCAAGCCGCCCAGCGAGCACTGCTCGCCGCGCGCGGGCACGCGCCCCATCTCGTGCGCCACCAGCCCGCCTATGGTGTCAAAGGCCACGGGCAAATCGGCATCGGCCACCGTGCCCAGCTCCACGCCGAAGGCTTCGTTGAACTTTTCCAGCGTCGTGTGCCCGGCCACGCGCCAGGTGCCGTCGGCCAGGGCAAAGATGTCGCCGTTTTCCTGGTCTTCGTCGAACTCGTCCTCGATCTCGCCCACGATTTCCTCCAGCACATCCTCAATCGTGATCAGCCCCGCCATGCGGCCGAACTCATCGACCACGATGGCCATGTGCGTGCGGTTGATGCGAAAGGCGCGCAGCAAATCGTTCAGCCCCTTGCTCTCGGGCACGAACATGGGCGCGCGCAGCAGCGTGCGCAGGCTCAAACCCGGCGAGGGCTGGAGCTTGAGCAAATCCTTGGCCAGCAAGATGCCGATCACGTTCTCGCGCTCGCCCTGATAGACCGGAAAGCGCGAATGCGCCGTGTCTATCACCGTGCGCAGCAGCGGCTCGTAGGGCGCGTCGATATCGAGCATGACCATGCGCGGCGTGGGCACCATTGCATCGCCGGCCGTCATGTCCGCCAGCCGCAGCACGCCTTCGAGCATCACGCGGCTGTCTGCGCCGATGAGCTGCTTGTCCTCCGCCTCGGCCAGCGCGCCGATCAGCTCCTCGGTCGAATCAACGCCCGGATTGACAAACTCGATCAATTTGCGAAAAAAACCGCGCTTGTCTTCAGCGCGCACAGGATGGGAATCAGACACGGATCAAAAACAGGGCCGCAAGGCCCGCTGCAAAAAGTGAATACGGCTGCAAAGCATAGCGGATTTTGTGCGCCACAAGCGAAATAAAGCGGCAAATAAAGCGCGCCCCAAGCCCGCCATAAAAACCGCAGCCCGGCGTATTTTCCAATCCGCCCCACTGCGGCAACAAAAAATCATCGCCATTCAAACCGCATACAAAATGGATTCCCACTGCACCGGCGTGTGATGCCCGAAATAAAATGCATATTCAGGATTTGCCGCCTGAATCCGCTCCCTCAGGGCCCACAGGTCATCATGTTTGTGATAGACGGAAATCATCAGCCTCGGCTTCATTTCCCGCAAGGTGCGTTGCGCGCCTTTCAGGGCATCTCCTTCCCCGCCTTCAATATCCATTTTGATGACATCCACGCGCAGATTCCTTTCCTTCACATAATCATCAATCGAAACAAAGGGAAAGGAATCATCGGGCACGGCATCGTCTTTCAAGCCATTATTTTTCCGATTCAATTCATCAAATATTGCGCCCGCCAATATTTCCGATAATGATTGACTGATTCCACAAATTCATTATTGGCAGAAATCGTGGCATGCCCCCGGCGCTCCACTTTCTGCAAATCAAGCGGCCGCCCCATATTCGGCAAACCCATGCGCGCCGCCAAATGTAACAACAGCCGGAAAAGGGCAAAACGGCCGCAGCGCCCGTGGTTGCTGCGATCGCAGCTACAAAAATCAGAGCAAAACGGGTTTTTCGGGCCGGCCTTGTTACAAATTGCCCCCCCGAAGCGGAGTCAAAGCAGGGTTTTGAGCTGATAGAGCGCTTCCAGCGCCTGGCGCGGGCTGATTTGGTCAGGCTCCAGCGCGGTCAGGGCCTGGCGCAAGGCGTCGGGGGGGGGCTGGGGGGCTTCAGCGGGAGCGGGGGGCGGGGCGAAGAGGTCGGCCTGGCGCTGCTGGCCGGCGGCGGCTTGTTCCAGCTCGGTCAGGGCGTGGCGGGCGTGGTGGAGCACGGCGGCGGGCATGCCGGCCAGACGGGCCACTTGCACGCCGTAGCTGCGGCTGGCGGGGCCGGGGCGGATTTCGTGCAGGAAGGCGATGCCGCCTGCGCCGCTGCCTGCGCTGTTTCCGCCGTCGTCGGTTTCGACGGCGCTGACGTGCACGTTCACCGCCGCGCGGTGGCGGGCGGCGAATTCGGTGAGTTCAAAGTAGTGCGTGGCAAACAGGGTGAAGCACTGCGCCTTGTCGTGCAGCCAGGCGGCGATGGCGCCGGCCAGGGCCAGGCCGTCGTAGGTGCTGGTGCCACGCCCGATTTCGTCCATGAGCACCAGTGATTGGGCGGTGGCGCTGCGCAGGATTTGCGCGGCTTCGGTCATCTCCAGCATGAAGGTGGATTGGGCGTTGGCCAGGTCGTCGGCCGCGCCGATGCGGGTGTGGATGGCGTCCAGCGGGCCCAGGCGGCAGCTTTGGGCGGGCACGTAGCTGCCCATGCTGGCCAGCAGGGCGATGAGCGCCACTTGCCGCATGTAGGTGCTTTTGCCGCCCATGTTGGGGCCGGTGATGATTT